>NC_015946.1:0-600000 GCF_000224105.1 Mycoplasma putrefaciens KS1 | reverse complement strand
GTTAATGATTCAACAAAACCTATTATATTAAAAGTTATAAAATCAGAATCAGACCCAGCAGATAATGGAAAAATATTTTCTATTTCAAATTGAGAAGGAACTAATAATAATAAAAAAATAGATCCTCAAAAAACAAGTTATGAAGTACTTCAAATAGGTTATTCAAAAGTTGGTCCTTCACCTGAAGACAAAACAGTCTTAGAAGCAGATATCCAGATTATGAAGATGCCTGGACAAGTTCAAAATGTTCCGCCAACTCTTTCAAAAGAAATCACTTTACTAAAAGAGGTATTTTCTGATAGTAGAATTGATAATCAAATGACTGGGATTGAGCAATGAAATACTTCAAATATTGTAAGTATGCAAAGCGCTTTTAAAAACTCTTCATTTAATGGTGATTTATCAAACTGAGATACTTCTAATGTAATTGATATGAGTCATATGTTTGCTAATTCATCATTTAACAACCAATCAATTACTAATTGAGATACTTCGAAAGTGTTTTATATGAATCACATGTTTAACAATGCTAAAGCATTTAACCAAAACATTAACACTAAACAAGTGAATGTTAATGGTAAGAATTACAATGCTTGAGACACTTCAAGTGTTAGAAGAATTAATAGTATGTTCGAAAGTGCCGAAATGTTTAATCAGAGCATTGATAAATGAAACATTACATGAGTTGAAGATATTACAAAACTATTTAAAAATGCTAAGAAATTTAATCAAGATATGATTACAAAAAAAATTAAAGTCGGAAATAAAGAATACATGACTTGAGATACTGCAAGAATTACATCTCTTGAAGGTATGTTTTGAGGAGCAACATCATTTAATGGTAATATCGAAAATTGAAATACCATAAAAGTAGAAAACTTAGATAATATATTCAGAGATGCTGAATCATTTAATAGAGATATATCTTCAGACATTCAATCTACAAGAATGCATCCAAGCCTTCCAAAAAAAGATCATTATATAGCTTGAGAAGTTAAGAATGTAAAAACTATAAATTTTGGATTTTTCAATGCAAAATCATTTAGCAAAATACTAAAAAACTGAAATGTTAAGAAAATAAATGAAGAGACAAAAAAGGGGAAAAAGAACACCGTCTCTTGAGATCAAGGTACTAAAAGTTGAAGCAGATTTGATAAGCCTCGAATTGGAAAAATATATTAGACTTATATATCTCTAAAAACAGATTACCAAGAAAATTAACAAATCTAGTATGATTTTTGGTTAATACTTAAAAAGCCATAAATTCAAGCAAGGGTTCTTGCTTGAATTTGTTTTATATTAACAAGTAAAAAACTAGTAATTATTTTTAGTATTGTCTTGATCGTTCAAAAAAGTAGTAGTTTAATTTTTGGCAAATTTAAACTTTGAAAATCTAAAAATAATTTAACAAAAGAGTACTTGCTTTGATAAAGACGAGAAAGTAAAATTAGGTAGTATACATAATGTCTAAAAACCTAAGTAGAAAAGATGTTTAATAATTAGTTAACTTACTTTTTGTTCTTAAAAAGCATTTTGAAATGATTTGAGAAATATTCATTTTTTGTGATGAAAGGTATTGATATTTATGAAAAAATTATTATCAGTTTTAGGTGCAGCAGGGCTAATTGCTTCAACTGGTGCAATTGCAGTTGCTTGTCAAAAAACAGTCATTAAAGATTTAGCAACAGAAATTAAAGTTACTGAAATTGTGTTCCCAAGAAATGATTGAAATGACTCAAGTAAAGTTATTGAAGCTGTTAATAATGAAAATCCTGGTTTAAATTTACCAGCTAACCAAGTTGAAGTTGTTTACAATTCTAGAAGAAATGGTGCAACTATTAAAGCTAAAAAAGATAGTAAAAACTTTAAAGGTGAAAAAACAGTTACTTTTAAAGATGGATTTATCAGAATGGATCTATCAACTTTAATTAAAGTTACTGATTTAGGTGACACACCAATTAAAGGTGATGAAATTATCACAAAAACTCTTGAGTTAAACAAAACAACTAAAGGTAAACTAGAAAAAGAAGATTTGAAATTAATTGGTCAAGCAACAAATGAACCTTCAGGAAAAATGAAAGTAAAAATTACTGTTGCTGATAGAGAAGCGTCAAAGACTAAATTCAAAGGAACTGTTGAAGTTACTTTTAAATTGAAACCAATTGCAGATAAAAAATAAATTCTTAAATTTTAATAAATATATTACATAACTATGTAAAACTTATTCTACCCCAAATCCAGACACTGCTGGAAATGGGTTTTTTTGTTACTACCTAAACCTTTATAATGCTTTTAGCTAATAAAATATAATGTCTGATTTCATTAAAAATGAATTAATTAAATATTATAAATATTTGTGCCTACAATGAACCTATATTCACTAGTTAAATTCAGCGAGCATTGTTTTTATTTCAAATTGTATGATCAAATTCATTGAGTTTAATTTCAATAAAAATTCATTTACTTTATTAATTAGCTCATTAATATTTCTAAATTTATGTTTGATTCATTTGATTAGTAATTTAACTATTGATAAAGTTCTTTAGATGTTTGAGGTTTATATTTTTCAATATTTCAGCTTTCATTTTGACTCACAAATAGTGATTTTTACCTTGTAATAACTTGGTTGTTTAATTGAAATTGATCTTCTATTATTTTTTGCAGTTCTATTATCTTTTTAGTTACATAAGAACTTACAAATCCTTACTTAATAAAACGTTATGAAGTTGAAAAAATGATATTTCTTTTTTTATCTGTAAAGTAAGACAAATTCAAATAAAAGTTTTTCAAAGTTAAAAAAAGATGAACTAGTATTATCAGAACTTCCGGCTATTTTCAGATTACTTTTAAATATTTTGGCTAACTATTTTATCTCATTATCATTGTATTTTAGTTTCTTTTATTTAAATTTCTGTGACTGGTTCTAATAGTAGTACCCAGTAAATAAGATTGTTTAATTTCTCTTTTCAATTTTTTGATAGTTGATATCAAACAATGAAGTCTTTTTGCTAAGTATTTATTTCTAACAGTTATGTTATCTTTAGCCATAGTTAACTGGTATTCTTTTTTTTACTTTGATAGTAATTAAAGTTCTCATATTTTTATTTCTTAACATTTAACTAGTTGTTCATCGGTTCAAAATAGATAAGATTTCAAGGGGTCTAGCCTAGCCTTGCTTTTTTAACTAATTTAATAGACAATTAATAATAGATGTTCTCAATTTCTAACTCTAATAATTTAATAAACCTAAAATTGGAGAAAGACTATTATGCACAAAAAAACCAATAGCAATGAAGATCAAGTTCAACTTAATGAAATTGATAAAAAACAAAATGATAGTGATAATCAACAATCAAATGAAGAGAATAAACTATCAAGTCATAACAAAAATAAGACTCTAAAAATAATTGGTATTACAGGATTGATAACAGTTTTGGTGGCTGCTGCAACTGTGACATCAGTTGTTAAATTCTGTCAACCTAGACCAAATAATAATTCTGATCCATCTCCAAATCCAACTCCAAATGTCAAACCTAATCCTGACGCTGATATATCTCCTAAACCACCAACCCCAGAACCAGGTCCATCACCCTCACCAAAACCAGATGACTCTAATATAAATCCAACTCCAAACCCTCAACCAACTCCAACACCACAACCTAGTCCAGATCCAAGACCTGATGATAAACCAGATCCTCAACCTACACCAAGACCTGAACCCAAACCCGATCCACAACCCGAACCTTCTCCAGCACCAGTTCCAGTTCCACCAGAACCACCTGTTCCACCAACTCCAGAGCCAGCACCTGCTCCTGGTCCAACTCCTAGTCCAGAGCCAAGTCCTGAACCAGTTCCACCAACTCCAGAGCCAGCACCTGCTCCTGGTCCAACTCCTAGTCCAGAGCCAAGTCCTGAACCAGTTCCACCAACTCCAACTCCGCCACAACCAACCCCTCAACCACGTCCTGAACCAGCTCCAAAGCCACCTGTTCCTGAACCTCAACCAACACCAGACAATAATGAGCTTAGAATAAAAGCAGACATAGAGTACATGAAATCTATTTGAAATGATCACTTTAAAAATAAACGTAGCTCAATAGAAACATTTCAAGATGTTGAAGACAACTTTAAATATGTTTTAAAACAAGTTAGACCCAAGATAAAAGAACTTAAAATAGAATTTAATAACATTTCAGATAAAAATACTAAACTTGATTTGAAAAATAATGATTATAAGTTAAATGTTAGCTATGATAATGATTTATTTAACTTAGATATTGGTAAAGTTAATGATTCAACAAGACCTATAATATTAAAAGTTTTAAAATCAGATTCAAACCCATCAAGTAATGGAAAAATATTTTCTATCTCAAATTGAGAAGAAACTAATAATAAAAAAATCGATCCTCAAAAAACAAGTTATGAAGTACTTCAAATAGGTTATTCAAAAGTTGTTGTTTTTCTTGAGCCTGGTAAATCGGGAAGAGACATTCAGATTATGCAAATGCCCGGACAAGTTCAAGACGTTCCACCAACTCTTCCAAAAGAAATCACTTTGCTAAAATATGTATTTTCTAATAGTAACATTAATAGCAAAGCAATAGGTATTGAAAATTGAGACACATCAAATATTAAAAGTATGCAAAGTGCTTTTAGAATGTCTTTATTTAATGGTGATTTATCAAAATGAGATACTTCAAAAGTAACTGATATGAGTTACATGTTTGCTTTTGCTGAAAACTTCAACAAACCTCTAAGCTCCTGAGATACTTCAAAAGTAACTAATATGAGTTATATGTTTCATAAAGCAACTAACTTCAACCAACCGCTAAACACTTGAAACACTTCAAAAGTAACTGATATGAGTAAAATATTTCATGGCGCAACCAACTTTAACCAAGCACTAAACACCTGAGATACTTCAAAAGTAACTAATATGAGTGATATGTTTGCTTTTGCTAAAAACTTCAACCAACCTCTAAACTCTTGAGATACTTCAAAAGTATCTAGAATGGATTACATGTTTTTTGGTGCTAAAAATTTCAATCAGAATATTTCAAATTGAAAGACTTTAAATGTAACTAATATGGCTAAGATGTTTGCTGATGCTGAAAACTTCAACCAACCGCTAAACACTTGAAACACTTCAAAAGTAATTGATATGAGACGAATGTTTGAGAATGCTAAAAACTTCAACCAACCTCTAAATTCTTGAGATACTTCAAAAGTATCTATTATGGAATCAATGTTTGAGAATGCAACTTCATTCAATCAAGATATAAGCGGATGAAAAGTTCAAGAAAATGTTAAGCAATGAAAAAATTTTGACAAAAATACATCATCTAACTGAAAACAAGATCATAAACCGCGTTTCGTTTTAAATCTTAATATAACAAGAACATAAACTAATTTAAATATCTACTAAACTCTTAAAATCAATTCTATTTTTACCACAAAATTCTAAGGTTTAAGATTAAAACTTTATCAAATTTAATGTGAAAATTAAGTCAAAACTCTTTTATTTTTTGAATTTAAAGATTAATATACTTTAAGTATTATTCAAAAGAATAATCTTATAAAAAACTAAATATATTATTAGTTTTTTCTCTAGAATAATCAGTCGTTCGCATTTACAATGTTAGATTAGTAGTTATTTATTTTTAGTTTATTTATGCTAGGTTTTATTATATAAATAAATTAATTACTAATAAAATTTAGTTAAATAAATTTTAAAAAGGTGATATTAAAAATCATCTCATACTAGCTTAACCTTAAATAGAAGCTTACCTTTTAAAATTGCAACATAACACAAATTATAAAATAATTATTATTTTAAAGATTTATCTAATAATGGATTAAAGAAATTTAATAATTTTATAAATTAAATATACTTAGCAAAGGATAATAATTCTTTTTGGTTATATGGTTATTTTAATCAGGATAACTACTTTGTAATAACTAGAATTGACTCTAATCACAAATTTCAAATAACAACCATCACAATAAAAGTTTAAATTTTGTTTAAAAAGCGACTTGATAACAAGAGTTGCTTTTTGTTTAACTATTAAACTTACTTTTTTATTTGTTGATTTTAAAGGTTTATTTCATTGCTTAATTAGTTTTCATCTTTGATATCAGAAGAAATTTGTAGCAAATTCTACAACTGGTGTTGCATGACAACTAGGTATAATTCATTTTAAATTTCTAGCTTGTGTGTTAATTCTATTAGTTAAGTTAACTTGTTGTTAATCGTTATTAAGATTATCAAAATTTGATGTGTTTAAAGTAGTGTCTATAAAGAATTTAATTTTTATTGAGCCGACAAATTGACTTGAATTAAGTTTTGTAGTTAATTCAACTTTATAAATTATTTATAATAAAAATTCTAAAATTGTAACTATTAAAGCTAAAAAAGATAGTAAAAACTTTAGATATCAAAAAGCATTATCAATCTTAACTAAAGTTACAGAATTTAGGTGATGCAGCAATTAAAGACAATGAAATTATTTCTAAAATTTTCAAATTAATAATGCTACTAAAAATTAATTAAATAAAAACAATTTAAAAATAATTAGTTAGTCAACCACAAAAAGCTTTAAAAATGAAAGTTAAAATTATTGCTTTTATTGTTTCTAACAAGTAAATTTTAGAAAGCAAATTTAAAAGAACTGTTAAAGTTATTTTCAAATTAAAATCAAGTGCAAATTTAAAATAAATTTCTAATTTTTAATAATGCTATAAGCAATTAAAATTTATATTTAATCTCAAATCCAAAGATAAGTAAAAATAAATTTTGGATTGTTTATGTGCTTTTAAAAAATGTGTTTATAAGATCGATTAAAATACTTAGCCATTTGATAAGTTTTTGAGTGTTTTAAGATTAGTTTAAATTAAATAATAATCTAAGAATAAAGTTTAGCAAAGAGTTTACTTGTTTTAATAAAAATAAAAAAATAAAATTAATTTGTATACATAATATCTAAGAATTCAAATAAAATACATTCAAATAAAATCTAAATAATTAATCTTTTTTACTTTTAAAAAGAATTTTAAATTGATTTAAAAAAATATTTATTTTTAAGGTGAAAGGTTTGATTTATGAAAAAACTGTTATCAATTTTAGGAGCAGTAGGACTAATTGTTTCCACTGGAACTGTTGCAGTTGCTTGTACTAATAAAGAACAAAAAAACTTAAATCAACAACAAGTAATAGTTGATAAGTTTACTGCTGAAATTAAAAAAGCATCTGAAGAATTTGAACAAGAATATAATAGTATCATAGCTGAAGCAAAAACTAAGTATACAGCTGAAGAGTGAGATGCATTAATCAAAAAATTAGAAAAGATTAAAGAAAAATTTTCTAAAGACCCAAATAAAGATTTCGGTAGAATATTTGAAGAAAAAACTAAAGAAGAAGCTATTAAAGAAGATAAAGTTAAACCAGGTAAAAAAATTACTGAGAATTTTGAACAAGAATATAAAGCTAAACTTGAAAAATTTTTACAAACTGCCAAATCAGAAGCTGAAAAGAAGTTTTTAACTGATGTCTTTAAACATAATATTGAAGTTATTAACAAAGCAATCGAAGATCAAGCTAAAAAAGAAGCCGAAATTATAATTAACAATACTTTTGAAGAACATAAAAAATTCTTTGAAAAATTTAAAGAGCCAATTGAAAAATTAGAATCTTCAAAACAAAAATATGAACAGGCAGTTAAAAAAGCAATAGAAAATTTTGATAGAGAGATTAGCAAAATTAAAAACCTAAAAAGAGACGAAAAATAGTTTCATTTAATAATTAATATCTGTGATGTGGAATTTTTCACATCATTTTTTAGTTACAAAAAAATACTATAAATTTTAAATAACTTAAATTTTAAAACTAGATAAAATTTGACTTTCTGGTTTTCTTTTGATTATTAATTTTTATAGGCTAAAATATATTAGAGATGACAGCTTGTAACTAATCTAACGAATTTAACGCGATTAGTGAAATATTTTTATAATTTGAAAGGAATTTTATAATGCCAAATATTAGATTCACAGCTATTGGTGGGCAAGATGAAAGAGGAAAAAACCTTTACGTCTTAGAAATCAATGATGATTTTTTTATATTAGATGCTGGGCTTAAATATCCAGAAAAAGGCATTTTAGGAATTGATACTGTGATTCCTAAATTAGACTATGTTAAACAAAATAAAAAGAAAATTAAAGCAGTCTTTTTGACAAATCCAAGTGCTTATAACATTGGTGCTTTAGGTTATATTTTAAAAGAATTAGATGTACCTGTTTATTGCAATGAGATCACTGAATTACTAGCAAAAATTAAAATTGAAAGAATGAGATTAAAGCATAAGGAAAAGTTTTTTAATGTTGTAAAAGACAAAGATATCATTAAAGTTGGAGATACAAAAGTGGAAATATTTAGAACAACTTCATCATCTCCACAATCATTTGGTTATGCATTTCACACTAACTTAGGTTCAGTTATTTATATGGGAGATTATATTATTGATGGAAAAGAACAATCATACTTTTCAACAGACTTTACTCATATATCTGAAATTTCTAAAAAAGGTGTTTTAGCATTTATTTCTGATGCAGAATTTGCTTCAAGAACAGATTTTACAGTACCCAATCATAAAATTGATAAATATATAGCTTCACCATTTAAAGATAAAAAAACCAAAATTGTAATTGGGATTTTTGAAGAAGACATTTATAAATTAAGTGAAATTTGTATGGCTGCAATTGAAAATAACCGTAAAATAGCAGTTTATGGTCGAACAATGGATGCTATTTTAAAATCCAATTTAATTAGCAAAAATTTAGTAATTTCTAAGTCTTCATTAATCAGCATTGAAGAGTATATGAAATCAGAAGATGGAATTTTAATCATTTCAGGTACAGGTGATGATCTATATTCTAAACTAATGAAAATTGCTACAGGAATGGATAATGTTGTTGAATTTACAAAAAAAGATTTAATTATTTTAGCAACCCCACCAGCAGCTGGAATTGAAAAAAGACATGCTCAAATTCTAGATGAACTAGCTAGAACTGATGCTAAACTAATTGCTTTAAGTGATAAAAATATTTGATCAATGAGAGCTAGTTTTGAAGATATTAAATTAATGACTTCTTTATTAAAACCAAAATATTTTATTCCAATCAAAGCCTTATATAAAGAGTTTTTAAAAGCTGAACAAGCAGCAATTTCAGCAGGAGTAGCACCCGAAAATGTTGGACTAATTGATAATGGTGAAACTTTAGTTTTATCTAAAAAACATTTAGCAATTTCAGAACACGTAGTTGAAGAGGGTAATGTTTATGTTGATGGTGTTGGAATCGGAGATGTTGGATCGATTGTTTTAAATGAAAGAAAACAATTAGCAACTGATGGAGTAATTATTGTTGGAGCAACAATAGATGCTAGAAATAAAGAATTAGTTTCATTGATTGATACGCAAATGCGTGGAGTATTATACATTCAAGAAGATAATCCTATTTTTAAAATCATTCAAAAAGAAGTAACAAATTTAATTTTAGAAGGTCAAGCTATCTTTAAAAAAAATCCATCTAAATACGATATAACCGAAATTAAAAAAGATATCACAAATAAAGTTAGAAACCTAGTAAAACAAGAATCAGGAAAAAATCCAATTGTTTTAGTAATTATTAATGAAACTGATGGAAAAGTATTTACATCAAAACAACTAAGAAAAAAACATGTCTTTTCAGCTAAAAATTCACAAAAAGCTAAAAATTAATTTATTTAATCAAGAAATACTATCAACTTAAAATCAATATAAAGTTAAAAAACTAAACTACATTTATCAATTGTAAATAAATAGGTTAAATATTTGATTTAAAAATAATCAATTTAAATCAAAACTTATTATTTAAGAATGGGTATTAACATACTCAGTCTATTTTTGTTATTAAATTTTTAATGTCAATTTTTATATAATAATAATAAATGTAGTTAACTTAAAAATAGCAAGGAACCAGATCATGCATAAGCAAAAAAGTATAGATCAAAATAGTACTTATTCTCAGCAACAGAAAATAGCTATTTTTCAACCAAAACAAAAAAAGCGTAAGCAAGATTCAATTATTTGAGTTGTTAGTGGTTTAGGATTATTTACTTTTTGTCTGATTAGTGTTGCAAGAATCACTGTAATTGGTCAGTTTTTTGATGATCTTTTTTTTAATTATCTATTTGGATGAACTAAGTATTTAGTTTATTTAGTGCTATTTTGTTGAAGTGTACAGCTTTTTTTTAATTTCAAATATAAATTTACATTTAAATTTAAATTGATAGTTTTTATAAGTTTTATTTTATTTGCTATTTTTATAAGTTTAGTATTACTAACTGTTTTATTTGCACAAAATAAAATTGTTTCATCTAATCAAGTTTATAAAGTTGAAAGTTTATGACAAGCAAATCTTTTTAAACAACTTATAGGTTTTTATAATCATACTTGATATGAACATTTAGTTTTTAGTGATAATTACTTTACTAAAACTAGTGATTATTTAATTAATCATAATGGGTATTTTAATCTTTATTTAGGATCAGGAATCACTGGATTTTTTAGTGTAGCTATTTTATGGTATTTTTCATTGCCTGGAGCTTATGTAGTTTATTGTGTTTTATTATTGCTATTTGTTGTTTGAGTGTTTACTGGTGATTGGTTAAAATTATTTAAATTTAAAAACAAAAAATCAATCAAAGCATTAAGATTTTTTAAATCAGCAGTTAAAAACAGTTCAATAAATCAACAAGTAGTTGTTGATGAACAAAATTCTAATGATCTAAACTTTAGTAATACTAAGCAAGATGATTGAGATAGTCTACAAGCATTTAATAAAAGAGGTTTAAATAATAGTGATTTAATTATTGAATTACCTATTTATAGCGATTTTGAACCTGAGAAATTAAAAAACTTTGAAATAATTTGAAATGATAAATTAAAAACAAATAATAATAATCAAAATAATCAAGAAATTTCAAAAACTAATTCTAATAAGTTAGCACAACAAGTTAATGATTATGAAGGCTTAATTAATTGATACGAACTAAAAACTAAAACTCATCTTTTAGATAATTCATTCTTTAGTGACGATAATTTTACATTCAATAACTAATTACAAGGAAGTGAAATTATGGATCTAAAAGAAAAAGTTAACTTATTACCTAATAAACCTGGTTGTTATTTATATTTAAATAGTTTGAATCAAGTTATTTATGTAGGTAAAGCTAAAAATCTAAAAAAAAGAGTTAGTTCATATTTTAACAGAGCGCATAACATAAAAACTACAAGACTGGTTCGTGAGATTAGTGATCTTAATTATTTTGTTGTTAATAATGAAAAAGAATCATTAATTTTAGAAGAAAACTTAATTAAAAAATACCATCCTAAATACAATATTTTGTTAAATGATGATAAAGCTTATCCTTACATTGTAATTACTAATCAAAAAGATCCTAGTTATAAATATCTAAGAAAATATGATAAAAAAGCTTTAAGAAACTATGGTCCATTACCTCAAAAAAGTAATGCTAGAGCAATTCTGTTAACTTTACAACGACTTTTCCCTTTAAAAAGATGCAACAATAAAGATCATAAACCGTGTTTGTATTATCATTTAAACCAATGCTCAGGAGCATGTTTTAAAGATGTTGATTTTAGTTATTATGAACAGCAAATTAAACAGATTGATAAGTTTTTTAAAGGTGATATTTCACAAGTCAAAACTAGTTTAATTAATCAAATGAACAAAGCAAGTGAGATGTTACAATTTGAACAAGCCCAAAGAATTAAAGAACAACTCCAAAGTTTAGAATTTATTACAACTAAACAAAATGTAGAGTTTCAAAGTGATAAAAATATTGATATTATTAACTATCAAATCAGCGAAAATAAAATTGTCTTTGTAATTTTATTTTATCGCGCTGGTCAATTAACTTTTAAAGATGAATATGCTCAAGATTATGATCAGCAAGATCTAGTAGAATTATTAAATAGTTTTTTACAACAGATTTATGCTAAAAATATTACTCCTGATGTTTTATTAGTTCCAAATGATATTGAGCTATTAGAACTAGATGAAAATATTTTAAAATTTAGTTCCCATGCATTAAATAAACAAGAAAATCTTTTAGTTAATTTAGCTAAAAATAATGCTAAAGAGCTAATCTTAAAAGCAGCAATTTCAAAGAATGTTAATGTAGGTGATGAACAAGAAATTCTTAACTTATTGCATCAAATTAGTAATATAAAAAGATATCCAGGTTATATTGAAATGTTTGATATTTCAAATATTTACAACCAATTTATTACTGGAGCTTGTGTTGTTTATAAAAATGCTAAACCAATTAGAAATGAATTTAGAAAATATAATATTGATGCAAGTTATACTTCTGATTTTGATCGTCTAAAATTTATGATTAATAAAAGATTTACTAAAAAAATTCAAGCTGATGAAAAACTTCCTGATTTAATAATTGTTGATGGAGCTAAAATTCAAATTACAGCAGCCAGAGAAATTTTAAGTGAACTTAACTTAGAAATTGATGTTATTGGATTGGTTAAAGATCAACATCATAAAACTGACAAACTAATTGATGTTTATGGTCAAATTATTGAAATCAAACAGTTTAAAAAACTTTATAACTGATTATCAAATATTCAGCTTAGAGTTGATCAGTACGCAAAATCAGGATTTAGGAAAAAATATCATAACCAAATTCAAGACCAGTTATTAACAATTAAAGGCATTGGTAAAAAAACTAGCCAAGAACTATACAAGCATTTTAAAACTATTGATAATATTAAGAATGCTGATTTTGATAGTTTAAATAAAGTTATTAAAAATAAAAAAAGTGCTAACTTAGTCTATAAACATTTTAATAAGTAATTAAGCAAAAAACTTATTATAGAACTTTAAAATGCAATATTATATAATCAAAAAGATGCAAGGAGAATGAAGATGTCACAAGAAATTATTCTAACTCAAGAAGGTTTAGAAGAATTAAAACTTGAGCTTAAAAATTTATTAGAAGTGATAAGACCTAAAGTAATTGAAGAGCTGGTTGAAGCACGTAATCAAGGTGATTTAAGCGAAAATGCAGATTATGATGCTGCTAGAAATAGACAAGCAGAAGTTGAAGCAAGAATTAAAGAAGTTGAATCATTAATTAATAGAGCTAAAGTGATTGAAGATACTAAAGCTGAAAAAAATGGAGAAGTTAAGATTGGTTCAACAGTGGAATTTGTTTCTAATTTAGACAAAAAAACTAGAGAAATTAAAATAGTGGGAGCAATTGAAGCCGATCCTTTTTCAAACCTAATTTCTAATGAATCACCAATTGCTAAAGCAATGTTAGGTAAAAAAGAAGGAACTACTGTTGAAATTAAAGACATTGCTAAACCTTATAAGATTACAATTAAAAAAATTAAATAATAATCAAAATAAAACCTAGTCAATAGCTGACTAGGTTTTTATTCAAATTAATATCGTGAAATTAGTTTAAAACTTCATCAACATTTGTGTAGGCTAAGTTTAATGATTCAGCAACATTTTTATAAACTATTTTACCATCAACAGTTTGAAGTCCTAGTTTGATTGCGTTATTTGTTCTCGCAGCTTGTTTTCATCCTTTACTTGCAATTTCTAAAGTATAAGCAATAGTTGCATTAGATAAACCAATAGTTGATGTTCTTGGAACGGCTCCAGGAATATTTGGAACTGAATAATGAATCACATCATGTCTAATAAATGTTGGTTCAGCGTGTGTTGTTGGATGATCAATTGTTTCAACACTAGCTCCTTGATCAATTGCAACATCAATAATAATGCTATTTTTTCTCATTGATTTAACCATTTCTTCAGTTACTAATTTTGGAGCTTTTTTACCTGGAATTAAGACAGTTGAAATCACAACATCACTATTTTTAACAGCTTCAGCGATATTTTTATGATTAGATTTTAAAATAGTTGCTCGGTCTGCATATTGATCATATAATTCTCTAATTCTGTCTTCATTAAATTCAATAATTGTGACATTAGCTCCAATTGAACTAGCCATTCTTGTTGCAGCCGCTCCAGCTACTCCCCCACCAATAATTGTAAAGTTAGCTTTTGGAGTTCCTGGTGTTCCGCTTACAACCATTCCAATCGCATCTTTTGTTGTTCTAGTCAGTAAACCACAGGCTGTTAAAACTGCCATTCTACCAGCCACTTCACTCATTGGTCTTAGCAATGGAAGTTTACGATCTGAAGTTTGGATTGTTTCATAAGCAATTGCAACAACTTTATTTTTAATTAATTCATCTGTTAATTCTTTTTGATCTGCTAAATGAAAGTATGTAAAGATGATTTGATTTGGATAAAAGTATTTATATTCTGCTTTTAAAGGTTCTTTAACTTTAACAATCATTTCTTGCTTTCAAACATCTATAACATTATCAGTTATTTTTGCCCCAGCTTGTTGATATTCAGCATCTTCAAAACCACTACCAATTCCAGCTCCTGTTTCAACTAGAACTTCATGTCCTGCTTTAACTAGATCAACAACATTGCTTGGAGTTAATCCAACACGAAATTCTTGAGCCTTAATTTCTTTTGGCAAACCTATTTTCATATATTAATTCTCCTTAAATAAGTTTTTTGACTTTGAATTTAAAGATAGTGCATAAACTTATTAACAAATCATTTTAGTTTATTTAACCATCTTCAATTTTTATTATATCAATCAGTAATTTTTTATAAATACTCAAAATTTTAGATTACTTCTACTAGTTAACAGACAAGTATTAATCGTTTTTAATAGACTTTTTAAATGAGTGATAGAGATTTGAATTACTAGTTATTTTAGAGCTATTTTTAAAGGTATTTTGCTAATATAATTTAATTATTTAACTGCAATTAGTTAATTTTTATTCTGTTAATAATTTATAAAATTAATAGATTATTTTTAATAATTATGCAATTAATTTAGCTTTTGAATAGTTGAAATTAAATGCGATTTTGAGCATTTTATAACAATTAATTTTAAGAGTATAATTAATTATAGTCTTTAACATAAGGAGTTAAAAAGGCATGAATAATAAAATGACAAAACAAAAGCTAGGTTCGATTATTTGAGAATCTGCTAATAATTTAAGAAAAAATTTAGATGCTTATGAATATAAAGATTACATTCTAGGCATGCTTTTGTATAAATTTTTATGTGAAAAGCAAATAAATTGAATACTTGCAAATGACATTTGAAAAAGTGATCTTAAGTATCTAGATAATAAGTTTGATTTTTCAAATTTTGAATTTGATGATAATACATCTTTGGAAAACATTGATGAAATTGAACAAATAAGACAAGATTGTGTTAACCAAAATGGATATTTTATTGAATATAGAAATTTATTTAGTTCTTGAATAAAAAATAAAAATAAACTTAACATTCAAAACTTTCAAGAAGCTTTTATGGACTTTAATACAAGTATTAACGAATAATACAAATATTTATTTGAAAATATTTTTTCTAAGTTTCAAAATGAATTAGATAAATTAGGAAAAAATGCAACTGAACAAACTGAGACAATTCTTAATTTGTTAGATACAATGAACAAAATTCCTACAACAAAGCAAGACTATGATCTTTTAGGCTTTGTTTATGAGTATTTGATCGCACAATTTGCTTCAAGTGCAGGAAAAAAAGCCGGAGAATTTTACACTCCACACGAAGTATCAGAACTAATGTCTAAAATTGTTGCTTATCATTTAAAAGATAGATCTATTATCAAAGTTTATGATCCAACTAGTGGTTCAGGGTCTTTGCTTTTAAATATTGGAGATGAATTTAAAAAATACAATAAAGATTCAAGCCCAGTTACATATTATGCTCAAGAGCTTAAATCAGATACTTTTAACTTAACTAGAATGAATTTAATCATGAGAAATATCAATCCTTCTGAAATTCATGTTAGAAGAGGAGACACTTTAGAAATAGACTGACCCATGTTTGAAAATGAAGACTTAAGTACTTACAAACGTTTAACAGTTGATGTAGTTGTTTCTAATCCACCTTATTCTCAAAAATGAAGTCCAGAAAAGCATAAAGATGATTTTAGAAATATTGAATATGGAATAGCTCCTAAAAGTAAAGCAGATTATGCTTTCTTATTACATGATTTATATCATGTTGATTCTAAAGGAATTATGGCGATTGTTTTACCTCACGGAGTGTTGTTTAGAGGTAATTCAGAAAAACAAATTCGTCAAAAACTTGTAGAAAAAGGTCAAATAGACACAATTATAGGACTACCTTCTAATATGTTTTTTGGAACAGGTATTCCTACAATTATTATGATTTTAAAAAAACAAAGACAAACTAATGATATTTTGTTTGTTGATGCATCTCAACTGTATATTAAAGATGGAAAAAATAATAAGTTTAGCAAGTCTCAAATTAAAAAAATAGCTGATATTGTCAATAATAGAAGTCAAGTTGAAAACTTTTCAAGAATTATTAAACTCGAAGAAATTAGAGAAAATGAATTTAACTTAAATATTTCAAGATATATTGATAATTTTAAAAAACAAGAACAATACGATCTTCATTCTTTAATGATTGGTGGAATAAGCAAACAAGAATTAGCTTTTTTTGATAATTTTTTTGCAGTATTTGTAAATATTAAAGATAAGCTATTTGTTTTAAATCAAAATAACTACTTTGATTTAAAAGTAAGTCAAGAACAAATAAGAGATGTTATTTACTCAGATAGTGATGTTAATAGATATTTAGAATCATTTAAAATATTGTCAAAAAACTTTTTAAATAATTTTAAAACTTTAATTCCTTCAATTAATCAGATTAAAGATATTGATCTAAGTGAAATTGAAAAATTACTTACTGATTATATTTTTACTAAAATTGCTGATATTGCTTTAATTGATAAATATGATCTGTATCAAATAGTGATGGATAATATTGATGTTATTAAAGAAGACGTTGAATTAATTTCAAAATACTACAATGACAATGAAAATAAACCTAGCCAAAATATTTATCTAGAAATATTAAAAGATGAATCAGAAGTAGAATGAGAAGTTAAAAAGAAAGAATCTGAACAACAAACAGTTAAAAAATGATCTTCCACCATCTTAGATCCAGAGCTTATTCAAAATACTTATTTTAAAAATATTTATGATGATTTAATTGCTCAACAAGAAAGACAAGAAGAAATTAATCTTGAAATTCAAGATCTTTTAGATTCAATTGCTGAAGAAGATAAAATAGATGAAACCTATGATTCTGAAAAAGAAGAATTTAATAAAACTAAAATAGAAAACCTAGCAAAAGAGATCATAAAAGCTAATCAAGCAATTATTGAAGATTCTTTTGAAGACAAAATAACAAATCTTTCTAAACTTTATACTAAGCAAGCAGAAATTAAAAAATACATAAACTCAACTGATAAACAATTAGTAAACGATTCATATAATAAGTACTTGAGCTTGTCTGAAAACGAGTTTTATCAATTATTAGTAACAAAGTGACTTGAAAATATTATTAAAATGTTTGAACAAAAACCAATCGATATAATTGATGGCTATGTTTCTAAATTTGAATTATTATCCGAAAAGTACAAAGACACTTTAGAAGATATCAATAAACAGATCCTAACTAATGAAAAAGAATTGATTAATTTATTAAAAGATCTTAAAGGTGAAGAAGATGATATGAGAGCAATTAATGAATTAATTAAAGTGCTAGGTGGTAGTTAAAATGAAGCAAAATGAATTATTTCCAAAGATAAGATTTAAGGAATTTACTAACACTTGAGAACAGGAAAAATTAGAAAATATAGTAGATAGAGGTGGAACAGGTGGAACACCCAACACTTCTAATCCAAAATATTACAATGGAAAAATACCATTCTTAACGATTTCTGATTTAACTAAGACAGATGGACACATTTACTCAACTGAAAAGAAAATAACAAAGGAAGGACTAAACTCATCTAGTGCTTGAGTTGTACCAAAAGGGTCTTTAACCTTATCAATATATGCAACTATCGGAAAAATAGGTATTTTAAACAATGATACGGCAACTTCACAAGCTTTTTATAGCATGGTAATAAAAGATGATTCTATTAGAAAATATCTTTTTTACTATTTTAAAAAATGTGATTTACAAAATTACTGATTTCGCTTGATATCAACAGGAACTCAAGCAAACCTTAATTCTGAAAAAATAAGAAATTCCATTATTAAAATTCCAAAAAATTTTCAAGAAAGAGAAAAGTTAGTAACTTTACTTTCTAACCTTGATCAACTGATCGCTTTTCATCAGTGTAAGTTAAATCTTTTAAAAAATGCAAAAAATAGATTACTTGAGAAAATGTTTTGTGACGAAAAATCACAGTTTCCAACTATAAGATTTAAGGAATTTACTAACACTTGAGAACAGGAAAAATTCAATGAGCTTGTTAAATACCAGTCATCAAGAATGACTTTGAAAGATCTAACACATAATGAAAAATATGATGTTTATGATGCAAATAAAATTGCAGGAAAAACAAATAATCAACCAATTACTGAAGAATATATATCGATAATAAAATATGGAGCAGCAGCAGGAACAACAAGATTACTACCTAAAAATACTATGGTTTTAAGCACTATGGGAGTTATTTTAGCCAATAATTCAAATATAAGATTCATTTATTTTTTAATTAGTAGCAAAAGTAACTTCTCTAAAGAGATAAATGGTTCTACAATACCTCATATCTATTTTAAAGATTATGGTAAAAAAATTTATTGTATTCCTTTTATAAATGAACAGTCTAAAATCTCATCTCTATTTTATAATCTAGATTCACTAATCACCCTTCATCAGCGTAAGCTTGAACTATTAAAAAATGTAAAAAACGCATTACTTGAAAAGATGTTTGTGTAGGAGGAAGTATGTATTTTACTAACGAACAAGAATTTGAAAAAGCAATAGTCAATAGTCTACAAGAATACGGATGAAAAGGTTTTGTTGATCCAAAAAATTTAACAAAAAATTGTGATGCAATTTTAAATAATGTTACAGAAGAACAACTTATTAGAAACTGAAAAGACATCCTATCTGAAAATAATAAAGACGTTTTAAATGGTATAGATTTATCTGATGATGAAATGGAACAGGTACTTAATGAGGTTAGAAAGTGCAACACGTTTGTAGATTCTAATATTTTAATTACTGGTGAGTTTATAGGAATAAAAAGAACAAATGAGTTGGATCAAAAAAAGTATGGTAAGCAAGTTCATTTAAGAATTTTTTATAGACATGATATAAATGCTGGAAATAATGTTTATCAGATTGCAAGACAAGTAACTACAAATACTATTAGTGGTCAAAAAAGAGCTGATTTAATGTTGTTATTTAATGGAATGCCTTTAATTCATATTGAATTAAAAAATACCAATAATGGTATTGAAAAAGCAATTAATCAAATTAAAAATTATTCAAGACTAGGATTTTATAGAGGTATTTTTAAATTAGTTCAAGTTGTTGTTGCAATGAAACCTAATGAAATGATATATATGCCTAATTCTAATAGTTATAAAGAAATAGTTGAAGATAAATTTTTAAAATGAACTGATTTTGATAATAAACCTGTTAATAATTGATTGGAATTGGTTAGACAATTTCTAAGTATTCCTACAGCACATCGAATGATTTCAGATTATACAATTGCTGATAGTAGTGATAATAATTTAAAAATATTAGGAAGTTATCAAGTTCACGCGGTTAATAAAATTCAAGATAAATTTTTTAAAAAAGAATTTTTCCAACAAAAAACAACACAAAGTGTAAAAGGTGGATATGTTTGACATACTACAGGCTCAGGTAAAACTCTTACTAGTTTTAAATTAGCTACGCTTCTTTTAGAATGAAATCAAGCAGACATTATTTTATTTGTTGTTGATAGAATTGAACTTGGACTTCAAACAAAAAATGCTTTTAAAAAGTTTAATTCATCTAGCAAAATTGATGTTGTTGAAGCTACTTCAACTAATGATTTAGTTAAACAATTAACAACTGAATCTATAAAACAAAAACTTATTATTACTTCAATTCATAAGCAATCAAGAGTTAGAGAAGAAAACTATTATAAAGAACTAAATAAAATTTCTCAAAAACGAATTGTCTTTATTTTTGATGAAGCACATAGAACAACTTTTGGAGAGATGTATAAGAACATAACTGAAAATATTTCTAATTCAGTTTTGTTTGGTTTTACAGGAACACCAATACGTAAAGAAAATGCAAAAAATGACTTAACAACTGAACAAAACTTTGGTCAAGAACTTCATAAATACACAATGGAACACGGTATTAATGATGGCAAAGTTCTTTCATTTAACTGTGAATACAGATATATTGACAAAGTTTTATTACCTTTTATTTGTGTAAAAGAAAATTATTTAAATAATCAAAACGACAACCACAAACTTGCTAGTGAAAAACTAAATAAACTAAAAAATTCATTTCATAATCAAGATGAACAGATTTTAAAATTTGAAAAAGATCTCTTTTCTTTAATAAATAATCAAAAACAAAACCAAATGAAACAAGAAATTGTTAAAGACATATTAGATCAATGAAAAAACAAAAGTGTTGATAAAAGCTTTAGTGCAATATTAGCTACATCATCAATTAAAGATGCGATTGAATATTTTGATATTTTTGATCAAGAAGTACAAAAAAGAGCATTTGATTTAAAATTTAGCGCCTTATTTGATCGTAGCACAGATATTACTGAAGAATCAGATGATGTTTCTAAAGGGTTAGGAAAATTAGAATCAATAAAAAAGATCATCACAAGATATAACAAAGATTTTAATACCAATTTTAATATTCAAAATCCTAATGATCACAATAATTTTAAAGAAGATGTACAAAAAAGATTAGCTCAAAAAGATCCGTACATTAACTTACAAGATGAAAAAAAATTAGATCTTTTAATAGTAGTTAACCAATTATTAACAGGATATGATTCTAAGTACATTAACACTGTTTATTTTGACAAAGTGCTTGAATATGAGCATTTAATTCAAGCAATATCAAGAACAAACAGAACAATAAAATCTGACAAAAAACCTAATGGAAACGTAATTTTTTTCAGACAACCAACTCTGATGAGATGAAATATGGACGAAGCCTTAAGACTTTATTCAGGAATTGATCCATCAATGGCTGAACCAAAAAGTTTAGATTTATTTTGTGCAAGAATTGATTCGTCATTTAATGAGATTAAAGAAATTTTTAGAATGTGAGGATATGCTGAGTTTGAATCAGTTCCTGATGAAGAAAAAATATCAGAAGATGATGCTAAAAAACTATTGCATGAGTATAAAGAATTAAGAAAAAATTTAAATAGCGCTAAAATATTAAACTTTAACTGAAAAAAAGATCAAGAAAAAATTTCAATGACTAAAGATCAGTTTCAATTAATTAGTACAAGAATAAAAGAAATTGATTTTTCTAAATTTGATAATTTATCAGTAAATTCAGGTGAACTAGATCTTTTAGTTGAATTAGCTGATGTTGATAATTCATCTTGATTTATCTATGTTGATGATAACTATATAAAAAGCTTAGTACTAAGAATACTAGATATTGATGAAAAACTTTTAAAAAGTGAAAGCAAAGACTTAATAGCAGAACGTGAACAATTGAAAAATACACTATTTAAAGAAGTTTATAAGTTTCCAAAAGAATACCAACGTTATGCTGAAATAGGTGTACATTTGTCAATTTCAAAAAATCTTCCTTATACTGATTTTAGTTTATGAGAATATGTTAGAAAAAAAGTAAACGAAGAAAATGATCAAAAAATAAAAGATTTTGCTATTGAAATGAATTTAGATGAAAACGAGCTAAAAAAAATAATTAACTCTGATGATATTATTAATGCCAATGGAAGATTAGATAATTTATGTAACGGTAAATTTACTCAAC
This sequence comes from Mycoplasma putrefaciens KS1, assembly GCF_000224105.1. NCBI lineage: Bacteria > Bacillati > Mycoplasmatota > Mollicutes > Mycoplasmatales > Mycoplasmataceae > Mycoplasma > Mycoplasma putrefaciens. The sequence goes on along the minus strand of NC_015946.1, from coordinate 577,979 downwards.
AAGTTAAACAAGTTTTATCAGATAAATTTAACACTCCTTTATTTAAAGTAAAACCTTTTAAATTTAGAAATTACGTTCAAGAATTTATTCAAGAACAAAGAATAAAAGCTAAAAAAATCAAATAATTATAAAATAGTCAAAAAAACACCACACTTGTGTGGTGTTTTTTTTCGTGGGTAATAATATTATTTATACTAATTTAATGTTGAAATAGATCTCATAACAAGATCAATGTCTTTGTTTTCTAACTCATTGATTATGTGTAGATAAATTCTTTCAGTGGTATTCATACTTGAATGTCCTAGTCTCTTAGCAACTGAAGCTATAGATACACCAGCATATAGCAAAATTGATGCATGAGTATGTCTTAATCCGTGAATACTAATCACTGGAATATTTGCCTTTTTGCATCTTCTTGCTAAAGTATCATTTATTGTAGAATTAAATATTTTATCTTTAAAAACAAAGATAGGTTTATTACTTTCTAGTCCCTGAACAAGAGAAGCAAATCTAGATATTGTTTGTCAGTCAAGTTGAATTTTTCTGATCGAAGACTTATTTTTAGTTGGCAAAAAACCACCTGTTTCTTTATAGTTTCATGTTTTAGAAATATTTAAAAGTTGTTTAGTAAAATCAAAATCTTCAGGAGTTAGTGCAATAGCTTCTGAAAATCTTAGTCCAGTTTTAGCTATTAAAAATATTAATTAATCAAAATTTAAAGAATCTTTTAAGTTTAATTGTTTTAACAATAACTGTAACTCAAAGTTACTTAAAAATTTTATTTTTTTAGGTTTTGCTGGTTTTCCTTTAATAACAACTTTTCTAGTCGGATCTTTAGATAGCAATCCTTCATCAAATGCATCTAACAAGCAACTTTTCAAATGATGGTGAAAATCCATTGTAGTTTGTCTTTCGTGATCTTTTGCGTATTGGTTAATAATTTCTTGATAAGTTATTCTGTCTAGGTCACATAATCTAATACTTGGTGCTAATTTTATAATTCAATCTAATGTAAGTTCATATTTTTTAAAACTTACATTTCTAATCGATCCTCTCTTGTATACATTTATCCAATTTTGAAAATATTTGTATAGTAGTATGTCATCTTTTTTCACTTTTTACCTCCATTATACCCACGCTGATGAAAGGTGATTAGTGAATCTAGGTTAGAAAATAGAGATGATATTTTATATTGTTCATCTATATTTGATGTGATTGTTAATTCTATGCTTGACATAACATTATTCATTAATTTAGGATTACCAACTTTAGTTACATGTTTATAAGCAACTTTAGAAAGAGATAATGACAAATAAAGGTTAGGTGTAAAATGTTTTCTAGATAGTATTCCACATACATTTGTTGCATAAAATCTACCTTCTCTGTAATATACAGTACCAGCATTAGCTCCATCGGTAGTTCATGTTATAGAGTTAGAATTTAGAAAATTATTGTAGTAACCTAGTAATCCGTTATTTGTTGTTTGAGAAGAATATATAGGATATATGTATTCACCAAATTTACTGTTATAAATATGTTTCTTTGGAACGACATAACCCCTACCAACCTCAAACATATCCCCTACTTTTCACTGTTCTCAAGTGTTAGTAAATTCCTTAAATCTTATAGTTAAAAATCAAAATCTTTAATTAGAAAAACAGTCAAATCTGAGCTGACTTTAATTAAAGAGTTTAGAAAAAATACTCGGAATTCCGACTTAATCTTCTGTACATTAGCTTTTTTGTTATACTTATAATAAATACTCGGAATTCCGACTTAATCTTCTATGGGGTATGTTATGAACTTTAAAAGAGACTTTTACTTAAATCAACTAATAGATAAAAAAGACAACAAGAAAGTGAAAATAATAACTGGGATAAGACGATGTGGTAAATCTTATTTGCTTTTTAATTTATTTTATGAATATTTATTATCAAATCAAGTCACAAAAGATCAAATCATAACCTTATCTCTAGAAAATATCGATTTTTTAGAGCATCGTAACCCTTTAAAATTAAGTGAATATATCAAATCTTTAATTGTTGATAAAAATAAAAAATATTATGTAATGATAGATGAAATTCAGTATTGTGAAGCAATAAAAAATCCTTATCATGAAAACAGCACTTATCAAGTAACTTTTATTGACGTATTATTAAGTCTAGTCAAAAGAGAAAATCTTGATGTTTATGTCACTGGAAGCAATTCAAAAATGTTATCATCTGATATTCTTACTCAGTTTAGAGGAAGAGGAGATGAAATTCGTTTAAATCCTTTATCTTTTAGTGAAGTTTGTCAACTATATACTGATAGACAACAAGCGTTTAAACAATATTGTTATTTTGGTGGAATGCCTGAGGTTTATAGTTTAAAAACTGAACAAGATAAGAAAAAATATCTAACTAATCTTTTTAATGAAATTTATATAAAGGATATAGCTGAAAGAAATAATATTTCAAACCAGACTGAGGTTCTTAATATATTGTTAGATTTTATTTCTTCATCAATTGGATCTTTAACTAATCCTTCAAAACTTATGAAAAGATTTGCTTCAGAAAATAAGATTAATATTTCTGCTAATACTATTAAAAACTATTTAGATTATTTTGAAGATGCTTTTATAATTGATAGTTCAAAAAGATATGATGTTAAGGGTGGTAGATATTTTTCAACTCCACTAAAATATTATTTTACTGATCTTGGTTTAAGAAATGCAAGAATTAACTTTAGACAAGATGAGCAAAATCATATCCAAGAAAATATCATATACAATGAGTTAAAAAGACGCGGTTATCTAGTTGATGTTGGAGTTGTTATTTATGATAATAAGAGTTCAGATCCAAGAAAAGAAGTGCGTTTAGAAGTTGATTTTGTAGTTAACAAAGCAGATAAAAGATATTATATTCAATCAGCGTTAAATATAGATTCTTTTGAAAAAAAAGAACAAGAAATAGCATCATTAAAAAAAATTAATGATTCATTTAAAAAAATAGTAATCTTAGGAAATGATACTTTTGCAAAATATGATGATAATGGTATTTTGTATATCTCAGTAAAAGAATTTTTATTAAATGAAAACAGTATAAGTTAAATAAAACATTTTAACAAATACTTTTGAAAACTATTTTAAGTATTAGCACAAAAAGATACTTATGAGTTTTTGTTGTAAAAGTTGTTTATACTTTATTTAATTCACATAGTTCAAAGTAAGGTGAACCTTTTTTATTTTGTAATTAAAAGCCTTTATCTTAATAAATTTTTATTCTTAATAATGTGGTTCTAATTTATAGTCTAGCAGGATATATCTGTAGATCTTTTCTTTTAAGTGTTTTAGTTAAAAGTTATAATTTAGTTGTAAATATATTAAAAAATAAATATTTATTATGTATTTTCACTACGAGGTATTTTATTTTTATGGCAAAGATGAAAGCTTTTGTGGTTCGTGAATCACGTAAATGAAGTGTAGAATTAGTAGATATTCCTGAACCAAAGGAAAAAGAAGTTTTAATTAAAATGGAAACTAGCGGAATTTGTCATACAGATTTACATGCAGCAAATTATGACTGATTAGTAGAACCGAAATATCCTTTGATTCCTGGTCATGAAGGTATTGGTATTGTTGCAAAACTAGGACCAGGATGTACACATCTAAAAGTTGGTGATCGAGTTTGTTTAGCCTGATTACATGACACATGCGGACATTGTGAATATTGTTTAACTGGTAGAGAAACATTATGTCCTGATCAAAATATGTCAGCTTATACAAAAGATGGGTCATTTGCTGAATATGCAATTGGACATGAGGATTTTGTTGGTTTAGTTCCAAAGCAATTAGATGTCATAACTGGTGCTCCGGTTGTTTGTGCTGGTGTAACTACTTATAAAGCTGTCAAACAAGCTAAATTAAAACCTGGAAATTTCATAGTTGTTATTGGAGTTGGTGGATTGGGTCAAATGGCTATTCAATATGCAAAAGCTATGGGTTATAGAGTTATTGGTATTGATATAGCAGATGAAAAAGTTGATTTAGCTTTAAAATCAGGAGCAGAGTTTGCTTTTAATAGTAAAAAAGTTAATGCTATTGAAAAAGTTATTGAAGTTACAAATGGTGGAGCTCATGGTGTAATTAACACATCAGTTGCATCATCAGTAACTAGTCAAGGTATGGAAATGCTTAGACGTGGTGGACGTCAAGTATTAGTAGGTTTACCTGCTAAAGATAAATTAGGAAAAGATGAGTTTGCTGTTTCTATATTTTGAACTGTACTATTAGAGCGTGAATTAGCCGGATCAATTGTAGGTACTCGCAAAGATTTACAAGAAGCACTAGATTATGCTACTAGAGGTTTAGTTAAATCTGAAGTAACTAAAATAGTTAAATTAGATCAAGTTGCCGAAATATTTGAAAAGCTTGAAAAAGGTGATTTTATAGGTAGAGCAGTTATTGATTTTAGATAAAAACAGCATCATCCCTAAAAAAACTATAAAAAAACAGTTGCCTGATTTTTCAATAAATTCTTGAATGTTACCAACGTTTTTATGTTGTCAAAAGCATATAAAGACTGTTGTTTCACTATGTGTTTTTTAAAGGAATTAAAGACAAAATGTTCTGTAAAACTACTTAGATTTTGTTTGTTCTCAAACAATCATTTGCTATTATTTACTATCATTTTGTAAAAGTTTCTAGCATTTATGATTATTGATTTTGATGCATTTTCACGCTTTGCTTGTGTTAAAAAATCTAAATAGTTTTCTTTGAAAAAGTCTAAGTCTTCACTAAAAATTGCATACTCAAAGACATCTTTTCAAGATGAATTGAACCTTTTACTATAGTATTTATTAAAAAACTTTTTATTAGCTTTACTTGCAAATTTGTTTGTTCCAAAAGTTAAATTTAGTCCTCTTTTAATATGAAAAAGATCTAGTGAAAAGTTTACATTTAGCTGCTTAGCAAGAGTTTGGATCCATCGTGATACATCTCCATTAATAACTATTTCTGAATCGTTTTTAATAGGTTTTATAAATTCCTTGAGATTTGAAAAGACGTAGTTCAAATTGTTATATTCATTGTCTTTCTCGTCCATTTTTAGTAAAAAACAAGTTAATAACACTATCTAGTTTTGTCTTATTTACTTTATGAAAGATTGCTTCTCTAACTCTCATTTTCTTATTGTTCTTTTGTTGATGATTAATATAAAAATCATCCATTTCAATATAAATTTGTTCATTTGATTTTTCTAATTCGTGATAATTTTTCTTAAGGATTTCTCGGTTTTTCTCATCTATTATTTGATGGATATTTGTCGATTTTAAATAATGATTAAACAATTGCTTACTAGGTAATAATTCTCTTAAAAATAATGGAATCTTAGATTCCATTAAATAAAATCAAATAGTAAGTTTTAGAATATCTATATCATATTTTGAATGTCGCAATTCTTTTAGTTTTTGATGATGATAATACACAAAGCGTTTAGGCTTATTGGTTAGTTTATCAATAACTTCATACATAGTTAAGTTCAACTCAAACTCACCACCAAATGTAATTCATTTTCGCTTATAACGTCTAAAAACACGTCAATCTGGATGAAGTGTTTTTCTTTTTATTTCTCTAAATTCTCTTTCTAGTCTGTTAATTTCATTAGCTTTTTGCTCAAACATTTCATTTAAAAATGAAAATCCTTTTGCAAAAAGATCAAAATTTAATTTCATATTAACCTCCTATAAAAAACAAGCACTCATTCAAGGTGCTTGCTTAAGACTTATTAAGATTTGTTTTTTTGATAGTAATACCAAAACGATAATCAAATGAATAAAAAGACGATCGCTATTGTTCCATTTTTCAAGTCTGTAATTAAAAGATAAATAGTATAGCCTATAAGTACAAGTGTAATGATGATATAAACTACTTTAATTATTCACCCCAAAGTACTTATCAGATAATAGATAATCCTATTAATTCAATATCAAATTGAAAGTATAATTTCTCATAACTTTACAAAAAATCGTTTAATTCATATGAAAAAAGATTTCATACAATGTTTCCTTTTTTGAATTTATTTAATTATTTGTTTGTCCTTTAGTTCTAAAACTAAATTAGCTATTGGATTTCCGTTGTTAATTAGCTTATTTAGATTTTCATTTTCCTTAATTCATTTAGGCTTTTGTCAATTATTTAACTTTTTATTATTAATTGCAAAATCCAATTTAATCTTATCTTGCTTTGTGTTTTGTTGGAATATGGATTTTTTGATGGCAGCATTTTCAATAATGATAGTTCTTAAAACCAAGTCTTTAAACACAAAATCGTCACTATTTAGTGTTTTAATTATATTTTTTAATAAATTGTTTGATTTGACTTTATTCACTAAAATACCTTTCAAAGCATTAGGTACTTTAGAAAATCTATCATTCATATACTTTTTCTCTCATATTTTTAAGTTCTTAATAGCTCCAGTTAAAGAAAAAGGATCATCATTTACAACTTGAATAACTCCGTCTCTAAATGCACAAGCTATATAAACATTTTCAGTAATGGGATCAAATGCAGGATTTGTATCAATAATAATATGATCGTAATTAGTCAGAAGATTTTGCTCTTCTCCAATTTTAATGATATTAGAAATTAATCTTTTTTCTCTGCTTGGCTTTGAAACTAACTCTCTATTTTGCTTTTCTAAAACTGAAGTTGAAGCTACAAAATCAATATTTTCAATAAAACTAGGAAAAATAGTTTCTCTCAGTTCATCGTAGCTAACTTCATTAGAAAGTCATTGTTCTGAACCTTTAACACTTTGAACTTGTTCGACTGATTGTCTTAGAGTTTGAGTAATGCTAGCTTGTGGATTAAAATCAATGACAAGAATTTTCTTACCCTGATTAGCTAAAGCTCCAGCAATATTCAAATTAAGAGTTGTCTTCCCAACTCCACCCTTTAACCTACCAAAACTAATTATATTAACTACTTTATTATTCATATGTACTCCCTATATGTTTTTATATTATAATGTATGCTAATGTTTTTAAAAGTGAATAAATTAAACTATATTTTTAGAATTTATTTTATAGTTTTGTATACTAAATTATTTCGTTCATTTTTTAAGAATTGATTTTAATCGAAACTGTAAAGCGTAGTTGTGTAAAAGACTCGTCTGATTAAACAGACGAGTTCTGAATTTATAAGCTTAAAAACAAAAAACAAGGCTAACTATTGATAACCTTGTTTTTTTATAGTTTTTGTTGTGTTTTTATAGGTGTACATCAATATACTATCATTATTTTTATCAGTTGTATAAAAATTTTCAAAAAATAAAAAAATATTAAAGATTTATAAAAATTATTAAGGTACATAAAAATAAACCGTAGTTCAAAGAACGAATCTTACCTTAATAATTTTTATAAAACTAAATGATGTGGAGTAAACCGATAAAGCAGTTTCTATATTATTAGTAAAAACTGTTTTTTTGAAATATTAAAAATATAGCTACTTGAGTAATTCTTTTTTTTATAAAAAGTAACAAAAAATGTAATTACTAAAATCATCTACTCATAAAATAAAAATTATATTTAAGCTAGGTTTTGCGATAAAATGTGATCAATTTAATGTAAATTTAACCAATAGTTGAAGATTAATAAAATCAATTTAATGATTTAAAAACAATGTAGTATCTAGTTAATTTTGTATAGTTTATTTTCAAAAAGAACCGAAAAGTCAAACATGTTATGCATTTAAAACAAGGTATAAATTTAGAAAATAAATAATAATTATGATAAATACTGGTTATTTGGACTATAAAATAATTAGTATTTTATAAATAGTTAATCAATTAAGTTGTTTATTATTTTATTTGATTCAAGATGTGACAAGTTTGAAATTCTTCCTGTCATAGAATAAATTTTTAGAGTGTTATTTTAGTTAATTTTCCCGATAAAATGAGAAAAAATAGTATAAATTTAGTCAATATTATAAAAAATAAATAAAACATATTCAGAATTTACAATTCTATTATTGTGCTAATCAAGCTTTAGTGAATTGATCTTTTATTCATAAGAACTAATTAAAGAACCTATTTTATATAAATTCAAAAAAAGTATCTTTATTTTTTATTCAAGATAGTCTGTCTCATGAGATTTAGTAGATTTCTAAATTAAAAGTAAAATTTTATTAATTAATCTTAATCTCTTTTAAATTACTAATAATTTATACAGCTTAATATTTAAGTCACATAAATAACTCTTAACCTTATTATTCAAATGGTGGCAACAACTTTTTAACTCATATTAAAATAAAAATGATGGCAATCAAATTTAAATAACTGAAAAGTAACAAATATATCACTACAAACAAATTTGAAAAGTAAATATTCTTTTAATTTTTAATACCAATTAGTAATACAAAATTGAATGAACCTTTTAGTAAAATTTTAAAATTTTTAAGTAGTTTAAAGTAGATGAGATTTCAAGTTTTTTTGCTATCTTGTTTATATCTTTTGCTTTTGTAATAATAAAATTGTGATCGTTTTAGATCATTGTTGGGAGGTATATATTGAATATGGAGAAAAAGTTAAATGTTTTTTCTGAAATAGGAACATTAAAAACTGTTCTTGTTCATAGGCCAGGTGAAGAAGTTGAAAATTTAACTCCTGAACTTTTAGAAAAATTGCTATTTGATGATGTTCCGTTTAAAGATGTAGCTATCCAAGAACATGATGCTTTTACTAAAATTATGCGTGATAATGGAGTAGAAGTGTTATACATTGAAAAATTAGCATCAGAAACTTTAGATCAACACCCAGAATTAAGAGAGAAATTCATTGATCAATTTATTTTTGAAGCTAATATTGAAGCTAAATATCAAGATAAATACCGTGATTTTATTAGTAGCCTAGATAATTATAGAATGATTAAAAAAATGATCGCTGGAACTAAAAAACTTGAATTAGGTATTGATGAGGGAAATAAAGCATATCCATTTGTAGCAGACCCACTACCAAACGTTTTATTTCAAAGAGACCCATTTGCAACTGTTGGTCATGGAATAACAATGAACAGAATGTGATCAGAAACAAGAAACAGAGAAACCATTTTTCCTGATTTAGTATTTAAACATCACAATAGATTTGCAAATCAAGTACCTTACTACTATCAAAGAGATTGAAAAGATCAAACCATTGAAGGGGGAGATATTTTAGTTTTAAATAAAGAGACTTTAATAATTGGAGTTACTCAAAGAACAACGCTAAAAGCAGTTGAAAAATTTAGCAAAGAATTATTTGCTGATCCAGAATCAAGTTATGCTAAAGTTATTGTTTTAGATCTTCCAAAATCTCGTGCATTTATGCATTTAGACACAGTATTTACAAACATTGATTATGATAAATTTATCGCTCATCCATTAATTTTTGATCATCTTGATGAATTTAAAATTTATGAAATTACAAAAAAAGAAACTAAAGAAATTAAAAAAACACTAATTGAATTATTAACTGATGCAGTAGGAAGAGAAGTTCAGATTATTAGGTGTGGTGGTGATGATGCTGTTGCAGCTGGTAGAGAACAATGAAGTGATGGAACTAATGTTATAACATTAAGACCAGGTAAAGTTATTGCTTATGACCGCAATTGAGTAACAATTGACTTATTAAGAAAAGCTGGTGTTGAAGTATTAACTATTGCTTCATCAGAATTATCGCGCGGTAGAGGTGGACCAAGATGTATGACTATGCCGCTATGAAGAGAAGATTTACAAGAAATTAAAAGATACTAGGTAGGATAAAGATATGGCTTTAAATTTAAAAGGTAGAAGTTTATTAACATTATTAGACTTTACCCCAAGAGAAATAAGATATTTATTAGATTTATCTAAGGACTTAAAAAAAGCTAAATACACAGGAAATGAAATTAAAACAATGCAAGGAAAAAATGTTGTTTTACTATTTCAAAAAGATTCAACAAGAACTAGATGTGCATTTGAAGTTGCTGCTTTAGATCAAGGCGCTCATGTTACATATCTAGGACCTTCTGGATCACAATTTAACAAAAAAGAATCAGTAGCAGATAGTGCCAGAGTTTTAGGAAGAATGTATGACGCGATTCAGTTTAGAGGATTTGATCAAAAAATTGTTGAAAAATTAGCGCGACACTCAGGTGTTCCTGTTTATAATGGATTAACAGATCAGTTTCATCCGACTCAAGTTCTTGCTGACTTTTTAACAATAGAAGAATACAAAGACAATCTAAAAGGACTAAAGTTTGTTTTTGCAGGAGATGCCAGAAATAATGTAAGCAATTCATTAATGATTGGATGTGCTAAAATGGGTATGCATTTTGTTGCAGCAGCACCAAAAGAATTATGACCAACTCAAGAACTTGTAGATCAATGTAAAGAGATTGCAAAAGAAACTGGTGCTACTATTAATCTAGTTGATGATATGAAAGTTGCATGTAAAGATGCTGATGTAATTTATACTGATGTTTGGGTTTCAATGGGTGAATCAGAAGAAGTTTGAGAGTCAAGAATTAAATTATTAAAACCATACCAAGTAAATATCGATGCAATTAAAGTAGCTAAACCAGATGTTATTTTTATGCATTGTTTACCAGCATTTCACGATTTAAATACAGAAGTTTCTCAAGAAATCTATAAAAAATTTGGCCTAAGAGAAATGGAAGTAACAGATGAAGTATTTGAATCAAAACATTCTGTTGTATTTGAAGAAGCAGAAAACAGATTACATACAATTAAAGCAATTATGGTTGCTACAATTGGTAAATAATTAAAATAGTGTAAATGTTTGAAATTTTACAAAATCATTAAAATCAATTATCTTTGACTTTACAAGCAGATAAAGTTTTATCTAACACAAGAATTACAAGTATAGCTAGATAAATAAGTGATGATTTATTTTTTATAGCATCTGAACAAGGTTTGATAACAACACAATCTATTAAGCAAAAATAATTAAAAATCATACTATACTACTAATAGTGATACTGACAAATATATGCATACAAATAGACAAAAAACAAAACAATTGACAAGATATTTCAAAAGAGGAGTTTTAAATGTCAAAAATAGTTATTGCAGTAGGTGGAAATGCTCTAGGAAATTCGCCTATAGAACAAAAAGAAATCGTTAAAAAAACTGCTAAAGCGTTAGCTGATTTTATTGAACAAGGTAATGACATTGTTATTGTACATGGAAACGGACCTCAAGTTGGTATGATCAATAATGCCTTTGATATAGCAAACAAAAATCAACAAAAATCACCTGTGTTAGACTTTCCTGAGTGTGGTGCTATGAGTCAGGGTTATATAGGTTATCACTTACAACAAGCAATTAATAATGAATTAAGATTAAGAAAATTAAATAAACACATTGCAACAATAGTTACCCAAACTTTAGTTGACAAAAATGACCCATCATTTTTAAAACCATCAAAACCAATAGGTTCATTTATGAGTGAACAAGAAGCTAAAATGCTAGCTAAAAAAAACTTATGAACAGTTGCTGAAGACGCAGGAAGAGGATGAAGAAGAGTTATAGCTTCACCAAAACCAATTGATATTGTTGAAAAAGAAATCTTATTACAATTAGTTAATAATTCATTTATCACAATTGCTGGTGGAGGTGGAGGAATACCTGTTTATTTAGAAAATGATAAATTAGTAGGTATCGCAGCAGTGATTGATAAAGATTTTGCCGCTGCTAAAATTGCTGAAATAATTGATGCAGAAAGTTTAATTATCTTAACTGCTATTGATAAAGTGATGATTAATTATAAAAGACCAAATGAACAAGCACTTGATTCATTAACAATATCAGAAGCAGAAAATTATATTTCTGAAGGTCATTTTGCAGTAGGATCAATGCTTCCTAAAATTAAAGCTGCTATGTCATTTGTTAGACAAACTAATGGTAAACCTGTTTATATAGGTTCACTAGAGCAAGCCGACAAAGTTCTACAAGGATTAAGTGGAACAAAGTTTACTAAATAGCTAGAAGTTTTTAAAAGTTATTTTTTATTAAAAGATATTGAGCAAAAAATGTATTTTGATTTAGCTTGATTATTTGTTTTAGTTAAAGATAATACAACTTAAAAAGCAAAATTAAATATAATTTATATTAGTTATTCAAGCACACCTAATGTGCTTGAATTTTATTATCTAAATTTTCAAAATTTAGTAATGAAGAAAAACAATAAAATTCTATATAAATTTTTGTGTAACTAATAATTATTTTAAATATTCCTATTTAAAACAACTTACACTCACGATATTTTAAAAAGATATAAAGAAACATTACTAAACTTTATTTCATATAATATAGGAGATTTTGCTTGAAACTAAAGTCAAGATTATTTCAAATACAGTTTTTAAAAATATTAGTTATTTTCAAGGCTCATTTATTATTTCTAAAGCAAAGCGTTATGATATTAAAGGTGCTAAATATTTTTCAACACCTTTAAAGTATTATTTTGCTGACCTTTGTCTAAGAAACGCATGACTAAATTTTTCTAATCTAGATTTTAGTCATATAGTAAAAATATTGTTTTTAATGAATTAAAATCTAAAGGTTTTAATGTTGATATTGGTCATATTTTATATAATGACAAAAGTGAAAAACTTCGTAATGTATATAATTTAGAAATTGATTTTATTGCAAATTTAATTGACACAAAATATTATATTTAAGTTGCGCTTAACACTGATGATTTAGAAAAAAAGATAAAGAAATTAAACTGCTATTAAAAGTAAAAAATAACTACAAAAAAATTATCATTGTTATGATGATATTTTAGAACATCGTGATAAAAATGGGATTTTATACATAGGGCTAAAAATTTTTTATTAGATCCTAAGGCAATTGAAATGTAAAATTTTTTATTAGAAATTATGGAGGTTATATTCTTGAAAATTCCGTGAATAAGAAAAAAAGAACCAAAAATTGAAGATTCAAACATAGCTGATTTTAATGCTTTAACACCCAATGTTATGAAAGAAAAAGATATAGAAGAGTCTTATAAAGACTCTTTGTATTTTGCTACAACAAATGAAAATATATTTAACATAGCAATAACTGGAGCTTATGGTTCTGGAAAAAGTACGATTTGAAGAACTTATGAAAAAAATTATCTAAGAAAAAATAACAAATTTTCTCAGACTTTAACTATAACCTTTGGTAAATATAACCAAAATAATGAATTAGATAAAAATGATAAGTCAAAAAAACATGACACACTTTTTTACAATAGAATAGAAAGACAAATAATTAATGATTTGGTTGTACAGATAGATTCTCAAGTAATACCACTGTATAAGAATAAGGTACAACAAAATTTTACCGGTTCAAAAGTGTTTAATTTTTTCTTTTTCTTTGTTTATTTCTTAACTGTCATTTTCGTTACTGTTATGCTTTTTATATTATTAGTTTATTTACCAAATACTGCAAGAACTCTTGGTATTAAAATTTTAATATCTCTCTTGCTTATTTTTGTTTTAGGAATAATTTTATATGTTCTTGCCTATTTTTTTTGAAGCAAACTACGACTAAGAATACACAAAATAAATATTAAAGGTATAAATATTGAGACATCAACTAAATCTCTTAGTGAAGAAACTATTTTGGAAAAAGAAATAAAAGAAATAATCTATTTGATACATAGTTCAAAAAGAAAATTTATAGTTTTTGAAGATTTGGATCGATTTAATGATATTAAAATATTTGAAAGACTAAAACAAATTAATAATCTTGTAAACAAGCATTGTAAAATAATGAGCTCAAAATGAAGAGTTAAATTTATTTACATGATATCTGATGCAATTTTTGATGCAGAAAGCAGAACTAAATTTTTTGATTTTATAATACCTGTAGCTTCTGTCAAAAATTCAACTAAAGTTGTTGAAGAAGTTTTAGCTAAAGCGAATAAAAAGGAAATTTCTTATAAAAAAATTCAAAGTATTTTAAATGTCATACCTAATATAAGACTCTTACAAAACATAGTAAATGAGTTTAAAATTTTAGAACCCATTATTAATAAAAATAATAAAAATGAGATTACAGAGGTTTTATTCAGTGCCTTAATCATTAAAAATTTACTACCAGAAGAATTTGCTGAATTGCAAAAGCAAAATGGTGTTATTAACAAGATATTTACAAACTACAACAACTTTTTAAATTGGACTAACACAGAATTAAATAACAAATTAGATCAAAATTATTTTGCATTAAAAAATCTATTAAATCTCAATTACTTAATTGTATCAAAGATATTAGAATTAAGAACAGAAATAATCAAAATTTCTTATGAAAATACCGCTTGTATTAAAGATAATTATCTTAATAATTATAAAAATACTTCTTTGAAAGAAAATAGTGATCCTTTAGCAAATCTATTAGAAGGTAAAATAGATAAGATATCTGTGGTGTACAAAAAAGAAAACCAACTATTATCTGCGATCTACACTTTAGACGAGTTTAACCAAGAATTTATTAAAACAAATCAATCACTAAAAACTTGAATTGATAATATTAAAAAAGAATCAATTGAACTACAAACAAGTTTAAAAAAAGAAAACAACATCATTTTAAATAAGTTAACAAGACTTAAAAAGTATAGTCTTAATGAGTTATTAAATATATTAGATTGGGAAAAAAGTAAAAACAGTAATTGTGAGAAATGATTTTCTGACCTTAATATAAATTCAGAAAAACTATATATAATTAAAGAACTAATGAATAATAATTTTATCGATGAAAAAGTTCATGAGTTTTTAATAAAAAACCAAGTCTTTTAATGTACTAAAAATTATTAATAAATGATTTATAACTTAACAAAATTTACTTTAAATTTAGTCCAAACACCATTAACTGTGTTTGGATTTTTGTTAGATCACTATAATAATAAATTCTTAAAGTCTTATTTTTTTATATTAATAACAATAAAAGTTATAGTCAAGTAAAAAAAAGTATACTTATAATTTTTTAAAAAATGTTCATTAAAACTTTTTCATAAAATATTTACCTATTATTGTAAATATTTACATCTTAAGTTAATATATTTACAAGGAGGATAATGAATTGATGAATTCAAACATTCAAATAACTAAAAAAGAATGAGCAAACAAATTTAAAGTCAAAACTCAAAAAACTGGTTCTTTCATGGCTGGAATGATTATGCCATCAATTGGAATATTATTAGCCTGAGGACTCTGAACAGCTATGTTTTTATATGATTTTGATAATAATAAAAAATTAGGGTGATTTAACGCACCTATGTTAGGTAGGTTAGTTGATCCTGGAATTAAATGACTTTTACCAATTCTAATCGCTTTTAATGGTGGGAGATTAGTTTATGGGTTAAGAGGTGGGATGATAGCTACATTTGTTATTGTTGCTGCAATAACAGGAACTGATTATTATTTATGGTAATTACATTTTTCAGCAAGTAGGAAACCAAAAAGTTCATCCCGCTTCACCTAATCAATTTATAGGAGCAATGATTATTGGTCCTTTATCTGCATTAGTTCTAAAAAGACTTGAAAAATTATATCTACATAAAATTAATCCAGGTTTAGAAATGTTAGTTAAAAACTTTGGTATAGCAACATATGCAATAATTTTAGGACTAATTTTCTTTTGAAGCTGAGGTTGAGTAATGTGAGGGATTACCTTTACAATGATTTCAATCATTAAATTATTTGGAGACAATAAATGAGTTGCACCAATACTAGGATTTTTCACCGAACCAATTAAAGTTTCATTTTTAAACAACGCTTTAAATCACGGAGTTTTAGGACCTATTGGTTATAATGAAATTGAAATTCAAAAGGCTGCTGGAGTTGCAAACCCTAGATCAATATTCTTTTTATATGATCCCAATCCAGGGCCTGGTTTAGGCTTATTATTAGCATATATCATCTTTTCTAAAAAAGAAGATCGATACAACGCAGCAGCTAGTTCATTAATTCATACAATTGGTGGAATTCATGAAGTATATTTTGTTTTTATAATTAAAAAACCAAAAATGTTATTAGCAACAATGCTTGGAGTTGTTAGTGCACAGTTTATTACTTCTTATCTAGGTGGTGGAACAATTGGCACACCAAGTCCAGGAAGTTTAATATCTCTAATTGCTTTATCAAATGGAACTCAAGCAATATTAATTAACTTATTGTCATTTGTTGTATCAACACTGATTGCTTTTGGTATTAGTGTCTTACTATTATTAAGAGATAAAAAACACTTACAACTAGACGCTAATCAAGGATTTAAGATTACTGATGAAGGAATTGAATTTTCAGATCAAAAAACTGTCGTTAAAAAAGATTTAGACAAAACTAATATTAAAAAAATTGTTGTGGCTTGTAAAGCAGGAGTGGGATCATCAGCTATGGCAGCTGGTTTAATTAAAAAATGAGTTAAAAATCATAACTATCAGATCAACGTGTCAAACATAGCTGTTAAAGATTTACAAGATGAGTATGATATTGTTGTGACAATGAAAAACTTTAAAGATTTTGCTCAGCAAAAAGTACCTCACGCTTATATTTATTCTGTAGAACAATTCATAGGAAAAAACACTTATGATGAGTTATATCAAATCATAAAAAATAATAATCAAGACAAGTTAAAGGATACAAAATAATGAAAAAATTAGCAGTTGTTGCAGGAGAAGCAAAAAACTTAGGTAAGTTTTTAGCACAAGGTCTTTATCAAAATAATTATCAAGTTGTGGTGTTAGACATTGATAGCAAAAAACTAGAACAATTAAACAAGCAAAATCCTGAAATAGATACTTTTGTTTGTGATTTGACTAATGAAGTAGATGTCATTAATGCTTTTCAACAAATTGGTAAAAAGTACAAAACAATTGATACATTGGTTTATAATGCAGGTTGAGCAAAATCATCAAAAATAACTTCGTTTGAATACAAGGACTTTGTTACAAGTTTAAAAATTAATTTAGATGGTTATTTTTAGCTGCTAAACAAACATCAAGAATAATGATTCAAAACAATACCAAAGGAAATATAATCCAAATAAATTCAAAGTCAGGAAAAGTTGGTTCTAAATATAATTCGGGATACTCAGCAGCTAAATTTGCAGGAGTGGGTCTAACTCAAAGTCTTGCTTTAGATTTAGCTGAACACAATATTAGAGTTAATTCACTAATGTTGGGTAATCTTTTGGACTCAGAAATGTTTGAAAGTTTAATTCCACAATATGCAAAAAAATTAAATATCAAAGAATCTGAAGTTAAAAAGTATTATATAGATAAAGTACCATTAAAAAGATGGTGTACTTTTGAAGATGTATTAAACGTTTTATTATTTTATATTTCAGAAAAAGCCAGTTATTGTACAGGACAATCAATCAACATTACTGGTGGGCAGGTGATGTAATGTTAGATACTAAAAATATATATTTAAATCAAGAATTCAAATCAAAAACACAATGTTTAGATCATCTAAAAAAACTTTTTTCTCGAGCAGATATTCCAACTGAATATATTGATTCTATTGATCAAAGACAAAAATTAGCCTCATTTAATATCGGTTCTAAAATTGCAATTCCACATGGAACTTATGAAGCTATGCAATATTTAAAAAAATCTTTAATAATTGTTATCCATCTAAAAAATCCAGTCATTTGAGATGATTCTGAAGTACAATAATAATAGGTTTAGCATTAACTCAAAAAGATCAATTAGATGTTTTGCAAAAAATTGCAATTAATGCTATGAATGACGATTTATTTGATGATTTATTAAAAAATCCTACAATAGAAAAAATTATAGATTTTAGTACGAAAGAATAATTTTAAAGTTAAGCATCATTCTAATAGTTATATGACAATGCAGGTGATTAAATGTCAATAGATTTATTAACAAAAATTAAAGATCTTATTCAAACAGACTGCAGTCAAGATTATAAAAATATTGGTGCTTTTTTACTAAAAAATTATCAAAATATTAGAAGTTTAACAATAACAGAAATTTCAAAACAGTGTAATACCAATCCAACTCAAATTACTAGATTTGCAGAAAAGTTGAATTTAAAAGGTTTTAGTGAACTAAAGTACAGATTAGATGATATTTCAAATGCAATTATCATTGATAATCAATTCATTCCAATTAGCTCAAGAATTGATGATAAAACTAAGTTTTATAGTGATTATTTTGAGATATTAACCCAATCAATAAAACAACAAGAAAGCAATTTAAAAAATCAACCTATTAGTGATGTTGCTAATCTAATCAACAAAGCTAATAAAGTATATTTATTTGCCTTTAATCTTTCTTATAATGTTTCGAAAAACTTTATTCAACGTTTGCGTTGATATAAAAAAGATGCGATTAGTGAATCTGATTATATTTCAATAAAAACTTATCTTAATACTATTAAGCCTGATGACTTAGTGATTTTAATTACAATTTCAGGAGAAAACGAGTATATTAAAAAAATAGCTGAATCTTTAAATGCAAAAGTAAAAATTGTTGGAATTGGTCCAAAACAAAGTTCTATGATTAACTTATTTGATAAGTATTTATACTTTCAAACAAATGAATCAGAACTATGAAGCATTAACTCAATTAAAGCTCAGCTTACAATTCAACTGCTAGATTTTGTTTATGTTAACTGACTAAAAAGTACTAAAAATAGCTAAATGAATGTAATACATTTTGGAGCTGGAAACATTGGGCGTGGTTTTATTGCTCCAATTTTAAAAGATGTCGTTAACCATATTTATTTTGTTGATAATAGTAAAAAGCTTGTAGATAAAATAAATAACCAAAAAATTATTGAAATCTGAACTTCTGAAAATAAAAAGTTTGAAATTAGAAATATTAGTGCTTGACAGTTAACTGATTTTTTAAATTATCAAGATAGTTGAGATGATGTCGGTCTTGTTACTATTTCAATTGGTGTTAAAAACTTGAGTAATATTATTTGTTATATTCAACAAATTATTAATTATAAAACTTTTAAAAACCAACCATTAGTGATTATGTGTTGTGAAAATGGTATTCGAGTCTCAAGTTGATTTAAAACAAATTTTTATAATTTAAAAGCTAACATTTATTTTGTTGATGTTTTGGTAGACAGAATTGTAAGCAATAATGATCTTTTTAGTGATTATTTAAAGTGTGAAGATTATTATTTATGAGTTGTTGATCAAACTCAGTGACCAAGTAAAATACCACAGATTAATCATTTAACTTATACTAATAACTTTGATTTACAAATAGCAAAAAAACTCTATATGTTAAATGCTATTCACTGCTGTCTTGGATGATTTGTTTATAAGAATTTTGGATTTGATAAACTTTCAACTGTTTATGATGCTTTAAAAAATCACTCAGTATTAGGGTTTGTTAATAATTATTTAGATGAAGTTATATTAGTTTTAAATCACAAATATCAACTTAGCTTCAAAGAATTAAATAAATATAAAAAACAAATAATTGAAAGACTAAATAACAATTTTATAACTGATGAACTTGTAAGATTAGTAAGAAATTCCGAATTAAAACTAAGTAAAAATGAAAGAATTTTAACTATTTTAGATTATGCAAGATTACACGATTTAAAACACCAAACTATACTGCTAAGTTATCAAAATGGTTTAAATTATTTAAAAGATCATAAATAAAGAACTGGTTACTAATCAGTTTTTTTATTGCTAATTATAAGTTCACAAACAAGATATGATTTTAAAAGTTAAAGTTTTTTAAAATACAACTAAGTATTAATAGATTTTCACTATATTACTAAACATCTTCAATATTTATTTAAATTAAACCAATCAGAATCAAAAATCCCATTTGACAAAATAAATTTTGAATAGAAAAAAACTATGAGTAAAACCAAGGAGTTTAAAATAAAATCAGATATAGATAAATCACTTATTGATCAAGCTAAAAACTCAAAAAACATATTTAAAATGCTGGTAGTTTTATGGCCGAAATGGCTATGACTGCTGTAAGTATTTTGATTGCATGAGGACTAATTACTACTATGTTTTTAGGAAAATATAATGATAAAAATGAATTAGTTGCAACAGGATGATTCAACAGTGAAGCATTTTCTCAAATTGTTGCTTCTACTATGAAATATTTAATTCCTGTGTTGGTTGCTTATACTGTAGGAAATATGGTTTATAAAACTAGCGGTAGGATGTTAGCATCATTTCTAGTTATTTGTGCAATTATAGGAAATAATTATTTATATAAAACATTGATGGTTGACTGAAAGTTTGTAAATAGAACTGTTAAACAAGTAGGAGCTCCTAACCAAATAGTTGTAGCTATGATCATTTTTCCGTTGTTTGTTTATTTAACTAAAAAACAGAACTATTATACATAAATGTTAATTAGAAACTTTTCACTTGTAGGGTTTGCAATTATATTTGATTTGTCATTTTTTTGAATTTGATCATTTGTTATGTATACAATCAGTTGAGCAATGATTGAAATCATTAATCTATTTACAAAATTACCATGATTATTTCCTTTTTATGTTAATATTTACTGAACCTTTAAGATCAGTGTTTTTAAATAATGCTTTAAATTGAGGTGTGATTATACCTTTAGGTTTACAAGAAATACAAAAAGTAAGCTTTAGTGGATTTTTCATGGTTGGTATAAATCCTCGCCATGGTTTTGGGTTGTTAATTGCTTATGTTGTTTGAATAAAACAACAAAGAGATGCTGCATCAGAAGCAAGCCTTATTCAATTAATTGATGGAATTCACGAAGTTTATTATGTTTACATTTTAAGTGAACTAGTGATGATTTTATCAACAATCGCAGGAGCATTTACTAGCTTATCAATTGTTAAACTACTAAGTAGTGAAGTAGCGACTGCTATTTCTCCAGGTAGTTTAATATCAGTTATTTTAGTAGCTAGTTCTGAATATCAAGTTGCAACTAATGTTTTAGCTTTTTTAGTGGTGCGATAGTTTCATTATAATAGCTTCAATAATTATGAAATTTAAGAAAAAGCATCATAATCTCTCAGTATTACAAGTTTAAGTAAACGATCAAGGAATTAGTTTAAAAACAAATAATGAACAACAAAACTACAACTAATTAAATAATTTTTATTAAACTAAGGCAAAAAAATGTGATTGCGTGTGATGCTGGTATAGGAAGTAGTGCAATGGCTGCAGGTATTTTAAAAAATGAGCAAGACAACATAATATTGATATAGAAGTTTTAAACTGAGCAGTTAAAGAATTAGACAAATTAGCTGATATTGTAGTTACTATGTATAATTTTGCCGAAATTGCTAAAGAAAAATCTGAACATGCTTATATTTATAGGGTTGATAAATTTTTAGGTGATAAAGTTTTTGATGGTCTAAAAATCAATTGTTAGTACATAAAAAGAAAGAAAGGATACATGATTAAAGATAATAAAAATATATTTTTAGTTTATCAATTTCATAGCAAAGCTCAAGCAATAGAATTTGTTGCTAGTAAGATGATTGAGCTAGGTTATGTTAAGAAAAATTACGTTAAATCTATGATCAAAAGAGATAAAATATCTAGTATTGCGATTGGTAATTATCTAGCAATTTCACATGCAGATGTCAATGGTTTTAATGAAATTAAAAACTTTGGGATTATAGTTGTTAAATTAAAAAATAATTTATTTGAGATGATAAACCAGTGACTTGAATCGTTGGTTTAGCTCTAACTAGTGATAGTCAACTTAATGAACTGTAAAACCTAGCTATTACTTTTAGCCAAAAAAGTGAAGTTGAAAAATTAAGTCAAAATTTAAATATAGTTGAGCAAATTTTTGAATTTTTCACTAGCTTAGAAAGTGAGAAAAACTAATGAGTATATGATTAATAGGTTTTGGTAGAATGAGTTCTAATTTAATAAGAATCATTAAATCAAAAGGTTATGATGTTATTGGTTATGGTCAAAATCAGACAATTTATCAAAAATTAAATAATAAAAATATTAAAATAACAACAACTATTTTGCAATTAATTAATAATTTAGAAAAATCAAGAACAATTATTTTATTAGTTCCTAGTGGCTAAGCCACTCAAAGATGTTTTGATCAAGTTTTTAAAATATTTAGATTAAAATGACACAATCATTGATTTTGGAAATTCTTTTTATCAAGATTTGATAAACAGATATCAAATTGCCAAGCAAAAAATATTAATTTTATTGACTGTGGAATTAGTGGCAGAGTTAGCGGAGCAAGAAATGGTGTTTTTTTAATGGTTTGTGGAGAAAAACATGTTTTAAAACCACTAGAAAAATTTTTAAAATCACTAGCAGTTGAAAATGATTATTTACACACAGAAAAAACAGGAAGTGGACATTTTTGTAAAATGATTCATAACGAAATTGAGTATGGTATGATGCAAGCTATTGCTGAAGGTTATGAATTATTAGAACATTCTGAGTTTAATTATGATCTAGAAAAAGTTAGTTTAATGTAAAACAATGGAAGTGTTGTTCGTTCATGGTTAATAGAGTTAATGATTGATGTGTTTAAAAATGATTTCAAGCTTGATTTATTAACTAGAAAAATGGATATGAATAGTGAAGGATTGTGAACTATTCAAGAAGCTTTAAAAACAAGGGATTTTAGCTTCAAGTATCGGTTTAGCAGTAATGATACGACAAAAAAGCAAGTTTTCTGATACTTTTTGAGGTAAAGTAGTTTCATCACTAAGAAATAGCTTTGGTGGTCATGCTGTTGTTAAACAAAAAAGTAATAATTAATTTTAATTAGAAGTGTTATTTAAATAGCACTTTTTATTTTTAGATAATAGCAAGTTAAAATTAGATCAAGCATTTAAGGAGAAATCATGATTATTCAAAAGACATTTAAAAATCATAAGCCGACAATTTATTTAATAACTACTCCCATTGGTAATTTAGACGATATTAATAAAAGAAGTTTAGAAACACTACAAACTGTCGATCTGATATTTTGTGAAGACACTAGAATTAGCAAAATTTTACTAGACAAATATAAGATTTCAAACACTTTAATATCACTTCATATGCACAATGAACAACAAAGAATCACTCAAATTATTAACTTAGTTAATCAAAATAAAAACATAGCTATTATCAGTGATGCTGGAGTTCCAATTATAAGTGATCCAGCAGGATACTTAATTAACCAGTTAAGAGAGTTAGAAATTGAATGTAACATCACAGCAATTGGAGCAGGTTCAGCTTATATTCATGCTTTAATTTGTAGTGGATTTAATAGTAAGACTAATTATTTTTATGGTTTTATTGAAAACAAAAACCAGCTAACAAAAACAAAAGAATTGACTAACTTAATTAATAAATATTCAAGCGATACAGTTATTAGTTTTTATGAATCAGTGCACAGAATTAAACAAACTATCTTCTCTCTAAATGAAATTTTACCAATCAATCACAAAATCGTTTTAGCAAGAGAACTTACCAAAATTAATGAAGAGATAATTTATGGAACTATTAGTGAAATTAACCAGTACCTTGATTCTGAACAATTTATTAATAAAGGCGAGTTTGTAATTGTAATTGATAAGTTAAATCAACAAAAATATCCAGATCTAAGTGATGATCAAATTATTGAAATGATTGATCAAGAAGTTAATCTAAACCATCTGAAATTAAAAAAAGCTTGTGAAACTATTAGTTTAAAAACTAATAAATCAAAAAATCACCTATATCATTTGTACATTTCTAAAAAATAATCCTAATACATTATTAGGAGGATAAAAATATGAAAGAAATTCAAATCAATCAAACAAAAGAGATTGTTGGAGGAACTGTTTCAGCTTTACCAAGTGGAGCATCTTTAAATGGTATTTCAAGTATTATTGGTAGTTATTTTAGCGGAGTGACTGGTTTGTTTGGATCAATTATTGGTTCTGGACTAGCTCTAGTTCAAATGGCTAGCAATCCAGTTAAAGCAGAATATAAAATCGGCAATGTTTCAATTAAAACTGATAATACCAAAAAATATGACCATCAAATAAATATGCAGAAACTAGAAGTTGAACAACAAAGACTAATTGCTAAAGAAAGTGAAGTCAAAATTCCTATTTTAGAACTTGGTTCTTCAAAAAATCTACAAAAATTTCAAACAGATGATATTAGTGTTTTAGATAATTTTGAAATCGATGCTATTTCAGATGTTTTGTTTGATGATCAAGGTATTTTTTAATCTTTTTTAGCTGTGTATTAATATTGAATTTGAAAAAATATGTAGTATTATTTAAATGTTGAAAAAAGTTTCAACCGCTCTTTTGTATGTTCTAAAGAAGTTTTAAACTCACATACACAGGCGAGTCTAGACTGGAGGAAAAAAATGTTTGCAATCATTAAAACTGGTGGAAAACAAATTAAAGTTGAACCAGGACAAGAAATCTTTGTTGAAAAAATCAAAGGTGACGTGGATGCAAAAGTGGTATTTGATCAAGTACTAATGATCGATGGAAAAGTTGGTAATCCATTAATTAGTGGGGCTAAAGTTTTAGCGACTATCATAAAACAAGGAAAAGCCAAAAAGATTCGTGTTGTTAGATATCATCCAAAGAAAAATGTTAATAAAATTTATGGTCACAGACAACCTTTTACAAAAGTAAAAATTGATGAAATTACCACTAAATAATTAATATGGTAAAAATAATAATCAAATATAAAGGTGATAAAATTGAACAATTTGATGTAAGTGGACATGCTAATGCTGGAAGTTATGGACATGATTTAGTATGTGCTGCAATTAGTGGAATTGTTAGTGGTGCATTGAATGCGCTTGACATTAATTATCACAAAAAGGTGAGCTTAAAAGTTTTAGATAATCAAATTCTTATCATAGCTAAGGATTTGAATGATAGTTATCTACAAACTATGTTAAATATGTTAAAAATACAACTACATACAATAACAATGCAATATCCTAAAAATACACAGTTTAAGGAGATAAATTAATATGCGTTTCTTATTAGGTTTACAGTTCTTTGCTTCTAAAAAAGGAGTAGGTTCAACTAAAAATGGACGTGACTCAGAATCAAAACGTTTGGGTGCTAAAAAATCTGATGGGCAGTTTACTAATGCGGGGTCAATCATTTTTAGACAAAGAGGAACAAAAATCCACCCAGGAATTAATGTAGGACGTGGTGGAGATGATACTTTATTTGCTTTAGCAGCAGGAATTGTTAAATACGAAAGATTTGGAAAAAACCGTACTAAGGTAAGTGTTATTGCTAAAGAAACTAACTAATTTTAATAGACAAAGTTCTCTTAATTGAGAGCTTTTTATTTTTAAAGACCTCTATTAATTTAAGATATTTTTTTAATTTTAAAAACTATTTATAATTAGAATTAGAATAAATCAATACATCTTATAAGAGTCTTAAGATAATTTAAATGGAGTGAAATTATGGCTGGTCAATACTCAAACATTGCTAGAGCAATGATTGTAATGTGAAATTCTAAGTTTTCAAAAATAATTTATAAACGACAAGATGGATTTTCAATTAATCTCAACCCAATCAAACTATTTTCATGACTTAACCCAATTAACAGAAACTCAAATAAAAGACTAAGAATTAATGAGTACAAAACTCCAGATATCAGCTTTTTTACTTCGTCTTGTAATGGTTTAAAAATTGCTGGTAGTATTTGACTAAATCATAACAAAACAGATAAATGAATTATTGGTGCTCATGGATATAATTCAAATAGGATTGAAGTTTTATACTTATTGTGACATTATCGTCAACTTGGTTATAACATTATAACTTTTGATTTTAGAAATCATGGTGCAAGTGATGGTGAGCTAACAACTTGAGGTTATCAAGAAAAACAGGACTTAAAAGCTATTATTAATTGGTTGATTGAAAAATATAAAGTTGCAACATTAGGTTTAGTTGGAGCAAGCATGGGTGCTTTTACAATTAATTATTTTTTACTTACTGAACTAGAGTTAATTAAAAAAGCGAATATTAAATGAGCTGTATCTGATTCAAGCTATATGTCAGCAAAACATTTACTTAGAAAAATGGTAAATGACAATAGCCCAAAATTTTTACATGGAATTGGAAATGAGGTTTTAAATGATATTTTAATGATTTATAAAGATGAATATAAAGTTGATTTATCAGAATTAAATTTCACGACTTTAATAGAACCATCAAAACAATACATTCCTGTTTTATACTTCCACAATAGATATGACAAAGTTACTAATTATTTAGATAGTTTTAAAATGTGTCGAATTAAAAATAGTGTTGAGAATTCTGATAAAAATCAAGTTAAAATTTATGATGATGGTATTCATCATACCAAGTCGATTATCGAGTATGAAGATGACTATATTTCAAGAAGTTTAAATTTTGTTCGAAGAAATGAAAATGCTAGTAAAAATAACCAAAATGGTATAAAATCAATAAAAATAGATTAAAAGACAAGTTTTATGAAATCACTTTTTTCAGAGAGCTAATAGTTGGTGTGAATTAGCAAAAGCTTTTATAAAATATCACTTTTTCTTATCGAAAAAGAAAAGCCTTGGCTTAGTAGAATTTCGCGGTGGAACCGTTACAACCAACAAAGATGGATTGTAGATATTTATAATCTAAACTAGGATGGTACCGCGGTAAAATCGCTCCTTAAAAGAGCGATTTTTATTTTATGAAAGGAGTTAAATTATGACAAATAAATATAAAGATACATTATTAATTGGTCAAACTTCATTTGATATGAGAGCAGGTTTAAAGGATAAAGAACCAATTTTTGAACAATTTTGACAAGCAAATAAAATTTATGACCAAAAAATGAAATTAAATCAGCATAAGCCAAAATTTGTATTACATGACGGTCCGCCTTATGCTAATGGCGATTTACATATTGGTCATGCTTTAAATAAAACTTTAAAAGATATCATTATTAGATTTAAAAATTCTGCGGGATATTATGCTCCATTTATTATGGGATGAGATACTCATGGACTACCTATTGAAACGGCAGTTACCAAAACTGGTGTTGATCGTAAAGCTATTGATGCTGTAACATTTAGAAAGTTATGCGAAAAATATGCTTTAAATCAAGTTGAAAACCAAGCCAATCAATTTCAACGTCTAGGAATGTTTACTGATTATGATGTTAAATATGTGACATTAACACATGATTATGAAATGAGTGAGTTAAGACTATTTGAAAAAATGTATCAAAAGGGCTTAATTTATAAAGCTCTAAAACCAATTTACTGATCGCCATCAAGCGAATCTGCATTGGCTGATTCTGAAATTGAATATAAAGATGTGAAGTCTCCGTCAGTTTATGTGTCTTGTGATATTGTTAATTCAACTAAATTCGATAATAATACAAAGTTAGTTATTTGAACCACAACACCTTGAACTTTACCATCAAACCAATTAATAGCAGTGGGAGCTGAAATTAAATATAGTCTTGTTAAACCAAAAAATACTCAACAAAAATTTATCATCGCAAGTGATTTAATAGCTAGTGTTAGTCAAGAAATTGGATGAGAAGAGCTTGAAATTTTCTCACAATTGAGTGCAAGTGATTTGATTGGTACTGAATATGTTCATCCATTATATGACAAAGTCATTAACAAAGTTGTTCTAGGTCATCACATAACAAGTGAATCAGGAACTGGTATGGTTCATATTGCTGGTGGATTTGGTGAAGATGATTATTTAATTGTTAAACAACATAAATTAGAGCCATTTGCCCCAATTGATAATCAAGGTAAATTTTCAAATGAAATTAGTAATTTAGATCCTGAACTTGTTGGAGTTTTTTATGACGATGCTAATAAGATTATTACAACTAGACTTGCAAATAAAAATAATTTATTAAAATTAAAGTTTCTAACGCACTCATATCCTCATGACTGAAGAACTAAAAAACCAGTTATTTATCGCTGTACATTACAATGATTTGTTAACCTAGAACCGGTCAAAGATGAAATTTTAAAAAATGTTAATAAAATTGAAACTCATCCTAAATGAGCCAAAAAACGTTTATATCAAGTTTTAGAAGAAAGAACTGATTGAACTATTTCAAGACAAAGATTATGAGGAGTGCCAATTATTGGGTTTTATGATCAAGCTAATAACTTAGTTTTAAATAATAAAATTTTAGCTTATGCTCTTGAGCAAATAGATAAATTAGGAACTAATGCATGGTTTAAAGAACCGGCTGATCTTTTCTTACCTGAAGAATATCAAAATAAGAATCTGAAAAAAGAACAAGATATTTTAGATGTTTGGTTTGACTCTGGATCAAGTGCTATTGCTTTGATTGAACGTTTTAAAGATCTAGATCTACCTTTTGATGTTTATTTAGAAGGAAATGATCAATATCGTGGATGATTCAATGCTTCAATGATTAACTCAACAATTTATACGTCAAAATCTCCGTATCAAAAACTAATTTCACATGGTATGACAACTGATGAAAAAGGAAATAAAATGTCTAAATCATTAGGAAATGGAGTTGATCCAATTCAATTTTCAAATGAATTAGGAGCTGATATTTTAAGATTATGAGTTTGTTCAACAGATTTTACTGATGATCAAAAAATTGGACCTGAAATTATTAAACAAATTAGTGAATCATATCGAAAAATTAGAAATACGATTAGATTTATTTTAGCTAATTTATCAGATTTTGATCCAAACAAAGACTATCAAGAAAATCTAAGCCAAGTTGATCAGTACAGTCTAGCAAATTTAACACAATTTAAAGACAAAGTTTTAAATTATTATGAGAACTTACAATTCAATCAAATCTATAATTTAACAATGAATTATGTTACTAAAAACTTATCATCATTTTATCTAGATTTTATTAAAGATATTTTATACATTCATAAATTTGATTCAACTAGAAGAAGACAAGTTCAAACAGTTTTATATGAGCAATTATGAGCTCTAATTGATGTCTTAAGACCAATTTTAGTTCATACTATAGAAGAAGTTTATAGTTGTTTAAATATTTCAAATAAAGCACAATCAGTTCACTTATTAGATCTTAGAACACAAAAATTTGATCAGGATTCTGAATTTAATTTAAGATGAGAAAAGATTATGAACTTAAGAGATGATGTTAATAAGGCTTTAGAAATTGCAAGAGAAGCTAAGATTATCAACAAGGGATTTGAAGCAGTTGTCACTATTAAATTAAATGACCAATTTAAAGAATTGAGTCAATACAAAGAGTTAGCTCAAATTTTTATTGTAAATTCTATTATTTTTGTTGAACAAAGCAACCAGGACTTTATTAAATGTAATTTAGCTGACATTAAAGTTGAACAAAAGCAAGGTATTAAATGCCAAAGATGTTGACAAATATTTGATGAGTTATTCAATGATGAGATTTGTTGAGAGTGTAACAAAGTTGTTGAGAGTTTATAGGTGATTAGTATGTGATTAAAAGAAAAATGATTAGATTTAAAAGTTAAGATTAAAAATCACAACTTTCAATGAAAGTTTAAATTAATTGTTTGCCTGCCAATTTTGGTTTTTTTAGTTGCATCAGATTGAATAACTAAAGCAATTGTTGTTAATAATTTTAATTTAGGTGATCATAAAGTCTTAATAAATAATTTTTTACACTTAAGATACACAATCAATTTAGGAATGGCTTATGGTGGATTACAAAACAGTAAAACATTAGTAATTGTTTTAGCAAGTATTGTCACTTTATTTATGATCATCTTATTTATCTTTTTAAATGCTAAGAGATGACTTATTCCATTAACATTTATCCTATCAGGAAGTATTGCTAATTTACTAGCAAGATCCTGAGCACCAGTTAATCAAGATGGCATTGGTGGTGGAGTTGTTGATTTTCTTGTTTGAGGATTTACTCTTTTTAGATCTGATCAGTACATTTTTAATCTAGCAGATCTATGAGTTAATTGTGGAATTGCAATTGGAATAGTAGTAGTGATAATTGAGTTAATTATCTTTTTAAGAACTAAATTTAAAAGGAAAGAAGCTAATTAATGAAACAAATAGTTTTAACTTCAGACAAACCAAACTCTAGATTAGATAAATTATTAGTTGAACTTTTAAAAGATCAGAACTTGTCAAGATCTTATATTCAAAAATTAATCAAAGAAAAAAATGTTATAGTTGATGATCAAATAGTTGATGCAAACAATTTTATAGTTAAAACAAATTCTAAAATTATTATTAATATTGCTGATGCTCAAGTAACTGATATTATTGCTCAAAAAATTGATCTAGATATTGTTTATCAAGATGATGATCTTTTAGTAATTAATAAACAAAACAATATTGTTGTTCACCCTGGTGCTGGTAATTTTGATAAAACAATTGTTAATGCTTTATTAGGAAATAACATTAAACTTTCTTCAATTAATGGGACATTAAGACCAGGAATTGTACATCGAATTGATAAACAAACCACTGGCTTACTAATTGTTGCTAAAACTGATCTAGCTCATAAAAGACTAACTGAAATGTTAGCAAATCACCAAATTTATAAAGAGTATTATGCTTTAGTATGAGGAGTGATTGCTGAAAATAAAGCAGTTATTAATGCTCCTATTGGTCGAGATCAGTACGATCGCAAAAAAATGGCAGTAACTAGTAAAAATTCTAAGATTGCAAAAACTAATTTTGAAGTTATTGAACGTTTTAAAAATGCTACATTAGTTAAGTGTGATATCGAAACTGGAAGAACACATCAAATCAGAGTACATTTTAATTTTATTAAACATCCAATTTTAAATGATCCTGTTTATGGTCGTTTAAGTGAAAGTCAAACTGCATTTGGTCAGTATCTTCATGCATCTAAGTTAAAGTTTCAACACCCTATCACAAACCAAACAATTGAATTAATTGCCGATTTACCAAAAGAATTTAATGATAAAATTAAAGAATTAAGAGGTGATATGAGTGAGTAAAGACTTTTTAAAAGATAAAAAGCTATTAGAAGATTTTTTTATAAGTAACTATAATACTAAATTATTAAAATCAAAAGTAAATTCTAGTGTTTCTTATCTGTATAGTTCAGCAAATCAATATCAAGTAATTGTAATTAATTTTGATCAAACAATTTCAATGGATAAAGAACTAGAATATGTTGTTAAAAAGATGCAAAAATCACTTGATAAACCTGTTCAAGTTTTTATGATCATTATTGATAAAGACGGCAATAATGATCTTATTGAAAAACCAAATACTAAAATTTTATATTCAACAATTCAAAACTTAAAAGATAACTTAGAACCATTTTTTGACAAAACCAACTTATTAAATTTTGATGTTGAAAATGATACTGTCCAACAAAAAGATCAGTCAAAAACTCAAGAAGCTAGTCTTGAAGAAAATCTAAAAACTCTTAATAAATTTCTTGATAGTTTTAAAAATAATAAAATCACCTTTTCATGAATTATTTTAATTCTGCTTATTATAATTCCAATCGTATTACAAATAGCAAGTTATTTTATTTTTAAAGAAGAATTTAGAACTAGAGAAATTGATACAAAAGCAGTTCCATTAATTTTTGGAGCAACTAATTGAGAACTAACAATTTTAGGTGGACAATGATGAAGAATTTTTAGCTATGGTCTTGCTCCAATGCAACCATCAAATTCATTATTTTTTGACATATTAACAACTCTGATAGTTGGAACAATCTTTTTTAACATCACTAAAATGGCTGAAATTGGTTTTGCAAATCTTTTAAAACTTAGTTTTACTTCAATTATTAGTTATTTAATTTTAGGACTTTTTGCAAGCTCAGTTTTACCTACAACTTATACAGGTGGAATGTTAAGCACAGTTGGAATTTTTTTAGGGATGTTATTAATGGATGCATCAGGTCAACAAACTCCAGTTGCTAAATTTAGTCAAGCTAAAGCTTGAACTTATATAATTATGATTATTGCTTTAAGCTTCTTTTTAGGACTTGGATTTAATGGTTTATTAATTACTGGAATTGGAATGGTATTATCAAGTGCAATCATTGGACTATTAAAAACACCTGTCAAAAAATGATCATGAATGGAAATAATTTTAGTTTTACTAATCATTGCAATTGTAGTTACTAGTTTAGTATTCTTATTTCTACCTATTTTAATACCAGCTGTTGATACCAACATTTTAGCAACTCTATCTTTATACTTTAAAAAGAAAGTATTTAGTTTAGAAAAAATTAATCAAATTACCAGACAAATTGGGTGACAAGGAAGTTTTAATGGTGCTGGTAATTGAATAAATGCATTTTAAATATTATGGAAAAACGTCAAAACTATTTAACATGAAAACAATATTTTATGTTAATTGCTAAAGCTAGTGCTATGAGAAGTAAAGATCCATCAACTCAAGTAGGAGCAATTGTAGTTAATAAGTTAAATCAAATTATGTCTACTGGTTATAATGGCTTTCCAAGAGGGGTTAGTGATGATCAGTTTCCTTGAGACAGACAAGGAAAGGATTGAATTGATTTGAAATATGCTTATGTTGCTCATGCAGAAGTTAATGCGATTGTTAGCGCTAGAACTAATCTAACTGATTGTGATCTTTATGTCAGTTTATTTCCGTGTAATGAATGTACTAAAATCATTATTCAATCTGGGATTAAAAAAGTTTATTATGCTCAAGACAAATATCACAACAGCAAAGAATATGTTGCTGCAAGAAGAATGCTTGATGCAGCAAAAATCGAATATGAGCAATTAGCAGATGTTGATCTAAAAGTTAAAATCAGATAAAAATCAGAGTTTTTATGCTCTGATTTTAATTTTTTAAGATAATTAAATAGAAGTAAAATATTAACTTTTAACAGATAATAAAATTTTAAAAGCAATTAGTAATTGTTTTATTTTACATTGTCTGTATGAAACGTGGTGAAATAATGAAAGTTGGAATTGATATTGTCGAAAATAAACGAATTAAACTTAAAGAAAGCCTTATTTTTAAAATATTATCTGAAAGTGAGTTAGCAATTTTTAATTCTAAAAATAGACAAGAAAAAAGAGAATTTTTATCAGGTCGATGAGCTGTTAAAGAAGCAATTATTAAAACTTTAGATACTCCAGTAAGTATGTCAAAAATTGAAATTAGTTATATTGATTCTAAACCAATTATTTTAAATGCCGAACTGCAAAATATTGCTATTTCAATCTCTCATGAAAAAAAATTCTCAGTAGGATTAGCAATTAGAACTAATGATTAAATTAATTTGAGCTCAAACTAAAACTGGAGTTATTGGTAAAAATAATCAATTAGCCTGATCAATAGATCAAGAGCTTCAACACTTTAGAAAAGCAACTTGAAATAAAGATATCATTATGGGTAGAAAAAGGTTTGCATCATTAAATTTTCAGCCCTTAAAGAATCGTTTTAATTACATATTAACATCAGATCCAGAAAAATATCAGGTATATCAAAATAGATATGACAATTTAATTTTTATTAATGATGTGAAACCGATAATAGCTAAATACGCAAATAACCCCGACAATGAATTGTTTGTAATTGGTGGTAAAATTATTTATGAAATATTTTTAGATTCAGCAGATCAAATCATTAGATCAATCATTAAAAAAGACTATCAAGGCGATATTTATATCTCTGAACTTGATTTAAATAAATTTCAAAAGATCTCAGAAGAGGATTTTGATGAATTTTACATAGAAAGATGAGTTAGAAAATAATGCAAAAAAATAAACCAACTAATAAACAACTAAAAACAACAACAGTTAATGACAATACTGAAACAGTAGCTTTAAATCGATCAGAAAAATTGACTGATCAGCAGCTAAACCAATCACTAGAAACTACAGTTTCAAAGCCTAAAGATTATTTACACTTAAATAAGTTAAAGATGCTTTACATGTGATTGCCTTTATTAAATATTAAGTTAAAAGCAGCTAGAATTGTTAGAAAAAATAGAAAATATCCTGATACTTATTCTGAAGAGTATCGTTATAATTGAGTTAAAAAAGCAGTTAATAAACTGTTATACGTTTTAGATGTTGATATTAAAGTGGAAGGTATTGAAAATTGACTTGATAAAGGTGTGGTTTTAGCAGCTAATCATCAATCAAATCTTGATCCAGTTGTTTTACTTGCTATTAATGATTTTTCTAAACAACAGCCTGTAGCATTTATTGCAAAACAAGAACTATGAACCGATAAAGTGTTTAAGAATTTTGTAAGATTAATTGATTGCATTCCGTTAGATAGAAAAAGTCCAAGAAGTGCTCATGAAGCATTCAAAGAGGCAAGAGAACTAATTGTTGATTATAAAAGATCTTTAGTGATTTTTCCAGAAGGAACAAGAAGTAAGTCTCAACAAATGAATCAATTTCATGCAGCTTCATTAAAAGTAGCTCAAATGTCACATTCTCCAATTATTCCTGTTTCAATTATTAACTCATATCAAGTTTTTGCTCCAACTAGATCAAAGAGAGTTGAAGTTAAAGTTGTTTTTGGTAAACCTATTTTACCTTCAAAACATATCTCTCAAAAAACAGAAGATCTAACAAAATTTGTTCAAAAGATTGTTCAAGCTAATATTGATAAATGAGAACATCAAGAAATGAAATACGAGTTAAAAAAATTAACCAAAAAAGATATCAAACAACTAAAAGAAGAAGAATTAGCAAAACAAAGAAAAACAAAAAATAATAAAAAGAAAACAATTAAAGACCTTTTTAAAATAATTGATTAATTATTGTAATTAATTATTTAAGTTTTGTTTTACAGTTTTTGTTTTATATTAAGATTATTTATAAAATTTAGGATTTTTAAGGAGAGTTATGAAAATTTGCAAATCACTTAAACAAATGTTTATGAAATTATTTTCTAGACAACCAAAACAAATAGCATTCAAAAATAAAAAAAAGACAAAAAAGCAGACTAATAAATCTTTAAATGATAATTCAAATAATTTTGATATTTTAAATTTATCTGAATATATAAATAAAAGAGCTGAATTAGATTCAGAAAAAGAATTTAAATTAAAAGTGATTGATCAAAAACAAGAAGTTCTTTCGAGACTAATTGATATCAATAACACTTATAAACAATGTGATGCTTGTAAAGCAATTTATCAAAAAAATCTTGACTCTATGAAAACAAAATTAAGTAAACTAAATAAATATGTTGACGATAACTTTGGATTTTTAAATGATCCTAAGGAATATAAACAATATGTTTTTGCTGATAATAATAAGGTTTATTCTTCTATTGATGATCAAGCTGCTTATGATTTAATTAAATTTTTAGAGCAACATTTAAAGTCTTATACTGAGTATAAAGTTGGATATTTTAATGGATGCAAAAACCATACTAATCTTGCAAAAGAATGTGAAATTTTAACAAAAAAAGTTAAAGATTTAGATAAGTTAATTGATTAAAATTATCTAGATTTTATGGGCTAAAATTTTGCTTTTTTTTAATAAAAAAGTATTGAAATAATATCGAAAAAAGATACAATATATATTGTCCTTGTGTTAGACAAAGTATGATTTATGCTGACTTAGCTCAGCTGGTAGAGCAATTGACTAGTAATCAATAGGTCGAAGGTTCAAGTCCTTTAGTCAGCACCAGTATAACGGAGGGGTAGCGAAGCGGCCAAACGCGGGTGGCTGTAACCCACTTCCTTTCGGTTCGGGGGTTCGAATCCCTCCCCCTCCACCATTAATTGGGCTATAGCCAAGCGGTAAGGCAAGGGACTTTGACTCCCTCATGCGCCGGTTCGAATCCTGCTAGCCCAACCATTTCGACTCGTTAGCTCAGCAGGTAGAGCAACTGGCTTTTAACCAGTGGGTCCGGAGTTCGAATCTCCGACGAGTCACCACTTATTTGTATATCCCCAGGTGGCGGAATAGGTAGACGCATTGGACTTAAAATCCAACGGGCTTTATCTCCCGTGCCGGTTCAAGTCCGGCTCTGGGGACCATCTAGAAACTTAAGCATGCAAAATTATTGCATGTTTTTTATTTTCTAAAATTTAAGTATAAAAAAATGAATCGAAAGCGATTCATTATTTTTTTTCTTCTTTTTTATTTTCTTCAGTTTTGCCATTATTATTTTCAGAACCGCTATTTGTATTAGTATTGTTATTAGTTCCATTATTATTATTATTATTATTAGCACCACTATTAGTATTATTATTAGCGCTATTATTATTCTTAGAATCATTTTGTCCATTTTCACTATGATGTCAATTAGGAGAAAATACAGCTAAATCAGTTTCTGATCTATTGTATAGTTCGGTAGAGTTGTATTGAGTGATTGTTTTTACCAAATGGTTAATTAAATCTGCAGCAAAAACCTTATCTCTTATTTGTTTAGATAGTTTTTTATCAGTATTACTATCTATAGTTTTTTCAGATTCTTTTTTGCTGTAGTTTGCAAATGTTTCAAAACCATTCATAGCTCCATAAAACATTCCATCTCTTAAAACCATAAATATTGGACCCTTAAGTTCTTTAACTTTATTAGCAATATTATTAACTTTTTCAGTAACTGTAGTTATTCTTTCAAGTGTTATTTTTTGATCATTACCATATCCATAAAACTGTTTAGCTAGGTTAGGCATTAATCAATCATCAATTATTTTTTTAGTAATTCCACTTTCTCATTGGTCTTGAATTCTATTATAGCTAATACCTTTTAATAGAACTTCGTTTTGCATGTTTTGATATAGCACTCTTTTATTATCATTTCGTTGCCCTTTTTTATCAGTTCTGATTCAATATTCATTGTATTTGCTTTCTTGTTTACTATAAAGTTTTTCTTTTTTAACATTAACTTCAATTAAATTATTAGTTGGATTTGTAGTTACGTTTCAGCTTAATCTACTTTTAAATTGTGATATGAATGAATTTGAGTCACTTGTTTGAGTAGTATTAACTTTATTTATTGCTTCAGAAAAATTTTGTGCACCTGTTATTTCTTTTAATCCTTCTTCAAACGAAATTGAAGAGTTATTATTTTTAGCACCTAAATAAAGTATTAATGTTTTATTTTTTGATTCGTTTAGGTATTGTTCAAACATTTTGTATTCTTGTTTTGAACTTTGACAGCTTAAAACAAAACTTGATGTTGCTCCAATAACAGTAATAGTAGTTAGTAACGAAAGCATTTTTTTCATTCATATCACTCTTTTCACATCATATTAATTCTACTATATATTATGATAAAATAATAAAATTTTATTCAACCACTAACATGTGACTAAGTTTGCAATTTACTA
This sequence comes from Mycoplasma putrefaciens KS1, assembly GCF_000224105.1. NCBI lineage: Bacteria > Bacillati > Mycoplasmatota > Mollicutes > Mycoplasmatales > Mycoplasmataceae > Mycoplasma > Mycoplasma putrefaciens. The sequence goes on along the minus strand of NC_015946.1, from coordinate 540,733 downwards.
TTAAAACTCAAGATATAAGCAAGTTAGTAGTTAAGTTTTTATTAAATTTATTGATCAAATTTAATTAATCTTTCTACATCATTACTTAAGCTTTTCTGATTAATCTTAAATAGTCAAGTTTTTATTAATTAAGGGTTTTAGTTTGAAAGTGATTTTATCTATTTTATGTGATTAAGTTAGTTGATAGTGATAATAAAATGAGAATTTTAAGCTACTATATAAAATAATTGAAAGTTATATATAAAATTGTTATTATATTAAATGTACTTAAAATTAAGCTTGATATTTTTTATTTATGAAAGGTGGATGTAGAGATGCGCGAAAAATATATTTTACGCTGTACAGTTTGCAAAAATGAAAACTACATTGGTAAAAATGATAAGAAAAAGCCAAAAATCGAAGTAGCTAAATATTGTGCACATTGTAATAAACACGAACTTCATAAACAAAAAAAATAGTCCTTGGTGACTATTTTTAGTTTATAAATTTATAATTATTGTTAAACGAAAGGATACTTGTTATGAACAAACATAAAATTATTATTGAATTATTAGAACAAAACAATGCTGATGCAATTATTTTATATTCGCCAGAAAACAGATATTGATTTTCTAGATTTAAGTCTTCTTTGGGCTATTTAATAGTTACTAAGAAATCAACTCACTTATTTTTAGATGGAAGATATATTACTGCTGCTAAAACAAGTTCTAAAATTAATAAAGACATTCAGTTACACCATTTTTCAAAGAATTTAAAAGATGAAATGAACAAAGTTTTAAAAGACAATAATGTTAGAAAATTAGCGTTTGAATCAGATTGAACTTATTATAAGCACTACCAATTATTTAAAGATAATTTATTTTCTGATTTTGATTTAGTTGCTGTTGATTGTTCAAAAATTAGAATCATTAAAGATCAATGAGAAATTGAAAACATTAAAAAAGCTTGCGAGATTACAAACCAAGTTTTTGAAGCAATTTTAGATTACATTAAACCAGGCATTACTGAAAAACAACTTCAAAGATTTGCTGATGATAAATTCTTAGAATTTGGAGCAGAAAAGATAAGTTTCGACACAATTATTGCAAGTGGAGTTAATGGTAGTATGCCTCACGCTATTCCAAGTGAAAAAGTGATTGAAAACAATGAGTTAATCACAATTGATATGGGTTGTTATTATAATGGGTATTGTTCTGATCAAACAAGAACAATAGCTTTGGGAAATCCAGATCCAAAATTACTTGAAATTTATGAAATTGTTTATCAAGCTCAAACACTAGGAATTGACTTAGTTAAAGCAGGTCAAAACGCCGGTGAGATCCACAGACAAGTTGCAAGTTTTATTGCATCTAAAGGATATGGTCAATACTTTGATCATGGTTTAGGTCATGGAATTGGAGTTGAAGTTCACGAAGAACCATATGAAAGTTCACAAAGTCAAACAATTTTACAAGAAAATATGACAATCACTGTTGAGCCTGGTATTTACATTCCGGGTTTAGGTGGGGTGAGAATTGAAGATGATGTACTGGTAACAAAAAATGGTTGTGAAATGCTAACATCATCAGTAAGAACCTTAATAAAATTAGAAAAATAAGCTAAATTGGTCGTAAGACCTTTTTATTTACTCAAATTTTATAAGACACTAAAAAACACTAAAAAATGTTAAAATTAAACTTAAGTTAGAGAAAAGAGATCATGATATGAATAGAACAATCAATCAAGAGCAAATAAAAGCTAAAAAGCCAAAATCTAACTTGCAGTTAAGAGTAATATCTTCTGTTTTTTTAGTTGGATTTTTAGCAGTTTATCTTACTTTTCCAATAATTTATAACGTTGGTGTTAATCATAGATGAAACTCAAATAGTTTATTAACACTTAACATAATTTCATTATTGCTTAGCAGTTTGATTTTGTTTTTATCAGTTAGAGAATTATTAGTCGCTTTTAAAATTAATTTTAAAAAAGAAAGGTTATTAATTGAAACATTTACAGTTTTATTATTGTGAATTCCTTTTATTGACAAAGATAAAAACACCTTAGTGTTTAGTTTGATTCAAAATGTTAAGTATTGAAATCTTTTTGTAGTTTTAATATTAGTAGTTTATATTTGCATAGTTTGTTTAATTCTTATCAAGTATTTTAGTAAACAAAAATCAGAAATAGCCAAGATTTTACTAATAACTTTTATAATGGTTCTAGCGTTAAAAAGTTTTAATATATTAGGTTTTTATCTATGAAAACCACAAGATGATAAACAAGTATTTTTATTTTTTGGATTTACAAGTATTATTTGAATTTGACTAACGATCATTTTAACTGATACTTTTGCTTATCTTTTTGGATCTAGATTTGGAAAACATAAACTAGCACCAAATATCAGTCCTAAAAAAAGTTGAGAGGGTGCGATTGCTGGTTTTGTTTGTTCAGTAGTATTTAACTTAACTTGAGTTTTACTTTTATACTTTAATCAAAAAACTAGAATTTATGCTCCTTTTGCTGGATTTTTTAAATTAGTGTTTAACGACAGAATTGCTCCAGTTGTACTATTTTATGTTTTTTTTACCATTTTAGTTTCAATATTATCGCAATTAGGAGATCTGTTATTTAGTTGAATTAAAAGAAGTATTCAAATTAAAGATTTTTCAAATTTAATACCAGGACATGGCGGAATTTTAGATAGATTAGATTCATTTTATTTTGTAATGAGTTTGAGTTTTATTATTTTAATTATTAGTCTAATTGCTAGTGGTATTTAGAAAGGATTTTTATGGATAAAAAGATTCAACAAGTTTTTGAAATTCTAGATATTGCTTTAACTGATTCAGATCTTTTATATCTTAATGATGCTAAATTAGCAGAACCTGTGAGATTATCTAAAGTTAAAACTAAAGCTTATTTTCACATTCAAATTCCTGATTTTTTACCAATTGATCTTTTAAAAAAAATTGATCTAAAATTTAAAAATAACGATCTTTTTAAACTTAAATTAGTTGTTGATGTTACCAAGCAAAAGATTGATAAAGAGTTATTAATTCGTTATCTAAATTTTATTAAATTTTATAAGGCTGAGTCTGGTTCGACTGGCTTATGATCGCTTTTAGATATTGATAATTTAAGTTATGATCAGAAAAATAATTTAATAATTTTTCGTACTAAATTACAAAATGATGACATTAACAAAGAAATCAAGTATTGTATTGCTAAATTACAGCAATTTGGTTTTAAAGATATTGACTTTGAAATAGTTGTTGACAAAACAGCGATTAGTATTTTAGAAGATAAGGAAAAACAAGATTATCAAGAATTTAAAGAAAAAAAATCACAACAACTAACTAAAAAAGCAACTTCAATAAGCACTAAAGACAAAACTAGTTCTAAACAATTAAGAGTAACACTAGAAAAACCAAGCTATCAGTCTTTAGCTGATGTTGAGCCAAACGCACAAAACATTGTAATTAATGGAATGGTAATCAACAAAGAAGTTAGAGTTTCAAAAACGGGAAGAAAAATTTTTTATCTTGATTTGACAGATAATAAATCATCAATTAGATGCGTTTATTTTTCAAAAAGTGACAAGTTAAGTGAATTTGATGAGCTAACTGAAGAAGAGTTAAATTCAGATCATGTTGATGAGCTTAAACAAAATAAAATTGATATTGGTGATTGAGTTAGTTTTAAAGGAAAAACTAGTTTTTCAGAATATGATCAAGAACAAGTTTTTTATATAGATTCATACACAAAAATTAAAAAGGAATTTAGCTTCAGATCTGATGAAGAAAAAATTAAACGCGTCGAGCTACATACTCACACTAAAATGAGTGTTATGGATGCAGTAAGTGAGCCTAAAGACTATCTGAAGTTAATTGAAAGTTGAAATTGAAAGGCAATTGCTTTTACAGATCATACAAACGTGCAAGCATTTCCTGAAATTTATAAAGCATTAAAAGCAATTAATAAAAATAAAACTACTGATAATAAAATTAAAGCTATTTATGGTTTAGAAGCAAATGTTTTAAATAGAGACCTTTGATATGTTAAAAATCCACAAAATCATAACTTAAGAAATTGTAAAATGGTCTTTTTTGACTTAGAAACAACTGGTCTTAGTCCTGAGCTTGACGAAATTATTGAGTTTGGTGCAATTATTTTTGACACAAAAACAGGTGAAAGAAAAGAAATTGATATTTTAATTAAACCTAAAAAACCATTAAAACAATTTACCAAAGAACTTACAAATATTACTGATCAAATGTTAGAAAACAAACCAAGTATTGAACAAGCTTTTGCTGAAATTTATGATGTCATTAAAGATGGAGTTTTACTTGCTCACAATGCTAATTTCGATTTTAACTTTTTATCTAGTTGAGCTAAAAAACTTGGTTATCCACCTTTAACAAATACAATAATTGATACTTTATCAGTTGCTAGAGTTATCTTTCCTGAACTAAAAAACCACCGTTTAGAAACACTGGCTAAAAAAACTGGAGTTTATTATGATGCTAGAGTTGCTCACCGTGGTAATTATGATGCAGATATTTTAGCTGAAGTATATGAAAGAATGATTTCTCATGTCAGAAAAAGCATTAATATAGATCTTGATAGAGACTGAAACAAGATTAACCCATTATCTGATTTGCAAAACATCAACTATCATAAAAATAAGGGATATCATGTTAACATCTTAGTTAAAAATCAAAAAGGTTTAAAAGAGCTTTATAAACTAGTTTCAAAATCACATACTCAAAGTTTCTTATCAGCTCCTAAACTTTTTAAAGATGAACTTATGCAAATCAAAAAGAATAATAACTTATTGTTTTCAAGTAGTTGTGTTAATGGTGAAATTTTTGAACTAGCTAGAACTGGTACATTTGATAGTTTAGCTCAAGCAATACAATTTTATGATTATATTGAAATTCAACCTATTAGTGTTTATAAGCATTTATTGCAAAATGATTCATTAGATCTAGAACAATTAAAAACTATTTTAAAATTAATTATCTCAATAGCAAAACAACAAAACAAATTAGTAGTAGCTACAAGTGATGCACACTATACAGAGCCAGAACTTAAACAAATTAGAGAAGTTTATATTAATTCCAAAGGTCTTGGTGGAGCTCCACACCCTTTATATGATAGAAAAAGAAAAATTAAAGATTTTCCTGACCAACATTTAAGAACTACTAAAGAAATGTTAGATGAATTTGCTTGGTTAGAAGACAAAGAGTTAATTTATCAAATCGTTGTTTTAAACACTAACAAAATTGCAGAGATGATAGATGATGATATAACTCCTATTAAAGATGGTTTATTTACTCCTAAAATCGATAATGTTGATGAAAAATTAAAACAAAAATGTTATCAAACAGCTAGAGAAATGTATGGTGAAGCACTACCAGAAATCGTTCAAAATAGGTTAGAAAAAGAACTAAATTCTATTATTAAACACGGTTTTGCCATTGTTTATTGAATTTCACATTTATTAGTTAAAAAATCACTTGAAGATGGTTATTTAGTAGGATCTCGTGGTTCAGTTGGTTCTTCTTTTGTAGCAACAACTTCAAAAATCACCGAAGTTAATCCACTAAAAGCACATTATAGATGTACTAATTGTAAGTATTCAGATTTTGATACAGATCCAATATATAAGTGCGGTTATGATCTTCCAGAAAAAAAATGTCCAAAATGTCACAACAAATTAATAGGTGATGGTCACGATATCCCATTTGAAACTTTTTTAGGTTTTGATGGAGATAAAGTTCCTGATATTGATTTAAATTTTTCAGGTGAATATCAACCAATTGCACACAACTTTACTAAAAAAATGTTTGGAAATGATAATGTTTTTAGAGCCGGAACGATTTCTACAGTTGCAGAAAAAACCGCTTTTGGTTATGTTAAAACTTTTTTTGAAGAAAATAAATCACATGAAGAAATGCCAAGAAAAGTTGAAATCAATCGACTTGCCAAATTAGCTGAAGGAGTTAAAAGAACAACAGGTCAACACCCAGGTGGAATTATTATTCTTCCTAAAGAATTTGAAATTGAAGATTTTACTCCGGTAAATTATCCAGCTGATGATACTACTTCAAGTTGAAAAACTACTCACTTTGATTTTCATTCAATTCACGACAATTTGTTAAAAATGGATATTTTAGGTCACGTTGACCCAACTGCTTTAAGAATGTTAAGAGATATTACATCAGTTGATCCACTTACAATTCCAATTAATGATCAAAAAGTTTATTCACTATTTTGTGGTTTAGATGAATTAAAAATTACTTCAGAACAAATTAATGGAGAAATTACTGGAGCTATTGGTATACCAGAATTTGGAACTGGTTTTGTTCGGGCAATGTTAAGAGAAACAAAACCAAAAACCTTTGCAGATTTAGTGCAAATTTCAGGACTAAGTCACGGAACTGATGTTTGATTAGGAAATGCAAGAGAGCTAATTAAAGAAAATAAGGCAAATATTTCTACTGTTATTGGATGTAGAGATGATATTATGGTTTATTTACTAAGTATGGGATTAGATAACTCGTTATCATTTACTATTATGGAATCAGTAAGAAAAGGCAAAGGTCTTAAAAAAGAATGAATTGAAATTATGAAACAACACAATGTTCCTGATTGATATATTGATTCTTGTTTAAAAATTAAGTACATGTTTCCTAAAGCACACGCAACAGCTTATGTTTTAATGGCTTATAGAATAGCTTGATATAAGATTTACTATCCAGCTGAATATTATGCAACCTTTTTATCAACTCGTGCAGATGCTTTTGATTTAGAAACTGCATTGGGTGGTTATTCGGCTGTTTTAACAAAAATCAGACAGCAAGAACAAAGAGTCAGAAATGGTGAAAAACTTTCTAAAAAAGATGAAGATCTAGCAATAGTTTATGAAGTTTTACTAGAAATGTTTGCTAGAGGGATTAAATTTAGCAATATTAATTTTGAAAAATCACAAGCAACAAGATTTGTAGTAGATAATTTAGATGATGGTACTAAAACTTTAATACCACCATTCAACGTGATTGACTCACTAGGTGAAACTGTGGCTATTTCTATAATTAATGCTAGAAAAGAAAAAAGAATTTCAAGTGTTAAAGATCTAAAAAATAGAACTCAAATTACTCAAACACAATTTAAAAAATTTGATGAACTTGGTATCTTAGATTCACTAGCAGTTGACGAACAATTAGCGTTTGACTTTTAAAGAGGTGTTTATTATGAGTAATACATATATCAAAGATTTAATGACTAATAGAAAAAGCGCAAGAGATTTTGACAATACTCAAAAAATTTCTGATCAAGATCTTAATGAAATTCTACAAGCAACTAGAATGACACCCAGTGCTTTTAATTTAATGAATTTAAGACTTTTAATAATTGATGCTAACTCAAGCTTAAAACCTAGTTTAGTTAGCTTATTTTACAATCAAAAAAATTTTATTAACGCAGATAAGTGTCTGTTATTTGTTTCAGATAAAGCTAATAAAATTTTAAATCACACCATAGCTAAATCTGTTGATGCAATTTTTAAACCAGAACAATCTCAAATTGCTGATAAGTTTAAACATAACATCATTAGTGCAACTGCAATCTTAGCTAATGCTAATGAATTAGATCACTGAAGTAAAACCACAGCTCATATTGCAAGTGGGGTTGCAACTGTTGCTGCTGCTAGTTTAGATATTGACTCATGTATTATTGGTGGGTTTAATGCTAAACAATTAAACGAATTATTAATTGAAAATAATTATCTTACAAATGATGAACAAGTAGTTTTAGCAATGAGTCTAGGTTATGTTAATAAAAATATTCAACCAAAACCAAAAATTCGAATGTCTCAACACGAATTTGCTACTTTTGCTAAGTAACTAAAGCTATTGAAAATATCTAATAAAAAATATACAATAGTTATGTATTAGAATATAATATGTAGCTACAAGCAAGGTATCTAATACCTTGCTTTGTTAATTTATTTGACCAAAGGAGCAGAATGAAAAATTTTAATATTTTAAGGCAAAAGCTTTATGATTTAATCAATCAGAAACTAGAATCATTAAACCTAGAAATCTATCAAATTAATAACCATCAAGAATTTGCTGGTGATGTTTTACAAATTCTAGTACAAGATAAACTTAAAAATAATAAGAGATTAGATTTTGATATTTTAGTTAAAGCAAATGAAATAGTTTCACGTGCTTTAGATGATGTTAAAGAAATTATTGATCCTTATTTATTAGAAGTGGCTAGTGCTGGAATTGAAAAAGAAATTAGAACTTATCAAGAACTACAAAAAGCTCTTGATGAATATCTTTATATTCAGCTTAACCAACAAGTGAAAAATATAAGTGAGTTTATGGGATATTTAGTTAATTATGATGATCAATCTAAAATATTTAAATTTGAATTTTTTGTTAAAGGTCAACCAAAAAAGATTGAGTTAAGTTGAGCAGATATTAAATTTGCAAGATACGCAGTTAAGTTTTAGGAGAAGTTATGTTAAAAGGAAGCGAATTGTTAAAAGCAATTAAGTTAATTGAAGATGAAAAGAAAATAGATAGAGAAATTATTATTTCTGGTATTAAAGAAGGTTTACAAAAAGCTTATGAAAAGTTTTTTGATACTGATGCAGTTGTGCAAGTTGAAATTGATCAACAAACAGGTCAAATCACTATGAACCAACAGTTAAAAGTCGTTGAAGAAGTTGAAGATGACTGATTAGAAATTTCTTTAGCCGATGCTAAAATTAAAAATCCAGACATTAAAATTGGTGATGTTATCTTTAAACCTATTGAATTTAGTGAAGAATTTTCAAGAATGGTAGTTAACCAAGTTCGTCAAATTTTCCAACAAAAAATTCGTGGAGCTGAAAGAGAAAAAATTTATGAAAAGTTCATCAGTTTAGAAGGTGAAATTGTTCAAGCCAAAGTTACAGGTATGAACAAAGAAGGTAATTATGTTTTAGATATTGACTCAACTACAGCATATTTATGAAAATCTAAAGCTATTAACAATGAAACTTTTGAAATTAATCAAATTATTGATGTTTATATTGAATCTGTTGCCAAAGAAAGTCGTTATTCACAACTATCTATTTCAAGAACATCTCCTGATTTTTTAGCTAAGTTGATTGAAAGAGAAGTTCCTGAAGTTAGAATGGGACTAATTGAAATTAAAGCAGTTAGTCGTGAACCTGGTAAGCGAGCTAAAGTAGCTGTAGTTTCTAAAGATGAAAATATTGAACCAATAGGTTCAATTGTTGGAGTTGCAGGGTCAAGAATTAATAAAATTAGTCAACAATTAAAGGGAGAAAAAATTGATATTGTTAAATGAGAACCAGATCAACAAACATTTATTATTAATGCTATGTCTCCAGTAAAAGTGATCTCAATTAATAGTATTGATGAAGAATATGATATTGTTGTTCCTGATCGCCAGCTTTCTCTAGCAATTGGAAAAGAAGGGATTGCTGCTAAACTAGTTGCTAATTTAATTAAATCTAAAATTAATATTTACTCACTGTCAAATGCTTTAAATGAAAATATTGATGTTCTATGAAACGGAAATATTACTCAATTTGAAGTTGAAAATGATAATTTTGAATTTGTTTCAAAAACTCAACCTAACAAAATTCAATCAAACAAAGTATTTAATATAAAACCAACAAATATCATTAAACATCAAAAAAATAAAAAACCAAACACTGAAATAGACACTGAAGCTTTGGCTGCTTTTCAAGCTGAAGTTGCGCAACAAGAATTCGAAAAGCAAGTTTCAGTTCAACAAGTTAGTTCAGAGCAAGCTGAACAATTAGTAAAACCAGTTGAAGTTGAAACTAAAAGCTTAGAAATTACTGAATCAAAACCACACAAAGCCAACAAAAAAGCTAAAGAAGTTGAAATCTTAGAACAAGAACCTAACATCGATGAAATCAATGCAAATTTAGAAGCATTTAATCAAGCATTGAATCAATTTGAAGATCAAGAAGTTGAAGATGAAGATGAAACAATAGAAGATTATGATAAATACTATGAATAATCATCAAAGTTTAAGAAAAGAAATTGTTTCTTGTGAAATGTTACCTAAAAATCAACTAATTAGAATTGTTAAAAATAAACAAAATGAAGTTTTTATCGACCCTAGTCAAAAAGCTAATGGCCGTGGAGTTTATATCAAAGCCGATTTAAATCATCTTGAAATTGCAAAAAATAAAAACTTAATTGCTAAAAGTTTAAAAACAAAAATAGATCCTTTAATCTATCTTGAACTAGAAAATTATATTAATGAAAATCGATAAATTATTAAGTGCAATTGGAATGGCTTATGCTTCAAATAATGTTGTTAGTGGCAATAAACTATTAGAACAAATCAAAGAAAATAAAGTTAGCTTTGTGGTAATTTCATCAAATATGGGTGCAAGTCAAAAGAAAAAAATTATTGATAAGTGTAATTCTAAAAAGGTTGAATATATTTCTGATGTAATAACTAAAGAACAATTAGCTAAAGCTTGTGGTAAACCAGTTTTAGTTGCAATTGGGTTAAAGAATTACCATTTTATTAGATTAATTAAATCTACATTATAAAATCCATGTAGAAGGGGAGTGTTGATATGACAAAAAAACAATCAAAAAGTATTAAAAAACAAGCAGCACAAAAACACACAAAAAATATTAAAAAACAATTAAAAGAAGAAGTTGCTACTGGATTAATCGATGGAGTATTTATCTACACTGAACCTTTAACTGTAGCTGAATATGCATCTAAAATTAATAGATCAGTTGCAGAAATATTAAAATATTTTTTCAATCAAGGTATTTTGTTAAATCAGAATGCTATTTTAACTGAAGAGCAAATGGGAGAATTAAGTTTAGAATTTGGTTTTGACTTTAAAAAAGAAGCTTCACTTACTAAAGAAAATATTTTAGAAAGTTTATTAGAAGTACCAGATAATCCTGAAGATTTAAAAGAAAGAGCCCCAATTGTAACTATTATGGGACATGTTGATCATGGAAAGACTACTTTATTAGATTCAATTAAAAACTCTAATGTTGTTGATACTGAAGCCGGGGGAATTACTCAAGCTATAGGTGCTTATCAAATCACTACTAAATCAGGTAAAAAAATTTCTTTTATCGACACTCCTGGTCACGAAGCGTTTACTGAAATGAGAAGTAGAGGAGCTAATATCACCGACATTGTTGTTTTACTTGTTGCTGCTGATGACGGGGTGATGCCACAAACTGAAGAAGCAATTGATCATGCTAAATTAGCTGGTGTTCCAATTATTGTTTTTGTTAACAAAATTGACAAACCTGGAGCAGATGCTAATAGAGTAAAAATTGAGTTAATGAACTATGGTTTAGTAGCTGAAGAATTTGGTGGAGAAATACCATTTATTGAAGGATCAGCAAAGCAAAAGATAAATATCGATAAATTAGAAGAAGCAATTATTCTAATTGCTGAACTACAAAATTTAACAGCAAATCCCAATAAGTTTGCATCAGGAGTAGTTTTAGAAGCACATTTAGATAAAGCTAAAGGACCAGTTGCTTCAGTGATTATTCAACAAGGAACACTAGAAATAAGAGATATGGTTGTTGCTGGAAGTACTTATGGATCTATTAAGCATATTGAAGATGAACATAAACATAAAGTTTTAAAAGCTGAACCATCAAAACCTGTTGTTATTTATGGATTAAACCAAGTGCCTAGAGCAGGTGATAAGTTTGTTGTAATTAATGATGAAAAAATGGCACGTGAGATTGCTGAAGCGCAACTTAAAAAACAACAATTTGCAGAAAGACAAGCTAAACAAACATTTGGATTAGAAGCTATCAAACAACATATTGATGAAGGAGAATTAAAATCAATTAACTTAATTATCAAAACTGATACTCAAGGTAGTGCTGAAGCATTGAAAGGATCGTTAGCTAAAATTAATATTGTAGGAGTAAAGTTAAATATCGTTCGTGCTTCAGTTGGTGCTATTTCATTGTCAGACATTTCTCTAGCAACAACTATTAAAGATGGTTTAACAATTGTTTATGGGTTTAATGTAAGACCAGATGCAATAGTAAGAAAAAAAGCTGAAGAAGATGGAATTGAAATCAGACTACATAATATCATTTACAAGTTAATTGAAGAACTAGAATCTGCTGCTAAAGGTATTTTAGATCCTGAATTTAAAGAAGTTGTTTTAGGTCAAGCTGAAGTTAGAGCATTATTTAGACACTCAGCAATTGGTACAATCGCTGGATTTTATGTTACTGAAGGAGTAATTCCAAGAAACGCCAAAATTCGTGTTTTAAGAAATGGTGTGGTTGTTTATGATGGTGAAATTAACTCATTAAAACAAGCAAAAGAAGACACAAGAGAAATTAGACAAGGATTTGAAGGTGGCTTAACTATCAAGAACTTTAATGATATTAAAGAAGCAGATATACTTGAAACCTATAAAATGGAATTAGTTAAATAATTTAATCTTTTAAATCTAATAAAGTTCTAATTATTATAAAAACGTTAAATATGATCTTTGATCATCAACAATATTAAAAATAGTTTTTCTACAACTTGCATATTTTTGTATAAAAATCAAAAAAAGTTATGATGATATAATTATTTTATAAATCTAGGAGGCGCGATTATGTCAAGTTTAAAATTTCAAAAAAGAAAAGAATCTTTGATGATGCGAGAGCTGAACTTAATTTTACAAAAAGAACTACAAAACTTAGTTTTAAAAACAGTTTCAGTAGTAGAAGTTAGACTATCAGCTGATGCCACTCACGCTAAAATCTTTTACACATTCTTACCAGTTAATCAAGATATTACTAGAGAAAAAGTTAGTCAAGAACTAGAAAATGAATCAAAAAAAATTAGAATGATTTTAGCTTCAAAACTAGATTGACGAAATGTTCCTACACTATTTTTTGAATATGACAAAAGTTTAGAGCATGCTAATCGTATTAACGAAATTTTAGCTGAAGAAAATTCAAAATAATTATTAAAAAATCCAAGTTTATGCTTGGGTTTTTGAATTAGTAAATCATGAAGCAAAATTCAGGAATTTTTATCGTTGATAAACCTAAAAACATAAGTACAAATAAACTTATTCAAAAGATCAAACAGAAATTAAATATCAAAAAAATTGGTCATTGTGGAACTTTAGACCCCTTAGCAACTGGAGTTGTGATTTGTCTAGTTAATAGTGCAACTAAAATTAGTGATTATTTATTAAATGATGCTAAAAAATACCTTGTGACTTTGAAACTATTTGCTCAAACCGATACTTTTGATGCTGAAGGAGAAGTTATTCAAACTAGTCAAGTTTTTCTAATAAGTTTAGAAAAACTAAACTTAGTTATAAATAAATATAATAATTACACTTACAAACAAACTCCACCAATCTATTCAGCTATTAAAGTTAATGGCAAGAAGTTATATCAGTATGCTTTAGCAGATCAAAAAGTTGACTTACAACCAAGAACAGTTACTATTTATAGTACAAAATTACTAAACTATGATCAGCAAAACCATGAACTAACTTTAGATGTTTATTGTTCTAAAGGAACCTATATTAGAAGTTTAGCTGTTGACATTGCCAGAGATTTAAACACAATAAGTTATGTTAAAAATCTAAGAAGAACCCAGTCAGGAAAATTTGTTATAAGTAATGCCAAACTAGTTAACGAACTTAGCTGAGACGATTTAATCTCAATAGCTGACACGATCAAAACTACTAATTATCCAATTGTTTATTATGATGATTTTTTAAGTGTTAAACAAGGTAAAAAAATTGAATTAAAAAATATTGATTCAGATACTGTTTTTATAAGTGATGATCAAAATAACTTAATTGCTTGTTATCAAAGATTTGAAGGTGACATTTTTAAATCTAAACGAGGAGGATTGGATATTTAATGCAATATTTTGAAACAGCATTTAGTGAAATTACTCCTATTAGTAATGATAAAAAATCAATTGTTACAATTGGTAATTTTGATGGATTTCATATTTATCATCAAAAAATTATCCGACAAGTTTTAAAAATAGCTCAAGAACAAAATTTAAATAGTATTATTATTAGTTTTGACAAAAAAATTAAAAACTTTGTGCAACACAAATCATATCAACCAATTTCATCTAAATTTCAAAAACTAGATTATATAAATAATAATCTTAAACAATTAGATTATTTTTATAATATCAAAGTAAATCAAGAATTAATTCTAACTACAAAACAAGAGTTTGTCGAAGTTTTAAAAACTAAATTAAATGTGATAAAAATTATTGAAGGTGAAGATTTTAAGTTTGGGTATCATGCTGAAGGTGATATAAATTATTTGATTCAAGAATTTGGTTCAGATAATGTGATTGTCGAAAAAAGAGATAATGATGTTTCATCAACAAACATTAAAAAATTACTAGAAAATAATCAAAATCAGCAAGCTCAAAAATTATTAGGCATTAATTTAAAAAAGTAGTTACTCAACTATTTTTAGTGTTATAATATCTTAGTTGATAGTTTACCAAAGACAATATCTGTCCCAAATATGTCTTTGATAATACAATGATAAATCAAATAAAGGGAGCGATATTTAATGATATCAAAAGAAGAAAAAGCAGCTTTAATTAAAGAATTTGGTGGATCAGAAAAAAACACTGGAGCACCTGAAGTACAAATTGCGATTTTAACTAAAGAAATTTCAAATATGACAGAACACTTAAAAGTTCACAAAAAAGATGTTCCAACAAGAAGAAGTCTATTAAAAAAAGTTGCTCAAAGAAGACACTTTTTAAATTATTTAGTTAGAAAAGATGTTAATAGATACAAAGATGTTATTGAAAAATTAGGAATCAGAAAATAATTTAAAAAAAATTCAAAATTTATTGACACTAATATTTATCTGTAATATTATTATAAAGTGTCATAAATGCAGGTGTAGTTTAATGGTAGAACTTCAGCCTTCCAAGCTGACTGTGAGGGTTCGATTCCCTTCACCTGCTCCAATCGAAAATAACCTTAACACTGTTCTAGCAGTGTTTTTTTATGTTTAAAATAAGCTAAACTTGTTATTAAAATTAACTATAAAAATAAAAGTTGAATTATATTGATACTTTTAGATAGTCAATTAGTTATCTTAACTTTATTAAATAGTTCAATTTTAATGTGCTTTCAAGTAAAACTAAATTATTTATTTTTGATCAGTATGATATTATATATATGTAAGACGCAGAACAACCTCAGCAAGCTTAAACGTATATATTAGTAATAATATGAAGTACGTGGGATCCTGTGCAGGGAGAGGAAATCACCTCTCTTTTTTTACGGAGTTGATTGACTGATGAGACGTTATATTCATTTTTTTATTGATGAAAGCGGAAACGCAAAGTCGGATTTTTTTGTGGTTGGTGGTTTTTATTTACAAAGTGATGATCCTAGTGAAATTGAATCAGCAAAATACAAAATTGCTTCAAATATTACTAAAACAGAAAAATCAATTAAAAAATATCGCTTTTTAAATGAAAAAGATTTGATCAATTACTATAGCAGAAATAACACTTCATCACATAACGACAAAGAAGTTAAATGAAATAATATGTCTTATCAAAACAAAAATTATCTAATTGATAAATTAAAAAATAATCAGCAACATAATTTTGTTATAGCTTCGAATCTTAAAAAGTGACAAGCAGATTTTATTAATATCAATGCCATATATAATATGATGGTATTTTTTTCACTAGAACGAATTTTACAAAATCTTGCAAACAATCATAAACTGCAAGCAAACGATCAGATAACAGTCAAAATCTATATAGATCAAAGAAAAGACATACCTAAAGTTAAAGATAAAAATGCAAAAAATAAAATGTTTAAACTTTATGGTCTTGAAGATTATTTAGATACTTGTTTTTATAATCAAACCAAGTTTAAGAATTTAAACATAACAGTCAATCAACTGAATTCTATATCTAGTCCAGTAATAAGATATTGTGATTATTTCGTAGGTTGTGTGTCATCAACTTTTAGCTTATTTAATGGTTCTAAAAAACAGTGATTTTCTAACTCTGATTATCTATTAGACAAATTTGTTAAAAAAATTGATTCAAGATGTTTTAGTACACTTAAAAAGCAACAAAAAAGCATGAAAAAAGTCTTTGAAATATTTGAAAATTATAGCTAATAATTTATGAACAGTAAAAATAATTGTGTATGAAAATGTTGATTTATTAATTAGTGATTTTATTGGTTAGTCTAAATTTTGAAAGGTGATATTTATTTATAAATCTCACCTTTTTAATATTAATATTTAAGAAATTTTTAGATTTTTTAAATAGTTGAAATTTGATGAGATTTGAAATGTAAAAGTGATGTTTATATGTTTGAAAAAATAAAATGCTTATAATATAATAACCTTGTGTACGATGTGCACGCAAATGTCATTGTTAAATTATATATATTTTGTAAAAAATTATTTTTACGTATAGAGTCATTCTCTGATTAAAACACCCTTGGGTGTTTTTATTTTTATTAAAATTTCTTTTTGATATACTAAAAATAATTAAGGACTAAGCTAATGCAAACAAAAGAAAAACAAAAGTTAATTGAACAAATAAGATTTAATCAGTCAAGAACACCTATTTGAATAAGTATCTTAGTGCAACTAACAACAGTTGTTAGTTTATTTTTAGTTGTGTTATTTTTATTTGGTGGAGATTTTCAACAATATAGCTGAAATTATTATGATAGACTAGGAAAATTAGCTTATTTATATTTAGCTTTAATTTGTATAGCTTATTTAATAATAGTTGTTTTTATCAATTGAATATTAATACTTTTAAAAGTTCAAAAAGCCGATGCTTTTAGTTATTGTTTAGGATTAGCAATGGTTTGTGTTTCAATTATTTATACTGGAGATCTAATGTATCATTGAAAAGTAGCAGTGGCAGTTAAATCGGCAGTTAGATTTTTAATAGCGATAGTTTCTGCTGTTTTTGGAGTTATTATTGGTACATTGTTAAGTTTATTACAAAGAAATAAAGAATATCAAATTCAACAAGAAAATGAAGCAATTTTATTAGCATATCAAAATCATCAAATAGTTCCAAGTAAAAAACAGTTACGAGCTATTAAAAGATTAAAATATCAAAAACAAAAAGAACAAGAGCAATTAGAACTGATCGAATTTAAAAATAAGTTGTATAAAGATGAATTAGACTAGTCATTAGAAGTGAGAGAAATTATGGAAAAAATAATCACAATCAGAGGATATATTATTAAATTTTTATATTTATCTGATAATTGGGCATTAGCTATTTTCGCTAGCGAAGATAATGCTAAAAAAACCATAAAAATTAAAGGTCCAATTAGTTTAATGAAACCAAAAGTTCTATATGAGCTAAACGGATTTGTAATTACTCATCCAAAGTATGGATCTAGTTTTGAAGTTTCTAGTTTTGTATTGGCAAATATTGATACTCAACAACAAATTATTAATTTTTTAAAATCTGATGTTTTTCCTGGGATTGGAAATTTGACTGCTAAAAAGATTGCCGAACATTATTCAAGTGATTTTATAAAAGAAATACTAGAAGATAGAGAAAAATTTTTCTCAATTAAAGGAATTAATAAATTTAAATTAGAACATATTTATCAAATCATTTATGATATTGAACAAAATAATTCTTTGACATCTGAGTTTATTAATCATCAATTAAATTTGAAAATTCTAAAAAAACTACAACAACATATAACTGATCAAAAAAAAATAGTTGATATATTATCTAACAACTTTTTTGATTTTGCTTTTAAATTTAATTTGGGAAAAATTGAAGATATTGATAAAATCTGGTTGCATTTTTCTAAAAAACCAAATGATATAGCAAGAATTGCTTATTGAACTTTACACGCGTGTAATCAAATTTTGTTTTCAACAGGAGATAGTTATACTGATCAAAAAACATTAGTCAAGAGACTTGAAACATTAATCGATTTTGATGTGAGTGAAAATAAAGAAATTTTATTAAATAGTTTGGTGTTTAGCAAAGAACATGAACTATTAATTTTTAAAGATAATAGGGTTTATACAAACACTTCATATTATGATGAACAACATATTAGTGAAATGTTAATGTATCATCAAAAAAATACTTTAAATAATAAAAGTAATCTTTCTGATCAACAATTAGATAAATTCATTCGAGAAATTGAACAAAAAATTAGTGTTACTAGCAATATCAAAGATTTTAAATATGACCGATCTCAAATTGATGCTTTAAAAGCTTTTGCAACTAATAATATTACAATTATTACAGGTGGTCCTGGAACTGGTAAAACAACAATCATTCAAGCAATTGTTAAGTTGTTTCAAAAAATCTTTAAATCATCTAAATTTTCAGTTTCAGCACCAACTGGTCGTGCAGCTGGAAAAATTAGAGAAAGTTTTACTGGTTCAGAAGCTACCACTATTCATAAACTATTACAATATGATGGTGATGAAGATCGATTTTTTATAAATAAAGAAAATCCTTTAAATTTTGATTTATTAATTGTTGATGAATGTTCAATGATTGATAATAGGTTGTTTAGTCAGTTTTTATTATCTAGTATTAATGCTAAAAAAATTGTTTTAGTTGGAGATCCAGATCAATTACCAAGTGTTAGTTATGGAAATGCTTTTGCTGATATTATCAAATCAAATAAAATTAAAGCGATTAATTTAAATCAAATTCATCGCCAAAGCAAAAATAATGGAATTATCCAATTAGCATATATGATTAAAAATGATAATTTTGATCTTAATAAAATTAATGATTTTAATAATGTGGAATTTATTTTTGATCAGAATAAAGACTATTGTCTAGAACAAATTAAAAAATATTATCAAAAAGATCTAAATTTTATCAACCCTTATAGCATTCAAATTATTTGTCCAATGTATGCAGGAACTTTTGGAATTGATAATTTGAATGATTTTATCCAGTCAACATTTAATTTGAATTCATTTAATGAGCAAAAAGTCTATCAAAGATTAAAAACCAAATATGTTGTTAATGACAAAATAATGTATTTAAAAAATGATAGTAAATTAAATATTTCAAATGGAGATGTTGGAATTATAAAAGCAATTAATAAAAAGCAGAATAAATTTCTTAGTGCTATAGTTAATTTTAATAATATCGAACTAGAGTTTACTAACCAAAATTTTGAAGATCTAACATTAAGTTATGCATGTAGTGTTCATAAAACCCAAGGTAGTGAATATGATACAGTTATTTTAGTTTTAGATTCTAACCATTTTAACCAATTTATCGATAAAAAACTGTTATATACAGCAGTTACAAGAGCTAAAAAACATTTAATCATAATCGCAAAACAAGAATTTTTTTTAAGTGGCATTAAAAAACAAGCAAAACCAAGAAATACAACTTTACAAGAAACAATTATTCAAATGTTTGATAACTAAAACATTATTCAAGTTAAAATAAAAAAAACTTACAAATTGTAAGTTTAGTCATTAAAAGGATTGTTGGGATCATCAAGTGAAACTTGAGATTGATCAGAAGCCTTTTTTTTAACAATTTTAGCTTGCTTTTTATTTTCTTGGGCTTGAATTCTTTGATACTCTTTTTTATATAACAATAATTGCTCATTTAATCTAGACAATGTTTCACTAATAGAAGCTATGATTGCAAGAATAACGCTCAAAGGCATAAATACATAAAATAGTATTTTTAAAATGTTCTGATTATTAACTGTTAAGCTAATCAAAAAATAACTAATTACAAGTACGATTACAACTATATATAAAATAAAACTAGTTATTAAATAAATATTATCTTTTTTAGTATTTTGATACTCTGTTTTATTTCTTAGTTTCAATCTAATAATCAGATATGTAATAAAAGATATAATTCCAAGGACTATTAAAATAATTTCTAAAGTTATAAAAGCAGTTAGACTAGTAAATAGTTTATCAGTTCTAGTTTGTTGGATAAAAGCAATTAAAATGGCTATTGAAAAGATAACACTAGAAAGAGTTGCTAGATATTTTAAAAACTTATATGATTTATAGTTCATTTTAACTTCCTAACATTTAATATTTTAGTCTTGACTATTTTGTTTTTTAGATCTTGATTTAAAAATGATAATAGTAAAAATGATTATTATAACTGCTGCAGCAACAATATATAAAATTCTTTTAATTGTATTTTTCCAAACTAAAACTTCGCTACTAGGATGACTTCCTTTATAAAGATCTTTTTGCTGATGACTAGCATAAAAACTTGAATTAAAAGGTTGATCAATAAGTTCTTTGCTTTTAGATAAAAAACCATCAACAACATGACCAAATTCATGGTTAAGAGTTTGAAATTTATTGTTACTTGAAAATCAAGATTTATTGTATTGATCCTGATTTATTTTAGGAATAAAGCTACTAATTCTTATAACAACATAACTAAAAGTGGTTGATCGATTTTTAAGATCAATGGAAGTAAAAGTAACTCCGTTTACCCCTTTACCTAAACTCTTACCATTACCATCTACTATTTCATTATCTGAAGTTAGAATTAGATTAATAAAAATTCTATCTAATCTATTTTGAGTCATAAGTTCTAAGATGTTGAATAATTTAACAGTATTATCATACAAATCTTTTTTAAAGTTAGCGATTCTGTGTTCAAAAAATGAACTCACAAAATCTAGATTTTTCTTTATTTCGATCGCACTAGCTGAACCTAGGTTAAATCTAGATTTTTCTTTTCATACACTGTCTAAGTGATTTATGTCTTTATATAGATTTTGTTTTTCTAGGACGGGTTTTTTAGGTTTATGTCTTGTATAACGCATGTATTGTTGAAATTTTTCTTTCATTTTTGGCTGTCTAGTTACAAAATTTGAGTAATTAAACTTTTTAAATAGATTATTTGTATAAATATTTGAACCTATTGCACTGATAGATTCTTGAGCATATCATGGATTTAAAAAACCATAATTATTTTGAGATGCTGGACTGTATTCAAAATCTAAATCATTTGAAGGTGTCCAGGTAGTTTCTGGTTTTAATTTATATTCAAGATCCTTAATTTTACTAGAATCATTTTCTATAATTTTTTTTACTTCTTGTCATTCATCTTTAGTATCTAATTCAGCATTAATTTTTGGACTATTTTTTAGTTCTACAAATGTTTTAGTAAAAAAGTGGTCTAATAAGTATCAAACAACATTTTTTTGGTTTTCATTAGAACTAATATATTTATTAAAAGATTCAGCGAAAAATTCTTGATCTGAAGTAGAACCATAAGCTGAAGTTACTAAAAAGCTTGAAATAAAATCGTATTTAAATTTTTCTTTAGCAGCTTCTTTTAATCTTTGAATTGTAATATTATCAATTCTGGGATTAAAAACAATACCCTTTACTAAGCTAAATTCAAGAATAGAATCTACAAATTCTTCATATTCAGTTTTATCGGTACTAAAAGCTGTTGAATTACGATATAAAAAATATCTTAAAGCACTTCCACCTCACATCAAACCATCAGAATGAGGCATGTCGCTATGAAAATTGCGAATTAATTTTGAATTTTGATTATCAAAAGTTTGATATCTTGCTGGTTTTATTAAAAAAAGTGAGCTGATAAATAAAATTAAAATCAAAATGTAATTGAAAAACTTTTTCATTATTTTCACCATAACTCTATTTTATTAATTTTTATAACTACTTATAACTTATTTACAACCAAAACTTATTTTTAAACACTAAATGATATTATATGTTACTTTGGTTAAATATAATTATAATGAATAGCTAGGAATGATCAAAATGTTAAAAAAAATTCAAGACTATATGACTACTTCAATTATAAATAAAATCGATGACTATGTCTTTATTAAAAAATTTGATTTAGAAACCACTAAAGAAATGTTAGCAGTTGATCTTATTGATTTTGAACCATATATGATAGATGTTGTCGACAAATACATTAGATACATAATTTGATTAGAAAAAAATGATAAAGATAAAACTAATGCTTTTTCAAAGTTTGTTAATAGATTTGATGATTTATTTGAAGATGAACAATCTACAAAAATAACTAAACAACAAGATAAACTTAAGCTTAAAAAAGAACTTCAAGAACAAAAAATGAGAGATTATCAACAAAGAAAAAAAGATCAAGAAAAAATAGATAATTATCTACAAAAAAAGCTTGAAAAATATCAACAAGAACTTGAAAGAATTAAACCTTTATTTTGAGCAACCCAAAAAAACAATTCAAATTCTGAAAATGATTTTTCTTCATCTGAAACAGATTTAGATTTACAAACTTCAAACGATCAAATCTTTAATAACTCTTTAGAAAAGACTATTGATGATCAAGTCTTTGTTTTTGATAATCAAAATCAATTATTAAGCAATGATGTTGACATTAATATTAGACCTGAAAATTATGATTCTATTTTGTCTAAAGTTGATCAAAATGATCAGTTAATTTCTGAGCTAATCACTGAAAATGACTATCTAACAACCCATCTAAATACCACTTTTAATAACACCGATTCTGAATTAATTAATAAAACTGCATCAAACAATTCTCAGTCAAATCAATTCGAAGAAAATTTTTTTGAATCTGAAAATCAAAAAAGTGATTTCGAGAAACAATTAACTGCAAAATCTGATCAAACTGAAACTAGTTGAGATGAGCAAGAACTTGAACCTGATACTACTAGTATTAATAACTTTTCAAACACTCAACCACTTGAACAAGATTCTGTTAAAACAACACCAGACTATCAAAATAGTGATTTAGTTAATGATGATTCAGAACTAACAGAACAACAAAAAAATGATCTAAATCTTGAACTTGATCAAACTAATAAAATTGCAAATGATAGTTTAGATATCCTATTAGATCAAGATGATAAACACACTTTATTTAAAACCATTGATGATCTTAATGGTGAAATCATTGATTTTGACCCTAGTGATTTTGGTACTCACACTGTAGATTTAGATAGGTATCACAAATATCAAGAAAATCAAATTATTGGCAATACTGAACCACTAGAAGATGAATTAATTGATGAAATTTTTAATACTCAAGACTTATCATATATGAAAGAAAAATTCTTAGATGATTTTGATGATATTGAAGAAGATGATGAAATTTCAGATACTAAATTAGAATCTAAAACTAAAATTGATAATGAGAATCTAAACGTAGTAATTGATGAACTTAGTGCAGATCATTTAACAAATATTAACCATGTTCTACAACTTGCATATCTTCCAAAATTAGATCAACTAATTAGCTGAGAAAATAAAATTTATTCAGTTGTTGGAATGGGTGTAACAACAGATAAAAATCAAAAGCAACAGCAAATTATTAAACTAGAAGATAGTGATGATCCGACTCACATTATTGACGTAGCATTTGTTCATAATTATTAATTTATTAGCTATTTATTTTTACAAAAAATAATATAAAATTATATTTGTATTGAATTGGAGTTGAAAAGTTAATGGCAAGTGTTATTGTACACGATGGAGAAACAATCGAAAAAGCATTAAAACGCTTCCAAAAAGTGGCTTCTTCTAATAAAGCTGAAGCAAGAAAACGTGAATATCACTTAAGTAAAAAAGAAAAAAGAATTTACAAACAAAAACAAAACCGTAAATTCAAATAATAGTAATTGATTGAACCTTTTTAGGTTCATTTTTTTTATTTTTTACTAATACTTTAATAGGTGATAGTATGAAAGAATACATAATAGCTAAACTAGAAAAAATTGATCAGAATTATTTATATTTATTAAAAGATGATGTTTGTTATAAATTTTATTATTCTAAAAATGATGCAAAGCAATTAAAGTTAAACGACCAACTTAAGTTGTATATTTCAACTATCTGAATCGAAAATGAAATTAAGGACTTTGCTTTTGTAAATCAAGATAATCGTGATCTGTTTGAGATTTTGATAAAAATTAATACAATAGGTCAAAAAACAGTTTTAAAGATTTTAGATAATTATAGTTATCAAGAGTTAATTGAAATTTTTAGAATAGGTGATATTGATAAGATTTTAAAAATTAAAGGGATTGGAGCATACACTGCAAAACTAATTATTAATGCAATTCAAAAAGCACTATTTAATAATCAGTTAAGTGAGAAAAAACAAAAAGTCTTAATTAGTTTAGAAAAATTAGGATATAAAACTAAAGATATTTACAAAGTTATTATTAATGCTGATAATAAATTAAACACTGACCAATTAACTAAATATGTTCTTTTAAATATTAACAATGTTTAGACCTGAAACTTGAGATGAATATATTGGTCAAGATCATATTATTAGTAATTTAAAAATATTTTTAGCTTCAGCTAAAAAACAAAACAAAGTTGTCGATCACATCTTTTTATATGGACCTAGTGGTTATGGTAAAACTAGTCTAGCTTTTTTATTATCAAAACAATTAAAAACACAAATTAGAATTTTAAATGGTCCTAGTCTTCAAAAAAGTAGTGACATTATTTCAGTACTAACTAGTATTAAAGAAAAAGATATAATTTTTATTGATGAAATTCATGCAGTAAATAAAGAAATTTTAGAAATCATTTATCCTGCTTTAGAAGAAAATAAATTAAATATTATTATTGGAAAAGATTATAATTCTAAGGTTGTAAATATTGAACTACCTAAATTTACAATGATTGTTGCAACTACTGAAATTAATAAAATACCAAGTCCTTTATTAAATAGGTTTCCAATTAGTTTTACACTTGAAGAATATGATTTAAAAGATATGAGCAAAATTGTTGAACTTTATTGTAAGAAATTGAATTTAAAGTTAGAAGAGTGCTTATATAGTTATATTGCAAATCACTGTAGACAAACTCCAAGAATTGCAATTAACTTAATTAAAAGAATTAATGATCATATTGTTGTTGATAATCCTAAAACAATTGATATTAATTATATAGATAATGTTTTTAATAAATTAGGAATCTTTAAATTAGGTTTAACAGTTACAGAAATTAAATATTTAAAAATCATATCTAAAAATAAAGTAATGGGTCTTGAAAATATTTCTCATCTTTTAAATACAACTCCAATGATAATTTCAAATAATATTGAGCCGTTTTTAATTAGACAAAATTTAATTATCAGAACATTTAAGGGAAGAGAAATTACTTTAAAAGGTTATGAATATATCAAGGATGTAGAATGTTTTTAAGATTCTATTAATGCAATTTTTGGAAATTTTCTAATAACTCAGATATAAATTCAATATAAAATTGCAGATCAGTTAATTTATTTGTTGTTGCAAATTTAGTAATAAACTCATCATCAAAGTTCATATACATTTCTTCTAATTCCTTAGTCATTTTAT
Organism: Mycoplasma putrefaciens KS1; assembly: GCF_000224105.1. Classification (NCBI taxonomy): domain Bacteria; kingdom Bacillati; phylum Mycoplasmatota; class Mollicutes; order Mycoplasmatales; family Mycoplasmataceae; genus Mycoplasma; species Mycoplasma putrefaciens. The sequence continues at coordinate 515,328 of NC_015946.1, read as the reverse complement.
CTAAGAAACGTTTTGCAAAAGTGTTAGTTACTTTATTGAAAAATTTTTGTTTTTGATTTCAATCATCAATTTTTAGTATCTTGTTGTAATTTTGTTCAATCAATGCTTTAAAAGGAGCTTCAATTTCAACATTTGAAAGAACATTTTCTAATTTTGAATCTAAACTCTTATTAAATAAATAATGTAAGTCAAAATAATCAATGTCTTCAATAGCTTCATCAGCTCCAACTCTTTTTAAAACAATTTCAAGATCATCGATAAAAAAGTTATAAATACTAAAAATTCTTGTTAATTCAATATTTGAAATTAATTCGTTTAATTCATTAGCTAAATTTTCAGTAAATTGAGGAATGTAATTATTTTGTTGAATTGCTTCTGGAACATCTTTAAATTTTAATAAATATTCTTTTAAAACATTGATATCTTTAGATTTATAAATATCATCTATAATTTGATAAGCATTAGCTTGAATTTCGTTTTCACTTGGTAGTGATTTTAGAATTTCTTTAATTTCTTGGTTAGATTTATCAACACTTAAAAAAACCTCTCTAAGTTTTTCGACAAAAGGCAAATCATTTTCTCTATTAAGAATTTTTAGCATACTTGCTTTTAAGGTCGAAAAAATTAAATCATTAAAATTTGTTAAGTTTTTGCTCATTGTAACTCCTTTGTCAATTTTTATTATATTAAATAAATATATTATAAGTAAGTCTCTTTTGATATTATTATTGATGAGAAAAGATGATAAGTATGAAATTTAACATAATAATTTCAAGTGATAAAAAATATTTTTTAAACAATTTCCAATACTTTTATATTGATAAAAAACAAACTTTAGAAGAACTAAAAAAAATAAAGTGGCCAGCTATTATTGTTGATACAGAATTTTTTAACAAATCACATAACTATGATAATCTTGAACCAACTTTATATGACGAAAATCAAAAAGATTTAGTTTATGTTTTACAGTATTCTTTAGCAAAAAATATGAACGAAATTTATTATAGAGTTAATCGAAAGGCAATTAAATCATTAACAATTAAAAGAAATTTCAAAGACTTAAACTACAACTTTTTTAAACAATACAACTCATTAAAAAATAGTTTTTTAAATATGTGTATTAATAAAAAGATAAGAACCATTATTTTTGCAGGTAGTGCAAATGATAAAAAAATTATTGAATTATGAATTAATCAAAACCAAGCCATTCTAAAAAATAAACACTCTGAACTATTTATCTTAGATCCAACAACTAAAACTTACAAAGTAAATTCTTTTGATGTTTACAAGATTTTACATAACTTAAGCTTTTCAAATACTGATCAAAATAACCAACAGTTTTATAATCCCAAAAATTTAAACAAAGGATCAATAGGTGAAAATACTATTCAGCTTCCTAGTTTAAAAAAGTTTTTTGATTATTTCAACCAAGTTTTTACTGATCCCGGATTTGATGAACAAGAAAATATCTATCAATTATGTTCTGTGGCCTTAAAATTTTTTAGTCTAGATAGTTTAGATGAACAACAATTTAAAGAATATAGGCATAAGATAAATCTAGCTAAAAAGCATTGTTTTAATGATGTTTTAAAAATTTTATATTTAATAGATTTTTTATACTCTTTTTCTAAATTTGATGATAGCAAGAACAAATATATTAAAAAAGATAAGTCTATCATTTAAAGCTTTTAGTTAGTAGAAAGGACAATTTGTATGAAATCATGCTTGGGATGTGGAAGCGTTTTACAAAATCAAGACAAGTTACAAGCTGGTTTTGTTGAAAATATAGATCACGCTTATTGTTTAAGATGTTTTAAAATTAAAAATTATAATCAATTAGTTTCTAATGAAATTGCTGTAGGTGAGTTTTTTGATCGAATTCAAAGATTAGTCGATCAAGCTGATGAAGATTTAATTTTTTATTATGTTTTAGATGTTTTTGATATTGAAGGCTCAAGAATTGCTGAAATTGAAAAGGTTATTAAAAAGCACACAGTTAAACTGGTAATCAATAAAATAGATTTATTACCAAAATCAGTTAAACTATCAAAAATTAAAAATTATATTTCTAAATTGTTTGCAAACACCAGTCTAAATAATGCTGATATTTTACTAGTTTCATCAAAAACTTTAAACCTAGCTGAGCCATTATTTAGTGAAATACAAAACAATAATCAGTATCAACAATATTTTATAGGTGCTAGTAATGTTGGAAAATCTAGTTTAATTAATAAAATGCTAGAATTAAGTAATTTATCTCCAAGGATTGTTGTTTCTAACTTTTTGAATACAACTTTAGAATTTATTTGTATTAGATTAGATGCAAATACTGTTATTTATGATAGTGCTGGAATAACTAGATCAAATAGCATTTCAAATTTAATGGATCAAAAATTTTTAAAGTATTGTTATTTTAAACAAGAGTTAAAACAATTTAGCTATAGATTAAGTTCTAATAATAGTATCTTTTTTGCTGGAGTAGCTTGGTTTGACTATCAATCAGAAACTAAAACTGATTTTCACATTTATGTTAATAAAAACATCAATTTACATAGAACTCAAACAAATAATGCAATAGATTATTGAAAAAAGAACCATAAAGTACTAATTCCACATATTTCTAGTCAGAAAATTAATACATATCAATTTAGTTTTACAAAAAATGATCTTAATCAAGAATTTGATATTTCAATTTCAGGACTAGGATGAATTAATTTTGTTGTTAAAGAACCTTTAAATATCAAAATAAAGATTCCCGGTGAGACAAAATCAACTTTAGTCTCTTTAAGAAAACCATTAATTTAAATAAGTTATTGTTATAAAATATATAAAGTAAAAGGGAAAAAATATGTCAGAAAAAATTGAAGAGATGACAATGCAAGAAGTAGTTGTTGAAATTAATAACTTAGCAAAAATTAAAAACACAAGACCACTAATTGACCAAGAATCTAACTATCGAGAATTGCTTAAAAAAAGATATTTAGAATTATTTCAAAGTAGTTTTAAAGAGCAACTATTAAATGTAAAAGTTATTGATGCAAATAACAATGATATAACTCCTATAAAAATCAAACAGTTAAGAAAGGTAAATAACAATGAAAAATAAAGGTAATGATAACTTAAACGCTTTACGTATACTTGGAGTAGAAGCTGTTAATCAAGCAAACTCAGGTCATCCCGGAGTTGTTTTAGGTGCTGCTGGCATTGTTTATGTTCTATTTAACAAAATTATGAACTTTAACCCAAAAAATCCTAAATGATTTAACAGAGACCGCTTTGTTTTATCTGCAGGTCATGGTAGTTCATTATTATATGCAGCTTTGCATTTAGCTGGCTATAATTTGTCAATTGAAGATCTAAAACAATTTAGACAATGAGAAAGTAAAACCCCGGGTCATCCTGAAGCTCTTTTAACTGAAGGAGTTGAAGTAACTACAGGTCCTCTAGGTCAAGGACTAAGTATGGGAGTTGGAATGGCTCTTGCTGAAACTCACTTAGCTGCTGTTTATAATAAACCAGACTATGATTTAATTAATCATTACACTTATATTTTATGTGGAGATGGAGATCTTCAAGAAGGAGTTGCTCAAGAGACAATTTCTTTTGCTGGAAAAAATAAATTAAATAAACTTATTTTAATTCATGATTCAAATGACGTTCAATTAGACTCACTTGTATCTGAAGTAAATACTGAAGACATGCACAAACGTTTTCAATCAGCAGGATGAAATACACTAAAAGTTGAAGACGGAGAAGATTTACAAGCAATTGAAGATGCAATTCATCAAGCTCAAAAATCAGACAAACCAACATACATTGAAGTTAAAACAATTATTGGTATTGGATCAACAAAACAAGGAACACATGCAGTTCACGGTGCACCTTTAGGAAAAGATATGATAAATGTTAAAAATGCCTTTGGATGAAATTATGCTGATTTTGAAATTCCTAGTGCAGTTTATAAACATTGAGAAATTAATGCTAACAAAGGTGCTAAAGCCGAACAAGAATGAAATGAACTATTTGCATCATACAAAAAAACTTATGATCAACAAGCTCAAATTTTAGAAAATGCAATCGCTAAAAAAATCACATTTGATTTTGAAAAACTACTAGCAAACATTCCTAGTTCAGATGAAGCTACTAGAATTAGTTCGGGAAACATCTTTGACCAAATTTCAAAAGAAGAACAAATGTTAATCGGAGGTAGTGCTGATTTATCATCTTCAACAAAAATTAAAGGTGCGGATGGAATTTTTAGCAGTGAAAACAGATCTGGTAGAAACATTATGTATGGTGTCAGAGAATTTGGAATGGGTACAATCAACAATGGTATTGCAGCTCATGGAGGATTACTACCTGTAGCAAGTGGATTTTTCGTATTTTCAGATTATATGAAACCAGCTATGAGACTAGCTTCAATTATGCAGCTTCAACAATTATATATTTTTACACATGATTCAATAGCCGTTGGTGAAGATGGACCAACTCATGAGCCAATTGAGCAATTAGCTATGTTGCGCTCAATTCCAAACCATATTGTCATAAGACCAGCTGATTATGCTGAAACCATAGCAGCTTATAAAATAGGACTAACCCAATCGTTAGAAACCCCCACTTCAATAATTTTAACTAGACAAAATTTAAGACAAGTTTCATATTCTCAAGCAAATGATCAACCAGCTGATATATTTGAAAAAGTAAGTCGTGGTGCATATGTTATCAGTGATGCAACTAATCCCGCAATTACTTTAATTGCTTCAGGAAGTGAAGTAGCTCTAGCACTTGATGTGCAACAAGAATTAGCAAAACATAAGATCATTGCTAAGGTAGTTTCAATGCCATCAACAAATCTATTTGATAAACAATCAAAAGATTATCAAGATGCAATAATAGATAAAAAAACAATAAGAATTGCTATTGAAATGGCAACACCGATGTCTTGATACAAATACATTGGTGATAATGGAATGATATTTGCAATTGAACGTTTTGGTGAATCTGCTCCAGGTAATACAATAATCTCTAAATTTGGATTTACAAAAGAAAATATAACTAATAGAATTATAGAGAATTTAAAATAAACCAATAGAAAGGAAATAATATGTTTTTAGCAGATGTAACATATTCAACAGGTTCATTTGTAGGAATCATTGTTGCAACAGTCTTAATTTGTTTAATAGCAGGATTGATTTTAGGGTTTTTCTTAACAAGAATTATGGTTAAAAAACAACTAAAAAATAATCCTCCAATAACTGAAAAACAAATCAGAGCTATGTATATGAGCATGGGAAGAAAACCATCAGAAGCAGACATTAAAAAAACAATGAATGCAATCAAAAAAAATAAATAGATTAATATTTAAAACACATTAACAATATTCTTAAGTTTTAAGAATAACTGTATGTGTTTTTATTTTTATAAATTAATTGATAATAAAATGGTTATTTATTTTTAACTTTTCTAGGAAATGTGTCTGGTTCTGTTTTATTTCTAAGTCTTTGGATATTTGGAAAATGTCTTCAAGCTAAAATTATCCCAGAAATTAAAATTACAATATTTGCTTCAAGCATTCCGCTTGCTCAAGTGTTGTTTAACCAAAGATGAAATGAATTAAAAAATGAGAATAGTAAATATCTGTTCCACGCTACCTTAAATTGTTCTAGTCCGTTTCATTGTCATATAAAAGTAGTTGTTCCGCTAAACCAGGGCATTCACATAATTAGCAGAATAACTAGAGCTGACATTATTGAAGCTAAACTAACTTTTCTTCAAATACTTGCTGCGATAAATCACACAATCAAAAAGATTATTAAATACAAAATATTAATAACAAGTAATAATCCTAAAAAGCAACTAACTGCTTTGCCACCTTTAAATCGATAATAAATTGGATAGCAATGTCCAATTAAAGCAAAAATACAAGGAATAAAATAACTAGTTTCTTTAAATAAGTGGTGTTTACTAATAGACAGAATTATGGCAATAATTGCTGTTAAGACAACTTTAGATCCATCTAAAAATGTGATTAATAAACCTCATTTTTTACCAAGTATTCTTGTAGCGTTAGTTGCTCCTGGATTTCCAGATCCAACTGTTCTAATATCTATATTTTTTACCTTTTTAACAATGATAGTTGATCAAGAGATACAACCTATAAAATAACCTAGAACACTTGCAATAATTATTCCTAAATAATGCATAGATTTTTCCTTTCATCAAACTTAATAAAATTATAAAATAAAATAAGACCATTAGAAAATACCAAAGATTAAAAATAAAGATAGTTAAGTAATCTAAAATAACATCTTTAGTATTGTAAAATTTTGAAAATGAATCATCAAATTTTACTTATTATTAAATATTATCTGTTCTGGTATTTTAAGATAATTGGCATTTTGTGATTTATCGATTCAAAAAGAAATTAGAGGATGTAGCTATGCAAAACAATTTTAACAATATGACTTTAGAAGAGTTAAATCAACAAATTAGCCAAGCAGAGTCTGAAATTAAAGATTTACAAAAAAAGCTAAAAAAGGTAAATAAAGAAATTATTAAAAAATCATGATTGTGATGGTTTTTTCCTGTAGTTGGGATGTTTATTTATTTTGCTATTTATTATAATAGGATCCATCAACCATACCATGCAGATAAATTAATTGAAGTTAAAGTTGAGATTGCAGAAAAAGAACTAAGAATCATTTATCTAAAAAAGTTGATAGAAAAAAAGATGATGCAATAAAATAAAACTATTTATTTTCTATTTTAAAAGTTGTAAAATTAAGATACGTGTCTGATTAGCGCAATTGGTAGAGCAACTGACTCTTAATCAGTGGGTTGTGGGTTCGATTCCCACATCAGGCACCATATTCTTAGACTACAACAAAGACTAACCATAAGTCTTTTTTATTTTATTTAATTACAAAAAGTCATTTTAAAGGTGAAAGAATGAATAATCAAAAAACAGCCATATTTACTGATTTTAAATATTTAACCAAAAGATTTTTATGTTCTTTTACAAAAGCTAATTTAGTTGTTTTTGGATATTGTTACGCTGATGATGATTTTGATTATCTTTGTTCAAATTATCAAATTAGTGAATTTAAAAAACAAGGTTTTAAGATAATAGAACTTTTAAACGATGACTTTTTAGAATTAATTAATCAATATAATATTAGTAATGTTTATAGTTTAAAAAGTTTCTCACAATTAGATAAATTAGTGAAACTTTGCACCAATACGATTATAAAAGATGATACAGATCTAATAAAACAAGCCAAACAATTACTAGTTGATGCGGATATAAAAGAATTTAAAAAGATCACCGGCTTTAATTACAGTTTTTCTGGAATTGTGACACTTTGTAATCAACTAGGAAGAACCATAAATTTTCCAACAGCAAACATTTTAACTAATTCAACTTTTGTAGTTAAAAATGGTGTTTATTTAGTAAAAGTAGTTATTGATCACCAACAAGTTAGATACGGAATGGGTGATAGTTGAGTTAATAGAAATAATTTAATGGTTTTTGAAGCTAATATTTTTGATTTTAATAAAGATATCTATTCTAAACATATTAGTTTTGAACTATTAGAATATATAAGAGAAAACCAAAAAATTAATAGTTTAGATCAGCTAGTAGAATTAATAGAAAATGACAAAAAAACATGTTTAAACTTATTAAAGGAGAGTTATGAATAAACCACTTTTAGGATGTCATGTTAAGATGACAAAAACAAATCATTATCTAGTAGGAAGTGTTTATGAAGCTATTGGATATAAAGCAAATACTTTTATGATTTTTACAGGTCCACCACAAAATGCTAATAAAGCTGATCTTCAAGCTTTAAATATTAAACAAATGCATGATTTGATCAAACAAAATAATATTAATGCCAAAGATTTAGTTGTTCATGCTGGTTATATTATTAACATTGCTAATAGTGTTGATGCTAAAAAGTGAAACTTTGCAGTAGAAATGTTAAAAAAAGAGATTCAATATTGTGAAGCGATTGGAATTAATCTTTTAGTTTTGCATCCAGGATCATATACAACTGGAGATTATAAAAATTCTTTAGATCAAATCATTAAAGCTTTAGATCTTGTTAGTGAATTTCAAACAAATGTTAAAGTTGTTTTAGAAACAATGTCTGGAAAAGGTGGTGAAGTTTGCTCTAAATTTGAAGATTTTAATTATATTTTTAGTAAGCTTAAACATCCAGAGAAAGTAGGAATTTGTTTAGATACATGTCACATGCATGATGCTGGTTATGATATTAGTAAATGAGAGCAGGTAAAAATTGAACTAAAAAAATATCTTAGTTTAGATAAGGTTTTATGTATTCATTTAAATGATTCAAAAAATGAGTTATCTTCTCATAAAGATCGACACGCAAATATTGGTTATGGATATATTGGATTTGATGCGTTGTGTGAAGTTGTTTGAGACAAAGATTTTGAAAATGTTCCTAAAATATTAGAAACTCCGTACATTGAAGATAATCCACCATATAAAGCCGAGATCGAAAACCTAGTAAATAAAACTTTTTCTGACAACTTATAAAAATACTTATTTAATGAGATAATTTAAAAGGTAAAGGAGCGTTGCTTATGAAAAAAATCTTAGGTATGTTAGCAACACTTGGTTTGATAGCTACTTCTGGAATTGCAACAATAAGTTGTGTTAGAAGAGTAGAAATAAAAAAAGTTTATAATAATTTGTCGTCTATTGAAAATAAAGGCGTTTGGAAAACTAGCCAAGCTTTTGTTAGTCGAGATGAACTAAAAGAAATACTAACAACAAATGGTAATGGAACTAATAATGTTAATAAGCAATATGCTATTAATAGATTAAAAGCTTTAGCAGCAAACGAATTTACTGATAATAAAAATAAGAGCTGAGAAGATTTGCAAAAAGCTGATTTAGTTTTTTATAGAGAAACAGCGGTTAATGTTAATAACCCAAATGGATTGAAAGAATTAAAAAAAGAAGATGACTTTAAGGATTTGGATGATACTAAAGATCAAAAGTTAAAATTTATTTTTAAAACTAATGGTGGTGAACAAAAGACAAGTCAATCTTTAGATGTAATTTTGTTACCTAATTTTTTTAAAATGAAAACAGAAGTTGTGAGCAATTCAACACTAAATATTGATAAGTTTGAAACCCCTATTGTTATAGAATATATAGGTAAAAGCATTGTTGATGTATTTAGAGAACATTTATCGTGATTTGAAGCGTTTTTAACTCAAAATGGTGTTAAAGATGCTAATATTATGAATCCCCAACTTGAGAATGCTATTAAAAATTCATCTAAATTTAATGAATTATTAATCAGTCTTTCATCATATTTAAGTGACGCTGTTAGATTGGCAAATTCAGAATCAGGAAGAATTACTCCATTCGGTAAAAATAAAATCAACTTTAAATATGAAACTAGATCATCAGTTATTTATAATTTTTTAAGACAAAATCCAGAAAACACTTTTAAAGTAGTAAAAGGTACTTTATTTAACCACAATAAATTATTAGAATCTCTAAACAACTTTACATTTGATAAAAACGAGAAAGAATTAAAAATAAATAAAGCTGACATGAATTCGAATTCTACATCATCTCCAACCCAAAAGAATATAATAACTAAAATTAGTATGAGTGCTAAGAAAAAATAAGAGATATAAAAAAATGAAAATTAGTCCGTGAACAAAAAGGAAATTATTGATTCAAGCTTTTTATAAATACCAATTACTAAATGCAAATTTTAATTATATAAAACAAGATGTTTTAGATGATGTACAGCAATTTAAAAATCAAGACGTGATTGATGAAATCGAAACTATTGCCAATCTTAGTGAACAGATTATTCAAACAATTAAACCACTTTTATCATCTAAATGAAGATGAGAAAGAATTCCATCAGTAGTTAGAGCCGTCTTAATTGTTGGAATTTATGAAATAGAATATACCGAAACTCCTAAAGCCGTTGTTATTAATGAAATGGTAGAGTATACAAAAAATTATATTCCAGATTTTGACTTTAAATTTGTTAATGCCATACTAGATAAGGTAGATAAAAAATAGTTATGGAAAAGATTTTAACAGTTCAAGAACTAAACCAAAACATAAAATATTGCTTAGAAAATATAGATTATTTTAAATCAATATATGTAAAAGGTGAATTAAGTAATTTAACTATTAATAAATCATCTGGACATGTATATTTTTCGATTAAAGATGAAAAAGCGTCTGTTGGTTGTATGATTTGAAAAAGTAATGCGCACAAACTTATACAACTAAATCCAAAAGAAGGAATGCAAATAACCTGTGTTGGAAGAATTACATACTATATTGTTGGTGGAAAAATTACTTTTGAAGTAAAAGATGTTAGAATCGAAGGAATTGGTGAACTACAAAAGATCTATGAAGAAAGATTTAAAAAGTTAAAAGAAGCAGGTTGATTTGATCCTAGCATCAAAAAAAGGCTTCCTAATGTTGTTGAAAATGTTGGAATCGTTACTGCTGATACTGGAGCAGCTATTCATGATTTGATTACTACAATTCATAGAAGAATGCCATCAATTAATATATATTTATTTCCATCTCAAGTGCAAGGTGCTCAAGCCCAATTTGACCTTGCTCAAAAAATTAAACAAGCTAATGAATTTGAAGTTAAGCTTGATGTTCTAATTGTTGGTAGGGGTGGAGGAAGTTATGAAGACCTATGAGCGTTTAATGAACTAGAATTGCTTCAATCTATTAAAGATAGTTTTATTCCTATAATAAGTGCTGTAGGTCACGAACCAGACATTACACTAGCAGATTATGTAGCCGATATTAGAGCAGCAACTCCAACTGCTGCAGGAGAATTAGTTAGTAGAGATGTAGTTGAACTTAAAAAACAACTAAGTTATATTTCTGAAAAGTTTCATTTATTATTAAAAAATAAATATAATCAACAATTTGAAATTTTAAAACATGCTAAATTAGAACAAAACAACGCCATTGAAGCACATATTTCTAGAAAAGAAATTCTAATAGAACAAGCACAATTTCATTTACCACAAACAATAAGAACTAAAATTTATAAACTATTTGAAAATTTAAGTTATTTTAGACAGTTTTTATTTCAAAATATTCAAAGAACTCTAAACCATCAAAATATCATCATAATTGATTCTGTCAATACATTAACTCAAAAAACTATTAATAAAATTGAAAAGAACGAAAATGATTTTTTATTTATTAAATCAAATTTTAGATCATTAATGCTTCAAAAAAAATCAATTGAAGAATTGTGATTTGAATCAATCTCAAATAAATTTATTTTATTAAATCCTAAAAAGCCTTTAGAAAATGGTTATAGTATAGTTACAAATCAAAAAGGTCAAAAAATAACATCTTATAAAGATATTAGTATTAATGAAAAACTAAAAATCTTTTTAGCTGATGCTAAATTAACAACAGTTGTTGAAGAGGTGGAAAAAAATGAATAACCAAGAAAAAACTTATGATCAACTAATGCAAGAAATTCAAGATGATTCTAAAAAAATTAGCAGTAGTGAAACATCTTTAGAAGAAGCTATGAAAATTTTTGAAGAAGGTATGAAAAAGATTAAATTAGCTGAAGAAAAGCTAAAAGAATATAAAGGAAGAATCGAAAAAGTTCTAGCTGATGGTAGCTTAGAAAAATTTGAAGATTAATAAATGAAAAACAAACTTATCAATCAATAAGTTTGTTTTTTTGAAGATAAAATTCTAATTCATAAAAGTGTCTAATGCTAATATCATATTTAGTTTTTCTCAGTAACTTTGTTTGCTTTCATCATATTTTAAAAACATTTGATAGACTAGCATTATCTCTTTTTATGACTCTAAAAAGTGTCTTAAAAATGTTTGATTTTACCTTTATTTTAAGATCAACATGTTCTAATTTTAGTTGATCTAATAATGCAACTTCAATTATATAATCAGCCGGTTGATTTGAAATTTGCTGATTAATTTCTTCAGTTATCATTGGTCATAGAAGCATATCTACTTTTTCACCAAGCTCTTTATTTGCGAAAATAATTTTTCTTAAATATTTTCTATCAACTTGATTTTTACTAGTAATAATGGATTTATCTATTTTTTTTAGACTTTCTTTGACATCTTGTCTGTTAAGTAATTCTTTTGCTATAAGATCAGCATTAATGATTTTAAAAGATGGGTGGAATTTAACAAATTTATTACAAACAGTTGTTTTTCCAGATCCTATTTTGCCAAACACAGCAATTATCATGAACTACCTCCAAAGATTTTTAACTGCTTTGCAGGTGATATTTCAGTTACTGTAATAATTAGATTAGCTTTTTTGTCAATCACAAAAAAGATATTGGTATTAGAAGCAGAAATATAAAGAACAGATCCAGATTCAAAACTTTTTGTAGAGCTTTGAATGTGTTTTAAGCATAATTCTTTAACTTCATAATCTTGTTTATCTTGTAATTTCAATCTCTCTTTTGCCCGTTGTAACCCATGGTAGGTAAAAGAGAAATTATGTTTGTAATAATAACTCATAAATCCACCTTTTTTCAAATATTATTATAAATAATAATAAATTGAATTATAGTAATGGTTTAGCTATTTCTTGCAACTCGTTAATTGTTTTTCTCAGTATTCTTGTCATCTTATTTCTTGAGATATCTAACTTATTGCATATCTCATTTTGAGTTTCATCATTAGTATACATACTAAAAATTTCACGGGCTAATGGTTCATCACAATTTTTAAAATACTTTTCAACAACGTCATTTCATCCAGTGTTTATTGGAAAATAATTTGAAGCTATTTTATTAATTTCATCTTCTCTTTTAGTTGGTGAATGATAAACACTTATGTTTAGTACTTTATGTTTGTTGTTGATAAATTTTACACACGCATCTGTGCATTTTCATGTAACTGCATCAATAACTGATGAGATAAATTTCTTTTTAATATTTTTGGTTTGATATTTTTTCAATAAATCATCAAAAGCAAATCAAGCATATGTCATCATATCTTGAAATTCTAATGGAACTTTATAAAATTTTGATAGTGCTTTTTTAATTGCGAATCTAATTGCTGGTTGTAGTATTTCAAACAATTCTAATTTTTCACTTTCAGTCAAATCTTTTAAATCTTTTTTTAAGAATCGTTGAATTTCTTTCATGGCAAATTTTCTCTCTTTCTAACATTTACAAAAACCCTTCTCATTTCAATAAAGTATTAGAAAAAAATATCAAATTGTTGCTCTAATTGAATAAAAAAAACAAAAAGAAGACATTATTTATCTTCTTTTTGATCATTACTTTTATCTTTTTGACTTTTGAATTTCATTAAAAATAGTTTGAACTTGCTAGGTTCTTTGATTTGAACTTCGACATGATCATAAATTGATGGATCCATTTCATATTTTTCACCATTCATAGCAGCCAATACAACTTTTTGATATTCAGTAGTGGCTTTTTGAATTTTTTCTCTATCTAGTTTTGGATTGACAATTAGTAAAATAACCGCAACAATCAATGTCACAATCGTCAAAGACATAGAAGTGATTGAAAGTATAACTGCAATGTTAATTTTTGGTCCATATTTATTAACAACTTGTTGTCAAAAACTATCAAATTGACTTGCAAATTTTTCTTTTTCATCTGTTATAAAACCAAGTAATTCTTTTTTTCATGCATTTGAAATATTTGAGATTGAAGCAAAATTAGATAGTGTTGCTGTAACTGCTCCAAATAACACAAGAAACACAATCACTGGTAATAATGACATTCTGTATTTTTCTCTGGGGTTAGAGTTTGACTTTTTGGTGTATGAACAAATAAACGCGGTTGGTAAAATATAAAACAATGTTGAAATTACACTTGTGAACCCTCTCACACCTAACCCCACCAAAGGAAATCTTTCTAAAAATGTTAATTTATTAGAATCTTTAACATAAGTGTTTCAATCAAAACCATTATCAAAACCGTTTTTAATATCTAATCTTGTAAGTGAAAGATAACTTAATGTAGTAATTAATAAAATAGTTGAAATAGCAGACAATACAGAAAGAATTATTTTAAAAGTTGGCATAAATTTCGGTTTTGTCTTATATGGATAAAACCTTGGATCTTGTGTTGGAATTGGTGGAATATCAGGATTTGAAAGAATGTTTTGATTTAATGAACTAAAGAGATTATTTGCAGCATTGTCTAAATTTTGATTATTTTTAGCTTCTAAATCAGCAGGCTTTGTTACTGATTCAACTGGTTTATCAGCTGTTTGTTCAGTCTTACTTTCTTGAACTTTTTGATCTCACTTTTCAATCATTTTATTAGTAAGTTCAGTTGATTGACTGATCACTTGAACTGTTACTAATTCAGTTTGATCTAATAGTTTGGTTCTAGGAACTTTATATTCTTTAACAATAAATTTCACTAGTTGATCTAAATCATCTGAAATTTGATCTTGAGTTTTGTCATCAAATGTCTCAAATCTTTGTTTTTCAGCTTGTTTTGTGATCAAAATAAAAGCTTTAGCAAATTCTTTGGCATATGTTTGACCTTCAAAACTCATCTCAAAATTAGTTTCTAAAGTTAAAATATTATTTATCAAAACTAAAAACTTATCTCTAAACTCAGCATCTTTATAAATAAAATATCTTAGCTTTTCTGTTTTTATGATGTTTTTAGCTAGATAAATTAGTTTTAAATATAGCTCTTGCATTTTAACCTCTCATATTTTTTATTAGTTCATATTCAACAATGATTTGTTTATCCATTTTAGATGTTACAATTCCTTTAAATATCTTGTATATTAATTTAATTTTATCATTTAGTTTATTAATATCATAATTGCTATTTAAAGCAAGTTGTACTCTATATTGATGTGCTTTTAAGATTGAAGCGATTTGTTGTTGGGTTTTTGAGCTCTGTTTTAATAATAAAACATCTCGATAAAAACTTAAACTTGCATTCAATAAACTTATAAGTCCTATAATATCATCATTTAATAAAAGATAGTCTTTAAGTAATTTAATAAACTTGTCAAGGTTATTATTAACAAAAGCATCAACTAGTCCAAAAATATCTTGTTGGTGATATTTAGCACAAACACTTCAAACTAAATCAATAGTAATTGCTTGTTCTAAACTAGCTAGTTTATTAAGTTCATTGGTAATGATTTGTAGATCATTTGGTAGATATTGATAGATTTGAAAAGCAAGATTACGATCAATCGTTTTATTTTGTTGTTTTAAATAATTAGTAATATATGCAATTATTTTTCGCTGATCAAAAGGTTTAAGATATTCTAAATTACAATGTTGTTCAATAAATTTAGCTATTTTTAATCTTTTAGAAAAGTTATTAGTATTCATTGTAAAGATAATAAGGTTATTTGGATTATATTTTTTTAGCATTTGTTCTAATTTTGTGATTGAAAAATTCTTATTAAAATTAACTTTTGACTCACTAACAAAATATGCATCATTAATAACAATAACATTTTTATCATTAAAAAAACTCAGGTTAGTTACACTTTGATAAATATCATCAAAATCATCTTCAATTAATGAAAAATTTTGCACTTCAACTTGATTGGTTTGTGTTATTTGTTTAATGATTTTATTAATTCTTTCTTTTAATAAAAAGCAGTCTTCTGAATAAATAAAATACATTTCTATCACTCTATTCATTTATATATTTTATAACTTTAAAGGTTTAAAAAGCAAAATAACTACTTTTTAACTCTCTAGTAGTAATTTTATGAAAAACAGTTATTACCAGCTATAATTAAATATTTATCTATTTAACTTTAATTTAAAATTTGTTATACTTACTTATGTATTTTAAAAATTTATAGTTGATAAAGGAGTTGAAAAAAGAAATGGCAAACATTAAATCACAAAAAAAACGTGTTCTAACTAATGAAAAATCAAGATTAGCAAATCGTGCTTTTAAATCAGAAATTAAAACAGCAATTAAAAAAGCTTTAGCTGCTAAAAAAACTCAAGATGCTAGTCAAGAACAATTAGTTAAAGATGCTGTTAGTTTAGTTGATAGAGGTTATAAAAAAGGAATCTTTAAACAAAATAAAGCCGCAAGAGAAAAATCACGCTTAATGAGTGCTTAATTTTTTCAATTCATCTATAAAATAATTTTGATCACCGCTAGTGTGATCTTTTTATTTTCTAAATCAAAACAAATTAGTTTGATAATTAAAAAAGCAATTACCCAGTTCTTGAGTTTTGAAATATGTGATGTTATGTTTAAATAGCATCATTAGTGTTTCAGAACTTGGAAAGTTATAGGTTTTTTGATTTGCTGAAATTAAGCCGTATTTAGGTTTGATCAAACTAATAAACTCATCACTTGAACTAGATTTAGATCCATGATGAGGTACTTGTAAAATATCAATTGGTTTTAAATTAATTACATATTTAAAATAACTATTATTAACTAGTGCAAGTTCAGCTTCTTTTTCAATATCTCCAGTAAATAAAATTCTTGTATTTCGATATTCTAAAATGTGAACTAGTGATTTATTGTTTTCAGATTTTAAGTCATTTCAAAAAAAGTATAAATTAACACCTTTAATACTCTTAATAGGCTCAAAATTATGATAATCAATTACTTGTTTGACATAAAGGTTTTTTTGAATTGTTTCTAAGCCATTAAAATGATCTGTATGATAATGTGAAATCACAACTAAATCAATTTTATTAATTGCATAATATTTTAAAAATTGATAGGGTATTTGATTAGAAAATCCTCGACCAGTTCCACAATCATTAATAATTGTTATATTTTTATATTTATCATGAAAAATAAAAGTATTTCCATTACCAACATTTAACATTGCTAAAAAAACTGCTGGTTTTAATAGTCAGTTAATTAGATAACAAACTAGTAAAGTAAAAAACAAAAGGCTTCAAGTCTTAAAAGATTTGAACTGATACATCATAGCAATTAAAATCACCAGATAAACTAGAATTAAAAAAACTACATTAAACTGACCAGTATTAATATGAAAGTTGATCTTTTTGATTAAGCTTAATAATTTAAATAAACTATCAGTAAGTCAATTACTATTAGTAATTAATCAAAAAGGAATTGTAAAATAAATTACAGCAAATAAAGGTCTTAAAAATATTAAACAAATTTGAATAACAATACTAAAACCATAAAAAGTATAAATTTGTAGCGGAAGAAAATAAAAAGTAAATAAAGTCGATCTTGTTAGATAATTTAAAAATTTATTTTTAAAAATCTGGTCATAAAAAAACAAGAATGCCACAATTACAAACAACGCTGAACTAGAAACTAAAAAACTTGGAGTAATTACAAAACAAATTATTAAACAAACAAATCTCTTAAAAATTAATGGTGTGTTTTTATGTTTGATTTTAAAATATTCACTTACTAAAAAATAAACAATAATTCTAAGACTTGCATAACTGAAATTAGCTAGATATGTGATTAATAAAACTAGTAAATAGAAACCATATTTTAAAATAATTGTTGATTTATATTTGTAATTTATTTTGTATAAAAATTTAGTAAATAAATGAATATTAAAACTACTAATAATAATTAGAAATTCTAAATTTAATTCAGAAATGATTCTTTGAAAATCAGTAGATTTATTATTTTTTTCTAATAAAAATAAACTAATTAGCTTATGAGCATAAATGTGATCTGCTAGTCATTTATTAGATCTTAAACCATTAGTTAAACTAATAATTTGATACTTATCTAATTTGTGATTAACAAATTGCTTTGTTAAGTAATTAAAAAAGTCAAATTGATAATAATTAGTATTTGACTCTAATTTTTCAAAAACTCCTTTAATAATTAATTTTTGATCTAAAAAGAGCTTGTTATCAAAATCAGAAAGATAGAACTTAATGTTTTTATGTTTTAAAATGACATAAGTTTTACTTTTAGCAATCACTTTTGCACTAATTTCTTGATGGTTTAAAAAACTTAAATCACTATGAGAATATCACAGTTTATAACCTATAAAAATTAATCCAACCACAGCAAATATAATTAAAATCAAATAAAAATTTTTGTAGTTCAAACTAATAGTAATTATTAAGAAAAATAGTGATAAAAATAGATATTTAACTTCAAAGTTTAAAATAAAGCTGCAAGCAAAACAAATTGATAGTAATAAAAACATTAAAAAGAAATGCTTATTAACTAAAAAGCTATAAAAGTCACTAGCAAATATTTTAAAACTCATAACATCACCTATTAATGTCTTAGTAAAAAAATAAAAAGATTAACCATTTTAAAATTTAAAGAATGCTAGTTAGTTGTTTGATTTATAATTTAATTATTATTTAAAGGAGATTGTCCATGATACAAAAACCCAGAGGTACTCAAGATATTTATTTAGATCAAGCTAAAAAATGAGTTACTTTAGAAAATAAATTACGTGATATTTTAAATAAATATAATTATTCTGAAATTAGAACTCCGATTTTTGAATTAAAAGAATTATTTGTTCGAAGCGTTGGACAAACTAGTGATATTGTTTCTAAAGAAATGTATCAGTTTACTGATAAAAAACAAAGAGAATTTGTTTTAAAACCTGAAGGTACAGCTCCAACTGTTAGAGCTTTAATTGAAAATAAATTGTATACAGCCGACAACTTACCGTTTAAGACTTATTATTTGTCACCTATGTTTAGATATGAAAGACCTCAAATTGGAAGAAATCGTCAATTTCACCAATTAGGTATTGAAGTTTTTGGAAGTGATGATTTACAACAAGATATTGAAGTTTTAACAATAGCTTATGATATTATTTGTCAGTTAAAACTACAAGATAAAGTTGATGTTGTTGTTAATTATTTACTAACTGGACTTGAAAGACAAAAATATATTCTTGAGCTAAAAAAATATCTTCAACAATTTGATTTATGTGATGATTGTCAAACTAGATTTGAAAAAAATACTTTAAGAATTTTAGATTGTAAAATTGATGCAACTAAATTTGATGATTTGATAAGTATGAGAGACTTTTTAAATTCTGAGCAATTACAACGTTATCAAAAAACTCTAAAAATCTTAAATGATCTAAATATTAAAACAGTTCAAGATGATAAATTGGTTAGAGGGTTAGATTACTATACTGGTTTTGTTTTTGAAATCAAGTACAAAGATAATAGTCTAGGAAGTCAACAGACTTTAATAGCTGGTGGTAGATATAATAATTTAGTTTCTGAAATTGGAAATATTAAGCTTGCTGCTTGTGGGTTTGGAATGGGACTTGAGAGAGTACTACTCATTTTAGACCAAAACAAGATAGCTATTGATAATAAAGATAATAGTTTAGATCTATATACTATTTGTCTATCTGATAATGCAATTTTAATTAACCAACAAATACTAAGTATCTCAAGAGCTTGTAACTGAAAATGTGATACCAATAATATGCACAAATCCTTAAAATCAGCTTTTAAACAAGCTGAAAAATATAACGCAAAAAACATCATTATTTTAGGTGATCAAGAAGCACAAACAAATAATTTTATAATCAAAAATCAACAAACTAAACAACAACAAGAGTGCAATTTAGAAAATTACACTGAAAAAATCAATTTACTATTAAAAGGAGTTTAATATGAAAAGAACGCACACCTGTGGACAATTAAATAGTTCTAATGTAGGTCAAGAAGTTTTATTACAAGGTTGAGTTAGAAAAATTAGAAAATTAGGTGCAATGACTTTTATTGATCTAAGAGATAGATATGGTATTACACAACTAGTTTTTAATGATTCATTTAAACAAATTTTAGCAAATCTTAAAACTGAGTATGTTATTCAAGTTCAAGGAATTGTTGAAAAAAGAAAAGCAATTAACTCAGAATTAAAAACAGGTGAAATTGAAATTAAAGTTAATGATCTTTTTATTATTAATAAATCAGAACTTACACCTTTTATGATTGAAGACAATATTACAAGCACTGAAGATACAAGACTTGCTTATCGTTATTTAGATTTAAGAAGACCTGAAATGCAACAAAATTTAATTCTAAGAGCTAAGTTAAACCGCGTAATTAGAAACTTTTTAGATGAAAATGATTTTTTAGAAATTGAAACTCCTTATTTTGCAAAATCAACTCCAGAAGGAGCTAGAGATTTTTTGGTGCCATCTAGATTAAATAAAAATAAGTTTTATGCTTTGCCTCAATCACCACAATTATTTAAACAACTTTTAATGATTTCTGGTTTTGACAGATATTATCAAATAGTTAGATGTTTTAGAGATGAAGATTTAAGAATAGATCGTCAACCTGAATTCACTCAATTAGATTTAGAAATGAGTTTTGCAACTGGTGAAGATGTTATGCAAGTTGCTGAAGCTCTAATTAAAAAAATTTTATGAGATCTTAAAGGTTATCAAATTAAAGATCAACTACTTAGACTAGCTTATAAAGATGCAATTGATTTATATGGAACTGATAAACCTGATTTAAGATATGATTTAAAAATTCATACTTTAAATGAGATTTTTAAAAACACTCAAGTAAAAATGTTTAATAATCTAGATTCTAATTATATTAGAGCAATAGCTATTGATAAATTATTAACTAAAAAACAACTTGAAGAGTTAACTGAGCAACTAAAACAATTTGGTTTTACTTCTTTAGCATTTGTAAAATTTGAAAACAATCAATGAAGTGGTAGTTTAGCAAGTC
Organism: Mycoplasma putrefaciens KS1; assembly: GCF_000224105.1. Taxonomy (NCBI): domain Bacteria; kingdom Bacillati; phylum Mycoplasmatota; class Mollicutes; order Mycoplasmatales; family Mycoplasmataceae; genus Mycoplasma; species Mycoplasma putrefaciens. The sequence goes on along the minus strand of NC_015946.1, from coordinate 494,611 downwards.
AATTATCTGAAACTGAAAAAGCACAATTAATCAAAGAATTTGATATTAAAACAAATTCAACAATTTTAATTAATTGTGGAAAATATGACAAAATTTCTCAAGCAATGGGTGCTGTGAGAGTTTGTTTAGCTAAAATGTTTGATTTGGCTAGAAAAGATCAGTTTAAAGTTTTATGAGTGGTTGATTTTCCTTTATTTGAATATAGTGATCAAGAGCAAAGATATCTTGCTGCACATCATCCATTTACTATGCCAAAACAAGAAAGTTTAGCTGATTTTGATACTAATAAAAAACAAGCTTTAGCTTATGCTTATGATTTAGTAATGAATGGTTTTGAAATTGGTGGAGGAAGTCAGAGAATTACTGATCCTGATATTCAAAAAAGAATGTTTAATGCAATCGAACTATCTTCTGAAGAAATTGAAATTAATTTTGGTTGATTTATTAATGCTTTTAAATACGGTGCACCTTATCATTCTGGGATTGCTTGGGGGTTAGATCGAGTTGCAATGATACTAGCCAATACTAATTCTATTAGAGATGTCATTGCTTTTCCTAAGAACTCGTCTGGAGTTGATGTGATGAATAACGCTCCTGATTATGTAAGTGATAACCAATTAGACGAATTAAATATCAAAATAGTTAAATAATATTCAAACTGCTAAATCAGCAGTTTTTTTATCTTCAAAGATCAAACTTGATTGTAAAACACTGTCTAATAATTTATTTAATATTTTAGTTTGGATTCTAGATAAATTAAGTAAAGTTTTATTTGTATGAAAATTATTAAATTTCTTTTACTAATTGATAAATTCTGTTCTCAAGAGCTTTTGTATCATGTGGGGGTGGTGTTTGAGTACGAATTCACAAAATAACTATATAGTTAACAAAAATTTTAGATAGTAAAAGCTTATCTTTATGATAATCTTGATAAACTTCTAGTAGTTTATTTTCACATTCTTTACTCATTTGTGATGTTTCAATTAGATATGCTAATTCAAAGTGTTTATCACCCATTGTTGCATATTCTCAATCAACAAAATAGATTTTATTATCTTTGGTTTGAATCATATTAAAACTAAATAAGTCATTATGTAAAGGTGTCTCATGATCCATTTGCTTTAAAATTTGGTCAATTAAATGTTCATAATCATCTAACACTTGAGTATTAGTATTTAATTCTTTAATTTTGGTTCGATAATACTCAATTCGTTTTGTTAAATTAAATTCAGGAAATTTTAGATTAGAATTATGAAGTTGTTTTATTTGTTTGGTAATTATTTGGATATTTGTTAAATCGATTATAGGTTCAACTCCATTGATAAATTCTCATTCTATTTCTGTGGCAGTATTTTTTAAAAGTTTAGGTACAAAATCAAAAATTTCTAATAATGAGTAGTCAATTTTATGATTAAAAGAATTATGCCTTTTAATTTGTAAAAATTTGTCATCAACTTTATATGAAATATTAGTGCCACCCTTTGTAATTTTTTGTCTCATAGTTTAACTTCCTTAGTTTAATTTATAAATAAATTCTTGTAATAGTATTGAATAGCTTCTGTTAAATTCATCTTCTAAATAGCAAAAATAAATAATTTTTAAAAACTCAGTTTCTCTAATTTTGTTGTTACTAAATAATGCTTTAGCATATTTTGCTGTTCAACTACTAAATTTACTAGAGTTAAGTAGTTGATTAGCAAAATCTTGTTTTTCATTATAAAGATCTTTTAAATTATTTTTATATTCATTAGGAATAATTTTTAAAACTTCATTTGAAAATCTTTCAAATTTATCATTTAAAATTTGATTTGCTAACTGATAAGCTGTTTGTTGTTTATTTAAAATAATTTCATAATCCATTTTTAGATAAAAATCTATCATTGTGTTAATAGCTTGACACATCGCTAGTAAACTAACATAATTCTTAATTGCTTGGTCAAATTTTTTAAATAATCTTTTATCTGAAATAATTTTTTTAACTCTAGGCTTAAAAAAGTTTAAATAATTATTAATTGCTTTAAAAGCCTTGTCTAGACTAACAAAACTAATATCATCAAAATTAATATAATCATTTGGATTCAAGCCAAAGTTTCTGATTCATTTTTTGTTTTTTATTATTAAAGTATTTAAACGTTTTTCAAATCACGGATTTATATGAGAATATGCTTTTAAATCAGAAGAATTTAACTCTTTTAGTTTGTAAATTTCAACCATAAACATACCCCATTTCAATCTCTATTATATATAAAAATCATTTTTGAGATAAGTTATAATTAAATTAATATCTGATAAAGGAGAACGTTATGTCAAACAATAAATCTGAAGTTGAACTGGATTTTTTTGAACCTAGTCTAGCAATTATCATAACTAATTTAGACTATCTTTTAACTAATTTGAATTTAAATAAACAAGACAAACTTAACCAACAATTAGAAAAAATCCTTGTTGAGTTTGAAGAAATTGCTGATTTAGATTTATGAGACCAACTAGCAAACAAATTAGAAAAACTTGAATCAGAAATTGTAAAAGAACTTTTAAAAATCAAAGATAGTAGTTTATTTAATTTAATTTGTGCATTTCAAATTAGTAAAAGCTTAGCATTACTTTTAAAACAGAATAGCTTTATATTTAAAGGTTTAGATAGTCTAGAACAAACTTTAAAAACAACTAACCAACAAGATTATCTTGATTATTTTAAAAAACTAGTTGTAAGCAAAGTTAACGAAATTTTAAAAGAAAATAAACCAATTTTTAATAACTTAATATCATCAAAAGATGAATTTAAAAAAGTCTATCAAATTTTATGTGATGAGACTAATTTTGATGATTTATTCGAAGGAAACCAGCTTTTAATAGAAATTTTAAGAACTAATCTTGATTTTGCTAACCAAACCGATTTAAGGCAATTAAACACTTTGGTTAAAATCCAAGCTTATCTAGACTTTATAAACTTCTGACAACAAACTATAGGTTTAGAAGAAAACTAGTATGAATAATAAATTGAATGCTTTTATAGTTTTTATAGTAATTTATTTTATTATTTTGTTAATAGTTGGAGTGCTTGCTTATTTGTATCAGATTAAAAGACAAGCTTTTATTGATTACAACAAAAAACATTTTATAAAATGAAACCAGTATAAAAAAGCTCATTTCAATGATCCTTTAAAAGAAATTAGTTTTAAATATCAACTTCCTAGCGATGAAGTTGCCTTATTAGAACAAAATTATCAAATATCAGTTACCACAACTGATCTAGTAAATAAAAAGCCATCGAAAAGACAACTTAAAAAAGAGCTAGTTGATGACTTATTAGTTGATGATTTTATTGTTTTAAAAGAAAATCTAAAATTTAAGACTCGCTTTAATAACTATCAATTTTTTGACTCAACAGTTTATCTGACAAATAAAAAAATCATTTTAGAATTTGAAGATAAATATTTAAAGTTGTTTTTAACTGATATTAGATCAATAACTGTATGTGTTATTAATGATCATAATAATTTTTTAGATGGTTGCTTTTTAAGAGCAAACAATGTAGAAATTACAATTGTAGGTGAGGTTTTTAAATTAGTATTAATTGTTCAAAAATTACTTCAACAGAAAGGAATCTCAAATGTTATTTAATAAAAATAATCAACTTTTTCTTTCTAATATTGTCTTATACGTTCTAATTTCTATTTTATCTCTAGTGGTATTTTTGATAACTGTCAAAGCACTGCTAGTAGTTAAAAAACAACTTTTAATAATTAAAAATCAAGAAGTCTTAAACAGTTTTTTTAATACTAAAAATTACTTAAAAATTATAATTAACTTAATCATAGATAGTTGTTTATTAATATTATTAACTATTATTTTTGTACTAATACTAACTAAGACTTTGTCAAATAGTTTTTTTATTTTTGAAATATCTGCAATTATTAAAATTATGCTAACTATTATCAATTATTTTGTAAATCTTAGACTGATAAGATCATTATTAATCATTCTAACTGATAAGTATTTAATTATTTTTAAAACTGCAATACAATTAAATAAACTCTTTTCTGTTAGATTTGAATTAACAAAAGTATTTAAAAAAGCTGTTATTAATTATTTTGATCAAAATAATAATAAAGAACAATTAAAACTTTATTTAAATCATGATTTAAGACGATGAATAGAAACTAATCTAAATCATTACATTAAAAAAGAGGAGTAAAATAATGATTAAACAAGCAGTTTTTATCAAATCAGCAGCAGATAGAAGTGGATGAATTGATGATGATGTTGCTGAAATATGTTTTGTTGGTAGAAGTAATGTTGGTAAATCTAGTTTTATTAATTCCTTAACAAATAATAATAAGTTAGCTAAAGTAGCTAACACTCCAGGAAAAACTAGATTATTAAACTTTTTTGATATTAATAAAAATCAGTTTAGATTAGTTGATGCTCCTGGGTATGGCTATGCAAAAATTAGTGATAATATGAAAATACAGTTTGCTAAAATGATGCAAGACTATTTTACTAATAGAAAAAACTTAAAAGGTGTGTTTATGTTGGTTGATCTAAGACACTTACCAACTAAAGATGACATTCGAATGTATCAATTTTTAAAATATTACAATATTGCTGTTGTGATTATTGGTACTAAATTAGATAAATTGAAAAAAAACCAGTATCTTAAAAATGAACAACAAATCAAACAAGCCTTAGGTTTTGATCCAAAAGACAGTTTTGTAAAAGTATCTAATTTAGATAAAACTAATATTTCAGAATGCTATGATAAAATAATTAAACTTTTAGAAGGGTAAAGCAATTTAAAAATGAGTGATTATAAAACGCAAACCAAAACTGAGATTGAATCTAGTTTAAATACAAATCTTGCAACTGGATTAACTGAACAAGAAGCTAGTTTGAGATTGACAAAAAATGGTAAAAACCTTTTACCAAATAAAAAACCAACTCCAGCAATTTTAATCTTTTTTAAATCATTTTTTCAACCTATTCAAATCATTTTATTTATTGCTGCAATTATTTCAATTATTGCTCCTTTAATAGCACAAAAAAACTTTTCACTTCATTTTGAAAATTTTATTGATTTTTTAGTAATTATGTTTGTTATTATCTTGGATGCTTTGTTATCAACTGTTCAAGAAGTTAAAGCTAGAAAATCAGTTGATGCTTTAAAATCATTATCAAAACCAACTGCAATTGTGTTAAGAGAATCAGTTACAAAAGAAATTGATGCTAGTAATTTAGTTGTTGGTGATATTGTTTTACTTGAAGCAGGAAAATACGTGCCAGCTGAATTAAGATTGATTGAAGCAAATGATTGTATGATTGATGAATCAATTTTAACTGGTGAATCAATTAGTGTTGAAAAAACTGACCAACCAATAAAACCTACCAAAATATTGTCAAGTATGAAAAACACTGCCTTTATGTCAACTTTTGTGACTTCTGGACGTGCTATTGGAGTTGTAATTGGAACTGGAACTGACACTGAAATTGGAAAAATCTCACAATCAATTTCAGAAAATGAAAATCAAATTACACCTTTAGGTAGAAAAATTAATAAATTTAGTTATTTAATTTCATTTATTGCAGTAGTTGTTAGTGTTTTTGTCTTTTTATTATTTTTATTTACCGGAAATAAAAATAACTGAGCTAATTATCTAATGATTGCTATTACTTTAGCTATTGGAGTTATTCCTGAATCATTATCTGCAATTGTTTCAATTACATTGTCATTTGCAACTAAAAGAATGGTTAAAGAAAATGTCATAGTTAAAAAACTTGAAAGTATTGAAACTTTAGGTTCAGTTAATGTGATTTGTACTGACAAAACTGGTACATTGACACAAAACAGAATGGCTATTCAAAAGTTAATTTGAAACAACCAAATTATTTCATCTCAAGAATTTATTAATTTAAATACAAATGCTTCAAAAGAATTATTTTTAAAAGCACTAGTTCTTCCTAATGATTCAATCACTGAAAATGGTGAAAGAATCGGTGATCCTACAGAATTAGCTTTAGTTGATTTTGCTGAAATGATGAACGTTGATGAACAAGATTTTCGAAAAAAATATCAAAGAATAGATGAAATTGTTTTTGATAGTGAAAGAAAACTAATGACTACAGTAAATCAATTAGATGATCAAAAAGTTGTTTTTACTAAAGGTGCTTTAGATCAATTATTAAAAAAATGTACAAAAATTTATTTAAATAATAAAATTATTAATCTAACCTCAGCTCATAAAAAAGAGATTAAAAAAGCTTCAACTTCGCTTAGCGATGATGCATTAAGGGTTTTGGGTTTTGCTTATAAAATATTAGTTAATGATAATAATAACTATGAATCTGAACTAATTTTTATTGGAGCTACAGCAATGATAGATCCAGTTAGACCTGAAGCAGTTCTAGCAGTTGCTGAAGCAAAAAAAGCTGGAATTAAAGTGATTATGATTACAGGAGATCATGCCACTACAGCCTTAGCTATTGCTAAAGAATTAGATCTAGCATTTACTTCTTATGAAGTGTTAACTTCAGAAAAACTTGAACAATACACTGACAAAGAATTAGAAAGTGCAATTGACAATATTAAAATTTTTGCAAGAGTTAATCCCGAACACAAAGTAAGAATTGTTCAAGCATTGCAAAACAAAGGTTATATTGTCGCTATGACTGGTGATGGGGTTAATGATGCGCCAAGCCTAAGTAAAGCTGATATTGGTGTTGCTATGGGAATTACTGGAACTGATGTTGCTAAACAAGCAGCTGATGCAATTTTAACTGATGATAATTTCAAAACTATCATTAAAGGAGTCATCGAAGGAAGAAATGTCTTTCAAAAAATTCGCCGAGCAATTGTATTATTATTAGGATTTAATTTTGCCAATGTTTTTACTATCATTTTATCTTCTTTAATTTTAAAAGTTTCACCACTTGAAGCTACAAATATTTTGTTTATTAATCTAGTTGTTGATTCTTGTTTAGCTTTTGGAATTGGAATGAGTCCGTTAGATGATTCACTAATGTTATTAAAACCTCAAAAAAAGACTGCTGGTATTTTAAAAGATCTCATATGACCAATCTTTCAAATAGCACTTTCACTATCAGCTGCTCAAATTATAAGTTTTATTATCGCAATGCAAGCAACTGATATGCAGCATTGAAATAGCATACAAGATTATCAATTTAAAACAGATAACTGATTCTTATTTATACAAAATAACAATCTTGAACTATCTAAAAATATATCTAATATTAATAATTTTATTGTTTTTGGTAGAACAGGTATGTTTATCACAAGTATTATCGCACCATGTTTTTTTGCCCATCTAATTAAACTAACTAATTGAAAAGCAACTAAAAAAATCGATCTAACAATTTCTAAGCCTTTAATAATTGGTTCAGTTGTTGTGATTTTAATTTCAATTCTAGCATTTTGTATTCCTGGAGTTAACTCAACTGTTTTTGGTTTGGCTGCAATTAACAAAGAACCACACTTAAGTTGAAATAAAAATAATTTTTGAATTTTATTTACAAGTTTAGCATGTGCTTTAATTCCAACTTTATTTAAATTAATCACTGATACAATCCAATTTTATTCTTATCATCTTAGTTCAAGAGATTGAGAAAACAATCAAAAATTAATTAGCCAGTTAATTGAACAAGATTCTAAATCTCAAGTTTTTAATAAGCAAAAGAAAAATAATCACTAGTTTTTAGATATTAATTTTGTTAGTAAACAATAGCTCAAAGTTTTTGAGCTAACTTATTTATTAAGAAAGATAGATTAAATTTAACAGTCTTTTATATATTTATAAGTATTAATAAAAAATCTTATAATATAAAATAAAATGTTATTGCAAGGAGCAGCTATGAAAAAGCAATTAGAATCTAAATATAACCATCAATTAGTAGAACAAAATAAGTATCAGTTTTGATTAGATCAACAGCTTTTTAAAGCAGATCCTAACTCGAAAAAACCTAAGTTTTCAATTATTTTACCACCTCCTAATGTAACAGGTAAGCTTCATATCGGTCATGCTTGAGATACTAGTTTACAAGATGCAATTATTCGTTTTAAAAAAATCACAGGTTATGATACTTTGTATTTACCCGGTATGGATCACTCTGGTATTAGTACACAAGTTAAAGTAGAAGCCAAACTAAAAGAACAAAACATTGACAAACACAAATTAGGTCGAGAACAATTTTTAAAAGAAGCTTGAAAATGAAAAGAAGAATATGCCTCAGTTATTAGAAGTCAATGAGCTAAGTTAGGGTTGAGTTTAGATTATTCAATTGAAAAATTTACTTTAGATGCTGATGTTAATGATGTTGTTAACGAGATTTTTGTCAAGTTCTATAATGAAAAAATTATTTATAAAGGAAAACAAATAGTTAATTGAGATCCAATTCAACAAACTGCAATTTCAAATATTGAAGTAATTTATCGAGAAACTGAATCAAAAATGTATTATTTTAAATACTTGATAAAAGATTCAGATGATTATTTAATAGTTGCTACTACTCGTCCTGAAACAATGTTTGCTGACCAATGTTTAGTTGTTAACCCTAATGATGATAGGTACAAAAAATATCTTAATAAACAAGTTATTAATCCTGTTAATAATCAAATTATTCCAGTTATTGGTGATGAGTATGTTGATTCTGAATTTGGAACCGGTGTTATGAAATGTACTCCAGCTCATGATGCAAATGATTTTGAATTAGCTGTTAAATATAACTTAGAAATGATAATTTGTTTAAATCCTGATGCAACAGTTAATCATTTGGGTGGTGAATTGTATGCCGGATTAGATCGATTTGTTGCAAGAGAAAAAATCGTTGAAATTGCTAAGCAAAATAACTTACTAGTTAAAGAAGAAAAAATTACTCACCAAGTTGGATATAGTGAAAGATCTAATGCTATTGTTGAACCTTATCTTTCAGACCAATGATTTGTTAAAATGCAAAAATTTAATAAAATGATTTTAGATTTACAAGCTTCAAGTAATAAAATTAATTTTTTTCCAGAACGCTTTAATGATGTGTTAGTTAAATGAATGCAAAATGCCAATGATTGATGTATTAGTCGTCAGTTATGATGAGGTCATCAGATTCCTTGTTGGTATCATAAACAAACCAAACAACTATATGTATCAAAACAACCACCACAAGATATTGAAAATTGAGTACAAGATGCTGATGTCTTAGACACTTGATTTTCATCTGGATTATGAGCATTTTCAACTCTAATGAATGGTCAAGGATTTACGAGTGAATATTTTAAGAATTATTTTCCAAGCAATGTTTTGGTAACTGGTTATGACATTATCTTTTTTTGAGTTGCTCGTATGATTTTTCAAACTTTAGAATATACAAAACAAATCCCTTTTAAAGATGTTTTAATTCATGGATTAGTAAGAGATCAAGAAAACAGAAAAATGTCTAAATCTCTAGGAAATGGAATTGATCCAATGGATATTATTGAGCAAAATGGTGCTGATGCTTTAAGGTTATTTTTACTAACTAACTCAACTCCTGGTCAGGATATAAGATTTTCAAATTCTAAAATTGCAGCTTGTTGAAATTTTATTAATAAATTATGAAATGCAAGTAGGTATGTTTTTATTAATCTAGAAGATGATTTTTTATTTGATCCTGAATTTTATAAAAATGAATTAGATGTAGCTAGTCAATGAATTTTAACTGAGTTATCTGAAGTTCAAAGTTATGTTTATGACAAAATGAATAAGTATGAATTTGGATTAGCAGGAACTAGATTATTTGAATTTGTATGAGACAAATTTTGTTCTTGGTATATTGAATTTGCTAAGATTAATCTAAAAAATCAATTAGCAAACCAAACTAAACAAACTTTATTTTATCTATTAAAAGAAATTTTAATTATGCTTCATTCTTACATTCCATTTGTAACTGAAGAAATTTATCAAACTATGAATTTAAAAGCTTCAATAATGTTAGAACAATGAACTATACTGAATCTGAAATATGAGACTAGTTATATTAGTGATGTTATTAATATGATTACAAGTTTACGTGAATTTAGAAATACAAATAAAATTAAAAATAGTTTAGTTTTAAAAGTTTTGATTAGTAATACAAATCAAAAACACACTGATAGTTTTAAACAACATAAAGATCAAATTGCTAGTTTTTTAAAAAAATTTACTAATACTTTATTAGTTGATGATTTAGATTCAACTAATAAAACTAGCTTATCAATTCAAGAATACTTTTTAGATATTGCAAATGATTCATTTACTGATAAAAAGCAATTAATTAAAGAGTTGGAATTTAAAATCTCAGAATTAGATAAAGAAATTTTAAGAAGCAAAAAAATATTAAATAATTCAGATTTTATTAATAAAGCAAAACCTGAAAAAATTGCTCAAGAAAAAAACAAATATCAATCATATCAAGAACAATTAAAAGCTATTAAAACTAAGCTTGATAGTTTAAAATAAACAAACTTGATTTAAAAATATAAGTCCTATGATGTTGTTAAATATTACAAACTATAGGGCTTTTTCTTTTGAAGCTTTAACTTATTGAATTGATAATAATTTTTATTTTTTAAAAGATAACATTTATTAAATTCCAGAGCTAATTACTTTAAAAATTGAATTTTAAATTTGTTTAATAAACATTTTTTTAAAAACTAAAAGTGATAAATTGTTTATTGTCATTAATAAAATGATTTTAAGAGCTAGAAAGATAAGAACTTTAATATAATAAATATAAAGTAAAGCTGTTATAGATTGGGGTTTTATAATGCCAGAAAATAAGAAATATGATGAGTCAGCTATTCAGGTTTTACAAGGATTAGAAGCTGTTAGAAAACGCCCTGGAATGTATATCGGATCAACTGACAGTCGAGGATTGCATCATCTGGTATGAGAAATTGTTGATAATGCAATTGATGAAGCATTAGCAGGATATTGTGATGAGATTGAAGTAGTACTTGAAAAAGATGGTTCAATTACTGTAAGTGATAATGGTCGAGGTATTCCTACAGGAATGCATAAAATTGGTAAATCAACTCCAGAAGTAATATTTTCAATTTTGCATGCTGGAGGTAAGTTTGACACAACAGCATATAAATCAAGCGGTGGACTTCACGGAGTTGGAGCTAGTGTTACTAATGCGTTATCTAAAAGGTTTAAAGCAACAATTTATCGTGATAAAAAAGTTCATGAGATTGAGTTTATCAATGGTGGAAAGTTATCTAAACCTTTAACTGAAACAGCAACTACTCATAAAACTGGAACAACTATTAACTTTTTACCTGATAATACGATTTTTAATACTGTTAATTTTAGTTTCTCAACTATCAGTCAAAGACTAAAAGAATCAGCACTATTAAATTCAGGTTTACAAATTGTTTTAATAGATAAAATTAAGCAAAGACATGTTGAATACAAGTTTGAAAATGGTTTAGAAGAGTTTGTTAAAGAATTAGCTGAAGATAAAAAAGCAGTTACTGATATTATTAGTATTAATTCTGAGACTAAAAACATAGTAACTGAAATTTGTTTACAATACACAGAAGAAGATAATGAAATCATTTTAGGATTTGCAAATAATGTTAAAACTCCTGACGGAGGAACTCATATTGCAGGTTTTAAATCAGGACTTGTTAGAGCAATTAATGAATATGCAAAAAATCAAAAATTATTAAAAGATAAAATGAGACTAGATCCTAATGATTTAAGAGAAGGATTAATTGCAATTGTTACAGTTAAAGTTCCTGAAAATTTAATTGAATATGAAGGACAAACTAAATCTAAACTAGGAACTCCAGATGCTAAACAAGCTGTTGAAACTGCAACATATGAATTTATGAATTACTGGTTAATCGAAAATAAACTACCAGCTACTAAAATTATTGAAAATGCTTTAATTAATCAAAAAGCAAGAGAAGAAGCAAGAAAAGCTCGTCAAGCAGTCAAAAACGTTAAAGATAAAAAATCTTCGACTAGAATGATGCTTGGAAAATTAACTCCAGCTCAAGGAAGAAAAAAAGAAATTAATGAATTGTACCTTGTTGAAGGAGATTCGGCAGGTGGCAGCGCCAAATCTGGAAGAGATCGTATGTTTCAAGCAATCTTACCTTTAAGAGGTAAAGTTATTAACTCTGAAAAAGCAAAATTAGTAGATTTATTAAAAAATGAAGAAATACAAACTATTATCAACGCAATTGGAGCTGGAGTTGGTAAAGATTTTGATATTAAAGATGCTAATTATGGAAAAATTATTATTATGACTGATGCTGATACCGATGGAGCTCACATCCAAACTTTATTATTGACTTTCTTTTTTAGACATATGAAAGACTTAATTATTAATAAAAAAATCTATATTGCCTTACCGCCTTTATACAAAATTACTTTTACTGATAAAAGTTTCATTTATTTATGAGATGAACAAGAATTAAAAAATTTTAGTAAAAAAACTAATAAAAAATATGAGATCCAACGTTATAAAGGACTTGGTGAAATGAATGCTGATCAGTTGTGAGAAACTACAATGAATCCTGAGAAAAGAAAGATTATTCAAGTAGCTATAGAAGATGGATTGGTAGCTGAAAGAATGTTTAAAACATTAATGGGTGATGATGTTGAAAAACGTAAAGATTGAATTAATGAAAATGTTAAATTTAGTTTAGAAGATGAGCAAATTAAAATCGAAACTGAACAATTAGAAATGTAGGATAAAAGATGAAAGCAATTGACAAAGGAGTTATAGCATATCCACTAGAAGAGCTTTTAGGTGACCGCTTTGGAAGATATGCAAAATATATTATTCAAGAACGTGCTTTGCCTGATTTAAGAGATGGTTTAAAACCTGTTCAGCGTCGTATTTTATTTGCTATGAACGAATTGAATTTAACATTTGATAAATCTTATAAAAAATCAGCTAGAGTTGTTGGAGAAGTAATTGGTAAGTACCACCCCCACGGAGATTCATCTATTTATGATGCTATGGTTAGAATGAGTCAATCTTGAAAATTAAATCATTGCCTAGTTGATATGCAAGGAAATAATGGTTCAATTGATGGTGATAGTGCTGCTGCGATGCGTTATACTGAAGCAAGACTAGCAAAAATTTCTAATTTATTATTAGCTGATTTAGATAAAAAAACTGTTTTAATGGCTCCTAATTTTGATGATAGTGAAGTTGAGCCAACAGTTTTACCTGGTTATTTTCCAAATATTTTAGTCAATGGTTCAACTGGTATTGCTGCAGGTTATGCAACTAATATGCCACCACATAATCTAGGTGAAATTATTGATGCAACTATTAAGATTATTAAAAATGAAAATGCCAAAATTAGTACTATTTTAGAAGTAATTAAAGGTCCGGACTTTCCAACTGGAGGTGTGGTACAAAGTAAAGAAGGTATTTATGAAGCTTTTACAACTGGAAAAGGAAAAGTAATTATCAGTAGCAAATGACACCAAGAAGATAATAATATTGTCATTGATGAAATACCTTATGAAGTAGTCAAACAAGATCTAGTTAGAAAAATCGGAGAAGTTATTGATTCAAATTCTGGGCTAGGTATTAAAGAAATTAGAGATGAAACTGACAGAAAAGGTTTAAGAATAGTGATTCAATTAGATGAAAAAGCTAATCTTGAAACTGTGAGAAAATTTCTGTTTAAAAATACTAGTTTATCAGTAAGTTATAACTATAACAACATCATAATAGTTGATAAGCAACCTAAACAGTTAGGAATTATCGAAATCATCAAAGCTTATATAGCTCATTACAAACAAGTCTTTATAAAAAGAACTGAATTCGATTTAAACAAAGCTAATAATAGATTAGAAATCGTTAATGGTCTTATTAAGGCTTTATCTATTTTAGATCAAATTATTAGTTTAATTAGAAAATCAACAAATAGAATGCAAGCTATTCAAAATTTAGTTGAGCAATTTGACTTTACTACCAACCAAGCTACAGCTATTGTTGATATGAGACTATATCGTTTAACTTCAACTGATGTTGCAAAATTAAAACTAGAAAAAGATGAATTAAATAATACTATCAAACACTTAAAAGACATTTTAAATAGCAGTCAAGTTTTAGATCAAGAAATTATTAATAGATTAAAAGAAGTTAAAAAAGAATTTGCAACCAACAGAAAATCTCAAGTTAGTGAAATTGTTGAAAATTTAGAAGTTAACCAAAAAGAAGTTTTAGTAGAAAAAGAATTTAATTTATGAGTCTCAAAAGATGGATATTTAAAAGCTGTTGATAATTACGCTCTAGCTAAAAATGAGCTTTCAACTTTTGGTAAAAAACCAAATGATATGTGAATTAGTTCTGGAGTTGTTTCAAATTTAGAACATTTAATTCTAGTTTCAAATAAGGCAAATTACTATTCAATTCCCTTATATAAAGTAACTATGAGTAAATGAAAAGATATGGGAGTTCACATTAATACTGTTGCTACAATGGATAGTAACGAAACTATTATTAATGTTTTTGTAGTTAAAGATTTTGATAGTGCTACTCAGCATGTTATGCTAGCTTCTAGAAATGGTTTTATTAAAAGAACACCAATTGTTGATTTAAAGACTAAAATTTTTAATAGGTCATTTAAAATTATGAAACTAAGTGGTGATGATGAATTAGTAAGTGCAAGTTTAGTAGCTTCAAAGACAAGATATTGCGCGATAGTGACTAAAAAAGGTTTTGGGGTAAGATACAACATTGAAGATGTGCCAATCCAAATGACTAATTCAAAAGGAGTTAAAGCGGCCAACTTAAAAGATGACCAGATAGTTTCAGCAATTAGTTTAGAACAGGATAAAGAGATTATTTGTTTTACAGATAAAAATCATCTGAAAAAAATTGCTCAAACCCAACTTCCGATTTATATTAGACCTAAGCGTGGTACTAGAATAATATTAGAAAAAAAACGTGCTAAAGAAAATATCATTTTTAGTCACGCTATAGCAAATGATTCAATTATTGAAATTTTAGATAGTTCTGATCAGATAATTGAACTTCAAGCAAGTACAATTAAAACCACACAGCTTGAAACACCAACAACTCCAATAAACATTAAAGATATTGAATATGTTGCAATTAAACAATTAAATAGAACGATTGCATTTGATAATCCAGCAGAAGCAAATTCTGACAAATCTTATACTTATGTTTCAAAATCGGAATTAGAAAAAGAAAGACAAATTAATCATAACAAAGTAAGTTCGAAAGTTGTTGTTACTAAAGATGCTAAACAAAAAGCAATCCAAAGAACTAATTCGTTAAAAGGCACCGATTTAAGTTCTTATTTAGATGACATTAGTTCAGTTTTAAAAAAAATTAATTCTGTTGATGAAAAAAAGAAAAATTCTAAACAATTAAATTTTGATGATCTTTTTGATGAGAAAGACTAGCTTATCTGCTAGTTTTTTTTAGATCCTTAGCTTTTTTGATAATGCTTTTACTAAACTTTTTATTAATATCAAAAATTAAATCTTCAATAACTAGTGATTGTTCAACTTGTTGATTATCAATAATTTGATCTTTATCTGTTGAGAGTTGAATTCAGTTTTGTTTATTATTAATTAGTTTACTAACTCCAATTCCAACTAATGTTACTGGTTTAGTTTCGTCATATATTTCATAAAAACAAGTCAGTGCACTACTAAAAATCACATTTTGATCATTAACATAATTATTTAAAGTGATCTGTTTATGTTTTGTTTGCTGATTTTTGTTTTGATAATCATAATAATTTGGAGATTTATATCTTAGTTTAATTTCGATTGTTTTTGCAGATAAATTATTATTAATTAATTTATTTGAAACTTGTTTTGATAAAACTAGAATCAATTCTTCAATTTCATCATATGAATAACTAGGATTTAATAAGGTAATTTCTTTAGAAATACTTTTATACTGATCAGTTAGATAATCAACATAATCACTAGATAAACCTTTAGCAGCGTTTTTTAAAGTTAAACCTTTTTTATTTAATAAGTAATAAATATCTTCATCACTAGTATTTGCTAGATCTTTAATCGTTTTAATATTTGTTTTTTCTAATAATTTTACAGTTGATGAACCGATACCATACATTTTTTTAATGTCTAAATTTTGAATAATTTCAAAGTTATTCTTAGTAATTAAACTAACTCCAAAAGGTTTATTCAATCCTGTTGACATTTTGGCTACAAACTTATTAAAACTAATTCCAATTGAACAAGTCAAATTAAATTTTTGCAAAATTTCAGTTTGAATTTTTCTAGCTAATTTCACTGCATCAATTTTTAGGACTAAGTCAGTGACGTCTAAATATGCTTCATCAATTGAAGCAATTTCAATTTTATCAGTTATGTTAGTTTTAAGATAATCTCAAATCTGATTTGAAAGATAACTAATATAGTTCATATTAGGTTTAATACTAATAATTTTTGGACAAAGTTTTTTTGCTTCAAAGATCGCCATTCCAGCTTTGATATGATATTTTCTTGCCTGATAACTAGCAGCAGTAATAATTGATTTATCTAAACCATTAGAAATAACAATTGGCTTGTTTTTTAATTCTGGTCGTAAAACTTGCATACAACTTGCAAAAAAAGCGTCCATGTCAATATGAAAAATTGTTTTTTGGCTCATCTAACCCACCTTTTTTGTCTTTTTAATATTATTTTATTTAATTTATTTGCTATTAAAATTAGAAAATAATATTTTAATTTATTGACATTTCTTGCGAGATAACTTATAACTTATTATCAAAACCTAAGTGATATAATAAAAAAAGAATTAAAATGCTATTTGCTTGAGTGAAAGGAAAAGAAATAATATGGATAAATGAGAATTGTATCTAATTATTTTTGCATGTTCGATGATTGTTGCTCAACTAGCTCAATGAGGCATTATTTGATATTTAATAAAATCAAAAAGCCGAAAACAACTTGTTGAAAATCGTAAAAAAGAAGCTAAATTAGAAAGAAAAAAAATTGTTGCAGATGGTTATAAAGAAATTAATGATGCAAGAAATCTTTTTAATAAAGAAGTTGAAATTGAAAAAAAAGAATTAGAAAAAATTCGTGATAAATTAGAACTACAAGCTTTAGATGTTGAACAAGCTAAAAAAACTAACCAAGCAAAAGCTCAAAGAATTGAAGCAAGATTATTAGATTTAGATAAAAGAAGAGTACAACTTGATGCTAAAGAAGATGAAATTATCACTGGTTTAGAGAATATTTCAAAAATCAGTCAAGATCAAGCTAAAGAAATTTTGATTAAAAAAATGCAAGATAGATGTCAAGTTGAATTGGGAACCATTTTAAAAAATGCTGAAATTGAAGCACATGCTAAATCTAAAGCAATTGCTACTCAAATTATGATTACAGCTATGGAAAGACTTAAAGTTGATGTTGTTAATCAAAGAACTTCAAATATAGTTAAACTTCCTAATGATGATATGAAAGGTCGTATTATCGGAAAAGATGGTCGTAATATGAAAACATTTGAACAAGTTGGAGGAGTTGATATTGTGATTGATGAAACTCCTAATGTTATTACTGTTTCAAGTTTTAATCCTATTAGAAGAGAAATTGCTACAAGAGCTTTAGAAAATTTAATTAGTGATGGTAGAATTCAGCCAGTAAAAATTGAACAAGAACTTAAAAAGCAAGAAGCTGAAGTTGATGAAATTATTAATGAATCAGGAATCAAAACCATTGAAGAATTAAAAATTAATGATTTAGATTTTGAATTAGTTAAGTTAATCGGAAAACTAAGATTTAGAACAAGTTATGGTCAAAATGTTTTAGCTCATTCAATTGAAGTTGCTAAAATCTCTGGAATGATTGCTTCTGAGTTAGGATTAGATGCTAACAAAGCTATTAGAGCAGGATTATTACATGATATTGGAAAAGCACTTGATTTTGAAAACCAGGGAAGTCACGTTAATTTAGGTGCAGAAATAGCAAAAAAATATGGTGAAGATGAAATTATCATAAATGCAATTGAATCTCATCATGAAGATGTTGAAAAAACCAATGAAATTTCAGCAATCGTCGCAATTGCTGATACTATATCAGCATCACGACCCGGAGCTAGAAATAATGCTATTGGTGAATTTGTTTTAAGAATGCATGAAATTGAAAAAATTGGCAATCAAATACCGGGTGTTGCTAAAACATATGCTTTACAATCAGGACGACAAATTAGACTAATTGTTGATCCAGTTGCTGTGTCAGATTTAGAATTGAGCCTAGTGCTACAACAAATGACTGACGCAATTAAAAAACAAGTGGTTGTACCAGGTGAAATAACAATCACAGTAATTAGAGAAAAAAAAGAAATTCAAGTCTTAAAATAATAATTAAGATCCAAGCACTTGCTTGGATTTTTATTAGAGTTATATAATCAAAATATCTTAAGAGGTAGAGATGAAAACAAAACAGCAAATAATAAATGATCTAAAGACTAATTTATCTGATCATATAGATTTAATAGATAAAAAAGAGTTTGAAAGTTTAGTGAAATTCTTTTTTGACAATGAAGAAATTGTTGAACTATTAGTTGTAGGAATTGAAAACCAAGCTTGATTAATAACTCTAACTAATCAAAGAATTTTTTTTGTAAAAAAACACAATTTATATAACAATATAATTCAACAATACGGACTAGAACAACTAAAAGATCTTAGATTATCTAGTTTAGCTGATCAAGCTAATTTAACTTTTATTTTAAATAATGATCAAACTATTAGAGCTGAAGAGATCAGTTTAAATCAAGCACAATCTTTAGCAAAAAAAATAGCTAGAGCTCACATTAGTTGAATGTCTGAAATTAATAACAAGGTTATAAAACCTAAGTAATAGCAAAAAATAACTGACTATATCAATTTGCAAGTTTTGATATAATTAAACAAGACACAAAAGGAGAAAAAAACATGGGATTTGGTGATTTTTTATCAAAAAGAATGCAAAAAAGCATTGAAAAGAATATGAAAAAATCAACACTAAACGAAGAAAATATTAAAGATACCTTAAAAGAAATAAGACTAGCTTTATTAGAAGCAGATGTTAATGTTGAAGCAGTAAAACAAATAGTTAATAAAATCAAAGATAAAGCAGCTGGTGGATATATTCAAGATGGAGTTAATGCTCATCAACAAATGGTTAAGATTGTTCATGAAGAATTAACTGAAATTCTAGGAAAAATTAACATTCCCTTGGATGTTTCAAAAAAACCTACTGTTATTATGATGGTTGGATTGCAAGGAAGTGGAAAAACTACTTCTGCGGCTAAATTAGCTTATCATCTAACTAAAAAAGAAAAGAAAAAGGTTTTGATGGTTGGGCTAGATATTTACAGACCAGGAGCAATTGAACAACTAGTTCAGTTAGGACAAAAAATAAATGTTGAAGTATTTGAAAAGCAAAAACAAAATCCGTTAATCACTGCAAAACAAGCCTTAGAGTACGCTCGAGATAATAACTTTGATGTGATTATTTTAGATACTGCTGGACGTTTACAAATTGATCCAGTTTTAATGGATGAATTAAATAATTTACGTAAACTAACTTCTCCTAGTGAAACATTATTAGTAGTTGATGCAATGATTGGTCAAGAGATCATTAATGTTACTAACGAATTTAATAACAAGTTAAAGTTAAATGGAGTTATTGTGACTAAGTTAGACGGAGACGCAAGAGGTGGAGCAACTTTATCTATTAGTTATATGACAAAACTTCCTATTAAATTCATTGGTGAAGGTGAAAGTATTAATGCTTTAAGTGCTTTTCATCCAAAAAGAATTGCTGATCGTTTAATGGGGATGGGAGATATCGAAACACTTTTTGAAAGAGCAGTTGAAAATATAGATGAACGTTCAATCAAAAAAACTATGACACGTATGTTTATGGGTCAGTTTGATTTAGAAGATTTAAAAAATCAATTAGCTCAAGTAGCAAAAGTGGGAAGCTTGTCTAAAATTATGAAGATGTTACCAGCAAATAAAATAAGTGAATCTCAAATTGAAGATGCACAAAGAAAATTAGCTATTTTTTCTATTTTAATGGATTCAATGACTTTAAAAGAGAGACGTGATCCAAGAGTTTTAAAAGCTTTAAGCCGTAAAAATAGAATTATTAAAGGTTCAGGTAGAACCGAAAAAGAATTTAATGAATTAATCAATTCATTTGAAAAGGGTAAAAAACAAGTTTTAGAAATGACTAAAATGTTAAAAAGTGGAAGAATGCCAAATTTTAGTAAAAACGGATTAAAATTCTAAGTTATGAAAATCAAAATCATTTGTTTTGGAAAACTAGATAGAATTTTTTTTACTCAAACTTTAGATTATTATCTATTGAAACTTAAAAAGTTTACAGATCTAGAAATTATTGAATTAAAAGAAGAATTTAATGGTGAATTAGACAAAAGAAAAACAATTAATTCTCAGATGTTGTTAGAAAGAATAAGTAATTACAAAGACTATGAAAAAATAGTTTTAGATGTTGATTCTAAATTAATTTCTTCAAAACAGTTGGCTGATCTTATTTCAGATAATAAAAATTATAAATCAGCTAGATTACTTTTTATAATTGGTCCTAGTGATGGGTTTAGTCAAGAATTTAAAGCAAGCTTTAACAATAAAATATCACTTGCAAAAATCACATTTCCTCATCAATTATTTAGAATAGTATTAGTCGAACAAATTTATAGATCTTTTAAAATTATTAATAATGAAAGGTATCACAAATAATTTTTTAGGTGTTAAGTAAAAATACTTGACACCTTTTATTTATATGTTATGATATTTAAGGTTTTAAAAATGTTAATAGGAGGAAACAAATGGTTAAATTAAGACTTAAAAGAATTGGTAAAAAACAAGCCCCATTCTATAGAATTGTTGCAGCAGATTCAAGAGTTAATCGTAATGGTAAGTATATTGAATTAGTTGGTACATTTAATCCATTAAACAATGAAGTTAAAATTGATAAAGACTTAACTTTAAAATGATTACAAAATGGAGCTCAACCAACTGATACAGTTAGAACATTGCTATCTCAACAAGGAATTTTAAAAGCTTTACATGAGTCAAAACAGGCAAACTCAAAACCTAAAGCTCAAAAACCTGTAAAAGAAGCTAAACCAACAGCTAAAAAACCAACTACTAAATCAACAGCAGCTAAAAAACCAACTACTAAATCAACAACTACTAAATCAACAACAGCTAAAAAACCAATCACTAAAAAGGCTACTACAACCACTAAAAAAGCAGTTAAAGAAGATAAATAATCTAACACTTTTAAGGAGTAACTTGTGAATCACAAATTAATTGAGTTTGGTACTATAAGTAATACTTTTGGTATTAAAGGATTAGTAAAAATTGTTATAGATTCAGATGTTATTATTGATGATCTTAAAAAGATTGATGTGATGTTTACAAAACAGCAAAACACTTTTCAAGTGCTTAGAGTAGAAAATATCAACTTAGTTCAAAATAAAAATTATATACTTTGTAAATTTTTTAATATAGATAATATTAACCAGGCTTTAAAGCTCAAAAATGCTAGGGTATATAGCTCTAATAGAAAAAATAATATTTCAAAAATTAAAAGTTTGATTGGGTTTAAATTCGAAAGTGATAAAACAATAGGAACTGTAGTAGACTACATGAATAATAAATCTCAAGAACTTGTTAAAATAAAAGCAGAAGATAAACTTTTTTGAGTACCAATTGTTGATCTTTATATTTTGCTAATTGATTGAGAAAATGAGATTATTAAAGCTAGAAATATTGAAGGATTAAAATAAATGAAATTTACAATCATTACTTTATTTCCCCAAATGATTGAAACTTATATTTCTGAATCAATTCTCAAAAAAGCAATTAAAAAACAAGCAATAGAAATTGAAATTCTTGATATTAGAAATTTTACAGACCTTAATCATAACCAAGTTGATGATTATCAGTATGGTGGAGGCAAAGGAATGGTTTTAATGCCTGATCCAATTGTTAAAGCAATTGAAAGTTGTAGAACTGATCAATCAGTTGTTTTACTGACTTCACCTCAAGGAAAAACTTGAAATCAAAACACTACAAAACACTACGCAAACAGCTATCAGCACATTGTTATTGTTTGTGGTCATTATGAAGGTTTTGATGAAAGAATTTTAGACTATATTGATTCTGAAATTTCAATTGGTGACTATGTTTTAACAGGTGGAGAATTAGCTGCATTAATTTTAATAGATTCAATTTCTAGAATATTGCCTGATGTAATTGCAAGTCAATCACATCAAATTGAAAGTTTTGAAAATAATTTGTTAGATTATCCAGTTTATACAAAACCTTATAATTTTAGAGGAAAAACCGTTCCAGACATTTTATTAAGTGGTCATCATGCTAATATTCAAAAATGAAGAGATGAACAACAACTAATAAATACTTTTAAAAAACGACCAGATCTAATTGATGAAACCAAATTAAATAAAGTTCAAATAGAAATGTATAAAAAAATGAAAGGAGAGCAATAATATGAGTTCAAAAGCTACAAAAACTATGAAATCAAAATATGATATTGTTAACAATCAATTGCGTAATGACTTACCAGATTTTACATCAGGAGACACTATCAGAGTTGATGTGAAAATTAAAGAAGGAGACAAATTCCGTATCCAATCATTTGAAGGATTAGTAATTAAAACACAAGGATCAGGAATCACTTATTCAGTTGTTGTTAGAAAAATGTCAAATGGTGTATTTGTTGAAAGAACTTTTCCACTACACTCACCAATTATTGATTCAGTAACTTTAGTTAAACGTGGTAGAGTTAGAAGAGCTAGAATTTACTATATTAGAAATCTTTCAGGTAAAGCTGCAAGAATTAAAGAAATTATGCCTACTAAAACTAAAAAATAAAGAATTAATCTGATCACAATTAGTTAGACTGATTGTGATTTTTTATATCTATACTATCATTATTAAAATCAAATATAATTTATATTAGAGATTAGAAAGATGTGAGATTATGAGTGCTGAGTTCAATTGATTTCCTGGTCATATGAATAAAACATTAAAAGAAATTGAAAATAAAATTGAAGTAGTTGATGTGATTGTTGAAGTGATTGATGCTAGAGCACCGTACTCATCACAAAATATCACCTTTAAAAAACTTTCAAAAAATAAACCAATAATTTATGTCTTTTCTAAAGCAGACCTTGCTGATCCAAAAATTACTGATGAATGAGTTAAATATTATTCAAATAAAGATAAGGTTAAAGTGATAGTTCTAAATAGCAAAAAACATGATGTTGTTAATGAGTTGATAAACGCAATTAATCAAGCTACAATTGCAAAAAGGCAAAGAGATCTTAAAAATGGTTTAAAAAACTCTTTAATTAATGCTTTAGTTATTGGTATTCCTAATGTTGGTAAATCTACTTTTATTAATAGAGTTATTAAAGGAAAGAATGTTAAAGTTGGTAATAAACCAGGAATAACTAGAGGAATTCAAGTCATTCATTTAAACCAATTTATCAATCTTTTAGATACTCCTGGTGTTTTGCCTTCTAAATTAGAATCAGAAACTACTGCTACAAACATATGTGCAATTAATTCTATTAAAGATACTGTTTTTCCAAAAGAACGAGTGGCTGCGAGATTAATGAGATATGTATTTAATCATTATGAAGGTTATGTTGAAAAATATTATAAAATATCTACTAACTTACAACGTCCAATTGAAACAATTTATACATATAAAATCTTTGAAAAAATTGCCCGTGAAAAACGCTGGTATATAACTCAAGAGATATTAGACATGCAACGTGCATTTTCATTATTTTTAAATGATCTAGCTTTGGGAAAAATTGGTAAAATTTCTTTTGAAAGAGTCTTAGAAGTAGTTCCTGAAGAAATTAATAAAGCAATTAAAGAGAAAAAAGAAGAAGATGTAGAAGACATTAGTGCCTTATGATAAGTAGAAAAGAATTTGATAATACTATTAAACAAAAATATAATGTTAAGTTAATTTCTGGTAGTGACGAATCTGGAAGAGGATGCATAGCCGGACCTTTGGTTGCTGCTAGTGTCATTTTAAAAGATGATTATTTTAATAGTAAAATTAAAGATTCAAAATTATTGTCTAGCAAATTAAGAGAACAACTATTTGATGAAATTATTAATAATTGTTTAGCTTATCAGATCAGAATAGTTTCAGCAAAACAAGTTGATCAACTCAATCCTTTACAAGCAAGTTTACAAGCAATCAAACAAACTATTCAAAAAATAAAAATCAAACCTGAATTAGCTTTAATTGATGGTAATAAAAACATTGATTTGAAAGATTACAAGTCAATTTGTATTATCAAAGGTGATGATAAAAGTTTTAGTATTAGTTGTGCTAGTATCTTAGCTAAAGTTACTAGAGATAAAATTTTAAATGAATTATCTTTAAAATATCCAATGTATGGATTTGATAAACATAAAGGATATTGTACGCAGTCTCATCTTCAAGCTGTCAAAAAATATGGTGTTATTGAAAATGTTCATAGAAAAAGTTATAAACCAATTTTACAAATTTTAAATAACTCAAAAAATTAAATGACAGTTTTTTATAAAGTTTTTATTAGTAAATTAAAAAAACTAGTTGTTGTGATTATTATGAAAATTAAACAAATTTATTTAGTATTAAGTTCAGCATTATTAGCATCCACTTGGTTATCTACTTTGTCTTGTCAGGCTAGAAAAATTAATAAAGATAATAACACCAATAGCAATAAAGCTCTTCAAGATCCAGAAAATAAAAATCCTAATAACAGTCAAATGATTGTATTACCCAACAAAGTCTTAAAATGAGAAAAAGGAAAAACTTATAATAAGCAACAAAATCCTGAATACTTTGTTGAAAAACATTTATTTGACCTAAATCAAATAAAATTTCTTTCTCCAAGAGAAATTATTTTTAAAACACCTAAATTCAAAACTGTTGAGCACAATCTTGGTGAATGATTTAAAAAAAGGAAATCATGGACATCAAGTTGATTTTTCTTTTAGTTCTTCAGATGATACTGTTAATATGCAATTTTTTGAATTTATAAAAGAGCTAGGTGAATATGGTAATTTTGGAGAAAATCCAAAACAAAAAGCAGAATTTTATTATCCTAACGTTGCAATAGAAGCGATGATGGATCAAAAATATTTAGACACTTTCAAACAAGAAGAAGTGACTAGTGCTATTGAATTAGTAGTTAATAATTTAGATGAAATTATTTTAAATAATCCCTTTGGTTTTTTACCATCAAATTTAAGTCAATTATTTTATTACACAAACTTTGAGTCACTTGCAAAAGAATTTAATATTGCATCTGAAAAAATAACTAAAATAAAGTCAAATTTTAATGATCAAAATGGAACGTTTGAAATGTTAATTCAAACTGATAAAAGAAATTATTTTTTAAAAACTGATTATCTTAAACAAAAAAAGTTTAAAACGCGATCTTGATTATTTTCAATATATTTATGATAGAAGTTTTAGTTTAACAATTAGAACAAAAAGATGAGAAGCTGACAAAGACAATTTTAATAGAATAATAGATTATAGATTAAAAGGACTTGAAGAAGTTGGTACTTTTTGAGTCCTAGATCGTGTAATTAATCAATATAAAGATAATTGAGAGCTATTATTAGCAACTAATCTCCATGTGTTTGACTTAACTAAAACATTTGATAAAACTAGATTCGAGAGTAATAAAGACGCTAAAAAAATTTTAGATACTTGAAATAAACAAAAAGAACTTCCTGGATTTTGAAACATTAATAGTCAAGAAGATACTTTTATCAGAAAAAATGTTTTTATAAAAGGAACT
This sequence comes from Mycoplasma putrefaciens KS1, assembly GCF_000224105.1. Taxonomy (NCBI): domain Bacteria; kingdom Bacillati; phylum Mycoplasmatota; class Mollicutes; order Mycoplasmatales; family Mycoplasmataceae; genus Mycoplasma; species Mycoplasma putrefaciens. The sequence goes on along the minus strand of NC_015946.1, from coordinate 468,742 downwards.
CGTGGCATAGAAAAAGATTTAAAATCTGATTTTGAATTTGTAAGTACAAAATCTAAGTTAGACGCTATTTTTAGTATTTATGATCAATATCTAGATGCTAGTTATTTTTATTATAGACATAACGCTTCAGACATTAGTGCTAAAAGAAATGATGATCCAAAACTATTTTTTGATTCAAAAAATGAAAATAATTTACATTCAACAACAAATGCTAGAGCAGACTTTTTAGTTTTAAAAGTTAAAATACCAAAAAATAATTTAAAACATATCCTTCCAAAGCTCGATCAAATAATAGGCTTAGAAAAAGAAAAAGATTTTTATATTAACTATAAAACAAACAAATTTCACCCTATACAAACATCGTTTTATGCTGGTTATCCATTAGAAAAACGAACTATAGATAACAAAGAAATTGAAGATACTAACTTTAGAGCAATAAAATCTCAAGGCGGAATAATTGATGTACAAAAAAGAGCCTTTAACAAAAATGATCTTAGATCATTATGAGTTAGGTATAATAAAAATTTAAATGAACATGCTAATTTTTTAAATGATAATTACAAAAAATATCAAATACCATTTATTAAAGATGAACACGGTATGAAACTAAGTATTTGAAATCAACATTCTACTTTGTATTCAAAAATTAAAAAAGATCAGCAAGCATTAGGACAAGGTTCGTCTGGATCGATGGTAATTGATTCTTCATTTAACTTAATAGGAATTAATTATTCACTTTCTAAGAATTTTTTAACCAATCAAACTACAAATGGAATCAACTTAATGCAAAGCTCTAGTGATAATAGAAATCTAATCAGTGAGTTAATAAACCAGTTACAAAAAGATAAAATTCAGACAGTTAAGCTAAATCGAAAACAATAAAAAGAACTTCTTTGGGAGTTCTTTTAATTTTTATTTTTCACAAATTTTAAATTTTTAAATAGAGCAATTAAGATAATACGTAATAATTTAATTGCCTTTCATTTTTTCTTGAACCTGTTTGATAAAGCCTTCTTTTCTTTGCTGATCTTGTTCTAATCACTGAATAACAGCTTGCTTACCTTGTCCAATTTTTTGATTTTCATATGAATATCAAACACCTGATTTTGTGATAATTTCATAAGTAACTAGTAAATCTACTAACTCAGTTAACTTATCAATTCCCTTATTATAAACTAGTGTTAAAACCACACTTTTAAAAGGGATAGCTGTTTTATTTTTAACAACTTTAGCTTTAATTTTATTACCCGTAATTTCTGAATTACTTAAAATTGTTTCACCTTTTCTAACTTCAATTCTTATTGATGAAAAAAACTTTAAAGCTTTACCTCCTGTTGTAGTCTCAGGATTTCCAAAAATAATTCCAATCTTTTCTCTTAATTGATTAGTAAAAATCACTGTGGTATTAGTTTTAGAAATTAAACCATTTAATTTTCTTAAAGCTTTAGACATCATTCTTGCTTGAATACCAATAGCTTGATCTGACATTTCTGCTTCTAGTTCGCTTTTTGGAACCAGGGCAGCTACTGAATCAACAACAATAAGATCAACACTATTTGATTTAACTAGCATTTCTAAAATATCTAATGCTTGTTCACCACTATCTGGTTGACTTACTAATAACTTATTAATATCAATTCCTAAATTTTTACAATACTTAGGATCTAGTGAATGCTCAGCATCAATAAAAGCAGCAATACCATTTTGCTTTTGAATTTCATGAATTGCGTGTAATGCTAAAGTGGTTTTTCCAGAAGATTCAGGACCATAGATTTCAATAATTCTTCCTTTTGGATAACCCCCAATTCCCAAGGCACTATCTAATAAATAAGATCCAGATGAAAAAGTCTCAATTTTTAGAGCATTATTTTCACCCAAAACCATAATAGAGCCTTTTCCAAAAATCTTTTCAATTTCTTTAACTGTTTCTTTTAGTTCTTTTGAATCTCAAACTGGAGCATTGGTGCTTTTTTTCATATCTGGCTCCTTATTTTTAGTAATTTCTTGCATATTTTCCTCCATTCAATTAAGTATTAGAGAAAAACAAAATTATTTAACTAGTCTAATTATTTTTTTAATTGCAAAATTAACAGCATAGTTCTTAAAGCAATTTCTAGAGATTGGTATTTTAGATTTGATATTATATGTTATCAATTTATCTTTGTAACAAATACTGATATAAGCAAATCTAATTGGTTTATTTTCACTAGCATTAGGTCCGGCATTACCTGTAAAACTAACAGTTAGATCAGCATTTGTTAGCTGTTGAGTATTTTTTGTCATTTGTTCAGCAGTTTGTTTTGATATGACACCATATTTTTTAATAATTTGTTGATCAATTTTAATAATGTTATTTTTAAAATCGTTTGAATAACTAACAAATGACCCAATAAATACTTGTGAAGCATTTGCTGTGTTTGTGATTATATGTGCAAAAAACCCACCAGTAAAAGACTCACAAGCAGCTATCTTTAACTGTTTTTGTTTTAAAACTTTTAAAAGTTTTTTTGCCTTCATATAATCACCACAAATTAATAAAAAATAAGGTGAGATTTTATCTATAACCCACGTTTTGTACTATTACTAGCGTCAATCATCTATCTAGCTGTTAAGCTTCTAGTTTTGATTCTAATTTTCTTAACTAGACTCCTCTACCAAAATTTGAGTTTCTTGCTTATGGGGTTTACCGCGTTCCATTTCAAGGTTTCCCTATACTCGTCTCTGTGGCACTTTATAACTGCTGCTTAGCTATTGCCTTAGCTTAGTTATGCCGTCAGTAAAAACTACTGCCTAGACTTATTTATTCATCTAGCATAAACACTACAATCATCACAGATTGTGCAAGCGTGGAGTTTCCTCTATATCATTTTTCAAATATAGCGATTGACCGATAAAATCTCTTAGTAATTTTACATTATTAATTTTTTATTTAAAATAATTTAAAAACTCAATTACTTTTTAATAAATAAATTATAGATCTCATCAAGTTTTTTAAGTCTTTGGTCATTTTCAACCAAGTTATTTTCAATTCTTGAAATTCTTTTAATAATATCAGCATCTCCAAAAGAACTTTTTACTAAGTTTCAGTTTTGTTTACGATATTCTTCGATCTCACCAACAAGAGTATTATTTTCTTGAGTTAATCGTTCTAATTTAGAAGTTAGTATTTCTAATTCAGCTTTTAGACTATAAGTTAGTTGTTCAAAATAAATATAATCAGTAATGATTTCATCTAAAAAATCATTAACTTCTTCAGCTTTATAACCTTTATAAACGATATTAAACTTCTTATTTTGTATTTGAATAATACTAAATTTTTTCGGCATGCTATTCTCCCTGATAAAGTTATTTTATCATTTTCTAATACTATATTAGGGGTGTATTTATGTATCCATTAAAAAACAAAGGTCAATATTTAGAAACCATTTTAAACATTACAAATCAAAAATATATTAATGAGCAAATTTGTGTTGTTGCTAAAATTCCAACTAACATTAATTTGATTAATATTTCAAATAAAACTATTACTAATGCTACTTTTAAAGATAACTTTAATTGCGATTATATTGGTGTTTATAAGTCAATTTATTTTGAATTTGATGCTAAAGAAACATCAAAAGATAACTTTAATTTTAATGCTATTAGAAAAAATCAACAATTAAAATTAGATTTAGTAGAAAACCAAAAAGGTTTAGCTTTTATTATTTTGTATTTTTCAAGTTATGATGATTTTTACTTATTAACTTACAAACAAATCAAAGATTATATTCAAAATTATAAAAAAACAATTCCTAGAGATTGAATTTTAAAAAATGGTATCGAATTATTTTTAACTAGTTCTTTAAAATTAGATTATGTTAAACATTTTAATCATCTAATCAGTCAAATTGACTAAGATGATTTATAGTTTGGTTATTTAGATTTAGTTCTTGATAAAGAGTTTGAATTAAGTTATCAAAATTTGCTGGTTTTAGTTCATCAGCAAGTTCAAGCACTTGATTTTTAATTACTGCTTGGTTAATTAGTTTTGAAAGTTCTAATTTTTGGTTATCATTTAATTTTGATGATAACTTATTTTCTAATTGATCAAAAAAGTCTTTATTAGTTTGAATATTGTGAAATTCTCAGCTAATAAGAGCAATTTTTTTAAAAAGCTTAGCAAAATCAATATATCTTGGTTTAATTTCAATTAGATCTTTTTCAACTAATATTTGTAGCTCATTTTCAATTTCATCAGCACTAAGATTCATATATCTAGCTAAAAGACTTGGAGTAGTCATTTTTTTAGTCTGGTCATTAATGTGCATAATAATTAAAATAATCAAGACTTGACTATCTGTTAGTTCAATTTTTTTGTAGTGTTCTAATAAAAGTTTCTTTTTTGATAAAAGACCATTTTCTAACAGTTTTTCAATCACAACAACACTTCCTTATCTTTTTAAAAGTTAATAAATAAAACGGTTAGTATTCCAACCGTTTTTAATGATTTTAATTAGTTATCATTTAATGCTTCTTTTAATTGTTTTGCTGGTTTAAATTTAATTGATTTTGATGGAGCAATTTTAATTTTTTCACCTGTTGAAGGGTTAACTCCTTCACGTTCTCCTCTTTCTGAAATTCCGAATTTACCAAACCCAGCAACTACAACTTCTTTACCATCAGCTAAGTTACTTACAATAATTTCAAATAATTTGTTGACAACATTCTCAGCATCAGCTTTTGAAATGTTTTCATTAATAATGATCTCTTGAATCAATTCTCTTTTTGTCATTTTTAAACATTCTCTTTCTATTAGCTATGAGCCAAAGGCTACAAAAACTTTAGTTAAAAGTGTTATCGGCCTATAGTTATTATATAAAATTTTAGATAGTGTGTTTAGAAAAAGATTTTTTGTTTCTAGCATTTGCGAGACTTTATCAATACTTTTCAAGATTTCTAATTTATCTAAATCATAGCTTAGTTGATCTAAAGCAGTCGATGCTTTATTGTAATTTACGATTGCTTGACCTAGTTTGTATTCTAAACAATTAACATCAAAAGCTTTATTAATAAAACTAGAAAGAATTACAAAATTTAAAGTTTTTTCTAGTTCTACACCATTTATTTTATTAATTAATTGATAAATTTCATTAATTAAAATGACTATCAAATTTGAAGTTGCATTTAACCCAAGTTTTAACTCTGAATAAATTCCAGCACTTAATGAGACTATTTTATCAAAACTGTGTGCTACTTCACAACTTAAAATATCAGTTGAAACAAGACATTTAAAATATTCATTTTCAAATAATTGTTTTACTATCTTAGCATCATCTAAACTAGTTGCACTAACCATAAAAGATACTGGTTTTCTATTAATTATTTCACTAGCAGTGTTAGGTGCATAAATTACAGCATATTTATTTAAAAGCTTTTGATCATTAAGTTTATTAATAATTTTATTTGATAAGGATTTTAAATTTTGATCTAAACTAGGACGAGCATTAACAACAATCATCTCTCTCTTTGAATAATTTATAATCTTTTCTAGTGTTGCGTTTAAATCGTCACTTAAAAAGCATAGTATTAAAATTTCGGTGTTTTCTAAACTAGCTAATAAAGAGCTTGTAGCTTTAATTTTATTGTTAATTTTTAAATTATCTAAGTAATAAGAATTTTTATGATTTAAGTTAATTTCATCTGCTTGTTGTTCATCAGCAGTATAAATTATTACATTGTGATGATTATCAGCTAAGACATTTGCTAGACTTGTTGCATAAGCATCCGATCCAATTATAGTGATTTTCATATACTATTTTCTTTCTCTAAAAATAAGATTAATTGGCACACCTTCAAATTCAAATTGTAATCTAATTTGGTTTTCTAAAAATCTTTTGTATGAAAAATGTAGATAATTTGGATTATTAACAAATAATACAAAAGTAGGTAGATAAGCATCAACTTGATTAGCATAATAAATCTTTAACCTGCCACCATTATGTTCAGGAGCAGGGTTTATTAATTGAGCCCTATTTAAAATTTCATTAAAAACATGAGTTTTTATTTTGGTTGTTAAACTTTGTTTAATTTCTTCAACAGCATCCATAATTTTATGAATTCTGGTTTTATCTAAAGCAGAAATAAAAATGATTTTAGCATATTGTAAATATTTAAAATAAGATCTTATTTCTTCTTCTTTTTTTACTATTTCTTCTTGTTTATTTTTAACTAAATCTCACTTATTAGCAACAATTATAATTGGTTTTTTTTCTTCAAAAGCTAGTCCACCAATGTTTGTGTCTTGATCAGTGATTGGTGATGAAGCATCAATCATTAACAAAACAATATCACTATTATTAATAGTAGTAAGTGATCTTAAATAACTATATTTTTCGATTCCTTGGTAGACTTTAGCTTTTTTTCTAATCCCTGCAGTATCTATTAAGAGATAGTCTTTTTGATGATATTTAAATTTAGTGTCGACTGCATCCAAAGTTGTGCCTGCAAGATCACTTACAATCATTCTTTCTTGACCAACTAAAGAATTAATTAAACTAGATTTTCCAACATTTGGCTTTCCAATAATAGCTATTTTAGTAATTTGATCTTGATTAGTTATTTGATTTTTGGGCATTAAATTAACTACTTTATCTAGTAAGTCTCCAATTCCAATTCCGTGAGTTGAAGAAATCATAATTGCTTGACCAAACCCAAGACTTAAATATTCATAGCTTTCAATTCCGGTTTGCTTTTTGTCATATTTATTAGCAACAACAATTACTGGTTTTTTAGTTTTGTATAACATTTTAGCAACAATCTTATCTTCATTAGTAACACCTTGTTGAGAATCTAAAACAAAAATAATTACATCAGCTTCTTGTAGTGCAATTTCAGCTTGAATTTTAATTTCTTTAGCAAATTCAGTTTCTTTTAAAGTAATACCACCTGTATCAATGACAATAAATTCTCTAGTTAATCACTCAGCATTAGCATAAATTCTATCTCTAGTCACACCTGGTTTGTCTTCAACAATTGATTTTTTTTCTTTAATAATTCTGTTAAATAAACTGGATTTTCCAACATTTGGTCTACCAACAATTGCAACTATTCCCTTTGTCATTATAATTTTCTTTCTAATTTTTTAATTTTATCAACAACTAACTTAACAACTTGATCAATAGTTAAGTCTGAATTGTCAATATATCAAGCGTCACGAACTAATGTTAATGGTCCAGTTGTTCTTGTTTTGTCAATATGATCTCGGTTTTCTAGATCCAGTTTAATTTCTTGATAAGACTTACCAGTGATATTATTTTTTTTATTTTGATTAAACCTTCTTTGAGCTCTAGTCTCAATTGAAGAATCTAAATATATTTTCAGATCAGCATTAGGTAAAACAACACTTGTAATATCTCTACCTATTTCAATATAACCTCCAGTTTTTACCATATCACGTTGCTTTTGCACCATAAATTCTCTGACTTCTTTGATTGGAGTTATGTAGTTAATAGCATTGATGATTTCATTAGATTGAAGTTTAGATGTGATGTTGATTTGATTGACAAAAATATCATCACCAATAACTTGATAATCAAATTTATCTAATAAATTAATCACATTAGCCGGATTTTTATAATCGATTTTGTGATCTAAACAAAACCAAGTTAATGCTCGATACATCAAACCTGTATCAATGAATTGATAACCAACAAGATCAGCTATTTTTTTAAATGTAATTGATTTACCAGATCCACTAGTTCCATCAACAGCAACAATTAGCTTTTTCACTAATCTAGCTCCTTTCTAGTAAAAAACAGGTATAATAATCGAAACAATCATAACTAAAATGCAAATTGGAAATAAAATAGAAAATCACTTAGTATTAATTTGATACATTTGTCTTTTGCGATCTAGTTCATTTAATTTTTCTAAGTTTAAAGTTTTACACTCTTTAACTAGTTCGCTAGTTTTAGTATTTGAAACTTTATCAAGAATTAACTTACTATCTTTATCTAATTTACTGTTTTTAGAGTTTGAGATGCTATCAAAGTTAGTCTTTATTATTTCACTATTATTATATTTTTTAGTTGATGCTTCTAGTTGTGAATAAATATTTAGTGATAGCTGTTTTAAATTAGCTGAATAGTATTTTTCATCATCTAAAAAATTAGTTTGAAGTTTTGAGTTATTATTAGTAGTTTGGTTTAAATTAATATCTTTTAAAAAACTTAACTGAGCTTGAATGTTTTCAATAATTTCAAAGTTAATATTTTGTTCTAGTTTACTTTTACCTAAATAAAATCTACTATCTTCAAACTCTTTATTAGTTGTTGAAATTGCAGTTGAAAAATATTGTGGATCGATTACTTTTAACTGATTAAGAGTTCTTTGAATATAATCAGTATATTTTCCATCATGTCCAGCTTGTTTAGTTTCTTTGTTTATTAAAGCGATTTCATCAGCAAATATTTCATTTCTTGAAATAAATTTTTTATTCATAAAACCTTCTTACCAATCTTTTTATATTTTATCTCAAATATATTTTAAATATAATGCTTGTTAGTAAAAACTAAAAGCAATCTTTCATTAAAAAACCTCTTAAAAATTAAGATTTTAAGAGATGATAATTGTTAATTATTTTTTAATTTTATTAACAATTAATTTACCAACTAAGTTAACTATTAAAATCGAAACAGTTCCTATTCAAACATAAGCTAAAGCAATTTGTGGATGAAAATTTCTTGGGTCTAAATGATTAGTGATTTGTGTTCCAATTAATAAATCTTGACTAGCTAAAATTGAATAAGTTATTGAACTTCTAAAGATTAATTCAAAATAAAAGACTGTTAGAGAAATAAACTCTATTTTGATTGAGGGCAAAACATATTTTAGAAATATTTGATTATTACTATACCCTTGTAGTTTTAAATTATTGATTACTTGTTGATCTAAATTATCAACTAGTTCAACAAGTTGTTTTGTTTGACTACTCATTTGATGTAAAGCAATACAAATGATCAGTAAAGTTACTGTATTATCAAAAATGGCTTTGAAGATATAAAAAATTACAATCACTGGAATAAGACGAATAAAAACATTTATACTTCTAAAAATAACCACTTGGTAAGTTTTGTTTAAACTTAATGATTGTAATCTAATTGATATTAAAGTTAAGATAACACATAAAACAATACCAGTTATAGCAAATGAGAATGAATTTCAAAATAATAAAATAGGATTTTGACTTATCTGATTTGTTGTGAAACTAAACTTTGAAAAGTCTGGATTGAAAAAATTTTTTAAAAATTCTTTAACTGATGTAAGATTAAACAATCATAATGGAGTGGTAGTAAGTGTTACAATTGAAACAATGGTTACAAAAGCAAAAATAGCTATAGTTATTCATTTATTGAAATTAATATTTTTTGTTAGTCTATTGTAGTATTGAGCTTTAGTTTCATTTTTTTGTTTAAAAACAAGCTTAGTTTTTGCTTCTAATAAGTGTTTTTTAAATAAATAATTAACTAGTTCTAAAAAGAGAATAAAAACCATTAACACAGTTAAAGGTATTGCTAGTTGGTTAAATAAATGAGTTGATTTAGAAGCATAATTAATTAATAATCCAATTCCAGGAAGTGATAAAGCTCCAAGTATTGAAGATCATCTTATATTAGATTCAAATGAAAAGATAAATAAGGCAACTACACGGTTTTTAATTCTTGGAAAAATTTCTTTTATAAACGCTTTAAATTTTGAATTTCCTTGATTGATAGAGTTGTAATATCATTCTAAATCAAATGAGTTTAACATTTCTAAATAGTATTTGTGCAATCATAATCATGTAAATCATAAATAAACTAATAATAGTGATAATTCATTTCTAAATGTTCCGGTAATTAATGTTATAAATACAAGTTCAGGTATAGCACGTAAAAATAAAATAAAAACACTTATGATAAATGCTAAATACTTATTTGTTGTTTTATCAAACGATAAATAAGCAGTTATTAAAGCTAAAATAAAACCAAAAAATGTTCCAGTTAAAGCAAATTTTATTGTTAATCATAATAGTTTTAATGAGTCTAAAAACAAATTAGTGTAATTAGTACTAAACTCACCAGTTGTTAGATTGCTTTTATTATCAAATCTAAATAGTAGTTTTAATTTTTCAATAACATTTTCAAAATTTTCAAATTTGATGCTACTTGAATTTAAATATAAAATTCACACTATTAAACAAATAGCAACTAAGATTAAAAGATGATAATAAATAGCGTTAACTCTTCAACTAGTTTTAGTGTTAGTTTTAAGATTTACATACCTGTATTTAAAAAAATTGGCTTCTTTAACTAGTTTTTGGTTTGGATTATTTTTTCTAATTCTCATTGTTTGATATCACTTGTTTTCTTATTAAAAGCAATTGTTTTATTATTAATCGCTATAACTCTGTCAAAATATTTTTTTGCTAAATCCAAATCATGAATATTTACGATAACGGTTTTTTGTTTTGAGATTTCTTTTAAAATTTCAATTACTTCAAGACTAGTTTGATGATCTAGACTAGCAGTCGGTTCATCAGCTAGAATTAATTCAACATCTTTTATTAATAGCTTAGCTATTTCTACTCGTTGTTGTTGACCACCACTAAGTTCACTAACTTTATAAAAAGCTTTGTCTAAGATTTTCAGATCATCTAACTTTTCAAAAATATTTAGTTTTTGTTGTTTTGTAAGAATTCCAAAAAATTTATAAAAAACGTTTTTATAGTTAGTTATAGATCTAACAATATTGTTATAAACATTATCAGTATTAATTAAATTAGTTTTTTGGGTGAGAAAACCAATTTTAGAAAGCATTTTTATTTTTTGTTTTGTTGATAAATTATTAAAATCGTTGTTTAAAACTTCAACTTGTCCTGTAATTGGGTTGATGGCATTTACAAAAACTTTGAATAGTGTACTTTTTCCAACACCACTTGGTCCAATAATTGCAACAAACTCATTTTTAGCTACTTCTAAATTTATATTTTTTAAAATGATTTCACTCTTTTTGCCATAAGCAATAGCAACATTGCGTAAAATAATTACTTTATTATTTTTTGTTTGCATCAGGTATATCTGTTGCTAAATCTTGAGTTGTTTCTGCTTGCACTTGTAATTTCACCATTTTTTCTAATAGTGTTTTATCTAAAGTATTGAACTTGTTATATCCTGTATAAATACCATATGTGTTTTGTTCAACAGAAAGAGAAGTTAAAGTTTCTGTAAGAAGTTTTACTTGTTCATCTAACATTCCTTTTCTAGCTAAAACTAGATCGTAAGGAGCAGGATTTGTTAGAATTAGTGTTCTTATAACAACATTATTATCATCTTTTATACCCTTTTCTGATTTGAATTCTGTTGGTTTAAATAAAGTGCTTTTTTCTGTAGAATGGGTTCAGTTATAAACTCCATCATCAACAAAACCAATTGAAGGATAGAAGTCTTGACTATCTAATTTAGCTTTTTTACCTAGCTGAGCATCAGGACCATTACCTTTGCCTTTAAAAATGTATTTTTTATAGCTTTCGTTTACTTCTAAATCATGTTTAACTGTTTCAACAGACTTTCCAAAATGGCGAGCCATTAAAGCGACTTGATATGAATATTGACCTGCACTTGTTGATTTTTCGTAAACAATACCATTTTTTATAAAATTTTCGTATTCTTTCTTTTCTCATTGACTTTTGATTTTTTCACGATTTGTCTTATTACCAGAAATTAAAATTGCCCCACGATAAACATAAGTTAATTTGTTATTCTGGTCATAGAAATTTGTATATTTTGAGCCATCAAAATTCAATTTTTGCTCTTTTTCTTGTTTATATCAATCTGGGTATTCTGCTCCAACATCATCAACTCATATTTTATTATTAGCTTCTGCTTGCTGCATTAGAGTTTGACCGTTATCTTTTTTATAAAAGTCATTATCGTTAAAATTAGACTGTCACTTAAATTTTAAAGTACTTGTTTGAGCAACCAGTTTAACTTGATCAACTTCTCTATGATTTATTTTTTGATTAGCACTATCTCAAAAATTTTTATAGTACGTATAATTTGCGATATAAACATTATTTTTTTTGTCATTAGCTTTTAAATTTTCTAAAAAAGCTTTTTTATCTCCATCACCTTTAATTTGAAATTTTACATCCTTATATTTTCTGGTAGCTTTGTTCTGATTTTTTAGGCCATTAAATTTATTTTCTAATAACTTAATAAAATCTTCTTCTTTTTCTGTACCTGAAAATCCAGGATTAATTCAACCGTTTGTAATTGTAATAGTATCATCTCAACTAGGAGCAAATCTTGTATTACATGCACTAACTAAAGTCAAAGTTGATCCAACACCAACTGCTACTGACATAGTTATCATAATTTTTAAATTATTCTTATTCATTTGTTTCTCCTCGAATAAGGGCAAATAAAAAGGGTGTTTCTAAGTGCATACGCAAAAAGAGACAACCATTTTGATATTCTAGCCACGCATGAATTACCATGATCTGCTAATAGGTATAATCTCAGCTTTTTACAGCACCCTTATATAATGATAATTATACACATTAGTTGTAAATTATCTAATCTTTTATAAATTGAATCATAACAAAATAAAAATTCCTAAGCATTTTAACGATATCTGTGGTTAATAGGTCTCATTTTTCACTCAATAACAGTAAATAATGATAGTGCTATAAAAAATCTTAAACAGTTTCAACCAAAAACAGCCAGCATAATAAAGATGTTGACATTATTTCACTCTAACTGTTCTCCAGTTCCATGATTATGATCATGATTATGTGAATGCGAACCATGTGGTAGTAAGGATTGAATGTATAAAGCAAGAGCTAAACCAAGTGTGGCAATTAAAGCGCTTAAAACTACCATAATTGGTAAAGGTGCTCATCTTTTAAAGTTTGCAACTTTTGGATCCTGATCTTTATGAATTGGAGAATTTTTAAATAACACATTAAAAATTAAAAATACTAATCAAACTATAATGACATATTCAACTGCTTGAATTGGTGGTTGAATTCAACCATGCTCCATACCATGAATTAAATTGTGAATAATCGGACTTAAAAAACCAACTAAACTAGCAAATATCGGACCTAGTGTAGCAATCGAAATACATACAACAGTAATATCTAAAAATCTAGTTTCAATTCACACTTGATCTCCACCAACCGGAATATGAATAGATTCTAATAAAATATCTAATGCACCCACCGCACTAGTTAATGCAAGAAATATTCCAGTTAGCACGATTTTAAAAATTAACTTTCTCTTTGAAAATTGAAAGACGGATCTTAGCTCAAAATCTGCTGTTTCAACATCATCATGATTTCCATATTTATCGATATGATGAACACCGTGGTAATGATCTGCACTTAAGTGGTTGTGATCTTTTTGTTCTGTTGAGTCAACTATTAAACAATCATTTTCAGATACTAGATCTTTTGGTGTGTTTATCTTTTGCATACTCAGATTCTTTCTATTTATAAAAATTATAAATTCATTATACATTAAAATGTAGCTATTTATAAAAATTATAAATAAAACTTAACTTGCTAAAAATTGAAATGATATAAAATTAAAATATTGATATAGAATTATAAATAAGAATAGAAGCGGGAGAAAAAATATGTCAAAAAATAACGTAATTGATATGATAGTTGAAATTCCTAAAGGTTCATCAAATAAGTATGAAGTTGATGAAAAAACCAAAAGAATTAAATTAGATCGTGTTTTGTATGGGGCAAATTTCTATCCAGGTGAATATGGAATGATTGAAAATACTTTAGACTGAGATGGAGATCCATTAGATGTTATTTCATTGTGTACTTATCCAACTTTACCAGGTGTTGAAGTTAGTGTTAGAATTTTAGGTTCAATTAAAATGATTGATGCTGGAGAAATTGATACTAAATTATTTGGTGTATTTAATGATGATCCAAGATTTAAAGACTATCAAACTTTAAATGATGTTCCTAAACATTACCGTGATGAAATTGAAAACTTCTTTTTACAATATAAAGCACTACAAAATAAAGTTGTCAAAATTAATGGATGAGGTAGTTTAGAAGAAGCTTTAGAAGAAGTTAAAGAATGTCAACAAAGATATCAAGAATATAAAGATCGTTTAGCTAAAGGAGAAAAAGACCAAATTTTAGCTGAATGAAAAGCACAAGGTCTAGGTCAAGCTTAATAAAAATAATAAGTAATGTGAGTAATAATTTGTATTACTCATTTTTTGAATGCTATTAAAATTTTAGGTAATTTATATTTTTTAATAGTGTTAATATAATAAATAAAACCATTAAATAAATTCTTTTATTTATTTATAATTTATATATAGTAGTAGAAGATGGTGATTTGATGTCGAGTTTAAGATGAGACTTGTATATAGTCAATCCTATAATTATTATTTTAGGATTAGCCTTGACACATTTTTTATTTTATAAAAATAAAACATCATCAAAAAAGAAACTATTTTTTCTAGAACTGGCTTTATTTTGAATTGCATCGATTTTTTTAATCAAAATCAATAATGATGCTTTAGTTAGTTTAGATGATAAAAATCTTTCACTACCAGTGATGATATTACTTTCACTTATAGGTAGTTATGTAATTTTTTTAGCAGCTTTAAGCCCACTTTCAGTTAAATTAACATTTTTTTTACATAGAAGAAGATTGTGAATTTGAATTGCTAATGGTTCTGCTATTTTAGCGACCATTTTAGGTTTTGTGATTCATCCTAGCGCAGTTAGTGTTATTTTTATGTCTATTTTAATAGGAATAGCTATTTCTGCAAAAACTATTTATTTTCTATTTTATAATGAACAGTTTCATGAAAGATTATTTCCTATTTTAACTTCTATGAAATGTGGAGTTTGAATCGTTTTTTCTACTTTTATTGCAGTTGAAATTTATTCACTAACATTGGTTAATAATCATCATTTCCAGAGCTTTGGTGATGCAAAAATCATCCTTATTATCGCCTTACTAGCTTTATTAACTTCACTATCAATCTCTATTTTATTAAAAGAAAATAAACAAAAAATTAGACGTTATGATGATATTTTATTAGACTCACTACAAAAACCTGACAAAAAAACTCTTATTTGATTGATGCTAATTGGATTTTTAATTGGTCTGATTAATGCTTTAATTAGATCGCCTATCTTTGAAATGTATATTGCAGCGATGATTAAATCACAAGATAATATTAATCAAAATGTGCTATTAGTTTTAAGAAACCATAATTTATTATTCATAGGTGGGCAAATGATTTTTGGATATCTATTTTATAGATTTGTTTTAGATTCAATAGGAGTTGTTAAAGCAATTTCATTACTAACAGCAATTGCTATGGCAGGATTAATAGTTATGACATTTGTTCATAATGTTTATTTAATTTTAGTAGTATCATTTATTTTTGGATTGTTATTGTTTGTAACTTTTTATACTTGATTTGGAATCGCTTTAATGTGAAACTATCGTGTTAAAAAAACACCAATTATTGGAATTTATATAAGCTTTGCTTGTCTAGGGTTTTTACTTCCTAATACAGTTACTAATATTTTAAAAAGTAAAAGTGTTGCTTTATTTGCAATATTTAAAAATACTGATGCCATAATTAGTGCAACTGACGCTCAACAAATTAAAGACTTTGTCGTTTTAAACAGTAATGCATATTATGTAGTTTGCTCGACTCTATTTGTTGTTATTGCAAGCTATTTAGTAGCAGTTGTTTGATTAGCGCCTAGAATCATTGCTGAATATCATGATCTAACGACTTTTAAAATTAAAATAGCGACCATTTTAAGAAAGAATCTTGAAGATAAAATTAACACTAGATTGGTAATAGAATAATTATGAAACTACTAAAGTGTCAGCAATTATTAAATTCTAATAAAACTAATACTAAAGATATTGATATTAAAGTAGCTAAAGATTTTTTGAACTATTGAATTAATCAATATCAGTTAGATTTTGATGACAAAATCAAACAATTTTTAATAGATATTATCCAAAATACAGCACTTTTAAACAGCAGAACTGTTGTGCTTCAATCTGATTTATTTAGTCTGTTATATGTTGATGAAATTTGTAATTCAAATTTAAAAGATAGTTTTTATGATGCGTTAGATTTTACAATGTTTAGAGAATTAAATGATTTTCTTAATCAAACATATCATTTTAAAGAACTTCTTTTCGAATTATTTGAAAAGAAGCAAATCACCGATTTACAAATCAAAGATTCTAAGATATTGATTGATGAAATTCAACAAAAAGTTTTAGAACTTAAAAATTCAACTGATGTGATTTTAAATAATTTAGATTTTCAAAATCAATTAAACAAAGAGTTAGTTGATCAATTTTATAATCATCAACTAGATCTTAAAATTAAAAAATTATTATGATATGCAAATGTTTTAAAAGTTGTAGTTGCTTTTAAAAAATAATGGTGAATAATATGACAGTCAAAGATTTAAATTTAATTAATTTAAAATTAAAGCAATTAATTCAAGCAAGTAAACAAAAAGACATTAGTAATCAACAACTAGTTGACATTGCTAATTATGCAACAAATGTTGTTGATAATTTTTTAATTCAGAATCAAGAAATTGCTTATTATTTAAATAATGAATTACAACTTCAAAAAAATAAATTAGATTTAGAAATTAATCAACAAATTCAACTATTAGAAAAAAAACTTGTTGATCAATTTTTACATTTATTAAAAACTTTGATTGCAATTTTACTAGCAAGAAAAACTTTTTGTAATTTAGAAATCTTTGAAATTATTAAAGCAAATTTAATCTTTTATGTTCGTCAGAGTTTAGAAGATAGTTTGTATGATTCAACTGAAACTTTTTTTAATATTTGAGATCAAGAATTTCACCTTCAACAAGCAATCTTTAATTATTTATATGACAACTTCAATAAAATGACCTATCACATGTTAAATTTAGATTTAAAATACAATCTAAAACCATTAACTAAATTTGAAAATAACTATGTTTTTAAAAAAGACTTTGTAAACTTAGCTTTTGTTTTTTATAAGACAAGAGGAACTATGAATCGTAGTGATGAGTTTTTTAAACAGTTAAATAAAAGCTTAATTTTTAATTTAATTGAAAAACTTAAATATTATCTAGATCATTTCTATTTAAATAAAGAGAATAATTTGAATATTAGCAATACGACAAAATCTTTATTTATAATAATTTGTAGAATTATACTTCAAATTGAATTTGATTTTAAATCTAATCAAGAAATTACAAAATTAATTGATTTAAACTCAAATAACTAAGAAAGCATGGTTATTGTATGAAGCATTGAACTGAAGTTACTATCGATCAATTTTCAGGTCCTATTGAATTGTTATGAACAATGATCAAAGAAAAAAAGATCAGTATTGTTAAATTAAGTTTAATAGAAATATTAGATCAATATTTAGAATATATTAGACAAAATCAGGAATTAGATATTGAAATAGCTAGTGAATATTTGACAATTGCAGCACAACTGATTGAGTTAAAATCACGTTATTTATTACCAGTTGTTGAAGTTGAATCAGCAACTGATGAACTTGAATTCGATGAATTGGTTAATCGTATTGAACAATATGATCAAATTAAAAACATGGCCAACTTTTTTGTTGAAAGTCAAAATTTATATTTTACTACCTTATCTAAAAAAAAATCTAAACAAAACTTTAGTAAGGAATTAGCCTTTAATAGTGAAGAAGTTTTATTAGATCCTTTAGATATTGATTTAGATAAATTTACTGAAATTTTTAGATCAGTTATTAGTAAGTCAAAGATCAATGATTATTATGATGATTTTGACTTTGAAAATGAAATTTATCAGACACTAACTACTCAAGCGATCTCACCTCAACAAATAGCAAATGAAATTATCGCCAAAATGAAAACTAGTAGAGTTAAAGTTTGAACACTTTATGAGTTATTAGAAGGTATGAATTTAAATAATAAGAATTTAATTAGTTGTTTTTTAGCTGTGTTAGATCTTGTTAGATATCAAATCATGACTATTAGTGAACATGAAAATGATATTTTAATAGGTTTTAGAAAAGAAGTTGTTCAAGATGAAAGTATCATTATTAAACAACTCCAAGCATGAGAAAGCGAGGTACAGTATGAACAACATTAAAGCTATTATCGAAGGATTATTATTTATTTATGGTGATGAAGGTATTTCATTAGTTGAAATTCAAAATGTCTTAGAATCAATTAAACCAAATGAAATTAAACAAGCAATTATTGATTTGAATAAAAAATATCTAGCTGATGAAGATAGTGCTTTATCCATTCAAGTTTTTGCTAAAAATAAATACCGCATGCAGACAAAACCAGAATTACATTCTTATTTTGCTAAATTAGAAAAATTTCAAGAAAATAGAAAATTGTCTAGATCAACTATTGAAGTTCTATCTATTGTTGCATATAAAGGACCAATTTCTAAATCTGAAATTGACAATTTAAGAAATAGCGACTCAGCTTATCAAATGTACAAATTAAGAGAAAAAAAATTAATTAAAGCAATTAAAAAAGACCCAGTTACAAGAGCAAACTTATATACTATCACTGATAATTTTTTTAAAATTTTTAACTTAGAAAAGGGTCTTGAAGAATTACCATCAATTTCAGATCAAGAAATTCAAGAAATTATTGATCAGCAAACAAAACAAGACAATGAAAACCAAGACTTATTTGGTCAAGTTGAAGATTTTGATTTAGATCATTAGCATTCCAAAAAAAACTATAAAAGTCAAGAACTAACCATCGGATAATTTCTTAACTTTTTCTGATAAAAATGATAATAATAGTAATTAAATTTTTAAAATAGGTTTTATTATAATTAGTTAAAAACTGTACTTTTGAAATATAAAACTCTAATTCAAGTACTATCTGATTTGAACTTTTTATTATTTTAAACTAATTGAGACTCACTTTTAGTTGATTTTCAATTAGTTTTTTAGTTAGCAATTAAGAGAGTTTTTTATTATCAATTTTTGAATTTATAACTGTTATCTAGAAATGGTAGTAAATTTTTCTGGAATTTTTTTATCTTTAAATTGATAGTGTGCATTTTTATTAAAGTCTTTTCAGTAAATAACTTTGTTGACATCTCATTCTGAAAGGTTTTGATTAAAAGCACTAGCTCCGTTAAACATACTATTCATATCAGTTACTCTTGAAGTATCTCAAGCAGAAATATCTTGATTAAAGGCACTGGCATTTTTAAATAATTCACCCATATTTTGTACTCTTGAAGTGTTTCAGCTTGAAATATCTTGATTAAAAGCACTAGCTCCAGAAAACATTCTACCCATATCAACTAGGTTTGAAGTTTTAAAATTATCTAAAGGTTGGTTAAAGTTTTTAGCATCTTTAAACATATCAATCATATTTGTTACATTAGAAGTATCTCAGTTTTCTAGTCCAGATATGTTTTGATTTACATTTCCTTCAAAAGCACCTTTTAAATTTGTTATAAAGTCTGGTAATTTATCAGGAACCTTTTTAACAGTTATTGGTATTGGTTTAATTTGGTATTGACCAGCACTATTTTTAAAATAACCAATTTCTTTAAGTTCTGTTTGAGTAATATCAGTATAAATTGGAGTTTCATCACTTTCTGGTTTTGAAATTTCAGATCTGTCTTTAAGATCAAGTTTAATTTCAATTTTATCTTGATAGTTATCTGAAATTGGAGTAATAATAATTTTATCGTCTGTTATTTCGATCATTAAATTATTTTCAAAGTCAAAATCTTGTAATTCTGGATTTTGTTCTTTAATTACTTTAATAACTGTTTCTTTATCTGGTTTTGTTTCAAACTTATCAGCTATATTGATGTTAGCAATTAAATCAGAAATTCTAATTTTAGATCTAAATTCTAATTCTACTTGACCTTTATATTTTTTATGATTTGGTTTTGCCACAATTTTGACACTATTAGTTTCTTTTGAAAAAATCAGTTCAAGATCATTAATCTTAATATTTACAGGTTTTTTATAATTATTTAATTTATTGATTATCTTGTTAATGTGATCTATAACAACTTTTTGATTTTCAGTATAAGTAGTTGGAATATAACGAAATTGTTGGTTAATTGCTTGATCAAGATCAATAGTAGTTTTTTTATTTCTTCTAGTAGCTCTTTTCTTACTTTTGATTCCCCCTATAGTGCCACCTGTGATTATTCCGGCTCCAAGTAATAACCCTGCTAGTCCAGCTAGATATTTCTTTTTAGTCTTCTTTTTTTGTTGGTTATCTTTAATATCTTTCTTAGCCATCTTCATCTACTCCTTTTAATTTTATTTTACAAAAACTTTAACAAAAATATGACAATCAGCTAACTACAAAATCTTAAAGTTTGTGATTATTGGTCTTTTGGTCTCTGTTAAGTAAACTAATTTAGTAAAAACATTAAAACATTAAAGCTAGCTAAATAAGTTTAACTAAGAGTTTTATTAAGATAAGTTAGAATATATATTGAAAGCTTTAACTGGAGGTTTTATGTCAGATATTAAATTTAAGATCCTAAACAAACATTCTATTGAATTACTTGAAGATGCTAAAAAGTCAAGTGTGATAGATTTATCAAAAGCTCAAGAAATTGACTTAAGTGTCGTTTTAGAACAAATTAATTTAAAAAAAGACCAAGTTTATTTAAATAAATTAGAAGAAGCCAAAAAGAAGTGAAATTTAACTGCTGAACTTGAAAAAACAAAATATCAACAACAATTAGCTGAACAATATCAAAAAGAGACTGAGCAAAAAATTCAACAAATCTCAGAATTGCAAGCAGCTAATCAAACACTGGTTAACCAAATAGAACAAAACAAACAACAATTAAGCGAAAAACTAGCTAATCAAATAAAAATTATTAAACTTGAGCAACAAGCTAGAATAGTTGAACTAGAAAACAAACTAGCTAACTTAGAATTGATTCAAGAAAACCAAATTTTACAATTAACTAGTAAAAAAGATGAACAAATTAATAATTTGAAAAAAGATCTAGAACTTATAACAAGAGAAAAATTAACTAAAAATATTAAACTAATTGGTGAAGAATTAGAAAATTATTGTCTAAATGAATTCAACAAAATTTCAACTTTTGCTTTTCAAACTTCAGATTTATCAAAAGATAATCAAGCAATTAAAATTGATGGCGAATCTAAAGCAACTAAAGGTGATTTTATTTTTAAAGTTTATGCTGAACCTGAAAAACAAAATTTATTATTAAGTGTCATGTGTGAAATGAAATCAGAACAACTAAATTCACAAAATAAAAAGAAAAATAGTGATCATTACAAAAAACTAGATGATGATCGAAACAAAAAGAATCTAGATTATGCTTTATTAGTAAGTGAATTAGAATATGAAACTAGTGATAGTTTAATTTATCGAGTTAGTGATTATAAAAATATGTTTGTTGTTAGACCGATGTATTTTATTACTATGTTAGGTGTTTTAGAAACTATTGCACTAAAATACAAAGATCTTAAATTAAATAGACTACAACAAGAATTATCATTTAAAGAAAAACAAGATATTTTAAATGAGTTTGAAGAGTTTAAAAATAATTTATTAGATAATGCTTTAAAAAATATTACTAATAAAGTTAATGAAATCAGTAAGTCCGCTGAAAATATAAAAAAAGAAGCAACTAAAATTTTAGAAGCTACTGAATTAGTAATTAATAAGCATTTAAATACTGTTAAAAATAAAATTATAGGATTTAAAATTGAAAAGAAGATTGTAGATAAAATTTAACAATTTATTTTATCCTAATCAGAATTATTTTATAAAACTTTTAAAAATATCAGTACATTAATGGATAAAAGAAACAAACCAAAGATCATTATGATATAGATGCCAATAAGACTCTTATTTTAAAAGTGCATATGAAAATTATATTAATTCAATTTCAAATGATTTTTTTTAAATAATAAGAATATCACCCTATTAATAATAAAAATGAAAATTAATATAGATATAAATAGATTACCTGATTTTGAGTGAACAGGTTTTACTACAATACAATTAGTGAAGTTATCAAAACTAAAATAGATCTAAATCCTGAATTTTCTGCGAAATAGAACAATACAATGATTTGAAATTCATTACTGTTAATGCTTTAAAAGGTAAACAAACACCATACCGATATATAACTAAAAAGGTGATGCAGCTTATATTAGATCTAGTAATCAAAGTATAAAGGCTAATACAACTCAGTTAAGAAATTTGATGTTTCAAGTTTCTAAGCAATCTTTTGACAGCTTTAAAACTAAAATTAATTGAAAATAAGCAGATTTCACTAGCTTGAGTTCAAAACTAAGCACAATAGGACAACAAGCAAAAACTCTTAGTCAACTAACCTCTCTTGATTTAGTAAGAGATATTTTTTTAACACATGCCGGTGCTTTAATAGCGGATAATAATTTTATAAGTTATTCTAAGGTTCATGCTACAAGATGAAATGATAATGATAAAACCAGTTTAAACATTCTATAACTAGATACAAAAAAATTTAATGGAAGTTTAATAGATATTTTTATAAAAACAGAAGAGTTTATTAACAAATATAATCCTATTATATGAAATAAAGAAGACTCAAAAAGAATAGATTATCCTAATTATCCTTTCTTAGTGGTTAGAGAAACTTTAGTAAACGCATTAACTCACCGTGACTATTCTATTACTGGTTTACAAATTGATGTAGATATTTATGATGATAGAATTGAAATTACGTCACCGGGAGGCATGTTTGATGAGACAAATATCCAAGAAGTTCCAACGTGAGCTGTTGTTTCATGAAGAAGAAATGAAATTTTTGAAGAATAAATTATATGGAAAAACAAGGAAGTGGTTTGACAAAAATTATAGATTTATATGCTAGTCATCCTAACTATTTAAATGATTTAAAACCTGTATTTATGTCTAATGAACATTTATTTAAAGTAATTCTATGAAATTTAAACTATAAAAAGATGATCTTTTTAAAAGTAATAAATTAAATATTATTGAAAGCATTATCGGTATAAAGACAGTTGATTTAGAAAATAAAAGTACTAATTCACAAGACGAAATTGTTTGAAATTACATTCAAAAAACTCTCCTTTTTACAAGACAAGATATAGAACAAGTTGCTAGTGTAAAAAGAACTAGAGCAAATGAAATAATAAATAAATTATTAGAAGATAATAAAATTATTAAAGAAAATGGTGGTAGATCTACTAAATATAAAGCAAATAAACAAAAAATAGGCTAGTAAAAAAGTTTTATAATGAATACAAAAAAGATTACAATAGATAAAGTTAGTAATTTAATTTTACATAATTAATTTAATTAAAATCAAAAACTATTAGCAATATTAATTCTTAACATTGTAAATAATCTATTATATTTACTTACTATATCGGCAGTGTGGTTCTTGCTAGCTATTCCTACGAATTTATGATCTGGATAAATCAAAAGAAAGAACCCTGAACAACTTTTAGAAGTTGTTTTTTTATTTAATTTAGCTACAGAAAAGATTAAACTCATAAAAATAGTACAGCATCTTAATAAAATTCCCTACTTTTGCACCAACCAAAGACGAATAATACATTACAATCAGTTACGTTACATTGTTTTAGTAATGAAAAAAGATATTCTTAATGAACATATTTTTACTAAAGAAATTATATAGATCAAATGATTTGTTATTCTTAGATGTTTTCTAAAATTTATTTACTTTTTTAACTTTTTAATAGATTTATATTTGACGTTTTTGTATAGTTTTTTAACTTGTATCTGGCTTTAGTATATTGTTTATAAAGCTATTAAGTTTTTTTAAACCATTTTTTAATAGAGTTTTAAAACCATTCAACAAATTTTAGTCTTTAAGATTATTTTAACTAGCTTAGATATTAAACTGCATGATTGAAAATTACGTTTGTTTCAAATGATAAAATCAAAGTGTGTTAATTGATGTAGAAGGAGAATATGTTATTTAAAAAAGAACTTATTGATTATATAGACAAAAAAGTTGATTCTTGAGAACAAGGAGTCGAAATAGCTAGTCAACTATTAATACAAAATGGGTATGTTGATAACTCATATCCAAAAGAAATAATAAAAATTACTAAGCAAAATGGTCCTTATTATATTGTTGCACCAAAAATTGCTTTACTTCATTTAACACCCAAACCAGAGTGAAAAGAAAATGTTATTAGTTTAACTGTCTTTAAAGAACCTATTATTTTTAAAAATGAGAGTCGTTATCATGTTAATTTTTGTTTAGCATTACTTGCAAAAGATAATTCAAGTCATATTGATATTTTGCAAAAATTTGCACTATTATTTAATAATCAAGAATTTATTGAGCAACTAGAAAAAATAAAAAATAAAAAGGACTTAGAGTTAGTTTTAGAAAAATACGATAAATAAAGAGGTAAATATGAATTTTGGAAATTACGTTGTTAATTTTTTCACACAATTCATTAGTACACCAGCCATATTAATTGCATTATTTGCATTTGTTGGTTGTTTGTTACAAAGAAAAAAGTTTTCTGAAACCATTGTTTCAACAATTAAAACAGCTGTAGGATTTCTAATTATTGGTGGAGGAGCTGGAGTAATTGCTGGAGCTATTGATAAATTAGGAAGAGCATTCACATTATTATTTAGTAGAACTGGGGCAATAGCTTATAATGATGTAATTCCGGGTTTATTACTTAATACATCAAATGTTTTTCTAACAGGATCATTAATTATGATTACTGCAATGGTTTTAAATATAGTTTTAGCAAGAATCACTAAGTTTAAATATATTTATTTAACCGGACACGTGTTATTTTACTTTTCAGTGATGTTTGCAGCTACTATGCATATTGCGGGTTTAAATTTATCAAACACAGCAAACATAGTTTCAGTTGTTATTTCAGGTGGATTAGTAGTTTCAATTTATATGGTACTAAGTCCGGTTTTACTAAATAAACACGTTATTAGAATTACAAATAATGAAAAAATCGCTTTAGGTCATACTGGAGCTTTAGGATATTGACTATCTGGAGCAATCGGTTCAGGATTAGCAAAAATTAGTAAAAAACCATACCGTTCAACTGAAGAAATTAATTTCCCTAAAGGATTAAATTTTTTAAGAAATACTAATGTTGCTATTGGTATTACAATGTTAGTAATTTATTTGATCATCTATTTTACAACTCTTGGAGTTAAAGGTTATCAAGCAATGATCACTGCGGGAGTAATTAAAAAAGATGATGATGTCTTTGTTCAAGGATTATTACAAGCATTTACATTCGCTGCAGGTGTAGAAATTATTTTAATTGGAGTGAGAATGTTTATTGCTGAAATTATTCCATCATTTCAAGGAATTTCTAAAAAATTAGTCCCTGATGCTAAACCTGCTTTAGATTGTCCAACTGTCTATCCATACGCACCAAACGCAGTAATAATTGGATTTATTTCTTCATTTGTTGCAGGAATCATTGTGATGGGAATTACTATTTTAATTACAAGTATAAATGGTGTTGACTCAAAAAGATGAGTGATTATTCTTCCAAGTATCGTACCGCACTTTTTTGTAGGAGCAACTTGTGGAGTGTTTGGAAATTCTAAAGGTGGAATTAAAGGAGCTGTAATTGGTTCATTTATTAACGGATTAATCATTTCATTTGTACCATTCCTATTTTTAGGTTTACAAATGATTCCAACTATTTCTGAAAATGGTCAACAAGTAGCTTGAGGTGATGGTGACTTTTTATTAGGTTTACCATTTGGAATTATCACAAAACTATCAGGAGCTAAAATCGCTGTTTGATTGATTCCAGTGATAAGTGTTGTTTTATGAGCTTTACTACCAGTATTAAGTTTGTTTAAGAAAAAACAAAAAGCAAATGACAGCCAAAAATCTGATCTTGTACAAAAAGAACAATCAGAAGTAACTTTAGATTCTCATAATCAAGTATTAACTACAAAATATGATCTTAAAAAACAAAATAAACTTGTAGCTGTTTGTGGTCAAGGTTTAGGTTCATCATTACTAATTGAAATGAATTTAAAAAATGTTGTTAAACAATTAGGATTAGATATTCAAGTGACACATACAAATTTAAACTCATTTGATGCTACAGATGACTCAATTCTAGCGGTTGTTTGTGGTTCAGACTTAGAAAATAGTATTGATTTTGACAGAAAGATTGTTTTAGAAAACTTATTAGATCAAAAACAAGCAGAAGAAAAAATTAGAGAGTTTTTAAGATAGTGAAACTAACACCTTCAATTTATTGTGCTGATTTAGTTAATTTAAAAGAAGAAATTAATCATCTAATCAAAGCTGGAATTGATCAAATTCATTTTGATGTCATGGATGGGGTATTTGTCAAAAACTATGGTTTAAGCGCTAAACTATTACAAGATATTAAAAAAACTTTTGTTAATTTGAAAATTGAAGTGCACATAATGGCAATTGATTTATTAGATAAAATTAAGTTATTTAAAGATGCTGATTATTTTACATTTCATTTTAATACCATAAAAGATATCAACCAAGCAAAACAATGAATTAAAGAAATCAAAAATCTTGGTTTAAAACCAGGAATTGCTCTTGATTTAAACAATGATTTTTCAGAAATAATACCACTATTAAATGATCTAAATCAAGTTACTTTCATGTCAATAAAACCAGGATTTACTGGTCAAAAATTTGAAGATCAAACTTGAAATAAATTAGCTAAAATTAAAGAATTAAAAGCGCAATTCAGTCATTTAAAATTTCAAATAGATGGTGGAGTTAGATGAGAAAATATTAAACAACTAATTGACTATGGTTTTGATTGAATCGTAGTTGGTTCAATGTTGTTTTCATCTGAAGACTATCAAAAAACAGTTCAAGAAATTAAAAAATTAGAGCTTAATTAGTGTTAATTATTATTTAGAATTACACTTGTTATTGTTTATAGTTATAAAAGAACCTTAAAAAATCTAAAAATTAGAAAAGGGTTCTTTTATATTGCTTTTTAATAAAAAATCTAGTTAAAAGCATTCAAAACTTATTAAGTCTACTATTTATTTTTTCATCTATTAATTCTAATTAGTTTTATTATAATTAGGTTAGCTGACTAAACCACAAACTATAGTTAAACTGAAAAAAATAGTTTGTACTATTTAAATACTAAGATTAGAGCTCAAATCAATTAATTATCCATCTAAATCAAAATCTATTAATTAAATTAGTGCTTCTAAAAGGAGAAAATATGACTAAAGAAAGACTACAAAAAGTAATTGCTAACAGAGGCTATGCTTCGAGAAGAGCTGCCGAAAAATTAATCACTAGTGGTAGAGTTAAAGTTGATGGAATCATTATTACTGAATTAGGAACCAAAGTTGATCGTAATGCAAAAATTGAAATTAATAACCAAGAAGTAATTTCAGATTCGGCTAATCAAAAATATTATTATTTGTTTTATAAGCCAAGACTAGTTTTAACTACAATGTATGATCCTAAAAAAAGAAAAACCGTTGCTGATTATTTTCAAGACTTGCCACATCGAGTTTATCCAATAGGTAGATTAGATTATGATGTTAGTGGCTTGTTAATTATGACAAATGATGGAGAAATGTCACATTTTATTATGCATCCTAGATATGAATTTTTTAAAACTTATCAGGCAATGTGTGCTGGAATAGTTTCAAAAAAGCAAATAGCTGAGTTAGTCAATGGAGTTATTATCGATGATAATTATTTAACTAAAGCAATTGATGCTAAATTATTAAAATATGACCAAGAAAAGAACTTTTCAATCATTGAATTAACAATTACTGAAGGAAGAAAACATCACGTTAAAAAGATGCTACAAGCAGCTAATTTAAATTTAATTAAGTTAAAAAGAACTAGAATAGAATTTCTCGAAATTGGTGATTTAAAACCAGGTCAATATCGAGAATTAAAACCCAATGAAGTGAAAAAGCTTTATGGAATTTATAAGTCTATAAGACAAAAAGATAGTTAAATTGTGTATTAAAATATAATTAGCAAGAAAATTGGAGCGATAAGATGAGAATAGCTATTTTTGGTACTGTTGGAGCAGGAAAATCGACTGTTTCAAAAGAAATCAGCAAACGTTTAGGATATGAAATTTTTCCTGAACCAATTGAAGAAAACCCATATTTTGATGATTATTATAAAGATTTAAAAGCAACTGTTTTTAAGATGCAAATCTATATGTTAACAGCTAGATCTAAACAATTAAAACAAGCTCAGCAGTTAAAAGATATCATTTTTGATAGAACTATTTTAGAAGATCCGATCTTTATGAAAGTTAATTATGATCTAGGGAATGTTAATCCAACAGATTATAAAACTTATATTGATTTTTATGATAATGTGGTTTTAGAAAATCTAAAGCTACCAGATGAAAGAGTTAAATTTGATATTGTTATTTATTTAAAAGTTTCTACCAAAACATCAATAAAAAGAATAGCTCAAAGAGGAAGGCCGCAAGAACTATTAATTGATAATTCATATTGAGAAATTCTAAATAAAAATTATGATGAATTTTATGAAAAAAATATTTATGATTTTCCGTTTTTTGTAGTCAATGCAGATGAAGAAAATATTGATAAAATTATGAATGTCATCATGCCTAAACTAGAGCAATTAGAAAAAGAGCTTAAAAATAAGGAGCAAAATAATGGGAAGAGCACACGAAGTTAGAGCTGCTTCAATGGCTAAAACTGCAGCTAAAAAGTCTGCAGCAAACGGTCGAGCAGCAAAAGAAATTTATATGGCCGCTAAGCAAGGTGGCATAGATCCAAATTCAAATTTAGCACTACGTTCAGTAATTGACAAAGCTAAAGCTAACCAAATACCAAGAGATGTCATTGAAAGAGCGATTAAAAGAGCAGCTGGTGGTGATTCTGAAAGTTATACAGCTAATAGATATGAAGGAATTGGACCTGGTAATACAGCCATTATTGTTGATGTTTTAACAAGCAATGTCAACCGAGCAGCAGCCTTAATCAGAGAAGTGTTTAATAAAAATAACGGAAATCCTGATGGAAAAGTAAGCTTTTTATTTGATGATGTTTCAATCTTTGCTTTTAAAGCTAAAACAGTTGAAGAAGTTTTAGAAGCTTTAATGCTAGCAGATCTTGAAGTTAATGATGTTGTTGAACAAGACGATCATATTATTGTTTATGCTCCATTTAAATCATTTGCAAGCGTTAAAAAGGCTTTAGATGATTTAAAAATAGACCAATATAGTATTTCTGAAACAACTATGATTCCCATTGATCAAAAAATAGTTATTAAAGATCAAGACACTAAAAAACAGCTTCAAATATTGTTAGACAAATTAGATGATTTAGAAGATGTACAAAATGTTTATCATAACGCAGAATTATAATTTTAAAGAACTAGATTCAAATCTTTTGACTAGTTCTTTTTAACTTCAAAACTTTTAAACAACAGTTTAATAAGATAAAATTATTACATATAAAAATCAAAAAATTTACAGGAATGATATGACACATAATTGATTAAATTTATTATTGTTAGTAATTAATGTTTTTTTATTAGGTTCAATTCTAATCTTGTATTTATTTTGTACAAAATCTTATTTAAACCATACAGTACCTTATATAAATAGTTCAAATAATAATATTACTTCAACTGAGATTAACAATCTTATCAAAAATTTTCAAATTATGTTTAATTTAAAAGAGTATCAAGTTATTTATACTGATACTGAAAAGATGATTAAAATCTTTAAAAATGTACATAAAAATAAAAAACAAATCTTTATTAGTAAACGTATTTTTGAATCAACTGGTTATGAGTTAGACTATTTAATTTCAAGATTATGAATTTCAGCTAAACAAATTCAAAAAGATAACAAACTAACTACTTATAAAACTTTAATATACACAATTCCTTATACTCTGTTTTTTTTAATTACAGTTAGTTTTATATTTTCAGTGTTTTTATATATTTATCATCGTTCAAATACTAATTTTATGATAGATAACACTAGCAATGATCGTATTAGTCAGTTTGAATTTGTTTTATTGTGACTTTGAATTAATCCAATTAGTAGTTATTTATGTTTTGCATTTTTAATGTGTTTATTTGTCACTTATTATTTATCTATAAGATATAAACAAAAATTAGAAATCTATTACAATGATGAAGTTACTAAACTAGTTAAAACAACAATTAGTGAATATGAGTTTGATTTTAAAGCAGCAAGAACTTATGCGCAATCTATTAAACTTAGTTATATTCCTGTGATGAAAGTTTTTAATTTTTGAACTAATCATTACAAATGAACTGGACCATTTACTATTGTTTAATTTTTTAACATTTTGATAGTTAACTAGAATAAAAAAACCATTTTAATTTTAAAAAATACTAAATTCTTAGTTAAATTTTTTCTTTTTTAATTTTCTTATTTATAATTTTTATAAATAAGAAAGAGAAGTGAATCTACAGTGTTAAAGTCAGCTTTTGACTATGCTTTTTTTGCTTTTAACATTATTTTAAAAAAGAAATCATCATTACTTATTCCTATCACTATTGTAATTAGTTCGTTTATTGTTGGACTTATTTTTAAGTTTATCATTACTGACAAATATCATGATTTAGCAAGTTTTTTATACACTTTTTTAATTATTGTAGTTAGTGTTATTTATGGATCGATTAAAGCATTAAACTTGTTCAAAGATCTACAAGCAGAAGGTCTAGAAATAATTACTCTTTCAAAACCAATTTCAAGAAAATCTTTAATTTTAGGTAAACTAATTTGTTTAGCATTTTTTGGCTTAATATGATCAGCAAGTTTATTGGTTTCAGGTTTTTTGTATTTATATGCAACTAATAATTTTGTTGAGATTTTATTAAAATCATTGTTATTATTTATTGTTAGTTTGATTGTTTATTTTTTAATTAGTTTATTTGTTAGTTTATTAAGTTATAAGCTAAGTCAAAAAATCGCGATTACCATTCCTTTAATAGTCTTTATTCCTTTAAGTTTAACAGGAATGGTCTTAGCAAGTAATGTTAGATCAAATCTTGATCAGGCTAGCTTTTTTATTAATCAAAAATATCAGTATCATCATGCAGGTAATCAACTAAATGCTGAAGCTTATTTTCTTAACAATAATAAAGATGAGCTATTATTAATGCCAAATGGTTTTGAAAACAAAGAGTTTAATGAACAGCAATTAAAATATTTAAATGATTTAGTTAAACACACTAATCAAAATTTAAGTTCGTGACAAGTTTATTCTTGAATTTCTATTCCTTATCAATTAATTAATATTTTTAACTTTAAAAATAAAAACTTATTTAACTCTGTTAATAATCACACTTCCAATTTAAGCAACTATCTTTATTATAAAAACTTAGATGATATTTCTTATAATTACAAATTAATTGATAACTTAAAACAAACTAAATATTTAACTAAAAGTTTTGATGCAAATTTTCAAACTAAAATCTTTGCAAGCTATATTGTTCCAGGATTATTAAAAGCACATTCGATTTTTTCAGATCAAACCCAAATTACTAATTATGATGTGATTTATGCACGAGTTGGTGTTGATAAGGTTGAAAGTGATTTTATTGATGATCAAGCTAATTTTTCAAATAATGATAGTAGTTTTGTTGGAAGAATTAAATGAGATAAAGTCTTTCAAGCTTTACAAGATCAGAAGTTTAATCAAATTGCTAAAAAATTTGTTAACCAATTAACTTACCAATTATCAAATAACAAAAAATCTTTAAAACAATTAAATTCTTGATTACTACAAAAAATCTCAGAATATCTTGCCAATCCAAATAGTGAGATTAACACTTATCAAAATTTTAATTTAGACCTTTTTGATCCAAATTCAATAAAACAAGCTAAACTAGGTTCAATTTATGAGCTAGATATTTACAAAGCTGTTTTATTAATGAATTATATTTATTTTAACAATCAAGATTCTTTAATCTATCAAGCTATGATCAAAAATCCTAATGATGAAAATACCTATGCCAATTATCAAATAAGTTTAAAAATCAAAAATCAAGATTTTTTAATAGGTGGGTTTAAAGCTTTTAATAAAACAGTTTTAGAAAAAGAAAAGAAACCAGTAATAAGATATCACTTAGAAAAAAGTGATGATAATTACTTATTTTCTTCAGCACCTAACTTATATGCAATTACAAGAAATCAACAAATAGTAAACAAATATATTATATTTGCTTTATGAATCATTTTAATTGCAACTGAATTTGTATTAGTTTTTAAACTTTATCAAAAAAAGGAGTATATCTAGAATGCAAAAAGTCTTAGAAATTTATAATCTTAGCAAAATTTTTGATCAGTCAAATAGAGGTGTTAAAAATATTAGTATGGTTGTTAATAAAGGTGATTTTCATGCTTTTATTGGTGAAAACGGTGCTGGAAAAACTACAACTATTAAAACAATTATTGGTGCATCTGTACAATACAAAGGTAAAGTTTTAATCAATCAAATTGATATTAATAATCCACTAGCAAGAACTTATTTGGGTTATGTTCCTGAGAGTGCTTTATTTCCTAGAGAGTTAACAAGTTACCAGTATTTAATCAATCTTGCAAAACTTTCAAAAATTGATTCTGAAACTGCTGATTTGAAAATTAAAGCCTTTTTAAAAATGTTTAATATTGAACAGTTAATTAACGAAAAACCAGCAAATTTTTCATCAGGTCAAAAGAAAAAAATTCTTTTAATCCAAGCATTACTACATGATCCTAAAATACTAATTTTAGATGAGCCAGCTGCAAATTTAGATCCCACTGCAAGACATGAACTATTTACTTTTTTACAAAAGCTAAATCAAGAAAAACAAATTGCCATTTTGATTAGTTCACACATTTTATCTGAAATTGATAAGTATGCTAATTCTGTTACTTTAATCCATAATGGAAGTGTTTTATATACTGGAGCTAAACAAAAAAGTTTAGAGGAATTGTTTTATGAAAAAGTTATTACTAGCTAGTAGTTTAATTATTTTTACTGCAATTGGTATTAGTTCATCAAATACATTTAGAGTAAATAAGTTACAAACTAACACAAACTTTAAACTAGAAGAATTTAAAAATAAATTATCTGAAAATCCACACATTAGAACTATTTTAAATACTGTTTTTAAAAACCAAGAAGCTGAAAAACAAAATTATATTTTGTCTCAGGAAAATCGCTTTGTGAATGCTTTTACTGATTTTAAATATGCTTTAACTTCATATCCTTTATTTATTTCTAATACCATTGATGATGAAGTTAATACCCAGTATAGAGAAGTGATGAAAAAAGCTAAAGAAACTATTAAAAATAATTTACATCTTCACTGGTATTGAATATTAAATAATATTAATAAGTTTGCTTTTACTTTTAATCCTTATGCTGATTTTTATACTTCATCAAGTTATGATAAATACTTATTCGAACAAGTGATCAAAAAATTTAACTCTCCTTTAATCAAAATTAACGATAAACAACCATCAGAACTAATAACTATTAATATTAAAAATCTTGACAAAGTTGATCAATACAAAGAAAAACAAGTTTTTTATTTAATTTATGATCAAAATAAAGCTATTAAACTAGTAAAATATCAAACTAAAAATGATAATAAAATAAACATTGAAATGCATCCAGATCTTTTTATAATTTTAAATCACAAGAACATTCAAAAAGAACTTGAGGATTTGGAAAATAAAATTCATCAATCTAGAGCCAATAATCTTGATAAATTTTTAGAAACTGAAAAAGAAAAATTTGAAAATAGTGAAGTTGATCAAGTTCAAAAAGAATTTATAAATCAAGAATATGAGATATGAAAACCAGTCATTGATAAACTAGATTGGAGAATAAAATCAATTTTTAATGAGTACAATATAGGTTTTAAAAAAATAGTTAATGTACTAACTTCTGATTTAAAAACTAACAATGGGTCTGAATCAAAAATTAGCTCAAGTTGAACAAAGTTTAAAAATAATCTTGATAATTTAAAAAATAAAATGCCAAATCAAGAGAAGATAAAAAGCCAATTTATTGCAATTTTTAAAGAACAAGATAAATCTAATGAAATTCAAACCGTTGTTAAAAATTTAAAAACTTATATTGAAAAAAGAACTAATTTAATATCTAACCTTGAAAATAAGATAAACCAATTAAAAGTTAAACCAAAACCTACTTTTCATGAAAACTTAATATATAAAAAATTTTTAAATAGTGATAACAAATTTTATGAATTTTTAGCTATTAATCAATACACTCAATCATTAATAACTTCACTAAATTCAATAAATCAAATAGATAACAAGAAAGAGAATTCTGAGTCTAAAATAAAAATTTTTAGATTTTCACTAAGAAATGTTTATGAATAATAAAAAAGTTATAAAAATTATTTCTATTTTTTCTGCTTTAATTCCGATTGCTTTGGCTATATTTTTATTAGTAGCATTACAAGTAAAAAATGCCAATAAATTAGAACTTAAAATCCCTAGTGGTTTTGCAGTTTATAAAGATGGAAGAGATTCTAAAAAAATAAAATCAGATGAATTTATTAATAACATTATTGAATTAATTTTTAACAACAATCAGATAGAAAAGACCAAATTTTTAAATTCACAAAATAAAGATAAAGAGCAAGAACTATTCAAACAAGTAAAAGATTTAAGTAATAAATATCTAATTAATCAAAAGGAAGAAAGTGAAAGAGAACTAAAAAATTTTTATTCTAAAAATTGATTATTCGTTTTAAAAAATATTGATAAATTCGCTCTTAAATTTACTAAATATTGATCTTTAGATTCGACAGCAAAAGCAAGTCATTCAGAAGATTTTTTAAAAAAAATTAAAGAAAAAGAAAATCGCTCTGTAATAACAAAGCAATTTAAAGATAACTATATTGATAACTTTGCAATAGGTAGTGAGTCTAAACATTTAAGTAAAAATGTTTTTTATATAAGAAAAAGTAATATGTTAATTAGAATGTTTGCTCCTAAAAATAATGCTTCAGCTAATAGTATTGAAATAGATAAATTCATCTTATTTTCAGAAACCAAAACAAAAACAATAGCACTAAAGACTTTAGCTGATATTTTACATACTTCTATTCATCATAATGATCAAAATGGATATCAAATTTTTGAAACTGAATTAATTCAAAAACATGGTTATCCATCACTTGGGATTTTACTTTCAAAGGAAGTTTTAACTAATGAAAAAAAATAACAAAATAGCTATAGTTTCATTTTTAATATTGACTTTTATTATGATTTTATCAACTTTAACATTTTTAGTTAAATACTCAAATAAAGAAACAATTTCAAATTCTAATATTCAAATTGATAAAAAAAATTTCAGTGATCAAAATCAAGACAGATGAGAAATTTTTTTACAACATGAATACATTAATAGGTTGTTAGACCTATCTTTTAAAGACCAAAATAAAAAAATAAAATATATTTCTGAGCAAAAAGTTTTAGCATTTAATGATCAATATTATAAAAAAGTTAAAGATGAATATTTGAACTATGCTAACACTTTTATAATTGCTTATGGGAATGATAATACATACCCAAAAAAACATTATGATGAAAAAGTTGATGAATTATTTAAGCAGAACTGACTTTCAACATTATTTAACTTAAATAGATTTACATTTTTTGCTTATGATGATGACAATCAATTTGCTAAAATAAATTCTCAAAATAACGCTTTAAAATTTGGGGCATTTAGAAAATTAAAAACTAACGAAATTCTGCAATTTGGTGTCTGAAATAGAAGTAATGACACAGATGAAATGTATTTACTAACTTCAGATTATAGTATTTTAAAAATTACTATAAGACAAAAAAATGATAATATTGAAACCTCAATTTTTAACTATGCATTTTTATATTCTGAACTATCAAAAGACCAATTTAAAGCAGAAAAATTTGATATTTTAAAATATATTAAAGCCGAATTTTTAAAAGTAAAAAATCCCAATTCTATCGAAAAGAGTGAAATGAATGAAAAACTTGGAGGAAACCCACTAAGATTTGTTATTGTTGATATTGACTAAAAAACTTCTAATCAAAAATTTTAGAAGTTTTTATTAGCTAGATATTTGAAAAATTAATTAATCTTTTTTATTTTTTACTGAAAAATGAAAGGTTGGTACTTCTTTTATTTCATTGAAATTATTTTTAATAATTTCATCTGTTATATTCATTTTTTCTAATGCTTTTTTAGTAGTTAGATCTTCTTTGATGATTTTGTTTTCAAACATTAAAATTCTATAAACTGTTTGATAATAATGATTTTTTAATGCGAAACAATGGCTACATGAATTATAAATTAAAATTTCATCATCTTTACAATGATTTATACGGTCAATATATAATCTCAAAGTATCAGTGTGTGGGGTTATACTATCATTAGTTCCATGAATAAAAAGAGTTGGAGCACTAGCTGGAATAATATCATATAGTTCATATTTATTAAATAAGTTTAGCTCTTCTTGATCTTGGTTAGTAGCTGCTTTTTGAGCAGCAATAATTTTATTAATGATTTTTCTTGCTAGTCTTTTATTTAAAAGTGGTCTAAACCTGACTCTTCAAGTCTTATATAATAATGATTCCATAGATCCATAAGTTGAATCACTAATAATAAATTTAACGTTACTACTATCTAGTAACTCTTTTTGAGTTGTTGCTACATAGTTAGTAACATAAGCACCCATACTCATACCGAATAAACCTAAACTTTCAACTTGTTCAGTTTCTTTTAAATACTTAACTGCTGCAATCAGATCTCTACTTTCAAATAAACCCATACTTACCACATCAGTTTGATCAGATTCTCCATGATTTCTAAAATCATAAGCTAAAACATTATAACCAAGCTCGATAAAAGCTTTAACATGTATTAATCCTCAATATTTATGTCCAGCAAATCAATGTGAGGTAATGATCCATTTTTTAGAGTCTGGATTTGTGATATATTTTAATCCAACTATTTTTAGATCATCATCAGTTTTAAAAACCACAGGTCTAATTTTATTATCAGAATTTAAAATGAATTCTTCTCTTTTATAAAAATATTTCATTATTTTATTAATCTTATTTAATTCAGAAATTTCACTAACGTATTTTTGATGTTTATTTCTTTTAAATACGGTTAGCGATTCAGCTAATCAATAAAAAAAACTAAAAGGTTTTTTAATTGATTTAAAAAAATTTCTACCTAGTTTTTTTCCTGGAAATGAGGATTTTTGTTTTTTCATTTTTTCACCCACTAACTTTTATAGTTGTTGTTTTTCTGGTTTAAGTTTTTTTGGTCAGATTTAAGTTGATTAGTTTTAGAACTCTTATTTTGATAATTAAAACATAAATTGTTATATAGCATTATATTAATATGAACCACAAGAGTTACTAAAATAGTAATAATAAATAATAAGACCAAATAAACTATACTTGACGAACCAAACAGTGGTTTTTCAAAGTTTAAAAATCCATAAACAAAACGATAATCTTGAATGACAGCCTTTTTATAAATAATGGATCTAACAATTACAAACCCTAGATAAAATAAGGGATAAATATTAACTAGTACTAATTCATTTCAATATTTTGTAAGTTTTTTAAACTGATAATAGCAGGAATTTTGTTCAAAAAAATAAATAATAACTAAAGCCAAAGGAACTACAAAATGTACAACAACAGTAACTATAGTTTGATATCTAGTTCATCTTTCGATTAAAACCAGTTGGTTAGCTAATCTTGTTGTGGTAAATATTAATCCGACTAAAAATCCTAAAAACATAAGAATATTTCAGTTTAAAATTAAGTTTCTTGCAGTTCAAGCTCAATTTGAGTTAGTTCTAATTTTGTCATATCCTAGAATGATAATAGTTAGTCAAATAAAAGTTAATAAGTTAACATGAGTTGTAAAAAATGAGTTCATTGCATCATAACTTAAAATGAAATTATATTTATTATTATCAGTTAAATTTTTGTATCACCCTTCTTTAATAACACCATACTTAATCGCCACAACAAACATATAAACAAGAATGAATAATAAGACTAAATGATAATATCATCTTCAATTTAAATAAAACCTCTTATTAGTGTTTTTATCTATTTTCATGATTTTGATCCCGACTCAAACTTTCTTATCTAAGATTATTTTATAAACAAACTAAGTTTTGTTAAATGCATTAAACCACATTTTGATTTAATTTTTCAGTTATCCCATAGATAATTTTAAAATTTTTTAAAAGTGTAAATTTCGTATTTTTAATTTTAAATACAAATTTATGAATTAGAGTAAAAGCTTAAATACTGTTTATTATGAAATAGAAGACTATTCAAAATCAGTTAATTTAGATCATAATAATTTATTTATTTTTAAAATATTGGCTAAAATTATGCTAAATTTCTCTCATTTTATCGAAAAACTTAATTAAAATAGTAATTTTAGTCTTTAGTATACAGTGGTAGAAATCATAAAGTTACTACATTTTAATTAAAAGAATAACGAGTAACAACAAGTATTTTTATTTAATAACTGTTTATGAAATATTTGATATTTTACAGTTAAAATAAGCCGTTTTTATAGTAAATAGTATATATTTTTAGCATTATGACAGTTTGTTTTGACCCACTATAATTAATCGATTTTTCCTTTCGATTAGGCATTAAATTTTAATTTTAAAACATTATAAAGTCTCATTTTATTTAACATAGGTGAGAAGCAAGGTTTTTACAACTTGATAACAAAAGAATAAATAATAATTAGTTATTGTTTTTATCTTAATTAAATTTGAATCATTCTGATAGTCATTTAATATAGGTTCTTAATAAAATTTTTGCTGCGTATATTTTAAAAGCAACTATAAAATTAATTAAAATTGAATTGTCTCTAAGTCATTAAGTTGAGTTATAAATTTTTATAATATTGACTAAATTTATATTAAATTTCTCTCATTTTATCGTAAAACTTAGATTAAATGATATTTTTTATTTTTAGATAGTTTTTTAAAGCTGTAAGATGTCTATTAACTAAATTGACCATACTTTTTTGTTTTGTTTATATAGTTTTAAAACCAAAAGATACTTTTAAACTTGATAAATTTTTTAAAAAAATTTAGGACATTTATACAATTAGAAAAAATAATGATAGTATATAGATGTACACCTATAAAAACACAAAAACCATAAAAAACAAAAAATAAGGCTAGCTAAGACTAACCTTATTTTTTATGTTCTTGATCTTAGAAATTAAAAATATAGTCTGACAAGCAAACCTTATTTTTTTTACACACCTATTTTTACAGTTCTAAATTTTAATAGATAAATTAATCTATTAGAGTAATAGCTACAAAAAGTAAAATAAGCAACTTAAAAAAGCTTAAAGTGACATAAAGTTAGACTTTTATAAAAAAGATAGATAATATATAATAATTTTATATAAATACTAGTAATTTAAATGCAAAAACTATAAGTAAAAAGTTATTTAACACTTTATTATTGAAAGATAACTTATTTTTAATATATTCATATTTTAAGACTAAAACTAATTTTAAGAAAGAATAGTAATAAATATGGCTAAAAAAATGGGATTATTTTATTTATCAGTAGGGGTGCTAACAGCAGCCGCAGTTTGAGGAGTTAGTTATCCTGCAGTTCGAAACAGACAATTTATTGATCAACAAGAAATTGAACAAAACAAAGACCAAGAAATTGTTTATTTAAAAAGTATCTGAAATGATCACTTTAAAAATAAATCAAGCTCTTTAGACACTAAACAAGATGTTTTAAATAATCTTAAATATGTTTTATCTGAAACTAGAAAGAATTTTCCGATTGAGAAAATAGAATTTAATCAAATTTCTGATGCTAATAAAAATGTGTTGTTTAGTAAAAATTCTGAATATCTAACAGTAAAGTTTAAAAATCATGTTATTAGACTACCATTTGGACTAGTTAACGATTCAAATAGGGCTTTAATTTTTAAAGTTACTGATCAAAATCCAAGAGCTAAAATTAACGAAATCTTTTCTACTTTGGATGCTAATTTTTTAAATAGTGATTGAGAATCATTAAAATATGAAGTTTTACAAGTTGGTTACTTTAAAAATGAAAATAAGTTGATACAAATCATAAAAATGCCATATGAAGTTAAAAAAATTACCAAAAACTTTTCTAAAGCAATTACTAGTTTGCATTCTGCATTTTCTAATTCAACAGCAAATGAAGGATTGAAAAATATTACTGAATGAGATACTTCTAATGTAATTGATATGAGTAGTATGTTTCGTATAGCTAAATCTTTTAATCAAGATATTAGTAGATGAAACACTTTAAGAGTAACTAAGATGCAAAATATGTTTGATTCTGCAGAAGCATTTAATCAAAATATTAATTCAAAACGTGTAACAATAAATAATAAAACTTATATAGCTTGAAGTACTGCAAGAGTTACTGATATGAATAGTATGTTTTTTAAAGCCACTAAGTTTAATCAATCAATTGCTAATTGAAATACTTTTAATGTAACAAACATGAATAACATGTTTAAATTTGCAAAATTATTTAATCAAGACATTAGTAGATGAAACACTTCAAATGTTACTAGCATGCGAGAAATGTTTTACTCTGCAGAAGCATTTAATCAAAATATTAGTACCAAACCTATAATAGCAAATAATATAAATTATACAGCTTGAAGTACTGCAAGAGTTACTGATATGAATAGTATGTTTTTTAGTGCTATTAACTTTAACCAACCAATCACTAACTGAAACACTGCAAAAGTAGCAAATATGACAAAAATGTTTTCAGAAGCTAAAAATTTTAAGCAAGATATTTCAAGTTGAAATGTTTCTAGTACGATTTTGCATACAGATTTTGATAAAGACGCATCACCTGATTGAAAACAAGAGCATAAACCAAATTTTACTAAATAAACTAAAGTCTAGACACGATAATAATGTCTAGATTTTTTTAATATCTAACTTTAATTAAAGAACTTATAAAGTCTATATAGATCTATACAATTAAAAGAACACAGTTTAAAATATTTATAAAAATAGTAGAAATGAGGACTTGCATAAATTTAACTAACGTTTTGTCAATTTGTTTACTTATAGTTGTGATAATTTTAATAGGATTGATTATTTTTCTAGTTAAAAGTAAAAATCATTCTTCACAATTACCAACAAATAATTTTAGTTATGAATTAATTGAAAAAGATTTTAAAAATACCAATAAAAAGATTGAAGACGAATTTTCAAACAAGATGCTGTATGAATCGAAAGAAAAAAAGCGTTAAGTGATTCGCTAAATGAATTAACAAAGACTATCGATAGTATAAAAACAGTATCTATTGAACAAAAAACCAATCTAAATAAAGTAGAAGAAAAAATTGAAACCACTTCAAAAAATTTATCAGATTTATCTCAAATTTTTAAAAATAGTAAGAGTAGAGGTAATCTTGGTGAAATTACATTGGCATGAATTATGAGAAACATCTTAGGTGAAGAAAAAATAAATGGAATTTGACAAACTCAGTATACATATAAAACAGGTGTAACAGTTGAAACAATTATTAAAACTGGAATTGATGATAAAAAAATAGCTATTGACTCAAAATTTCTACTTCAAAATACTGAAATATTATTATCAGAAAATGAAACTTCACTAGAGTATAGAGAAGCGTACAAAAGTTTTAAAAAATCAATAAATAAAATGATAGAGGATTTAAAAGTTAAATATATTTCTCATGAAGAAAAGATTGAAAGTGTAGTTATGTACATACCAAGTCAAGTCATATTTGATTTAATTTTAATTAAATTTAATGATCTTTTTCAAAAAGCCTTGGATTCAAGAGTTTGACTAGCATCACCTACTACACTTCCTGCCATTTTATACTCTCAACAACTAGCAATTAGAGACTATAATATTTCTAAGAATTTGGACCAGATCAGAAAAACAATCATAATTATTGCAAAAAAACTTGAAGAATGAGAAGCATTAAATTCTGAACAGCAAAAACACTTTAATACATATGTAGATAAAACTGAAGAATCATATAAAAACATAAACAAAATAGTTACAGAAATTAACTCTAATGCTAAAAAAATAAATGATGCTAATAACCAATCAAACTAAAATTAACAAGACTAATTTGTATATTTAATTTTACTTGTTAAAGTATAAAAAGATTGTAAATATTTTAGTAGATCCAACTAGTTGGTTTTTTTAATTTAGCGATTTATTCAAATAAAGTGTTTTTTTAAGTTTTTATTCGTTTAATAAATCTTTTATTTTGGTTGCAACAATATCAATAGCAACTTCATTTCCTTCTTTGTAAGGAATAATTAAATCGGCATAACTAATTGATGGTTCGATAAAAATGTCATGCATCGGTTTTACTTCTGTTAGATATTGATCAACAACACTTTCAATAGTTCTTCCGCGTTCATTAATATCTCGTGTTAATCTTCTAATAAATCTTAGATCATCAGCTGTTTTAATAAATAATTTAATATCACCTAAATCACGTAGGTTTTCAAAGTGTAAGGAAAAAATTCCATCTAAAATAACAACATCGCTTGCTTTAACAAATTTAGTTTGATCGGTTCTGATTGACTCGATAAAATCATAAACTGGAATAGTTATATCTTGTCTTTGTTTTAGTTTATTTAAATCCTGAATCAGTAAATCTATATCAATAGAATTTGGATGATCAAAATTTATTTGCTTTCTTTTATCAATAGAAAGATCCTTAAAATCTTTATAATAGTTATCCATTGATAAATGTGAAACAGATTTATCTTTTAAAATTTTATTAGCAATTCTATCTGCAACAGTGGACTTACTACTAGCACTACCACCAGCAATTAAAATAATGCTTACATTCTTATTTTTTCGCATAAAAACTCCTGTATTAATTCTAAACATATAGTAATTTTAACACTAGATATAATTTTACATCCTAGCAGATAATTTTGAATTAAAAAATAGAGCATTGCTCTATTTAGTTTCTATTTTTTCTTCTTTAATTTTGTCTTGTTTGTCATTTGTTTTTTGTCTTTTTTGGTCTTTATTTTGTTCATCAACAATTATTGACATATGAGTTTTAGATGAGTATGTAATTCCTACAAGATATAAAACAACAATTCCAATACCTGGACCAACTTTTCCTGCATTCTCTGCAGCAATAAATAATGGTACAGCAATGATTAATAATAAAACAGCAAAAATTGTGATTATCAAGTTAATTATTGTTAGTGTTTTTTCATATTTTCTAGCTTTTTTAGAAAATGTTAGAACTGTTGGAATTATTAAACTAATTCCTGTCAAAATAAACCCAACAACAGCTAACGCATAAGGAGTTGTGTGTTGTCCTAAAACGTGTAAAGGCTTATCTCCTGCATATCCAAATGATTCATTAGCTATTATAACAAGAATGAACAGAAAAAGTGACGACAATAAATTAATAAAGTGTTTTTTCATTTTTTTGTCCTCCAATGCTTAGATTTTACCTTAATAAGATTACTTTTTCAAACTTTATAACTTTAGAAATTCGCTTTTTAAGTTGATAATATTTAAGCTAGTAATTGTGCTATAGTTTTGAATAAATTTAAGTTTTTTCTTTTAAATATTATTATTTTTTTTAGATTTTAACAAGTTATAAGCATTGTTTAATTTCTGCATCATTTCTTCGGCAACAGGCTCATTTTTATTATTATCAGGATGATATCTTACAGCTAATAGTTTGTATCTTTTTTTGATCTCATTTCAACTAGTATTGTTAGTTAAACCTAAAAATTCCAAGGCTTCTAACTCGTTTTTGAAATTTGATCGAAAAATAAGATCATTATTTAAAAAATCATAAAAATTATTTTTAGTTTGTTTTAATTGTTGATCTTTAAAAACCAATAATTCAAAAGTTTGATAAATTTCTTCTAGTAACTTTTTAGTTGAATCTAAAAAACTTTGTTCAATTAAATTTAAGATATTTGTCAAATTATTAGTTAATTTATCTAGTTTTGTTTGATTATTTTTTGATGAATCTAATAATAAATAAACATTAACTATATTCGAAATAATATTTAGTAATTGCTTATTAGTTATTTTTTTAAATAAGCTATATAAATAAAACAAGTAATCTCTAATTTTTATTTGATAAGCTCGTTTGTTAACTAGGTTGT
This sequence comes from Mycoplasma putrefaciens KS1, assembly GCF_000224105.1. NCBI lineage: Bacteria > Bacillati > Mycoplasmatota > Mollicutes > Mycoplasmatales > Mycoplasmataceae > Mycoplasma > Mycoplasma putrefaciens. The sequence goes on along the minus strand of NC_015946.1, from coordinate 424,445 downwards.
TTTTTGCATCAAATAGTTTATCAATATTAGTTCAGAATAATTTGTTAATGGTATTAGAAATAAAAGTTGTAGTTAATTTTAATTCTTCTAGTAACTGATCATCTAATTTCAAATTGTTAAGTTTTATAAAATCAATGGTGTTAAAAAAACTTAATCTAAAGAGATCAGTTAAATATTCACAATAATTATATGAATCTAAGTTAATCATTAAACTATTATCATTAAGATCTGAAACTATTTTGCTTAATTCTTGTTGATCTTTAAATTTAATTAAGTTTATAAAAAGAGTTTTTTGATATTTATTAAAATTTTTAGTCTTTAAAATTACATCAAGTTTGTTCATAAAAATACCTTTGAAATTTATTTTATTATAGATATCTTAAAATAGTGAAATTATTAAAAAATCATACTTAATTAGGACTAGTTTTGAACTAGTAAGTACTTTGTCAGCTTAGTAAGTACTTTAACAATCAAGTATAATATAATTAAACATCTAAGAAAGTGAGCTTATTATGACTTCATTAATTAAGAGTTTAAAAAAATACGCAGATTTAAAAAATGATTCAGGAATTTGTTTATTTTCTAACTTTTTATTAGTTCAAGCTATTGAAAATCAGAGATTTCCATCAATGAAAGAAACTAGTGATCAATGCCATGTTAGTGAGTCATCAGTAACCTTATTTTCTAAAAAACTTGGATTTAGTGGTTATCGAGAATTGATTTCAAAATTAAAATTTGAACTAGCTTATTTATCTGTTAATGAGATTGATAATGAAATTAATCAAGCACCAGAAAATAAACTTGAAGAAACAGTTTTTTCAAGTTATATTAACAAGCTTCAAGAACATATTCTAAGTTTAAAACCACAACTAAATAAGATCTCAAAATTAGTTGATAAATTTTATGATGCTGAAAAAGTCCATTTATTTTCAGGTTATGTTTTACAAAAAGAACTAAATTGGTTAAATGATTTTTTTGTTTTAAATGGTGTGAGAGTAATTGAACAATTTAACATTTTTTCAGATTCATTCAAATTACATGAATTAAAAGCTAATGATTTAATTGTTATGTTAATGGGCGATGATAAAGAAATTCCTTTTTTTGAAACAATTTGAGGCAGTATTCCCGATGAATTTAAATCTAATTTATTTATTTTCTCAATGTCAGAAATACTAAGCGTTAATTTAGCTAAAGCTCATAATCTAAGTTTAAGTTCTTTTATTAATTATGGTTGAAAGTATTATCAATTATTTGAACATAGTGAATCTATTTTCTTAAAATATTTATTAGACCAACTAGCTTATTTAATTAAGTGAAAAAATAAGCAGTGTAAAACTCAAAACTTTAAAAATTAACAAATAAATTAGTATTCTAATATTAAATAAACCAATTTCTTAAGGATCAGCATGAAAATTAATAATACCTCAAAAAAGAGCACAAAAATCATTAAAATATTAAACTCAATTTTTTATTTCTTTTTAATTATTACTTTTTCAATTAATTTTGTAATTTATTTTCGACCTTTTTATTATTGACAAATTAAGAGTTTAAATATCCAACAAACTTCAGGTTATGATTATCAAACGATTAAAACAGCATATGATTCAATAATGAATTATCTGACATTATTTGCTGATTATAGTGTGGGATCATTAAAAAGTTCAGCTGAAGGTCAAGCTCACTTTAATGATGTCAAAATATTATTTATCATCTGCTTAACTGTCTTTTTAATCTCATTAATAGCTGTTATAAGTATTAGTTTTTATAAACTTAAACATAAAGCTGAATTTCAAAATACAAAATTTACACAAAGTTTTTATGCTTCAATTAGTATCATTATCTTTTTTGCTGTTATAACAATTTTGTCAGCAATTGATTTTAATAAAGCATTTGTAATATTTCATAAAATATTTTTTATAGGTAAAGATAATTGGCTTTTTGACCCAAACCAGGATGAAATAATCAAAATACTGCCTGGTGAATTTTTTAGAAATTGTGCAATATTTGTCTTTGTTATTATGTTTAGTATTAGTTTTTCAACCATTATTTACAATATAATTAGATTTATAAAATTAAAAGCTAAAGCTAAAAAGACTGCTATTGTATAACTCTAGCAGTCTTTACTTTTTTAAAATATAACTTAATTAGATTTTTGCTTATCAATTTTTATGATTCTATCAGCAATTTTTTTAGCATAACTCATTGAATCATCACTATTAGCATCAACAACTCAAAAAGGTAGAATTGATTGATATTTTTCATACCAAATTTGATAATTTTTTCATAGATCGTATCAAAATTTCTTTTCAGTATCTAATTCTTCTTTTCTATTGCGTTTTTTGATGCGTTCAAATGATTTTTGATAATCCACTTTTAAATAAATGACTGCATCAAATTTAAAAAGATCTTGAGTTTGATCAGTTAAATTAGCGATCACACAACTTGTAAAATAATCTTTAAATACTTGATAATCAACTTGATTTAAGCGTTTGTAATCATAATCAGTTTCTACAAAAACCATCGAATCTAAAAATGTTCGATCAAAAATAACGTCTTTGTTTTTAGCGTACTTTTTAATTGTTTTGAATCTATCAGTTAACATTCATAGATCTAGTTTATAATTTAAAGATTCTAAATCTGGGTTAAGATCATTATACGCTTGGTCAAAATAGGGAGAATTTAAATTTTCATCAACAAAAAAATAGTCTTCAGGTAATAATTTTTTTAAATTAGAAATCAAAGTAGTTTTACCAGCTCCTGTAGTTCCAAAAATCGCTATTTTCATAAAACCCCCATATTAATAAATATTTTAACAAACTATAACTTTATTTGACTAGCTAAGATTAAGTTTTCAAGTTCTAAAATGTTATTTATTTAAGTTAGTTATTTTCAAATTAACTATTTAATAAGCTAGAATTCATTTTTTTTACTAATACTTCAATTGAAGGAGTGAAAAAAGTGAAGCGAATTATAAAAGAAATAGTTTTTCTTATTTTAACTATATCAAGCCTAACGGTTATCTTTTTAGTTACTTACAATCAAAATAAACAGTTTAAAATAACTGAAAATGTTAATAAAGTTTTAGATGACCAGCCACAAAAAGATACTAATAAAAATAAAAATTATTTAACTGATCAACAGAATAATCAAGATGCCAAACCACAAACTAGAAATGAGCAAGACAATCAGCAAAGTCAAGACGAAGGTCAAAATATCTATGAAATGACAGAACATGAAAAACAAGAGATTAAAAATGAGTTAGAAATTGATCAGAATTTTGAAAAAATTGCTCAACAATTAGAAAAATATCAAACCCAAGCTACTTTAGATCTAATTAATGAACTAAGAAGTGATTTAAGTGATCAACAACATAATAAAAAAGCTGTTTATAGTAGTGATATGACTGAATGTCTAGAAATAGGATATCATTGAAATCCACAGACTCAAGACATTCAAATAGATAAAATGCCAATAACTATTAAAAAAGTTCCAGATTATTTGCCTTGACAAATTTCTTCACTGTTTGAAGCATTTGAAGGAAATGTTAATGAAAAAATCTCAGGACTAGAAAAATGAAATACTTATTATATTACAGATATGCAAAGCACATTTAAAAACACCTTAAAGTTTAATGGTGATATCAGACATTGAAATACTAGCAATGTTAGAAATATGAAAGGTACTTTTTCGTTTGCTTATAAATTTAACCAACCAATTGGAAATTGAGATGTTGCAAACGTCATTACTATGAGTGAAATGTTTTATCGAGCTAAGTCATTTAATCAGGATCTAAGCAGATGAAATGTTAAAAAAGTTAACTCATTATCTCAAACATTTGCATTTGCATTTTCTTTTAATAAACCATTAAATTGAAAAGATAAAGTATCAAATGTTTTATATATGGATAATTTGTTTTATAATGCTTGAGTGTTTAATCAAGACTTATCAGAATGAGACACTTCTAATGTAATTGATATGAGTGGTATGTTTAATAATGCTTTGGCTTTTAATAATGCTGGTAAACCTTTAATAACAAAACCTGTTTATAAACAAGATGGTGCTTCATATCGTAGTTGAGTTATTACAAAAGTCAAAAAAATAAATGGTATGTTTATTGATACAAAAAGTTTCACACAAGACTTGGGCAAGTGAACATTTAATCTTAAAAAACCCACAAATATTAATTTTTTTACAAATCTTGATCAAATTAAAAAAAGACCACCTAAATGAATTGATTAGATTTTATAAAACTATTAAATAAAGTTTTTAATTAAATAACTTTAAAATAATTTGAGAAATAATTTTTGAAGCGTGATTAATAAATTCGTTAAATTGTAATGAATTTTTTTCTTCTGAAAATAACACATCACTAATTACTTTGATAGAAGTAATTTTTTTATTAAATAAATAAGCTGTTTGTAAAAAGCTTGTACATTCCATATCTACAACATCAATTGTTTGTTCAAGTTTATTGATAAATAAATCAATCTGTTGTTGATTATTAATAAAAATATCAGCTGATGCTATATTTACATACTTAAAATTTTTAAGTTTGTTTTCTATTGATTTATTTAAATCTTTGTCTGTTTGATAAAAATTAGTCATTTTAGGAATTTGACCATAACTGTAATTAAAAGCAGTAGCATCAGCAGCTGAATATCAAGCATTTTTAACAATAACTATATCTTGTTGTTTTAGATTTTGATTTAAAGACCCACATGTTCCAATATTTAAAATAGTATCAATATGATATTTTGATAAAAGATAACTTAACGCAATACTAGCATTAACAAGTCCAATACCAGTTATAGCAAATAAAATATTTTTTGCTTGATAAACTTTTACAATTGAGTTATCTTCGATTAATTCTGCTGATCAAGTAACAATAGCTTGCTCTAATTCTTGATACATTGCGCTAATTATTAGTTTTTTATTTTGCATAATTTTTACCTAAAAAATGATTAACAGTTTTAATTAAATTTGATCCTATATTATTTCTTCCGTGTTTACTTACAGCAAGTTGATATTGGTTTTTTAATAAAAGTTTAAATCCTTTCATCAAGTCTGTAAAACAAAGTTCTCTGAATTGTTCTACATTATCATAAGTTCTTTCTGAACTAATTTTATCTGCACAAAAAACAACAATGTCTAACATTGTCATATTTTCACTACCCACAGTGTGATTAAAAACCGCATTTAAGATCTCTTGATCATTAATAAGTCAATCATATTTTAAATGTAAATAACCTGTATAAGAATGTCAAACTGGTTCGGGCTCATTTAAAAGTTCTGGTAAGTATTTTTGAAGATAATTTTGTGTTTTTTTTTGATCTCATCTTTTGGTAATGTCATGCAATGTTCCAGCAACTAGTGCTTTTTTAGAATCAAGTCCTCATTTTTTAGCTAACTTGCTAGCCATTTGTCCAACATTTATACAATGGATGTAACGTTTGTGATCCATTTGAGATTCTAATCTTTCATATAAATACAACAGATTGTTGTTGACATAATCATTAATCTCAGGAATTTGCTTATCAAGATTTTTTAAATTTCTAATATCTGTGGAACGTAAATGATTATTATCAAATTCAAATAACTCAAGATTGTATTTTTGAAGTATTTTTTTATTATAATTTTGATCACGTTTAAATATTTTAAATTCAATAACTTTAATTAGTTGCTCGAAATTATTTCATTCTTCAAATTTATCTAGCTGATCAGAACCCATAATAAAACAAAACTGATAATCTGAAAAATTATTAATAAAATGTAAAACAGTTTCATAAGTGGGAACTGATCTGTTTTGTTTAATTTCAAACTCACTAACTTTTATAAAATGATATTTATTTTTAATAATTTCTAACATTTGTAGTCTATCATGAATTGTGCTATTTTGCTTGATTTTAAAAGGATTTAAAAATGTTGGTATTAGTCAAACTTCATCAAATCCTAAGTTTTGATAACAAGATTTAGCAATATTTAAATGATCTGTATGAAAAGGATCAAAGCTACCTCCAAATAAAGCTATCTTTTTTTTCATTGTATTATCACCTTAATTTTTGATTATAAAAAACTTCAAAGTGGCTTATCAGTTCGTCTTTTTCTAATTATTAAATATGGGATTATAACTGCAAATAACACAATAGCTAATATGATAAAAAAAATAATCATAGATAGTCTTTTTGCTTCTTGTTTAAGTTGTTTGATTTCTTCAGCATCAATTATTTCATAACCATAATATGAAATAATATTTCCTTTTCTTCATTTAATTGAAATTAACGAAACAATATGAAATAGTAACACAATAGCTAATATAACACCTAAAACAATAATTTCAGTAATGATTTGTTCTTTATTTTTTAATTTAAGAATTTCATTGACTCCAAACATAATTCCTATGGCAATTGAACCATACAAATAAACAGTTCCACAAAACCAGTTGATATAAATAGGACGTTTTATTAACAAACGAAACTGTTTAATTAAAAAGAATGGTATTGTATCTTTTCCTAATAATAAGTTTATCTTATAAGTTCTGACACCTATTATTAACTGTTTATATTCAATTAATTGAATGATACAAATAATCAAACCAATTGCTGCAACAAATCCCATTACAATTGGATTAGGAATGTATTTTTTAGGAATTTTAAAAAGGTTAGTTTTTTCAAAATCAACAAAATGGAGAACTAAAAAAAATGTACCTGCCACAATTAAAAAGACACCTATCAATTGAATTGCTAGAATCTTATATTTTTCCATTCTAATTTCTTTGGCAATCTGACTAGGCATTTCAACTTCATCTAATGCTTTTTTTGAAAAATTAGACATTGAACGTCTCTTTTTATAACGTTCAGATCTTGGAGTTTTATCATTTTTTTTAAGCTGTGTTTGTTGAACTTCTGAGTTATTAGCATCATTATAATCCAAAAGATTGTTTGAACTAAAGATCGCTTGATTCTGATTCATGCTAGTCACCTTCTTTTTGCAGATCTATTTTTTCGTGTTTTAAATCATTGATTATTGAGATGATCTCATCATCAATAAGATTTAGTTGTTTTTGTAATTCGGTTTTGATAACTTTTTGGTTATTTTTTTTTCTTCTGATCAAGACCAATAAAATCCCTATATAAATAAGCATTGCAAGAGATCCTAAAATCCCAAATATTAGCAAAATAGTTGAAAAAGGTATTGTAATATCAAAAATTTCAATCACAAAAATACTTAAAATTTTCATCTTTTTCACCTATCTTTATTTACTAATATTTTAACACTCTAAAAAAACGTAACTAAAATTTTGCTTTTTATCAAATAATAAAAAACTAGTATCAACTAGTTTGATCTGTGATATGGTTTTGGAGCTTTAGCAAGCATTCTTTTATGTTGACTAGTTTTATGTAAATAATCAATTCTTTTTTTAATTTTGGCATTTGAAATATTTCCTAATAGATATTGATCTATTTGATCATAACTAAAACCAATTTCAGCTTCATCAGTTTGGTTTTCTCATAACCCTGCAGTTGGTGCACGGCTAATAATAGTATCTGGAACATTTAGTATTTTGGCTGCTTGTTTTACTTCTGATTTTAATAAATTAATGATTGGAACAAGATCAACTCCACCATCACCATATTTAGTAAAATAACCAATATGTCATTCATCTAAATTATCTGTTCCTAAAACTAAGTATTTTTTAGTTTGAGCTATAGTATATAAAGTTGTCATTCTTAATCTTGCTTTAGCATTTGAAAAAGCTAACAAGCTAGGTTCTTGATCAAAATTTTTAAAGCTTTGTTTAAAAATATCAAAAGTTGGTTCTAAATTAACTTCAATATTTTTTAATTGAGATTGTTCAATTAATTGTTTGACACAATCATAATCTTGTTGGCTTGATTGAATTGGCATTCAAACAGTCAGATAGTTATCAGGAAAGGCTTTTTTTGCTAAATTAGCTACAACAGCAGAGTCAACTCCTCCACTAATACCAACAATAACTCCATTTGCTTTAGCTTGTTTAACTGTTTGTTTGATAAATTTTATTAAATAATCTAAATATTTTTCTAAATTACTTTTCATATTAGTCTACTCACTCCAATTCATAATCAAAAATTTTAACAAGATCATTTTTTTTAATTCCGCGCTCTTCAAGCATTTTATAAAGACCAGTTTTTTTTAATCTTTCATTAAACATTAATAAATTATCATCAGTTCAAATAGGAAACTTTTGATAGATTTTTAAAATAGTCTCACCCGATACTTCTCATCGACCATTTCCCTTGTTAAAAATTTGAATGTCTGGTTTATCTTCTTCAAAAGTATAAACAACAATTTCATCAGTATCTTGCTCGTCTAATTCTCACAACGGAGCATCTTTAGCTGTTTTTAAAACCTTGCTAATTTCAAGTAGTAATTGATCAATATTTTTTTTCTTTAATCCTGAAATTTGCACAGTATTTTTATCTTTAAAATAATCTAAAATTTTCTGATCCATAAGATTTAGTTGTGCTTCATCTAAATCCATTTTATTAAAAACAATAATCTCTGGACGTTTTTCCAAATTTAGATTATAAGCAGTTAGTTCATCTCTAACTAGTTGATAGTTTTCAATCACATCTTCTGATCCATAATTTCCTGACATATCTAAAACATGACAAATTACTCGACATCTTTCAATATGTTTTAAAAATTGATGTCCAAGACCTTTTCCTAGACTTGCTCCTTTAATCAATCCTGGTAAATCAGCTACAATAAAAGTATCACCGTTTTTTGCTTTGGCAACTCCTAGTTGTGGGTTTAAAGTAGTGAATGGATAATCAGCAACCTCGGGTTTAGAGTTTGAAACAGCTCTTAATAAGGTTGATTTACCGGCGTTTGGCTTACCAATAAATCCTACATCAGCTAAAACTTTTAATTCGGCTTTTATTTGTCATTCTTGGCCTGGTTCACCAGCTTCAAAAATAGTTGGAGCTTTGTTTCGTGAATTTGCAAATCTAGCATTTCCTCTTCCCCCTTTTCCACCTTTAGCTATTAAAACTGTTTTTTTCTCATGATTAATATCAGCTAAAATTTGACCAGTATTTTTATTAAATAACACAGTACCAACAGGGACTCTAATAATTTTATCTTCACCTTTAGCACCATGCATATTTTTAATATCTCCTTTTTTTCCATCTTCAGCTTGATATTTTTTTTGTAGTTTTAAATCTAATAATGAGTGCTTACCAGTATCACCTTGAATATAAACTGAACCACCATCGCCACCATCGCCACCATTCGGACCACCGTTTGGAACAAATAATGCATGATGAAAACTAACAGCACCATCGCCACCCTTTCCAGCTTTAATAACAAACTCTGCACTATCTACGAACTTCATATCAACACCTCACTTATATTATTAGTAATTTTATAATAATTAGCTAATTATTAACCGTCTTGTTTAGTTGAGTTTTCAAGTAAACTATTTCAACAAACTGCACATAAAAAAGTTGGGATTTTTTGTTTAAAATTACTTGCTTCTAATTGATCTCATTTGATAAGTTCTTGTTTAACTATTTGTTCAACTTCTATGTCTGATAATTTAAGATTTTGTTGTTTTAATAATCTACCAATTGGAATGGGACTATCTTTAAAAAGAAATTCAATTTCTTGACTATCACATAATGAGCAAGTAATTTTAAATGCTCTAATCATTAAATCATTATAGTCGTTAAAACTTTGATAGTTTTTAGTGTCAAAATTAATGTTATTCATTTTTCAGAGCACCACTTTTTTTAATAGTATTAACTAATTGTTCAACTTTTTTATGATCAAATTTATAGTGATTAATAAGTGTCGTTAAATCACTTTTAATGCCAATAATTTGATAAACAACATCAACTACTGCTATAGCAATTTCAACAACATCTTCTAGTTTGACATCAGGAAAGTTATCAAAATAAAAATAATATAAAACTTGTTTTGCCATAACAATAAAACTTGGATTTTTATCAGTAATTATCTTTGAAATTAACTCTTCAATTTCTAGTAGTTTTTGATCAATATAATTAAAATCAATCTTAACTGGATTAATTAAGTATTGTTTATTTTTAATAACTTTAAAATCAAAGTCAAATTCTAATTCAGCTAAAGTCATTAATAATAAGGTTTTGTTTTCATTTTTATTTTTTTTATCGATTAAAAATTGTTTGATATCATCTAATAACAATTTGATATTTATAGTTTTTAAATGTTTAAAAGCCAATAGTTGTTGAAGATAATCATCGGAATTTAGCAATGATTTGATTTTGTAAAAATCATAACTTTCAGTTTTTAGATTTAGTTGTTCTTTTTGTTTATTTCTAATAACTTTTAATAACTTTAAAAGTTTTTTTTCTACATCAGTTGGAATATAAGGCATAGAAAGTTCGTTGTTAATTAGTTTTAAAGCGTTTTCATAGTTTTTTTGATCTATCGCATCATTAATATTTTCTAATAGTTCATCATAAAAATTTTTCATAATGTTTGCTTTCTATAATAAAAAATTCATGCCTAAGCATGAACAAATTGTTTTCGAAGTGGTGCCCACGAGAAGGCTCGAACTTCCGACCTCACGCTTAGAAGGCGCGTGCTCTATCCAACTGAGCTACATGGGCATAGCAATTACATATATGAATATATCATAATCATATATGTAATTAAATGAGTTTTTAGCTAATTTTTAAAATTTTCTAGCTTGTTAATAATAAACAAAGTATCGATAAAATCGTCTTTATTTTTACTTCTTTTATAACTAGATAACAGCTTATTAATCTGAATGATTACAGCATCAATTTCTTTTTTATTATAAAGAGCTACTTTCTTTTTATAAGGACCAAAAGTAATAATGTAGTATTTCACTAACAATTCTCAAGAATAATTAAATCTCTTAGCAGTCACTGGTGCAACAGCTAACATTAGTGAAATAATTCTTAACATAATAGTTAGTTGAGATTTTTTGTTATTTAAATCTTCAAGCAAATATTCTCTGTTAAATAGTTCTTTACTAGTTTTAGCATTTAGATCAATTTCATCAATATCATTAGTATCATATTGTTTTTGATAGCGATTTTGCTGATCAAGTTGATAAATTTGTAGCGAAGAAACAATTGATAATTTTTTTTGACTAATTAAGAAATCTCCGATTAAATGGTGATCTTTTCTAAGCATTTCAATTACTTTTAAATAACTTGTTGTAAATAAAGCATAAGTTAAAAAATCTTGAATTCTATCTGAATCACAAACAAATCTAGCATAATCTTTGATTTTAGCAATATGCTCACCAATTTTAAAATGATCAAAATCTTTAATAATGATTGGAGATAAAATTCGGTTTGTAGTTTCTTTTTCTGATTTTGAAGTAAAGATTTGATAAGTAGCTGATTCATCAAATCTCTCATCAAGATGATTGTCATTTAAAAATAGTTGAATGTAATTAAATAATGAATAAAATAAGTCTTTACCATCTTTTAAACTAGCAATATTTTTAATCTTTTCTTTTAAAAATAAAGCTGTAAGTTTTGATAATTGAAATAACAATTTATATTTTTTATCTAATGAAAATGATGATCAGTTTTCATATTTAAAATTAATTATAAAAGTATTGAATTCTTCTTCATATTTTAAATTTTCAAGATCTGATTTATAGTAATTAGCTTCTTCTGGGGTCAGCGGCCTTCCCACATTAAAAGTTGAAAGAATCTTTTCTTTTGTATAAAAATTCTTAATATTATTAAACATTTCTTTATGATTAGTAATATTTACAATGATCATTGTAACCAATAAAGGATAAGCAGATCCAAAATAAATAATTTTGTCATCATTATTTTCAGTTAAATTATAGACGTATTTATATTTTCTAGCTAATTCAAACAAAATCAAAGATAATGCGTGATGATTATTTATTAAATTTTGATAATCAATAAATAGTTTGTCTTTAATGTAAGGTAATACTATATTAGCAAGAATAAATGAAATTTCAGATTTATCATAGTTTGTTAATTGTTCACCATATAATGATTTTTTCTTAGTTTCATGATTTAGGTGCTTAAAAAATAGTTGATAATTTTTAACAATATATTCAGCAATCTCATTAATTTCAGATAGATCAATATAGCTAAGTGATTCAGATTTTACGTTTTGTAGGTTTAATACACCAAAATGTGCAATATCAAAAACTTCATCTATTTTTTCTTTTAATGAAACTGTTAAATTTTTAAAGTTACTATTAGAAAGAAGTTTATTTTCTTCATTAAAATAAGTTCAATAGATTGAGTCATTTTTAACAGACATAACAACACCTACTTTGTAATTTGCTTAATATAATTTTGCATACTTTCAAGTGCTCTTTTTGAATAAAGTTGTTTTTTGTTTTCTTTTAAGGCTTTTTTAGTGATATTAGTAACTTCTAAGTCTTTAACAATTCCTCAATTAGCTTTCATTGGTTGAAAGTTAATTGGTGAAGTATTATGAATATAGTGTAATAATGCTCCTGTGACTGTTGATGTATCTGGAATTACTAGTTCTTTATTTTCTAAAAATCTTGAGATATTAATAGCTGCTATTAAACCACTAGCACTTGATTCAACATAACCTTCAACGCCAGTAATTTGTCCGGCAAAAAAGATTTTTGAATTGTGTTTTAATTGTAAGAATTGGTTTAATACTTTAGGAGAATTAATAAAGTTGTTTTTATGCATAACTCCATATCTGATAAATTCAGCATTTTCTAGTCCTGGAATCATTGAAAAAACTCTTTTTTGTTCTGGTCATTTCAAATTGGTTTGAAAACCAACTAAATTGTATAAACTATCTTTAGCATCATCTTGACGAAGTTGCACAACTGCATATGCTTTAGTGCCATCAGGCTTAGTTAGTCCTTGCGGTTTCAATGGACCAAATAATAAGGTTTGCTCTCCTCTTTTAGCAAGTGCTTCAACAGGCATGCATCCTTCAAAATATTTTAATTGATTATCATCTTTTAGATGACTGATTGCAATTTCGGCATTAATTAGTTGTTGATAAAAAACTTGATACTCTTGTTGTGTCATTGGACAATTAATATAATCTTGAGTTTCACCCTTATCATAGCGATTTTGTCTAAAAGCAATCTTCATATTAATCGAATCTTTAGTTACAATTGGAGCTACTGCATCAAAAAAGTAAAAATCATCTTTTCCAACTAGTTGGTTTATTTGATTTTGTAATAATTCAGTTGTTAGTGGCCCTGAACAAATTAAAATCATCTGATCTTTAAATTGTTCTAGATCAGTGATTTCTTGATCAAAGATGCTAATATTTTTATTTTCTATTAATGTATTAGTAATAAATTGCGAAAATTTATCACGATCAACAGCTAAACTACCACCCGCAGGAACTTGACTTAGCTCAGCAGCTTTGATAATTAACGAATCTAACATGCGCATTTCTTGTTTTAAAGTTCCAACAGCATTATTTAAATCATTGCTTCTTAGTGAATTAGAACAAACTAATTCAGCAAAATAATTAGAAACTTGTACGGGGTTTTTCTTAATTTTTTTACATTCATAAAGATTAACTTTATAACCTTTTTTTGATAGTTGATAAGCAGCTTCGCAACCAGCTAGTCCTGCTCCAATAATATTTATTGTTTTATTCATTATTCCATCAATCCTGCTTCATATAAATTTCTAAAATGTCCAGGTTGTTTTTTTAATTCATTAAAAGTTCCTTGTTGCACAATTCCAGCTCCGTTAGGTCCTAAAACATAAATCTGATCAACGTTTTTAATTGTTGTAAGTCTATGTGCTATAGTAATACACATTCTACCTTTAATTAATTCATCTAATTTTTTTTGAATTTCTTTTTCAACTACATTATCTAAAGCACTAGTTGCTTCATCCAAAATGATCAGATCAGGATTTTTTAAAAACACTCTAGCAATCACTAGTCTTTGTTTTTGTCCACCACTTAGAATAAATCCTCTTTGACCTAAAACAGTATTATACTGATCAGGTAGTGACATAATAAAATCATGTAGCTCAGCTTTTTTACAGGCTTGAATAATTTCTTGATCTGTTGCATCAAATTTAGAATATCTAATATTTTCAAAAAATGTTCCAAATAAAATTTGTGGATCTTGTTCAACATAACCAACTTTATCTAAATAAGCAGGTAAATTAATTTTGTTTAAATCGTGTTTATTGTTAATTAGAATTTTTCCTGAAGTTGGCATATAAAATCTTAAAAGTAATTTAGCAATTGTTGACTTGCCAGCTCCAGTTTGACCAACAAAGGCATAACTTTTTCCTTTTTCAAAAGTTAAAGACATTTCTGGTAGTACAATTCTATCTGGTTTTTTAGGATAAGCAAAACTCACTTTGTCAAAAGTAATTTTATCAATTTTAGAGATTTTATAACCATCTTTATTCGGATGAATACTAGGTACTGGTTCAGTTAACTCACTAATTCTATCTGCAGCATTAGAAGCAGCTGTAGCTGTTCTTAAACTTGGAAGTAAAATTGAAATTGCACCTATTAAAGTTGACAATAGAGGAAAGACTAAAGCAGTATTAGTTCCTAAACTTTGAGCTGTAATTGTTCCATTTAAAAATTGGAAAGTAAAAATTATAAAAATAATTGGCATTAGTAATCTAATACTAAAAATCAATCAAGTATTTAAAACTGCACTAGAATAGTTTACTTTTGTTAAGCTTTCTTCATAATATTTATCTTTTTGTTCTAATCTTTTAATTTCATATTCTTCAGTACCACTAGCTTTAATTAGCGAAATGTTGTTGATTCTATCAGTCATATCAGCATCAATTTCTCTTTTTCTGTCAAATGAAATAATCATTTTTCTTCTCATATCAACAAAAAGTACTACACCTAAGATGTTTACAATTAATAGATAAGCTAAAGCTACTGTTGCAACTAGTTCTTGATGTTGAGTAAACATAATTACAATAGCAGTAATTGATGCAGTAATTGAATAAATAAAGTTTGTGATAAATTGTTGTACACCAAAAGAAATATTTTGAGTATCAGCAACAAGTCTAGTTAAAATATTTCCTGAAACATGATCAAAGTAAAAATCAACATCTTGATCTGCTAAAGCATTTAAAATTTTAACACGCTGCATCACTTCAATTTGTGCTGAATATAAAGTAATTGTAAAGTTAGTTAAATATTCTAAAACAATAATGATTAATAAGTTAACTCCAACTACAGCTAATCAACCATACTGATCTAAAAATATTGAGTTAAATAGACTTGTTTTTTGACCTGTTAATAAGGCATCAAGCATCTTTGCTGAAAACAAAGGAAGAATTGTTGAAAAGAAAGCATCAAAAGAAGTCGCTAAAACACAACTTCAAAATAATAACGGACTTTTTTTAGCTAGTTCAACATTCATTTTAAAAAACATTCCAAGTTTTTTAATTGTGAACTTCCTTTCATTATCAAATGCTAGCTTGTTTTTGACTGATTTAAAAATTTTTTTCATTTTAATTCTTTCTTTCTAGACATCGTATTTAGCAAATCCGGCATCATATAGTTTTTTAAATTGACCCGGAGTATTTACAAGTTCATTGAATTTACCTTTTTGAACAATTCCTTTTTTAGGTTCTAAAACAATTATTTGATCAACGTTTTTAATTGTAGAAAGTCTATGAGCAATTGTAATACTAGTTCTATTTTTCATTAATTCTTCTAATTTTTTTTGGATCTCTTTTTCAACTACATTATCTAAAGCACTAGTTGCTTCATCTAAAATTAAAATCTTAGGATCTTTTAAAAACATTCTAGCAATCACTAGTCTTTGTTTTTGTCCACCACTTAAAATAAAACCTCTTTCACCAATTACTGTTTGATACTGATCTGGTCACGACATCACTAAATCATGTAGTTCAGCTTTTTTACAAGCTTGAATAATTTCTTGATCTGTTGCTGATGGTTTAGCATATTTAATATTATCTAAAATAGTTCCTAATAATAGTGATGGTTCTTGTTCAACATAACCAACTTGAGCTAAATAACTAGGAATGTATAAATCTTTAATATTAATCTTATCGTTAATTAAAATTTCACCTGAACTAACATCATAAAATCTTAATAATAATTTAGAGATAGTTGATTTTCCAACCCCAGTTTGACCAACAAAGGCATAACTTTTTCCTTGTTCTAAAGTTAAATTAAAGTTAGGTAAAACGATATTATCTGGTTTTGATGGATAAGCAAAATTGACATCTTTAAAAATAATATTTCCCTTAATATCATCTATCCAAACACCCTGTTTGTCTAGTGAGTGATTATTAATAGTTGGTTGGATGCTAGTAATAGCATCAATTCTTTTTGCTGATGAACTTGCTTGTAACAATCCAGCAATCACTCTTAAAAATTGCATTATTGGACCTATCATCATTCCAGCACACATAATCATAGGACCAATGATTAAACGAAGTTGGTTTAAATCATTTTTATAGATTGCTGAAGCAATAATGATCATGACTACTTGAACAGTATTAATACCCAAAAATAAAATCGACATCATCAAAGATTGATAATAGCTTATTTGTTTATATTTTTCATAGTATTTTTTATGCACATCAACAAATCTTTGTTTTTCATATTCTTCAGTACCACTTGCTTTGATTAGTTTAATAGTATTGATTCTATCTGTCACATCACCATTAATCTCAGTGATGATTTTTCTTAAATTAAAAATTAACTTTCTCATTGGTAGAAAAGAAATTACAAATAAAATTCCTAATCCAACATAAAAACCAATCAATGCCAATCCAATATATAAACTAGTTGTTGAAAATAACGCAATAATCGTAAAAATCAAAGAAAAAAAAGCAACCAAAATAATATTTGGAATAATTGCTGCTTGCATACCAATGATTTGTGTATCTGAGACAACTTTAGTTAAAATGTCTCCTGTTTTTTTGTCATAATAATAACTCATATCAGCTGAAATTAGTTTTTCTGAAACTTCATTTCTTAAGCTAATTTCAATTTTTTTACCTAATTCAGCTCCAAAAAAATTAGAAAGATAAGTAAAAACCGCTGTTAGAACTAAAACAGCAATTCAAATTCCAAGTATCACTTGTCAACTCAACCCTCACCAATCAGTTGAATTATCTAACTGGCTTTTTTCATGTAAGATAGCATACTGTAATTGTTGTAATAAAAATGGGTTAAAAGAAGCAAAAGCAGCAGACAAAATTGAAGTAATGATTAAAATAATAGTTCACTTCTTATGAATTTTCATATATTTTAAAATAATACCCAAAAAGCTTTTACTTTCTTTTAATGAGATTTTTTTCTTGTCGTAAGTTTGTTTGTCAGACAATTCCAGTGCATCATTATTCTTTTGGTTTTGATAACTCATAAAGTACCTCTTTGCAATTTAAGATAATTTTAACATTTAAAGCCTAAAATTTAAGACAAAAAATCTCCTTTATCATTGTTGTAAATAAAAAGAGATTTTTTTAAAAATAACATATCTTTTAATAGTAAAATTCTAAAAATAACTTAAGTGTGATCTAAGATAAATTCTAAACTTTCAGCTAGCATAGCACCGTTTTGAATTGCAAAATTATTGGCTTTAAACTTGGAATTGATTCTTTCTGGAATTGCAAAAAGTTTTAGATCGTTAGTTTTTGATATTTCAAGGATTTGTTGAGTTTGTTGTAAATTATTAGATTGACATAAAATAGTTGCTCTGCTAATTGTTAATAAAATTTTTAAACTATTATCAAATAGCTTAGTTAGACAGCTATCAGTTTGTTTAATTTGATTGTCGCTGATAAGTATCACATTACTATAAGTTTCAGTTAATTGATAAATTTTTAAATGATTTTGACTAAGATTTATTAAACCATAACTAGACAGTAAAATTAACTTTCCTTTCTTACTTACAATATAATTTATTAATTCTAGTGTAAATCCATGCTCAAATTTTAAAGCGATAATTTTTTGTTGTTTAATTAGTTTGTTAACTATTTTGAAAATACTTTTCTTAGCATAACTATCAATTTCAGGATCAACGATAATTGCAAAGATGTTGCTTTTTAGTTTTAATAACTCTAACTGACCCTTATAAAACAAAACTAGTGGCGGTTTTGCTACTTCTTTTAAAAACTCTGGATAGTTTGGATCTAAAATAGTTATAAAATTAGATTCAACTAATTTTTTAGCTTCATCTAATTCTTGATCATTAATTGGTTCTTGATTTTTTAGCGCTAGTAAGATTTTATTTCAATTATATTGGTATTTAAAAATAAAATACAATAACACTTGTTGCATAAACTAATTTAAATATAAAATTCGATTGGCAAAAATTTCATTTCTGATATTTGTTAAATCGTTATTTGAAGTAAAAGATTGAATTCTTCCTTCGATTCCGATTACCGCTTGATCATGTAATAAAAACTCGTCATCAACTGCACTAGATCATGCTTTAACATTAATATAATCAATACCATCACCATCTTTTACCTTATAAGGTTTAGGAACTTTTACAATAAACTTATAAAGTTTTTTATCTCCATCTTTTGAAGTGTAAGCAATAACTGCATCACCTTCTAATTGACCTATAATATTTACTAAATTCATATTTATTTTCCTTTCTATAGGTTGTTCAATCTAGTATTAGGAAAAAATTTTAAATTATTACTAAATAAAAAATCTTTTATCATTTGATAAAAGACATTTAATATTTTAATTATTTGATTTATTAGCTAATTTGGCTTTTAAGTTTGAAACTAATAATGCTTGTTTACTTTCTAATCTTTTAGTAATTATTTTTCAATAAATCAGAGAACTAAAAAAGACAATCGATAAAATAATTAACATTGAAATTAAAAATAACACAATTCCAGGTATACCAAAAACATTAGGATTAAACACTTGGACAAAAAAGTAAGGAAATGAATGTTTATCATCAACAGTAGCACCACCCAAAATTGATACCATTCCTCTTAAAATTGCATAGATAGTATAACCTATTAAGAATAACACTGAAAACAATCAAACTTTATTTAAATTCTTTTTATTAGCATAATAATTTGAATCATGATCTACTAAAAATAAATAACAAAGCACCATTACTACTGGACTAATAATATGTACCATAGCATTTTGAAACAATTCTCAATGTGTTAGTTTGAAATTATTTGTAATAATACTTGCTGGAAACAACACAAAATTATAAATAACTCCTGTTACTGTGATTAATAAACTAATAATTAGTGTTGCTTCAGATGATAAAATGAATTTTTTAAACCTATTTTCATCTTTTGCTCCGTGTACTAAGAATCACATAGCAACCATTAAATTAGTAATAGTTGTAAAAAATGAAAAGAAATAAATACTAAACTCAGAGAAATTAAAAACTACTCTAGTAATTTTTGCTGATTGATCTAAAATAACTGAATCTCAAGTTAAAAGGTTTTTAGCATATGTCAGTTGTTGAATCAAGTCTTTTAGTTGTTGTGATGAAATTGCTCCGTTTTTTAAAATAAAATCATTAATTTCTTTATTAGCTAAACAATAATTATAAACAGCGTATAAAAATCCAGAAAAAATCGTGATCAATAAAAATAGGCCAAAACCAATAAAAAATCAGTTTTTTAATTAAGTTTTTTTTAATTTTAAAGATTTTAAAACTTTTTTTAGTAATCCTATTTTTCACAACAACCCCCTAAAATCAATTTAATATTTTATTTAATTACAAATATCTTAACTTAAATCTTAAATTTTTAGTTTGATATCTAAAAATAAGTCCTATTTTTGAATTTTTTTACTAGAAATTGCTCTTTCTACTTCTCTAATTCCAGGAATTGATTTTAAAGCAGATATTACTTGTACAAGATGCTGATCATCTTTAACTTTAACTTGGATTTCGCCTTGAGCAGATAAAGTTTTTTCATCAGTAATGATATTAGCATTTAAAATTGATGTTTTTAATCCTGATAGTACACGGCTTATATCATAAATTAGTCCAGTTCTGTCGACAGCAAAATATCTAATTTTAGTTGTATAAGTGTTTTTTTGAGCAACTGCTTCATTTCATTGAACTGAGACTAATCTAGGCTTAATCGTTGATCAATCCAAACTATAACATTGTTTTAAATGAACTTTGATCCCACTAGTTTTTGTGACAAAGCCAACGACTGGTTCATAAGGAATTGGCATACAGCAACTAGCAAGTGATGCTCTAATATTTTTAATCCCATCAACTAAAATATCATTTTTAACACTGCTATCATAAACAACTTTTGATTTAATGTTGTCAAATACTTCGTCATCTTTTGAATAATCTTGTTTTAAAAAGACTTTTTCGGCAGCTTGAATAATACTATATTCACCTTTAACAACATCTAATAAAAAATCATTTAAATTAGCATAACCCATCTCTTTGACAATTTGTTGAGATTCTTCTGAACTATTCTTTTTTCATCTTCAATCTTTTTGATTAATATAAGCATTAATATTCATTTCTGCTTTTTTAATTAACTGCTGTTGTTGTTCTTTTTTATCTTTACTTTCATCAGTTAATTTTTTATTTAAATATTTTTTAATTCTATTTTTAGCGTTAGGTGAAACAACAATTTTTAATCATTCATAAGTTGGTTCTTGCTTTGGTGAGGTTTTAATTTCAACAACTTGGCCAGATTTTAAAATGGTGTTGATGGGATGAAAAACCCCATTAATTTTAGCTCCAATAGTTTTTTCTCCAATTTCAGTATGAATGCGATAAGCGAAATCTAAAACAGTTGAACCAAACGGTAAAGTGATTACCGCTCCATTTGGAGTTAGAACATAAATTGAAGTGGTAAACAACTCTTCTTTGACTTGTTGTTCAATTCCATCATCATCAAAATCTAAAATACGGTTAAAAATATCTAGTTTTTGATCAATGTCTTTTTGACGTTTAACAATATCAACAATTTCACCTTCTTTATATCTTCAATGAGCAGCTGCTCCAGTTTCAGCAATCTCATCCATTTCTGACGTTCTGATTTGTACTTCAAAAATGTTTCCTTTTGAATCTGATAAAGTAGTGTGTAATGATTGATAAACATTATTTTTGGGTGTTGCAATATAATCTTTAAACTTACCAGCTAGTGGAATATATTTTTGGTGAATAAATCCTAAAATCTTATAACAATCATCAACTGATTTAGCAATAATTCTAATAGCTAAAAGGTCAGTAATTTCTTCAAACGGTCTTGCAAATAAAGTCATCTTTCGATAAATTGAATAAAAAGTCTTAGGTCTTCCAAAAATATTAATAATCTTAATATTTTTTTCTTTTCTTAAATATTCTTCTAAATCAACAATAATTTTATTAATAGTTTCTTCTCTTTGTAAAATGTCGTTATTAAATAGGTTTCTGATTTTTTCAAATTCATTTGGATTTAAAATTTCAAATGAACGATCTTCAAGAAGTGATTTGGCATTTTTCATCCCAATTCTATGAGCAATCGCTGAATAAATTTCTAAAGTTTCTTTAGCAATAATTTTTTGTTTTTCTAAATCTAGATTTGAAATAGTTAAAATGTTATGTAACCTATCAGCAATTTTAATAATGATCACTCTAATATCTTTAGCCATTGATAAATAGAGTTTTCTAAGATATTCAGATTTTAGTTGTTGACGTTGTTCTTTTGCAAAAAAACTTACCTTAGTAACTGATTCAACTAAATCAGCAACTTGTTGGCCAAAATTATCAATAATTTCTTGTTTTTCAACTGGAGTATCTTCTAAAACATCGTGTAATAACCCAGCAATAATTGTTGTTGGTCCCATATGTCATTGTGCAAGATAATAAGCAGTAGAAAGAGGGTGATAAATATAAGGATCACCGTTTTTTCTAGTTTGAGTTTTATGACATTGAGCGCTAAAATCATAAGCTTTTTTAATTAGCTCAAGCTCTTTTTTATCTTTAATGTATTTTTTTAGCTTAGCTAGTAATTCTTCAAACTTAGTAATTTCTTTATAATCAAGAGACATATTATTTTGCTTAGTTATTTGGCTCATATCTTTATACTCCTATACTATTGATTATAAAAAATAAAGGCTAGAAAAGCCCTTATTATTTTTAGTATTTTATGATCTTTTGCAGTTTATATTGACTAAATAAGTCATCATCATGTAAGAATTCTAAATCAAGTAAAAATGAAATTCCTGCAACTTTAGCTTGGTGTTTTTCTACTAGTTCAATAATAGCATGCATTGTGCCACCAGTTGCTAAGACATCATCAATAATCACTACTTGATCATCAGGTTGTAAATCATTTTTATGCATTTGTAAGTGATCAGAACCATATTCTAAATCATATTTGACATCATAAACTTCTCTTGGTAGTTTATTTGGTTTTCTTACTAAAACAAATCTTACTTGAGCTGCATAAGCAACAGCTGATGCTAATAAAAATCCTCTTGCTTCTGGAGCAACCACCACATTAGCATTACATTCTTTAACAAACTTTGCCATTTGATCAACTGCATATTGAAATGCTTTAACATCATTTAACAATGGTGTGATATCTTTAAAGACAATTCCTGGTTTAGGAAAATCTTTAACATCTAGAATGTATTTTTTTAAATCCATAACATCTTCTCATTTCTAATCATTAATTCCAACAATGATTTGTTCTTCTTGACTAACTTTGTAGTTTTGAACAAATCGTTTGTATCCTAAAATGTAAATTATACGTTTTCTTTCTAACAATATTCAAATTGGTAGTGCAATTAATAAAGAAACTAGAGTTGAAATTAAAATTCCAATAATAATTGTAATTCCCATTCCAATAATTGGAGGCATTAATAAAGAAATAATTAAAGCAAAAATAATATAAATTGAAGTTACTAATAAAGTTCGGTTAATTCCAAACTTAAAGATATTAATAAAAATTTCTTTTAAAAAGACATTGCTACTTACAAAAGTATCTAGTTTATGTTTGACTGTAGCTCTTTGGTTTTTAATAGCTGATTTAAGTTCTTTTCTCTTTAGTTTATATTCTTTATATGCTTGATTTTGTTTTTTATTAAAAATTAAGTTAAATTTTTGAGTTTGTTTAAATCACCATAAATGCTTTTGAACATTTTTTTGTTCGGCTCTTTGGGCAGTTTCAACAGCTAAACTAGCTTTAAACTCTTTTTTAAGATTAGAAAGTTCTTGTTTAGTTTGGCGTTTAATAGTTTTAAGTTCTAATGAACTATCAACTTCTTTTTCAAAAATGACGCTAAATGCTTCAAGACTTTTAGACTTCATAATTGATTTACCTTTTCCTAAAATTAGAATTGAAGTAATAATAGTAAATGATAACACTGCGATAATCGCACTAAGAATTTCAATTCCAACAGGAACTCTTAACACAACTACTAATGAAGTTGTTAATAACATAGTTACAATCACTGATAATGCTAGAGCAACAAAATAAGTTCATTTAAATCTAATTATCATATAAACTGCTAAAGCAATTAAAGTGATTCCAAAGACAATACCCATTTCTTTGATTTGACCAAATGACGTATAAGGAGTATTGATTAAGTTAATGATTCCTTGATCTGAAGTGTTGTTGCTATGATTATATTTTGAAGCGGCTACATCAGGATCGGCGTTACCTTTTCAAAAACTGTAAAATAACTTTTCAAAAACATTAATAATTGCTTGGTCTTTAGAATTAGTAATTCTAAATGAGATTCAAGCTAGATCAGTTGCTGATTCAGCACTTGTCTTAACATCTTTGAAGTTTGAACCATGCTCAACTTGAACATTTGCTCCTAGCACTCCACCAACTCTTACATTACTATTTCATAATTTAAGATATTTATTATCAACAATTGATTTAAAGATTTCTGAAACAACAAATGCTGCTCATTGATTTTGATCTTGAACTGATAATGCTGAGTACTCTTTATTAAATTCATTCTTTTTAAAAGCATCAAGACTAGCTTTTCGAGTTTTTAAAAAAGTGCCCATTGCTTTAATCTCATTAACTCTGTTTGGATCATTTGGATCAGTTTTTGATAAATAAGCATTAAAGTTAGCGTCTAAATTTGAATAGATGTCTCTTATTTGGTTTCCATACATAGTTATTGAATAACTATTTCCAAAACTTGCATCATAATTAGGACCAATACTAAATCCTAAACCGATTCCAAGAATTACAAAGATGACAAAAAAGATTGCAAAGATTTTATTAATGTTAAAGATTTTTCTTTGGTTAGTTTTATTTTTTAGGTTATCTAATTCTTCTTTTGAAGTTTGAGTATTTAACTTAGCTAGTATAAAGTCACGATTAGTATTTAGATCTTTAATTCTTGATTTTTTATAAGCACTAAAACTTGAACGTGTGTCTAAACTCTTATTTAGTTTTTCAATTTTAGTATTTAATTTAATAATCTTTTGACTGTCTTTAGCTAATTGTTTAGCCTTTTTAGCTTGGATAATTTCAGCTTCGCGTTGTTTGTAAAAATCATATTTATCTTTAGCTTGTTTTAACTTAGCTAAATCTTTTGATGTTAATTTCGTTTTAGCATTTATATTTTCAATTTTAAAAGCATAATAACTTAACTTAAAGTCATTAATAATATTTGATTCACTATTAGTTTGTGTATTTAATGGTAATAATCAAGGATGCTTAATAAAGGTTTTATCTTTAATTGTTAATCAAGTTAATAAGCGTAAACCCAAAATTCCAAAAACAATTACAAATAAAGTACTAATAACTCCAATAGTAGCTAATCCTTTTAATGAACCAGTTCCAAAGATAAACAATAAAATAGTAGGTATTAAAATGATAAATGATGCATCTAATAAAATTGTTAAGGTATCTTTATTACTAATTTTAAATGATGCTTCAGGAGATCTTTTTTCAAGATAAATATTTTTTTTGAATGCTTCAAAATAAATAATTGAAGTATCTAAAACTAATCCCACGCATATAAAGATCACCGCAAAAATACCAGGTCCAACTGAAATTGAAAAGATAATTGGTAATAACAAGGTCAAGGATGCTGAAATTGCTGCAAGTATAATTGCAAATAACCCTAACAAACGGTAAGAAAATAGCATAAATATCATTATTAATACGCAAAGAATTAATAATACTACTAATGTTGAATATAACATTATGCTATTGATTTCTTGATGATATTCTTCAACAGATAATACTTTAAAAGTAAATCCTAGAGCTGTTTGAGAAATATCAGATTCAATTTCTTTAGCCATTGTATAGTTATGTACAGGAATATATAACTTTTTATTATTTTTATCTTTAACGTTAGTAACTATTGATGGTCTGTTTGAAAGAATTCTTGTATCTTGTGAATTAATTTGAGTTTGTTTTAATAGAATTTCATTTCTAAAAACTTCTTGTTTTAAGTTTCTATTTACAATATGATCTTTATCAATTGTTGAATCTTTAAACAAAATTTCTTTCATCATTACTGAAATGATGTTATTTGTTATTTCATAATACGAACCTAAATTAGTTTGTGCTTGTAGTGATGGAATTCCTTCTGTTGCTCTTATACCACTAAAATAACGACCTTCTCCATCTTTTTCATCTTTATTAAAGTCTTTAGCTTCTGAGTTTGAATCATATAAATATTTATTTGCTGAATTTATGAAATTGAATTTGTAATTTTCAAAAGGTTTAGTAGTTTTGCCACCAAGACCAAAAATCACATGCTTTAAGTCATCTACATTCTCAATTTTACCTGTTGATCCAGATTGTCATCATTTGTTGATATCACTTCCAACTAAGCTTGCTTTTGTTGTAACTCAATCTTTTGTATTATTTCTAGTTTGATATTGAATTGCAAAAAAATCTATTAAAGCATTATTAGTTTTTTGCTCATTTTGATGTGAACTAATCCAAGTTTGAACTGGTTGTAAAATATTTTTTAAATATGATTCTAAAAAGTCATTAATTTCATTTTCAGAGTTAGGATTGGCAAATTGAAAATAGTTTCTTAGTGATGTTAAAACGCTTCCCATTGAAGTGATCATTGTCATTGTTGAATCAGTACTAGCAGAGTTTTTATCACTAGGTTTGATTAAAGTTTCTAAATAATTCCCGCTTAATTGAAATGTCACAAACGGAGCGTTTTTTGTTGCGACATCAGCAGCTTGCACTGCTTCAGCTTCAACTTTACCTAAAAACTTATCAACTGTTAGCTTATCTTTAATTGGTTTTTGACTATCATTACTATTAAAAACTTCACCAGCACCAGCTTTTGACATAATATCTTTATCAAAAAAGATGTCTTTGAAATCTTTATTTAAAATAAATAATCCCCCAAGACGTTCAATGGCATTTTTAAAGATTTCTTGTGAGTTATTATATTTGTTTGCTGGTGCTTTAACTAAAACACGTGAGCTTCCAGCTTGTTCAATTTCAATAGTATTATCTCCAAAAGGAGATAGCTTTCTTTTTAAAGTTTCAGCAGCTTTAACTGAATCTCCAGTTGGTAGATCGTTTTGCTGATCAGCATTTTTGGTTTTGTCAAAAACTCCAACCAAAGCTTGATAACCACCAGTAAATTTAGAACCTAAAGAAGTGTCTTTTGAAACCTTATAACTTGAAACAATAATTCCAGATATTAAAGCTAATATTATTAAAACAATAGAAAAAAGACGTGCACTTTTTTTGAAACTAGCTAGTTTTACTTTCACGTCTTTCACTCCTTTTAAATATTATTATAAGTTAATGATTAACAGTAAAATAAGAAAATTACATTCTAATTATAGCATTTAAACCAACTAATTATGGATTATTTTTTTGGTAGCTGTTTTTTGATTTTTTTAAGTCTCGATCAATCTTTTGTTTGGCAATGATAATAGAATCTTGTTCAATTTTATGCATTAATCTTTTATCTTGAACAACTTTTTGATATAAAACCATTTCTTGCTTTTCATTATCTAATGCATAGTTAAAATGACCTTTAACTTTCATATTTTTAATAAACGCAATATTCATATTGGGATCTAGTTTTAAGACTTTATCTTCTAAATTCTTTCAATCTACTAAACTAATTGAGATCATTACCACACTTTGTTTAATCAAAGCTAAATCTTTTCTGACAATATGATTTTCAATAAAGTTAATATTGTTTTTATATCCTAGTTCAAATAAGAAATTTTTTAATTCTTCTGGTTTAGCAGTATTAATTAAAATGGTAATAATGCGGTTTTTTGGATAAATTCGGTCAATAACAATCCCTTGAATAATCATTAGAATAAATGAAGCAAATAAACATGGACCAAAAATAAACTTAATTTTAATCGCAGTTGTTAAATTGTTGTAGTTTTCGAACTTATAATTTGATGAAATCACTCTAGCAATATCATCTTTTGTAAAATTTTGACTTGATGTTGTTCAATTTGTTGGTAAATAAAGACTGTTTCCTGGATCAGTACTAAATGTCTTACTATTTAAAGCAGCCTGATAAATTTGGTTGAACTTTTCTTGATCTAAAGCGTGTAATGCTGAATATTTCATATTGGCATCAATCTTATGCATTGGCAAGGTAATAGTATTTAGTACAACTGCTAAAGCTAGAATCGCTAGATTGATTTTCATATTAATTGATCCGATTTGTTTATTATATTTTTTAGCAACATAATAACTAATAAAATCAGTTCCAGCAGTTGATGATCCAATTTTGTAAGTTAGTGAATAACTAGCTCCTAAAAACACCCCACCAAAAATCGAAAAAATAAATAATCATACAGCACCAGTTCATTCACTAGGAATAGTTGATATTAACTTATAATCAACAATTAATGCAAATTCTTTGGGATTAATATAAGGAATTCTTGTAATAATTTGATCTCATAAAATTGATACAACAATATATAGCATTGACATTAATGTAAATTTAATTCCGACTTTAAAAAATCCAAAGACAAAAAACGGAAGATTAATTAAAAATAAGAAAATAAAAAAGAGATTTGCCGAATTAATCCCACTTGTAGTTGTTGAGTTTTTGTTTCCAGCAGTTACAATTCCAGCAAACCTTGCAAAAGTTGCTAAACCACCTGGAAATAACCCGGCATCTCCAGTTGATAAAACAAAATAATTCATACCCAAAGTGGTTAGAAATGATGAAATAAAAACAACTAAAAGATCTTTTAAAAATCTTTCTTTAAAATAGTTTTTTTCTTTGATTCTTCTTTTAGCTTTTTCAAAGTTCTTTTTATAAACTTTTTCATATCTATGATTTTGCTTGATCTCAGCGATTTGATGAGCTGATAGTTTGATACTTTTATTAGTTTTTGAGTTGATAATTATACGCATTGTTCTTTTTTCCTTGTAACTCAAATAGTTTTTTTAACTTTAGATTTATCTAGTATATTATAAATAAAAATTACTAAATATTGTCTTTCAAAAATAAATCTTAATTTAAATTTAGTGACTTGTAAAGTTGCTGTTAATTATTAAAGTTTTTAAAGTTATTAATTAACTAAAAATATTTAAAAACAGAACATTAAAAAATTCAATGTTCTGTTTTTAAATAGTTATTAAATGATAATTATAACCCTAGTTCTTCATCAGTTTTTAAATCTAAAGCTGAACCGATATAAGCAAAAATTTCAGGACTTTGTTTGATATATTTACCTTCTAAAATTCTAAGTACACTTTCAATAGTATCTTTTAAAGGAACGTATTGACCGGGACTTTTGGTAAAGTGTTCAGTCATAAAGAAGTTTTGAGTGAAGAAGTTTTCTAGTTGTAAGGCTTTTTTAACAATAATTTTATTTTCAGCATCTAGTTCATCAAATCCTAAAATTAGAATTACATCTTCTAGATCTTTGTATGCTTTTAAGACTTTTTTAACTTCTAAAATCGCATCAAAGTGTTTTTTACCAATCAAAGTTTCATCTAGTGAAGTTGATGAACTTGCTAGTGGATCAAAGGCAGGTAGAATATTTTTAGCTGCTTGATCTCTTGAAAGAACTAAATTTGAATCTAAGTGATTAAAAACTGCAACAGCTGAAGGATCACTTAAATCATCCATTGGTAAAAAAACTGTTTGAAATGAAGTGATTGCTGCATTGTCATTTTTAAATAAACGATCTTGAATATTTGCCACATCACTTTCTAAGGTAGACTGATACCCACCAATTGAAGGTTTTTTACCAAGTGTGGCACTTACTTCGTTTTCTGCTTGAATAAAACGATAAATATTATCAATAAATAATAAGACATCTTCTTTTTGATAATCTCTTAAATACTCAGCAGCAGTCACTCCAATTGGCACAATTGACATTCTTGCTCCAGGTGATTCATTCATTTTAGAAATGTACATAGTTGAGTTTTTCATTAGATTTGATTGTATTAGTTCATCATAAAGTTCAATTCCTTCTCGAGAACGTTCTCCTGATCCAATGAAAATATTTGAAGTCTTTTTATACTTATTATTAACATTAAAAATGATTTCTTTCATTAGAACTGTTTTACCAACTCCAGCTCCACCAAAAATCCCTAGTTTAAAGCCTTTAAAAATAGGAATGAAAAAATCAATTGCTTTAATTCCAGTTTCAATTAGTTCATTTTGTAAACTAATTTGTCTTTTGTTATTAATAATAGAATTCATTTCAATTAAATCAACGTCTTGGTTATTATTGTTGTTTAACGAAATACCAGTAAAACTATAAATATTATTTTTAGCTTTATTTCCAACAGGTACCATAAAACTTTTTTTAGTATTTTTAACAACATCACTTAAAGCAATCGTTTTAGCTGCATAAATAATAATTGCTCTAATATGAGTATTGCTAATAATACTTTTAACTAGTAAATATGTTGAGTTATTATGAGTTGTTAATAATTGATTAACTAATGGTAATTGGTCTTTATCAAACTCAATATCAATAACATCTCCTGAAATACTAATAATTTTTCCATTCATTAATTATCACCTAATTTCTCAGCTGCTTTATGTAAAAATGCTTTATCGATTTCTAAAAAATCATATTCATTGTCAATTTCTCAGTTTAAGTTAAAATAATCTGAGTATTGTTTCAAAGCAAATGCAAAATAATTTTTAGTCATTTCTTCATTATAAGCTTGACCTGAAGCGATAAGTTCAAATTGTCTTTTACCTTCATGATGATGATTAATAAAATAATCTAAAAATAATAAAGCTTTTTGTTCATCTTTAATAGTCTTGATCAATGATCATTGAATGATCTTACTCATTATTAAAATAAAATTATAAGTATAAAGTAAATATCCTTTTTGTAAAAATAATTTATCAATCATTTTACCTTTATACATTAAATCAGCTACTTGATCATTTAACTTGTAATCTAATGAAGCAAGTTTTAATTGTCTTTTATATTTTCGATAAGTTTTACCAATATCAGCAGCAATTTTAGTCATTGATTTATTTTGTACACTGCTTCCAGTTCTTGAAACTGAAAAGTCAATATCAATTGCTGGTAGTACTCCTTGAGAAAATAACTTACTACTTGTAACAATTTGACCATCAGTAATTGAAATGACATTTGATGAAACCAAACTAGTTAGATCATTATCAGTAGTTTGAATAATCGGTAGTGCTGTAATGGTTTTAGTATTTTTAAATGATCCAGCACGTTCTAATAGTTGAGAATGAGCAAAAAACATATCTCCAGGCATTGCTTCTTTTCCCACTGGTCGATTACTCAATAGTGCTATTTCTCTAAAAATATTGGCATGTTTTGTTAGATCATCAAAAATAATTAACACATCATCATTAAGTGAGATGTTTTCAGCATGAGCCATGCCAACATAAGGAGCTAGGTATTGTTCATAAGCACTAGTTGCTGGTGCATCAATAATAATAGTATTTTTTAAAGCATCATGTTTTTCTAAAGTATTATAAATTCTTGAAATAGTTTCTCTTTTTTGACCAATCGCAACATAAACACATTTTAGTCCTTTTTTAGCTTGATTAATCACTGTATTTAGTGCGATGTGAGTTTTTCCTGTTTGACGATCTCCAATAATTAACTCACGCTGACCTTTTCCGATTGGAATTAATAAATCAATAACAGTTAAACCAGTATAAAGCTGTTCATTTAATCTTTGAACTCTCATTAGCTCGTGACTTAACTTAAAGATTTCACTTGAAGGATCACTAGCTTTTTTATTAATAGTTTTATTAACTGGTAAAATAGCATTTCCATAAATATCAATTACTTTATTAAAGTGTTCTTTACTAGTAAAAACTTCATTTGATTGATCTGATAATTCTATTTCATCACCAATTCCTAATTTTAATCCTTCTAAATTACATAATAGGTATGCTGAGTTTTGTGTAGCACTAATTAAAAATAATCTAGCTTTATGATTATTTGGTGAAATAAAAACTTGCTGTTGATGATAATCAAATTCTCCTTCAACTTGAATAATATAATCATAAATTGCTGCAATTTTTGGATTTATAGTTATTGCTTCTTGATTAAGTTTTTGCTTCATTTTTTTATCCTCTCAATCCTATGATGATTAGTATAATTGATATTAAAGTAATGCTTGATGCAAAGATAGTTAAGACAATAAATGTTGATTTTAATTTTTGTCTATTTTGATTTTTATAAATGTAAATAAAACTATTAGCTATGATAAATAAGATACTTAAAGTTAATAAAATAATTCCAATTGTAAGTGATGAGTTATTAGCCATTTTTTGTTCATCGTGATTTTTTTGAATTGCTAATTGATAATATTTATCTAATTCTTGATATTCTTTTGAGTCTTTGTCAAATTCAGCTGTTGATAATAAAACTTTAATGATTTCGACATATTCTCTAGCATCTTTAACATTTTCAATATAACTTTCAAATCATTTTAATGGGTTAAAGTTTTTGAACTTATCATTTGCTGAAGATGTTAATCTAGTATTTGCCTTATCTAAATTTATAAATGTTTTATCCATATACTTTAAGTCTAAATTATGTTTTTCAGCTTTTTTGATAAATGCCTGTCTAGACGCTTCGTGTACTGTGAATCCGTCTAAATCAGATTTTAAAACTACAAACGCATTAGCTAGTACATTAAAAGCAGGTTGGTTATTTATATTTGATGCTATTAAAGAACTTAAAATTTTATTAATTAGTGATTTTGATGTTCTAGTAACTACGCTTGGAAGATACTCATCATCATTTATTTGATTATCATCAACTGAAGAATAATTACTTCTTAATAAGTTTGATCAATATTCTTGGAAATTTATATCATTAACTATTTTATTAGCACTTTCAACCACTCCTAAGGTTGCGGATTGTAAATCTCCGTGTCCTATAGTTTTATAGTCTAGTTTTTCATCTAACATTAGAGATTTATATAAACCTAAAAATGATTTTTGAATTTCTTCGTTTTGTTTTTGCAGTAAATAACTATATTTAACATTTTTGTTTGGGTTAATAATTTGAGTTTGATAAGTTCTAGATTTACTTTCATTTACTAAATCTTTTATTTTAACTGTTACGTATTGTTCACCTGAAGTTGAATTAGCTTTTTCTTCGACTGTATATTCAAATCTCGTGTTAATGGGGTTTTTAAAGAAGAAAAACTTCTTTTTTCTGTCTTGATCAGTTTCTGAATCAAACTTACTTATAATCTCATCAATAGTATCAGCATCAGCATGTTCATAACTTACATATGGACTTAGTTGAGGAAGAGCTTGGATTATCTGACTAACATTAACAGAATCTGGTTTCTTATCAGGAATAACTGGTTTTAACGGATCTGGAATAGTTGGAGTTGGTGGAGGGGTTGGTTGTGATTCGCTTTCATCTTTATATTCTTGATTTCTAGTTAAATCAAAGTCAATAAATTTAGGTTTTATTTTATTGATAATATACTGTTCCCAGTCTTTATGTTTACTTAAAATTTTTGCTGAATAGTTATCTACATTAACGTCACTATTAGAATTATTGTTAGATTCAAGAATAAAATCTTCACCTATTTTTGGAATATCATTTTCGTTATAAAACATTTCCAATACTTGTTCTTTTCATTTGTCTAAATAACCTTTTAGCTCAATATTAAAATTATGTACTTTTATAGTGTTAATAATTTTTTCGTTACCTTTAATAACCTCTCCCTTTTCCTTTTGATCAACAAGTTTTGAATAATCAAATTCTTTATCAGGACTTAGTCTGATATTTTCATATTTCTTACCATTAAAAATTACAGTTCCAGTATTATGTTCTTTGTAATTGGCTAAAATATAAGGAAAAGTTATATCAAATCCGAACTTTGAAGGAGATTTTGTAAATTCTTCTTTTTTAGATTTATTATATAAATTATTTAATGCTGTTAAATATACTTTTTTCTGAAGATTTGAAACATAATCATTACTTTTATCTTCTTTATTTAAATTGATTTCTTTTAACTTTTCATCTATAAATTTTGTGATTTTGTCAAATACTTCACCAGCTGTTTCTTTTATCTTTTTTTCAGCTTCTGACTTAAAAGTTGGAAATGATGGATCACTTGTTGGTTGATCACTAACACTTTCGTTTGAAGATATAGATGATCCATTAGTTCTCTCTTCTTGATATAAAGCTATATTCTTAGTTGCTGTTGTTGTGGTTTGATTAATTAAAGAAAAACTAACAGGAGTTAAGACTGAAAATACAGAAAGATTAGTTAATAAAACTAACTTTGATTTAAATTTCTTCATAATTCTCCCTTCTTAGACTTAATTCTTTAATCATTTTTAGCTGGTATTGTTGTTCTTGTAATTGTTTAAGTTCAATTAGCTTTTCAAGATCTAGGCCAATTTTTTGCATTGCTAGTAGTGAATTTATTTTTTTATTAACTTTTTTTAATAATTGATCATTTTGATTTTTTACAAAGTTTTGAGTATAAAATTCTGATGAAGAAAAGGTATTAACAGTAATAGTGTTTTTTGAAACTAAAATGTGAGTGTTTTTACAAAATAAGTATTTATATTGTCTTGTTTTATAATGATAAATTTTTAATAATAGCATTTGATAACCTACTAAAAAATCATTTGCTAATTCCATTCAATCTTCTTGCTCATCAATATTAAAAGCCACTGCCACACGATCAAAATTTAGAGTCTTTTTAGATTCAATAAAATTAATTGTTAAATTAAAACTACTATTTAAGTTCATATAACTCCTTTATAGTACAAAACGTTTATTTGCACTAACTAATAAAACGATCTCTTCAATTTCTTTTTCGCGTTTAATTCTGATGATCTTTTTATTTAGTTTTTGAATTTCTTCATCAACTTCATTAATAATCTTATTAATTCTAATTAGTTCATTTTTTGCTTTATAAAATGATGATTCTACTAGTAAAGATTCAATTGAATTTTTAATAAAACTATCTACTTGAATATTTAGATATTGATCAATATTTGGATAAATTTTAAATTTCGAAATATTAATTGATTGGTGTTTAAGCTCTTTTTCACTTAGTGAAACTATGTCAAATTCAGATAATGGCAGAATAGTAAAGTGTTTATTTTTGTTTTTATTAGAATTAATTACAAAACACAGTGACTGATAGTTTTGTTGACTAAATAATAATTTAATTATTTCAGTTAATTTCCACGATAGATCTAAATTTGTTTGCTTTAAATCTAAACTATAAACAACATTTAAATTATTGTTTAAACAAAATTGTTCTGCTCTTGATCCAATGGTTATAAAATCAATATTTTTGTGTTTCAGAGTTTGTAAAATATGTGTTTCATATCTTGAATAAGAATCAGTTTGATATTTTTGTTCTTCAGTTAAATAGATCCATAGTTGTTTAGGTTTTAAAAAAACTTTAGACAACTTAGTTAACCAGTTATTATTAGTTTTTGGGTTGTGACTTATTAAAGTGTTTTTAATTTGATATTGTTGTTTGATTGCTAAAATTAAGTATTGGTTTAATAAACTATTAGATAGATAATGAGTTAATAAACTGTTTTGCTTAATAATATCAATTTGAATAATGTTTTTATCATTAATAACTTTTGAGTGAATTTTTTTGAAATTATTTAACTTATTTTCAACTTTTTTTAAATCCATTAACTACCTCTGACAGCTAAGTATTTGTCATCAAAAGCAATTTTTAATGACTGAGTGTTTTTTGATCGATAAATAAGAATGCTTGGAAAAATTTCAACAATTTTATTTTGATCAACTAGTTTAGTGATAAATAAGTTAAATATCTTTAAAAAGTTGTTTAGTTTTAAATCAGTGTGACTAACAAAACTGATTGCTTCGTTATTTGTTGATTCTTGACTAATTAACACTGGTACTAAAATGTTAAAGCCATATTTAAGATCAACATTAAATGAAATTACAAAATCATTTAATAATAAATCATATTTATTTTTTAGTGCTTGTTCAGTCATTTTTTCAAATTGATGATATTGCTCAGAACTAAAACCTAAATTAGCTTTTAACAAAACACTTGCGATTAACTTTTTATAACTTATATAGTCTTGAGAGTTTGTTAACTGGTTAAATAAACTAAAAAGATCAAAGCTAATCAGATTTTGATTTTGATGATTTTTTTTCATATGTTCTCCTTGACTATATATCGATTTTTTTAATTTGGTTAATTGAAATCACTGAATTAATTAAATAGTAAAGATAATAACTAGTTTGAACTAAAACAATTACGATTGAAATAATTTGATTAATAGTTAGTCTAGTATCAAGTATGTATAACGACTTATTATGATTTGATAATAAAATATGATTTAATCCATAAATTAATCCAACAATAAATAGAATTTGAAGATTAATCACTATTAATAAAGCATTAGAATAACTACTAAACTTATTTTTATGATAATGTAGTGCAAAACTAATAATTGTTAAAACAATATTAATAATTAAGTTAATTAATGAAACTTGCACTTGATCTGTTAAAAAGTTTGAAATCATAAAAACTACTCAAATAATTCATAAATAACTAATTAAGTAATTATTAACAACTAATTTATTAGTAATTAATTTATGTTTTTTAAAGTATTGCAAATAAACAAATGCTATTAAAATTACAACGTTAAATAAACTAAATAATAAGTTTAAATAATCAAATTTATCATCTGTAGTGAAGCGTGTATGAGTTGGTTCTATTTTTATAGGTACTAAACTTATTAGTCATAAGATAATAACAGCTAAACCTGTCAGATAATAATCAAACTTATTTTTTAAATTAGTTGTATCAATTTGTTTATAAATTATTGCAAAAATTGTATAAATTTTTAAACCAATTAATAATAACCCTAAAACTAAAAAACTAGCTATGATAATTAAAAAGTTTAAAAAACCTTTAAATTTAAATATTTTATAAATTGAGTCATAAAATGAGTTATTAATAATCATTGAACTAGTTTCAATGCTTGCACTGATTCATAAACCAAAGAAAAGAAAAGTAATTGCAACTAGACTAACTCTTGAAAGTAAATCTATAATTAATAATTTTTTATTTGCATAAATCAATGGATTAGTTTTTCTTTTTGTATAAAAACTAAAAATCACATATGATATGTCTATTAATAATAGCGGTATTAAACTATATAAAAGATAAAACACTTGATTGACATTAGTATGCTTATAAGTAAAAAATAAGATAAAACCAGATAACGAAGTTAGTAAATATAAGCTAAATCAAATTGAATATAACTTTATATGAGTTTTATTTTGATAGATATTTAGATAAGCATTTTTAAAACCATATAAATATAAAAATCCTAAAATGGCTAATCTAAAGATAAAACCTCAGTTAGCTTCTTGAAAAGCATCGGTTGAGAAGTTAAAAGCTATTAGTAACAAAGTTTGTTCATAAAACAATGCATAGTTAATTAAAAATAAGAATAAACCAAGTGTAATAAAAAAAAGTAATAATGATACTAATTTATAGATCGTTATAATTTTATTTTTTTGTTTTTCTAAAACTAAACTAGTTATCTGATTATAACTTTTCTTATCAGTTAGTTTAATAGAACTATTTATCATTTCTACTCCTTATAAAAAAAGACAATAAATCAAGACTTTATCGTCTTTAATATTTTATTTTGATTTTTCGGGGAATTTAAATTCTTTCGGAATATCTTTTTCATTAAAACCATCTTTAAATAATTTTGTTTTTAATTTACCGTTATATTTTTTTAGCATTTCATGTCTATACGAGTTTTTTTGATTTTTTCCATTTCCGTA
Source organism: Mycoplasma putrefaciens KS1 (assembly GCF_000224105.1). Classification (NCBI taxonomy): domain Bacteria; kingdom Bacillati; phylum Mycoplasmatota; class Mollicutes; order Mycoplasmatales; family Mycoplasmataceae; genus Mycoplasma; species Mycoplasma putrefaciens. The sequence goes on along the minus strand of NC_015946.1, from coordinate 387,241 downwards.
GATTAAATCATATTGAGGCAAATTATAACTTCCAAACAAATCATTATAATTATATCCAGGAGATCTAAACATGGTTGCTAACCCTGTTTTTGCCGAATTATTAGAAGCATGATAAACAGCAATTAATTCATTATTTTTATTTCTAACACTTGATCCAGATGCCCCACCAGCAGGTGCATAAAACCTTGGCATTAATTCTAATCCAAAGTTGAAATATTGCTTTGTTTGTCCATTTTGAGTAAGTGTATACAAGTCATTACCTACTCTGTGAGCTGCTAGAAATGCATCTGTTAATCCTGGTTTATCTATAAATGAGCGATATCCAATTTGATATGATAAGAAGTTTCCTCTTAATAGGTCATTTTGTTTATAACTACCAGAAGATCCTTCTTGTTTTATAATTGCTCCATAATACTTACTATCAGCATTTATTCAAAGTGAAAAGTCAGTCTTTTTATCTCTTATTTGATTTGCATCTTCATGCTGATCTAAATAATAGTCGTTTTCTGAAGTTGGGTAACCTAAAACATAGATATTTTCTAGATTGTCTAGTTGGTCGCTATTTTCGATTATAATTGGTCTATCAATTTTTGCATAATTTGTTAAGTATGAATCAGATTTAAATTTAATTTGCTTCCCTTCTTTTTTGGAATAGTCATTTGTTAATATTTTTGCTAATTTCTTAGCTTCGTAATTCTTATAGTCATCTTTCGGCTTTTTAGCACTCATCACATGAAAATTCTTGTTAGATAATAATTTCTCAAAATCAAACTCAATTACTGCAAAGTCTGCATAAAATCCTGCATCTTTGTATTTGTCTGCTTGCTCTTTTACTAGATAATCAGAAGGTTTGCTATTAACAAAGTCAGTTGCATGAAAAATTGCTGATATTGAGTCCTTATTTTTTTCATTTATCTCAAATGTAAATGTTTCAAAATTTGGATCAAATGAATTTAGCATTAATTTTTGTCCAACTTCTACCGAATCTTTAATTCTAGTAATTGAAATTGCTGTTAATTTACTTGTTAGTGCTTTAGCAACATGAGAGTTAGTTCCAAAGTAAAACTTTACTGGGTCACTACTATCTAATTGATAATCCATTATTCACATTGTTCCAGATTCTGAACCTAGCTCTTTGCCTTCATTTCTTCTTTTTTGTAATTCTTGTATTTCTTTTTCTTGAAGCTTAATTAAACTTTCTCTGTTATGCTTTTCTATTTCCTTACGTTTTTTGTCTAGCTCTAATCTTTTTTCTTCTATTTCCTTTTGTCTAGTTGACTTTATACCTTCATCGTTTTCAAATAAAGATTTAATTTGTCTTTCAATTTGTTCAATCTCAATTTTATATTGATATTCCAATTTGCCTATTTGATCATTTTTAAAATCTTCAACTTTAGATTCATCTCAAGAACTAATTAAAGCTTTGTGCTTTTCTAAAAGTCCTATTTCATTAGCAAAGTCTTTTACATATGTGAATTTTACTTGAAAGGTTTGTTCAGCTATTGTTTTATATGTTTCATTGATTAAAGTTCTGGCAAGTCCATTTGATTTTGAATGATCAGTACCCAAAGAATCTGTAAATGAAGGACCTTTATTTACTTCTGGGTTATCATTTATTCTTAGTTTTTTAACCATTTTACTATTATCATTTTCATAAACTGGGAGAGTAAAACCTTTTAAAGCAGCATTATAGTAACTATCAAAATTAACTTCTTCAGCTAATTTATCAAATTTTGCTTGATCATCTTGTGAAATATCTAATCCAAACCTTTGTTTGATATCGACTGCTTTATCAGCACCATCGGGATTATACATAGATTCAAGTCTTTTGATATATGTGTCATTGTCAGATTTAAATCGTTGTTTTTGGTTATTTTCACTATATTTTTTAACACCTTCAGGGCCACCAAATGCAGCCAAAGGATCTACTTCTTGTCTTGAATTATGATCAAAACCAGCATTTCTTGAAAGACCTGAAAGAACCAATTGTCTAGCTTGTGATTTATTATTTTTTCTATTTAAAATGCTAATAAATAAAGTTACTTTGCCTTCAATATTTGATGTGTTAGCTGTTGCTGTTCTATTAGTTCTTGCACTTTCTACAGAAATAGTTACATTATCTTTATATTTTTTTTCTCTTAATTTAATTTTCAAACTTGATGCTGATGCTTCAATTTCTGTTGGTAAGGTTTCAGATAAACTTTTCTTTCTTCCAAATACTACTTCGAACTCAAATTCAGCGACCTTTTTTAAATCATCTTCTGATTTTATAGAATTAATAAAATCATCAACTTGTTCTATTGACAGATTAGAGATCGAATTTTCTGTAACTCTGTTACATGCAACAACTAATAAACTAGGAAGAACAATAGTAGATGTACTACTAATCAATAGCAATTTATTTAATAATTTCACTACAAAGTCTCTCCTTCTATTTTTGATCATTAGCTAAATTTGTAACTGTTATTTTGGACTTTATAACCCATTTGTTCTAATTGAGTTTTCAATTGAGTGGCTCCGATTGGAACTTCAATTGTTTGTGTGGATTTTAGCATTTCATTAAATTTAAAGTATCTTCTTAAATTTGTTTTTGCTGGTTCACTTAATAAATTACTATCAGTTATTTTGATAACTCTCGTATTATTACCGTTACTAAAGTATATTTTTGGCGGATCAAATTGATTATTTTCATCTAAATTTTGCAAGTTAGCTTGACTTAATTCACTTGTTGAAATTTCAAATTCTTGTTGATTATTAAATAGTGTTAATCTTTTTATTAATCTAGGTTTATTTGATGGTTTTTGCGAATCATTAAATTGTAAACCTCTTAGAGATTTTACACTTTTAACTCTTGAAAAATCTAATCCTGTTGGATAGCTATTATCACCTTGTTGTTGGTCTGGTTCTAGCCCACCACCGTATCTTCCTTGAAAGAATGGTTCATTATTTCTGGCATAATATACCATTCTTAGACCAAGATTAATTCTTTCGAATTCATTTCCATTATGTTTGTAATCTTGTTCATCAAATGCAATAGTATCAAATGTGATTCTTGAAGCTATATTTAAGTCTCTAGCATATTCTCTACTTACGTTGTAATCTAAAGTATTAATAAATGATGTGTTTTTTAAAGCTCAAGGGTTAAATGATCAAGATTCTCTTAATGAGTTTCCTGTCGTATAAAGTGATAATTCTTTGATTTCTTTGTCTTCTAAAGCTATTAAACTAGAAGTATTAGTTTGTCTATCTGAAAAAAACAATTCAAGTTGAGGTAACTTTTTGGGAAGTTCAGACAAAATTGATTTAAATTCCTGACTTCCGTTAGAAGCACCCATATTAAAAATTCTGTATGATGTAATATTAATATTTTTATTATCTTTAAATTTTTTGATTAATTCTTTCATTCTAGCATAAGCCTTAGGATTTGCAGCATCAATTTCAACAACAGTACCTTCATTTAATAAATTAGAATCATTAACTTTATCTATTCTTTCTAACTTAAAAATGTTTATTCCAGAATCTGATTTAATTTTGTACTCTTTAAATACATTGTCATCAGTTAAATTAATTTTTTCTTTTTTTCAACCTGGATAAACACCATTTCTGACATCATCTGATGATCTTGTGTATGGTGAATTATATCCAAAGACTCTTCTAGTTAGATTATCTGTAGTTATTCGGCTTGTTACTGTATTATACTTATCAGGAATGTTATACCCATAAGAATCAATTACACCATCTTCATTGATAAAGGCATTTCTAGGATCTAGTGCATATCCTTCTTTTAGATAAGCTTCAGCTCTATCTCCAATTCTTGTAAATTTAGTTTTGTCTAGATTCACTAGTAATCAAGCATATTTTTCTTCTTTTGATTTAAATTCTTTGATTTTCTGATCGTATTGATTTTGTGCTTCAACTTTTAAAAATTTTTTTACATTATTTGAGTCAAATAGTTTACCAAACCTTTGAACTATATTTTCTCAAGTGGATTTATTATTTTTTAAAATTCCACCAACAGTTTCTGGAGTATCATTACGACCAAAAGCTTCAGTAATTACTTTAAAAGCACTATCATTAAGCAAACCAGCTTCCCCACTAATTGCATTTTCTCTAACAGCATTTCTTAATTCTTCAGTTACAGTAACACTGACAATTTTTCCAACTGTAATATTTGTATAACCACTAGGATTTGCAATTCCTTTATCTTTATCAAATTGAGTTGGAATAAAAGTTGGTCTCCCAATAACAACAGCTTTTACTGATTTTCCAGCAATCTCAATAGTTGTTTCAATTTCACCTGGTTCAATTTCTGGTTTAGGAGTAGTTTGGTTATCAATTGCTCGTGGGATTTCAGGAGCGGGAATAGCATCAATTTCTTGTTTTCTTAATGGTTCAAGTTTTTCTAGTTCTTCTTTAGGGATTTTATCAATATTATTATCTCTAGCAGCTATGTGAACATTAACATTACCATTAACTGGTTGTAGTTCAGCATCAGTTTCTCCAATTGTAGAAGTAATTTTTGCAAGTGAACCATCAGCAGTTGCACTATAAACAACTGAAGTTAAAAGAACTGAAGAACCAATAGCTGTTGTTAATAAAAATAACAATGCTCTATTTTTCTTCTTTTTGATAAGCACAATCTCTCCCCTTTATAAATTGATAATCAAACATTTATACTCACTAAAATATTTAAAAATTAAGATATATTTTTTATGAATCTGATGCGATTAATATATATCTATCATATTTTATTTTTTTTTTTTTTTTTGAAAAGCTCTAAAAAAATTTATCTATTGTCAATCATTAAAAAATTAATAATAAACTTTTTAAATGTAACACCAAGCAAATAAAAAGATTAATGCTTCAAGTTAACAAGAATGAAACTTGATTGTTAAATGGTGCTGACGAAATTGATAACCAAGAAAATATTTTAACATCTCTATTATTAATAAACTTTTTTTAATTTACAAAAAACTCAAGCATTTTTTGCTTGAATTTTAAAAAAATTTAAAGTTTGTTTCTAACATCTTGTTGGTTTATTTGTTGCTGATAAATTTAAAATTTTCTGGTATATTTTGTTTATCAAATCCATCTTTAAATAATCTTGTTTTAATACCACTACTCTTATATTTGTTTTCTAGTGCATGTCTGTATGAATTTATTTGCTCTTTTCCACTTCCATATATTAGGTCATATTGAGGTAAATTGTATTCTCCAAATAAACCATTATATTTGTAACCAGGAGATCTCAACATAGTAGCTAATCCAGTTTTTGCTGAATTATTTGAAGCATGATAAACAGCAATTAGTTCGTTATTTTTGTTTCTAACACTTGATCCAGAAGCCCCACCAGCAGGTGCATAAAATCTTGGCATTAATTCTAGTCCAAAATTAAAGTATTGTTTAAGCTTTCCATCTTGATCGGCAAGTGTGTAAAGATCGCTTCCAACTCTATGAGCTGCTAAAAATGCATCTGTTAAACCAGGTTTATCTATAAATGAACGATATCCTATTTGATATGATAAGAAATTTCCTCTTGATAGTTCGCTTTCGGAATAATTTCCGCTGAAACCTTCTTGCTTTGAAACGGTTTCAAAATATTTACTATCAGCATTTATTCAAAGAGAAAAATCATGTTTCTTTTCAATTATTTGAGTGTCGTCTTCATATTTTTTTAGATAATAATCACCTTCTGATGTAGGATATCCTAAGATGTATAGATTTTCTAGTTTATTGAATTCTTCTTCGTTTTCAATTAAAATTGGTCTATCAATTTTTTTATACTCTGTTAAATATGAATCAGATTTAAATTTAACTTGCTTGTTTTCTTTATTTGCATAGTTATTTGTTATTATCTTAGCTAACTCTTGGACACTTTGATTTTTGTAATTGTTTAAAGGTTCTCTACCGCTCATTACAGATAAATTGTCATTAGATAGCAATTTCTTAAAGTCAAATTCAATAACAGCAAAATCGGCAAAAAATCCAGCATCTTTATATTTCTTTGCTTGTTCTTTTACTAAGTAATCTGAAGGTTTTTTACTAATAAAATCAGTTGCATGGAAAATTGCAGAAACTGATCCTCTATTTTTATCATCTATATTAAATGTGAATGTTTCAAAATTTTTATCAAATGAATTTAACATTAGTTTTTGACCAACTTTTACTGATTCTTTGATTCTAGTAATTGAAACAGCTGTTAATTTATTTGTTAATGCTTTAGCAACGTGTGAATTTGTTCCAAAGTAAAATGTGGTTGGGTTATTTTCAAGCTGATAATCCATAATTCACATAGTTCCAGATTCTACGCTACGTTCTTCACCCTTGCTTTTTCTTTCTTCAAATTTACTTATTTCATCTTCTTGAAGCTTAATTAAACTTTCTCTTGTATGCGATTTTATTTCATTACGTTTATGTTCTAACTCAGTTAGCTTTTCTTTAATTAGATTTTGCTTATTAGTCTTTATCCCATTATCATTTGTTGCTAAAAAAGCAATCTCTCTTTGAATTTGTTCAATTACTAATTGATATTGATATTCTAATTTCTTTATTTGATCGTTTTTAAAATCTTTTAATTGATTTTCATCTCAGGATTTAATTAATTCAATATTTTTCTTTGAAAGCGCAATCTCTTCAGCAAAATCTTTTAAATATGTGAATCTTACTTGAAAAGTTTGTTCAGCAACTGTTTTGTAGGTTTCATTAATTAAAGTTCTAGCTAAACCATTTGATTTAAAATGATCAGTACCTAAAGAATCTGTAAATGAAGGACCTTTATTAACTTCTGGGCCATCATTTATCTTTAGCTTCTTTTCTTTTTTGCCATTACTTTCTTCATAAACTGGAAGTGTAAATCCTTTTAAAGCAGCGTTATAATAACTATCAAATTTGACGTCTTTAGCTAAATTATCAAATTCTTGCTTTTCTACTTCAGAAAAATTTAGACCGAATTTTTCTTTAATATCAATATTTTTATTTAAACCATGTTGATTATACATAGACTCAAGAACTTTAACATACTTATCATTATCATACTTAAAACGCTCTTCTTGAGACATAGCATTATAACTGATAATACCATTTTCACCACCAAATGCAGCTGTTGGATCAACTTCTTGACTTCCATGATGGTTAAATCCATTATTTCTAGAAAGACCGGTTAAAATAATTTTTTTAGTTTTTGTTTTGGCTTCTTTTCTATTTAAAAATTTAATAAATACAGTAACTGTTCCAGTTGCATTTGATATGTTTGAAGTTGCACCTCTATCAGTGGTTGCACTTTCTATAGAAAGTAAAATATTTTCATTATATCTCTTATCTTTTAAAGTAATTTTTAAACTTGAAGGATTAGCCTGGATTTCAGTTGGTAGTGTCTCAGATAGCTTCTTTGATTGACCAAATTGGTTTATAAAATGAAAGTCTGCAACTTGTTTTAATTTTTCTTCTGAATCTATAAAATTAATAAAATTTTTTACATCTTCTTTTGATAACGGCTTATTATCTTCAATTACATTACTACATGCAACTACTAACAAACTTGGAATAGTTACTGATGCTATACTAGTTACTGCTAACAATTTATTTAATAGTTTCATAAACCTTTCCTTTCTAGTTATCTATTTAACGAATTAACTAAATCTGTAACTATTATTTTGAACTTTATAACCTAAAGATTCTAACTGATTTTTTAACTCTGTTGCACCAGTTGGAATTTCTATTGACTGTGTAGATTTTAGCATTTCATTAAAATCAAAATACTTTCTTAAATTTTCTTTTCCTTGTTCATTTAATAGATTACTATCTGTTATCTTAATTCTTTTTGTAACATTACCATTACTAAATAATATCTTTGGTCTTTCCATTGGATTAGTTGTGTCTAGATGTTGTAGATTTGCGTTATTTAACTCATTTGATGAAATTGCAAATGCTTCATCGTTATTAAATAAAGTTAATCTTTTTATTAGTCTAGATTTATTTGTATGATTTTGTGAATCGCTAAATTGTAAACCTCTTAAAGATTTTATTTTTGTAACTCTTGAAAAATCTAGTCCAGTTGGATAACTATTATCACCTTGTTTCTGATCAGGATCTAAACCTGGACCATGTCTTCCTTGAAAGATTGGTTCATTATTTCTTGCATAGTAAACCATTCTTAGACCCAAATTAATTCTTTCAAAACCTTTATTTGCATAATCATAGTCTTCTTCATCAAAAGCAATAGTGTCAAATGTGATTCTTGTAGCTATTTTTAAATTACTTGCATAGTCTCTGCTTACGTTGTAATCTAAAGTATTAATAAATGAAGTATTTTTCAAAGCTCAAGGGTTGATTGATCAAGATTCTCTTAAAGAGTTTCCTGTTGTGTATAATGATAATTCTTTGATCTTTTTATTTTCTAAAGCTATTAAACTTGAAGTGTTAGTTTGTCTATCAGAGAAAAATAACTCTAATTGTGGTAGTTCATCAGGAAGTTCTTTTAAAATATCTTTAAATTTTTGTCCCCCATCAGATTCACCCATATTAAAAATTCTATAAGATGTGATTGTAACTTTATCTTGTTTAAATTTTTCAATTAATTCTTTAGTTCTTGCATAACCTTTAGAATTTGCAGCATCAATTTCAACAACAATTCCTTCTTTTAATAAATTAGGATCATTAATCTCATCTTCTCTTTTTAATCTAAAAACATTTATTCCAGAATCTTGCTCAATGTCATATTTTTTGAATGTTGGATCACTATTTAGATCAACTTTTTCTTTTTTTCATCCTGGATAAGTACCATTTCTAATATCATCAGAAGATCTTGTATATTGTGAGTTATATCCAAAGACTCTTTTTTCAAGGTTATCTCTAGTTATTCTGCTTGTTACTGTATTGTATTTATCAGGAATATTGTATCCATAAGAATCAATTACCCCGTTTTCATTAATAAAGGCATTTCTAGGATCAAGAGCATATCCTTCTTTTAAAAAGGCTTCAGCTCTTGGACCAATTGTTGTAAATTTAGTCTTATCTAAGTTTTTTAATAATCAGGCGTATTTTTCTTCTTTTGTTTTAAATTCTCTGATTTTTTGAGGATACTCAGCTTGTGCTTGCTGGTTTAAAAAGTTTTTTACGTTATCTGAATCAAATAATTTACCAAATCTTTGCACGATATTTTCTCAAGTTGCTTTATTATTTCTTAAGATTCCACCAACAGTTTCAGCACTATCACCACGATTAAAACTATCAGTAATTACTTTAAAAGCACTGTCATTAAGCAATCCGGCTTCTCCACTAATCGCATTATTTCTAACAGCTTCTCTTAATTCATCAGTAACAGTAACACTAACTATTCTTTCTACTGTGATATTTTGATATCCGCTAGGATTTGATATGTGATTATCTTTGTCAAATTGAGTTGGTACAAAAGCCGGTCTTCCTCTAACAACAGCTCTAACTCTTCTTCCAGCAATTTCAACAGTTGTTTCATATTCGCCTGGTTCAATTTCTGGTTTTGGTGTAGTTTCGTTTTCAATTACTCGTGGAATTTCTGGAGCAGGAATTACATCCGCTTCTTGTTTTCTAATTGGTTCGGGTTTTTCTAGTTCTTCTTTAGGAATTTTATCAAGGTTATTATCTCTGGCTGCAACATGAACATTCACATTACCATTAACTGGTTGCAGTTCAGCATCAGTTGCTCCGATTGTAGAAGTAATTTTTGCCAATGAACCATCAGTAGTTGCACTATAAACAACTGAAGTTAAAATAACTGATGAACCAATAGCTGAGCTTAATAAAAGTAGCAAGGTTTTATTTTTCTTCTTTTTAATAAGCACAATCTCTCTCCTTTACAAGACAATTTTTATTAAAACCAATTATACTAACTAAAGTTTTAGCTATCATATAACTAATAAATTCATTCAATATAATTTTATATTTTTTTCAAAAGTAACGCAATTTTAACAATCTTAAGTTAATCTGCTAAGAATCTTTTAATTTATTAACTCAAGTTAGACTAACTTAATTAAACTTTTTTAATCAAACAATTCTTGTCTTCTTTTTTTGTATTTTTGTTTTTTAATCTTTTCGATATTTTCTTTAATATGTTGACGTCTAATCTTTTGTTTAATCTTTTCAAGTTCTTGTTTACGCTTTTTACGATAATTTGGTTTAACTTTTTGATTTTGATATTTATTAATTACTTGTTTTGATTCTAGATCTAGATTCTGATAAGTTATTTTTTTAGTAGGTTTTGAACTAGTAATATCAACTAGTTGATCATCAACTAGTTTTTGAACTTCAAAGTTAATCCCTTTTTTAATTAATTGTTTGATTTGTTCTTGATTTTTTAAATTATAGATTACATAACTGATTCCAGTTAGTTTGTTTCTTCCAGTGCGACCTGAACGATGAATATAATAATTTAAATCTTTAGGAAGATCAATTGAGATCACGTGACTAACTCCAGTAATATCAACTCCACGACTAGCAACATCAGTGGCAACTACATATTTATATTCATGGTTTTTAATTTTTTTAAGCATTGTCATTCTGGTTCTTGGTTGTAAATCACCATGAAGCTCACCAACTCTTAAAATCTTATTAGTATGTAATATTTTAACAATATTAGCTATTTGATCTTTTTGATTAACAAAGATCAGACATAAAAATGGGTTAATAGAATTAATGATTTTAATTAGACTTTCTTCAATTTCACGATTTTTAGTATCAATTAGAATGTGTCTAACGTTTTTGGTTGCTAATTGTTTTTTGCTATCATCAATTAAAATGACATTTTTTAAGTATTTACTAGCGAAGTTTTTTAGTTGTTTATTGATTGTGGCACTAAAAATTCCAATCGTTGGGTTGTTGTTCATTTTTGAAATTAAATAATCAACATCTTCAATAAATCCCAAATCAAAAATCATATCACACTCATCAATTACCAAATAACTTGCTGTAGTTAGTCTTAGTTGGTTTTGATCATATAATTCTTTTAACCTACCAGGAGTTCCAATTACAATTGCTGGTTGAGCTTTTTTTAGTTGTTCAAGGTTTTTATTAATATCTTCTCCACCAATAAACATCGCATAAGTAATTTTCGGATTAAGTTTAGCAAACTGTTGAATGTTCAAATAGATTTGTTTTGCAAGTTCTCTAGTAGGAGTAATAATTACAGCTTGAACGTGTTGTTTTGTTTTTAAAAGATCTAGATCTAAGTTATTTAGAATTGGAAGTAAAAAACTGTGAGTTTTACCAGTTCCTGTATGAGCTAAAGCAATGATGTTTTGACGTTTTTTAAATAAGGGAATCACTTTTTGCTGAATTGAAGTAGGATAAATAAATTCTATTTCTTGTAAAGTATCATTAATATATTTTTTAAATCCAAAATCAGTAAATTTCATTGCTAGACCTTCTTTCAAGTAACAAACTGGTTTTTAACATCATAAGTCAATACTTCAAGTTGGTTAAACTTATTATCTAACTTATTTTTAAGATCATCAACAAAATAATTTTCCATGTAATGACCAATTTCAATTAAACTAACATGATTATCATTAGCATAAATTCATTCATTTCACTTAACTTCACCAGTAATAAAAACACAATCTTTTAATGACTGATCAATCATTGTTGAAGCTCCTGATCCTGTTGTTAGATAAACACGTTTAGTTTTTTGATCTAAATCAAGTTTGCAATTAAACCTAATTAAATCGCAATTAAAGATCTCTGCTAGTTTATTGATTAGATCAACTATTTTTAGTTCATTTTTAAAAAGAAAGCTATTTGATTCATGATCATTACCAAACTTTTTAAACTTTTTAACTTCTTGGATTTGATTAATTAAATCAGTTAAGCTTTGATAAATGCTTGCATCATAATTTGAGTGAATTGCAAAAACTACAATTTGATGTTTAACAAGTTTTTTAATCATTTCTTTTTTAATGGGATTAGTTTTTTCTTTTGCTAGTTCATTAAAAATAAAAGGATGTCTAGAAATAATTAAATTAACTTTGTGCTGAATAGCATAATCTAAACAAGAGTTAGTCAAATCTAAACAAACTAAGATTTTATTAACTTCAAAATCAGGTTGAAAAGTTTTTTTACTAAAAACTTGTAAACCTGAGTTATCCCAACTACCAGCTTTTTTAGGGCTAAACTTTTTATCTAAATAACTAATAATATTAACTAATTGCATTGAGATACTCCTTTATTTGTTTAATTTCAGTTGCGATTTGTTGGTATCTGAAATGAGTTGGTTTGATCTGAGTTAAGATTTGTTTTAAATGAGCAAGTTTAAGATTTAAATAACTAAAATATAACTGGTTGTTTTGAAAAAACTTGAGATTACCAAATTCAATAAACTGTTGGTTAGTTAAATCACTTGCTTGAGACTTATCAATTACTGCAATTCAATAGAAATGATCATCTTCATTAATTAATAATTCATTAGTAATTCTAAAATTATTTTTAACAGTTCATTTTCTAATTAAAGAAATTTCAGTATTACAACAAATGATATATTTTGCAATCTTTTGATGGTCATTTAATAAAATTTCTAAAATCGTTTGTGCTCCTAATCCACAAATTGTCACATAATCAATATTTGTAATTTCAGGATTATTAACAAATGCTAAACCATTACTTAAAACGGGAAAAATTTGGTTGTTTAGACCAAATTTTGAGATATTTGCTTTGGCTATTTTTAATGGGTTAGGGTTTAAATCACAAGCATAAACTATTTTAGCTTGATGATGTTTTATCAAATAAATTGGTAAATAGGCATGATCAGTACCAATATCAGCCACCACATTAGCATCTTTAATCAGTGAACTAACGATTTTTAAGCGATTTTTAAGCATCTTAACCTTTGTAAAATTCTCTTAAAGTTTTTCCTGATTTATTACTTGGAGAAGGTTGTTTGAATTTTCTAATTGTTTTAGCTTCAATTTGTCTAATTCGTTCTCTAGTAACATTTAATTCTTTTCCAACTTCTTCTAAAGTTTTTGGTGAATCATATTTACTTAAAGCATTATTAATTACAGGATCATTAAATGATCTAATTTTTTGAGTTGAACTATCAAGATGAATGTTTAAATTTTGAATAGTTTCTTGTAAAGCTTCAAAATCAGGATCATTACAATCTTTTGCTAGTCTTAATAAAGTTCTTAGCTTGGTTGGGGCTAGTCCATAACGCATTCTAATGACTTTTTCTTCTCTTGGTAGCATGTCTTCAAAGACTTTTTCTAACACTTCTTTTAAAACTTCTTTTTCAGTATACTCATTTGGCGATACCATGTCTTTGTCTTCGACAAAATCTCCAAAATGAGTGTCATCTTCATCACCAAAAGGTTTTTCTAAACTAACTGGTTCAACAGAAATCTTTTTAATTTCAATCACTTTTTCAGCAGTCATACCTTCACCAATTTTTCTAGCAATCTCTTCAGAATTAGGTTCACGACCTAGTTCTTGAGTTAGTTGACGTTCTACTCTTGCTAGTTTGTTGATAGTTTCAACCATATGAACTGGAATACGAATAGTTCTTGCTTGATCAGCAATTGCTCTAGTGATAGCTTGACGAATTCATCAAGTAGCATAAGTTGAAAATTTAAAACCTTTTTCATATTCAAACTTATCAACTGCTTTCATCAAACCAATGTTTCCTTCTTCAATTAGATCAGCAAAATCAAGACCACGATTTAAATGTTTTCTTGCTACTGAAATTACTAATTTTAAGTTAGATTCAATTAGTTTATCTCTTCCTTCTTTAACTTCTTCAGGATCTGATGAATTAGCCATTTTAGCATACATGATTTCTTGATCTTTAGTTAGAATTGGAGCTTGACCAATTTTGTAAAAATAAGTTTTAATAATATCTTGAATCTTAGTTTCATTACTAATTCCACCAACTCGATATTTCATATGAGTTGAAGTTCTAGCTGACTTTTTATTTTTCATAGCAGCTGATTTAGCTGTTTTAAATTGATTAATTAAATCATCATCATGTTCATCAGTTTCACTAACATCTAAATCAACATCATCAATTTCAATGTGAAGGTTTTCTTCATCAATTAAATTTTCTTCATCAATTAAATCGTTAAAAACAATTCCTTTGCTTTGGAATAACTCTAAAAGTTTTTCAGATTCATTATCACTTGCGTTAGGAAAAATATTTGCAAAGATTTGTTGCACTTCTTCAGATGAAATTGTGTGGTTGTTATTTTTTGCAAAGTCTAAAGTATAGTTAATAAAGTCTTGAATTGAAGTAATTTTTTTTAATTCAGACTTGTTGTTGAATTTTAGCATTTTAACTCCTTTTATTTATTATTTGAAAGTTTGACAATAGCTTTATAAATTTTGTCTTTTTCTTGAGTTGTTTTTGCTTTATTAAGTTCTTGTCTTAATTCTTTAATTTGCATTAAAAGATGAAAATTATCCAATTTAACAAAAATATCATCTAGCTCTTGAGCTGTTACTAGTTGCATTTGAATCGGATCATTAATAATTTCTTCTTGTTTTTCATTAAAATTTAAAATATTGTACTCTTTAAGCAATTCGATAGCTTGTCTAGCATCATGTCCCTTGTACATGTTGGAATTATAAAGTTTGATTAAACTAATTGTTGCATACTTAATATCAGAGTGAATCATTTTATCGACTTTAAAATTAATTTTGTCAAGATATTGATCACTCTGTAATAAAGAAACAAAAATTCTCTGTTCAGCTTTTAAAAACTCTTTATACTGATCAGTTTGATCATAATGTTGTTTTTGTTTCTTATCAATTATAATATCTTTTTTAAATTTTTGTTGATTTTGCTTGGTGTTTTCTAAAAAAGTTCTTGGTCAAAGTTTATTGATAGTTTGCGTTGATAGCTTAGTTTTTAAAGCTAGTTTATTAATAGTCATTTCTTTTAAAACAACACTGTCAGTAGCAAGTGAAAATCAACAAATCTTTTTAATAAATTCTTCGACTTTGACAGGATCGTTTTGATTAGTAGTTTGTCATAATTTGTCAATTGCATAATCAATTGGATGTATGGGATTAACAATAATTGTTTTAAGATAATCGACTTGGTTTTGATTAATTAATTCATCAGGATCTTTAATTGTTTGATTATTAACAATATAAGTAGTGATTTTTGCTTTTAATAACTCTTGACTTGCTTTTAAACTAGCATTAACTCCAGCTTGATCACCATCTAAAAATAATAAAACATCTAGTTTATGTTTTTTAAACAGATCAATATGATACTGACTTAAACTAGTTCCCATAATGGCAATTGCATTATTAATATTGATTTTTGAAAGACTTATCACATCCATAAATCCTTCTAAAACAATGATTTGCCTACTAGCTCTGCTAGCTTTTAAAGCCTGGTTGATATTATAAGCTAATTGTGCTTTTTTAAAAAGCTTATTTTCTCTACTATTTAGATATTTGGGTTCTTGAGCTTGTTGATAACTTCTAGCACTAAATCCAATAATTTGATTATTTTCATCTTTGATTGGGAAAATAATACGATCAGAAAAATAATCTTTAGTGTAATCTTTTTCAATAACTCCTAGCCCTGCTTTTTCAATTGCCAAAGCTGAATAGTTTTGAGCTAATAACTTCTCAACTAGATTCGTTTTTTTACTAGCAAAACCAATTTCAAACTTTTTAATTTCTTCAACTGAGATCTTTCTTTGATTTAAATAGTTTAATGCTTGTTTGCCTAAACTTGAAAAAAGTGTCACTTTAAAGATTTCATTTGCTTTGTTATTTAATTCTAAAATGCTTTCTATTTCTGGGTCTTTTTTATTTTTTGAATAGTCTTTGAGTTCATCAAGTTCAATATTAGCTAATTGACAAACTTTTTTAACTGCGCTTAGAAAATCAATTTGTTCAAATTCTTTGACAAAATTAATAACATTACCTGAAACTCCACAACTAAAACACTTGTATCTTTTCTTTTCTGGTGAAATAGTAAATGAGGGGTTGGAATCATTATGAAAGGGACAAACTGCAAGATAGTTTCGTCCTTTTTTAGTTAAGTTAAGATAAGCAGAAGTAATAGAAACAATATCAGCTTTTGATAAAATATCATCGATTTTTTGACTTGACAACAACTTGATCAGCTCCATTCTTACTAACTAGTTGTTAAACTGGGCTTTTAAAAATTGTTTTAAATCTTTAATAGCGATTCTTGATTGTTGCATTGTGTCTCTGTTTCTAACTGTGACTTGTTGATCTTCAAGACTTTCAAAATCAAAAGTGACAACAAAAGGTGTGCCAATTGCATCTTGACGGCGATAACGTTTTCCAATATTTCCAGTATCATCATAAGTTGTGTCAAAATCTTGTAATAAATCATAAAATAATTCTTCAGCATTTTTATTTAACTGTTTTGATAACGGAATCACTGCTACTTGATATGGAACTAGTGCATAAGGAAGTTTCATCACAATTCTAAAATTATCTTGATCAATTTGTTCTTGAGTAAATGCTTGTCAAAAAATTGCTAGCATTAATCTTTCTACTCCAACACTTGGTTCAATCACATGCGCTAAAATTTTATTATTTGTATTGGCATCTAAAACTGTTAAGTCTTGATCAGTTGCAACTTGATGAGCATTTAAGTCAAAATCACTACGGTGAGCAAGACCTCATAACTCAGCTCATCCAAACGGGAAGTTGAACTCAAGATCACTTGTTTGTTTAGCATAATGAGCCAGTTCATCTTTTTGATGATTTCTAATACGATAGTTTTGTTTTTCTAAACCAATTTTAGTAGTTAAAAATAATTCAATTTTTTCTAA
Organism: Mycoplasma putrefaciens KS1; assembly: GCF_000224105.1. Taxonomy (NCBI): domain Bacteria; kingdom Bacillati; phylum Mycoplasmatota; class Mollicutes; order Mycoplasmatales; family Mycoplasmataceae; genus Mycoplasma; species Mycoplasma putrefaciens. The sequence goes on along the minus strand of NC_015946.1, from coordinate 370,457 downwards.
TCAAAATAAAAACCAGTCAACATTATCTGCTGGATCAAAGAAAAATTCTAATTCCATTTGTTCAAATTCTCTAGTTCTAAAAATAAAGTTTCCAGGAGTAATTTCATTTCTAAATGATTTTCCAATTTGACCAATCCCAAATGGTAGTTTTTTTCTCAAACTTCTTTGTACATTTTTAAAGTTAATAAAAATTCCTTGTGCGGTTTCTGGCCTTAGATAAACTATTGAAGATTCATCTTCAAGCACACCTTGATTAGTTTTAAACATCAACCTAAATTGTCTGATTGATGTAAAACTTAATGCTTGACACTTTGGACAAACAATTTTATGTTCATTAATAAAAATTTCTAACTGTGCATTATTCATCGCTGCAGCATTAACTGTTGGATCAAATTCCTCAATTAGTTTATCTGCTCTTCAACGACTGCGACAAGTACGACAATCAATTAACGGATCATTAAACCCGTCAATATGACCTGAAGTTTGTCAGACTTTGGGATTTAAAATAATTGAACTATCTAAACCAACATTTAAAGGATTTTTCTTTACAAAAAAATCTCATCATAATTGTTTTAACTTGTTTTTAACTTCCACACCTAAAGGACCATAGTCTCAACTATTTGCAAGTCCACCATAAATTTCAGAACCTTGAAATACAAATCCTTGAGACTTTAAATGACTAATCATTTCTTCAATTGTCTTACTCATAAATATTTCTCCTTAGTGTTTTTAGTAGTTATTGTTATGAAAAATAATCTTTTATAATTATAACATTTTCTTATTTATTCTTAGGTTGAGAGAATATTAGCTAGCTGACAAAAACTGACTGTGAAAAACAATTTCATCAAATTCTTTATACTTAGTTAACTGATACATACTGTTAGTAAAAATTCCTACTTGATCTTGATAAAAATCTAATAAAAACCTAGCAAGGATCATCAAATTATGATTACTAATTTGTTTTCTAACAGCTTGATAAAAAGTGCTATTAGCAATAAATTTAAAAAAACTAATTAAATCTTTGTTAATTAAAATTGAATCATTAAAATAACAAAATTTGCACACACTACAATAATAATTAAAATTAATCGCAATAATCTCACTTTTTAAATTACAAAACCCACATTTTGATAAGTTTAAATTAAACCCAAGAAATTTTAAAAAATAAAACATAAATAAGACGCAAACTTTAAATGCTTTATCAAAGTTAGTTTCAAGATAGTCAATTGCAAATTTTAAAAGTTGAAATAGCTTAAAGTTTTTAGTATTAGATTCTAAACTATTAACTAGTGAAGTAATAATATTAGCACACAAATACAAGTTCAGATCATCAGCAATTTTAAGATGAGAATTAATCAAAACAGCTTTTTTTAATTTAGATAATCTAAAGTTATTTTTTGCTTTAAAAATCTCAAATTCAGAAAGTGATAAATAATTAATTGCATACTTATTTTTACTTGTTGGTTTATTAACTCCTAAACTAATAAAACTAATTTTGCCATACAAATCAGAATAAACAGTGATGATTTTATCAAACTCTTGATAATCAAAACTATCAATTACAATCGCCTGAAGATGTTTTTCACTCATTAGTACTTATCCTTGTCATAGCCCATTTTTTTAATTAAACTAGCTGAGTTAGTTCAATTTGGTTGAACTTTAACAAATAGTTCTAAATTAACTTTTTGGTGATACATTTGTTGAATTTGTTTTTTTGATTTATATCTAATATCAGCAATTTTAGAACCTTGTTTACCAATCATAATTGCTTTTTGAGATGCTCTTTCAACTACAATACTTGCGATAATATTAATTTTGGTTTGATATTTTTCTAATTGATCAATTAAAATAGCAACACTGTGTGGTACTTCTTGACCGGTTTTTAATAAAACATTTTCTCTAATAATTTCTCTAATCATAAAACGTTCTGGTTGATCTGTTATTGTTTCTTGATCATAAAATTGATAATTAGTTTGTGGTAGATATTTAACAATTAATTCTAATAGTTTATCTAGATTAAGATCCTGGCTACTGCTAGTAATAACAATTTCGTCAAAAAATTCTTGATAGGCATTTCACTCTGTTGCTTTAACAATTAATTGTTCCTTATTAACTAAATCAGCTTTAGTAATTACTAAAATCTTAGGAATTTCTAGATTTTGGATTTGTTTTAATAAGAAAAGATCATTTTTTCCAATAGTTTCATTACTAGGAGCTAAAAACAACAACAGATCAACATCTTTAGTGGTTTTTAAAGCACTAGAGTTTAAAAATCGATCTAGTTGTTTTTTAGTAGTATGTACTCCTGGAGTATCAACAAAAACAATTTGATAAGCTCCTGGTTTAGTATAAACACCTCTAATATTATTTCTTGTAGTTTGTGCTTTATTTGTAACAATTGAAATCTTATGCCCCATAATTTGGTTTAATAACGTTGATTTTCCAACATTAGGACGACCTAAAATTGCGACAAATCCTGATTTAAAATTAGTGTTCATCTTCATTCTCCACTTCTAGATAATCATCTAATGTAAATTTAATTTGATATTTAATATTTGCAAGTTGTAAAATTTGCTCTTGTAAGCTAAACATCTCAGTTTCTTGCTCAACAAGTTCGTGATCATAACCTAGTAAATGCAAAAAACCATGCACAAATAAAAAACCCATTTCCTGATCAAGACTATGATCATATTTAAGAGACTTTCTTTTTGCTTCGCTTAAGTTAATAAACAAATCTCCAAGTTCTCTAAAGCCTAAAGCCTTGATTTCTTGATCTGTCATATCAGTTGAAAAACTAATTACATCAGCAATATAAGTTTGATTACGATACTCTTTATTAAGTTCTTGAGCTTGTAAATCATCAACAAAGATAACTGCTAAACTAAGATCATAATTAAAATTAAAAAAAGCAGCTGCTTTATTAAGTAAGTTAGTTCCAAATTCTTGTCATTTTGTCATATCAATTTCAGTATTATTAAAATAATTGATTTCTAGCATTAAGTTACATCCTATCATTTGATTTAATTATACTTTAGTATAGTTAAAAGTTGTAATCAACAATGAGTTACTATTATAATCGTTAAATAACTGTAAAACTTTTAAAACATCACTTTTACTAATAATTTCAAAATCATCTTTTAATAAAATATATTTACTATTTAAATAAAAAATTCTTAATAATTTAATAATTTCTTGAACTTTTTTACTAACTAGATTTTGACTAACTATCATTGTTAAATCAATTTGATATTTGTTAAGCAAGTTTGCGATTACTTGGTTAGTAAAAATATTTGTTTTATTAGTTTCAAGTACAATGTTTTGAAAAATTGTGGCATAACTTATAGTTAAGTGATCTAAATTTGTAATATGTTGTTTAATCATTAATTTAGAAATATTTTTAATATTAATCTCATTTATATAAATTAAAATATGATCAAGTTGCTTAGTTTGTTTAGTTAATAAATTTAGATCATAATCTTTACTAATAAAATTAATTTTTTGATCAAAAGTTAGTTGTTGATTATTTAAAAGATCTTTTAAACTAAAACTATCAATAGTTTCAAATTGGTAGTATTTAATTTCTTGATGATAATTTTGAAATTTTACTACTAATTGTTGGTACTTGGCATAATTTTGCATAAAAGAAACAATCTTTTTCAGATCACCAGTATGAAGTGATTTAAATAAATAACTAGTAATTGATAAACTAAACTCAAGATAGTTAAACTTTAGTAATTTTCAACTAACAAAATAAACTACTAATAAACTTAGTTTTTCAATTAGTAAAAAACAAAGATTTAATAAATCAGTTTTATTGTCATCTAACTGATTTATTAATTGATCAATCATAGCTTTTTGATATAGCAATTCTTTGTTAAATAAACTAGAAACTAGTTTTGCTTCCTGATTCTGATCTAGAGACCTTTTATTACTAATTGACTTAAAAATAAAACTAATAGCTAATCAGATAACATCAAAAATTAACATTACAAAAAAGATCAGTTTATTGATATAAAAAATAACTGCTAAAATGACAGTCGAACTAATTAAACTAGCTAAAAAATTTAAAAAGTAAATCGTTTGATAACTTGCTAAAAATTTAATTTCTGAATAACAATTAACTAGATCTAAAACGGTGTTATTTTCAACTAGATAACTATAAAAAATTTGGGTTTTTTTCTGTTTATTAGTTTTATATAAATGATTTAAAATAACTTTTAAAACTTCATTTAAAAAGATATTAATTAAAAAGATAAACAAAAAATAAAAATAAAGATAGACTGAATTAGTTGGATTTGCAATTGATAACGAATAAAGATATAAAAATCTCATTTCTAAAACCACTAATAATACAGAAAATAAGCTAATTAAAATATAAAGCAAATAGTATCAATTAAAGTTAGTAAAAATTGATTTTATATGATTAAAGTTAGCTTGAAACTGCTTTTTATTAGCTTGAAAAGTTAACACATAACCAGTAAAGTTTTTGTAAAATTGCTGATAAGTTAGTTTTTGTTTTTTAGTTTTACTAGGATCATAAACAATTAACAGATCTTTAGCTTTTTGTACCACAACAAAGTGTAATAAACCTTGCTCATTGACAATTTGAGCTAAATAAATCTTTTGATTAATTTGCTCTAGATCTTGTTCTACTTGAAAAGCTGATGATTTTAAAAAGTACCGACTACTTAGATTACTAATATCAAAAAAACTCAACATTTCATCGTCATAATTATTTTCTAGTTTCATGCGATCAACATCATAGTTTTGATCATAATAATAATTAATAATCATACTTAAACACGCAAGTGAACAGTCATTGTATTGTGTTTGTTTGACAAGTTTAATAAAAATCACCCCTAATATAGCATTAGCGGTGATTTTAAATTATCTACCTAAAATAACTAAACTTTTTTCAATTTCAGCACTAATTTTTGATCCTAATAAGTAAGAAACTATTTCCAAAGCAAATAAAATTGCCGATCCTATACTTGCTCCTGTAATAAAATTGTTATCTGTAACAAATGCTTTTTTAACATAATTAGCATTTTTTAAGAATTGATCACATCCTGGAAAATAAGTAACATTCTTGTCATCTAATAACTTAGTTTGACCAATAATTTGTGGAGCAGCACAAATTGCAGCAATTAGTTTATTTTGTTTATTAAATTCTAAAATATCATTAATCATTTGCTGATTACCAATCAAACTAACAACTCCAGATCCACCTGGTAAAAACATCCCATCATAGTCATTTAAATTAATGTCTTGTCATAATTTATTAGCTTTAAGAGTTATTTTGTGAGCTCCAACAACTTCAAGTTGATCGGTTGTTGAAACAATTTCAACTAAAATATTAGCGCGTCTTAAAACATCACAAACACTAACTGCTTCTGTTTCTTCAAAACCCGGATTTAAATACATAAGAATTTTTTTCATAACAACACTCTTTTCTATTTAATCTAATTATAAATAAAAAGTTAAGTTGAAAACTTAACTTTAAATTATTAACTACTATTAGCATCTGTTAGTAATGATGCTGGATTTGCTGTTCTAATTTTGTTGGTTGAAACTAGTAATGAACCAAAATATGACACAGCAATAATTGCTAGACTAGTAAATAGTGTTCAGCTTGCAAATCCATATGGAATTGCAAATCCCATCCGACCAATAATATTAATAATAATTACAATTAACGATCAGCTAAAGACGGTTGCTGCTGCTCATATGATAGCACTAAAGACAGTGACAGTTCCAAATGCATAAATATTGATTTTATAGTTTTCATAACCTAATGCTTTCATTAACACCATAAACTGTTGATATTGTGAAACATAAATATCTCCGATCAACATAATTAGTAATGCTGAAGTGACAATCACAGTAATAATAATTAACATTCCTATAGAAATTGCTATAAATGTGATTTGATCAATTAACTCTTTTGAAGTTGAAAGTAATGTTTGGGTTTGTACCATTGAATTAACCGTATCATTTCACTGAGTAGTTGATGATCCAGGTCCAATTAAATAAAATCCGTTGTATGAGTTCATTGGTACAAAACTAATTCCACTAGTTAGTTCTAAAGGTTCAACCACATTTGAAAACTTAGAGTTATGTCACATCATTTGTGACTGTTTAAACATTTTATTAGTATCTAGATAAGAAACATCTTTAAAATAATCTGAATCAAAAGTTGAATATTTAGAAATAGCTGAAAACTTGTATCTATCAAATTGAGATTTAATATTATTTTGATCGCTAACTCCAGCTAAGATACGTTGTTTTCTGTTAAAAATATTATCTTTAACTGCAATTTTTTTACCAAGTGAATAATTCATTACTAGATTTGCTAATCCTTGATCGGCTAAAACTAACTTACCATTATATGAATCTAGAACTGATACTGCAACAGCATTAATTTTTAAATCTTGGTTTTGATAAGTAACTTTAGCTGGTTTTTGTATAACTGGAATTTGTGCTCCAGCTTGGTTAACAGTTTTAGTTGATTGGAACATTCAATAAACAGGTTTTGTACTATAACTAACTACTCCAGGATTCTTAATTTTATCAAAATCTGCAGTATATCTTAGATCGTATGGTCTAATCATTAGATATTTATCATTTTCAAGTTTTCAAGCCTTTTTAACACTATCAGGAACTTTGCTTGGATCAATATCTTTTTTGTATCACAAGTTTTTAGCTTCACTTGATTTATTTGTTGAATTATTAGCATTAATAGTATTATCAAGATCAATTAGTGATTGAGGTAAATAAAGTTGGATGTTTTTATACTCATAATAAGGTCTAATATAAGTAGATTTAAGATTATCAAACTGATCGTTATAAACAAAATCATCAAACATATATGCTCTTGGTTCTAAAACTTGTTCTTTTGATTCGAAATTGTCATTATTATCATCACTAGCGTTACTATATTGAGACTTAAAAGTAAACTTATTATTATCTAAATCATAAGGATCTAGTCATCTTGATGCTTGTTTTGTTCAAACATTTTTTCCGGTTCTGTGACTAGCAATAGTGGTGTTTGTAAATGTTTTATAATAATCTGAATTAATAAACTCAGCATCATCATAAATTCAAGCATACTTAGGAATCTTTAAATAACCATCATTTTTAGAATGAATAAAGAACTGGCTATTTGCTGTTGAGATATTTGTGATTTTAGTTTTATTAGTTTTTAATTTGTAAAATGCTTCAGCTTGTCGGTTGGCAATTACTGGAATATTAATAGTATTTGTGTTTTTATCATAATATTTAAAGTCAAAATTAGCTTGCTTATTTGACACAACCACATCTTTGTCTTGCACTCCTAAAAAGGCTTTTTGAATTTCATAAAGTGTTTGACGATCAATAAATAGTTTATCTTTGTCGTTTTTATTTTTAAATTCAAATGCTGACTGACTATCTGCTAATCCTGTTAAGTTTAAATCAAACACTTGATTGTTAATAGTTGATTTTAAGTTAGCTACTGTAGTGATTGTTTCTTGATTTGGAATATATTTTTCAATGTTATATCCAATTGCAAATTGTTCTTTTCTTGAAGCATTTTTTTGAATGTAGTTATTAACATATGGTGGCAGACCTAATTTAATAGCATCTAAAATCTCATCTCGTCAATCTCCAGTAGATGGACCAGTGTTTTTTCCAATTAAGCTAGAAATTACTTGAGGAGCTGTTTTAGTAATACTTGAAGTAACGTTTTTAAAAGCAATTTGTTTCGCTTGATCAGTTCAACCAACTGAACTAGGTTGGTTAGTGTTATTAGTAACTAAATTATATTCTGAGTTAAGAATTAATCCTAATAACTGATCAACAGTCCCAATTGAAAATTGTCCACCAACTACATTGTATAAATTGTTTCCAAAAAACTCGGTAAATAATAAGTCTAGACTATTAACTACTTGATTATTATCAACAGGTTTAAAATTGTTGTCAGTAAAACGATTAATATCATTTCTAAAAAGTTCAAGTTGTGTTCAGTTAATAGTTTTATTATTAGTATAAACATATTTTGAAAACGGAGTAACATCATATGAACTAGCTGCATAATATGCCGGATCTGAATAATATGAAATTTCTTCGTTATTAATTTTGGTTGATCTAATATCTTTATCTAAAATATCTTGACCTTTTCAATAAGCAATCGTTGTTTTAGTTAGTGGTGAATTAGACACTCCATCAATATAGTTATATTCATTAGCATATTTAATACTACTATAATAGGCATTTTTAGCAGTAAAAGCAATAGAAGGTAGTGCTAAACCTGACGAAATGATTAGTGTGGCTGCTCCAACTACTGTTGTTAATAAAATAATGTTTTTCTTTCCTGATGAAGATAAAGTTAAACTAAACTTAGTTGAAAACTTAGCATTTTTAAAAACAGTATTTTTAAGATGATTAATAAATTTAGAATGTGACCAATTTTGAGTTACTTTTAAAATATCAAGCACACTTTGCCTAGTAATTAAATAAGCAGTTAGAATCGAAACTAGTGCTCCAATTAAACCAAAAATAGTTAATGAAACAACTAATGAAATTGGTTCGATAGTAAAACGATATAACGGAAGACTAAAATAGTTAATAAACAGATGAATAAATCCAGATTGAGTTGCTAATCCTAGCATTCAACCTAAAGGCACAACCGTAGTAATAATAATTAGTGTGTAAGCCAAATAAGTAACTGAAATTGTTAATGGTTCAGCTCCTAGTGCTTTTAAAATTCCAATTTGTTTGGCGTTGAAATTAATAGTTTTTTTAATACAAATTACTAGTGCAACAATTGCAATCAAAGCAACTAATGCAGCTGAAAGTAACGTAATTGTTTGATAAATTCGAATTGCTCGAGGTTCAATTGTTCAATTAAATCTTAGAATTGACTTATTAAAATCTGTTAATTTAACTCAAGTTGAAAGATCAGTTGAAAAATTATTTTTTTGAATTGAAACTGATTGATAAATCTTAGATAGATCATTCATTTGATAAGCGTTAAACATTTTAATTGATTTGTTCTTATCGTAATTAGCGTTTTTTCTTAAAAAAAACATTGTATAACCTTTAGAACTATCATTAGATTTGGTTTGTGAAGTTCCACTTAAAATATTAAAAATTGTTTGACCTGAAGCATAGATGATTGCACCAAGATTAGCTTGCGGAATAGGAAAGTCAGGATCTGTTGTTGGGAAAAATGAATAAGTATCAGTTGCATAACCTGTAACAATTACAAAAGTTGAATCGATTTTTATCTGATCACCAATATTAATATTGTTAGCTAAGGCATATTGTTCTGAAATTAGAATTTCACCAAATCCCGGCATTCTACCACCAGCATTAGCATTTAAAATTGTTAGATTAGTAGTGTTATTATCTTCTAAAAATATCATTCTAAATCGAGTTTGAGTAATATAATCATAGTTAAAAACTTCTCTTCTAAAAGAAATATCATACCCACTAGCTAGAGCTATATACTTTAAGTGTGCTAGTCAAGAATCATAGATAAAATTAGCATCATTTTCGGTTAGAAGCACTTTTGGTTTAGTTAGTAATAATGGTTCGAAAATAGGAGTTGATTTATGTAATAACGAAATTAAGTTAGTAAGTGAATAAGTTGATCCATCACTAGCAACTAGTTTAAATAATGAATAATCATTAATTAGCATTTTGACTTCACTAACTTTATTATTTTTATCTAAACTAACTATAGGTAAATCAATCATACCTTTCATACCATTAGCTTTAATTTGCTCGTTAATTTTTTCAGCGCTGTTTTCTTGACTAGGATCTAATTTAATAATTCTAGATTGATCTTTAATTTCAGTTTTATTAATCTCAAAATTATTTAAATAAGAGTTATTTTGAGCTTTTAGCTCTCATTTTTCAGCAATTTTATCAATATTAAAATTACTTGTAGGTTTAATACCAGTTAAAAAGACATAAAAATCATTGCCCTGATGTTTAAGATCTTTTTCTTTTGTAATAATTGGTAGATAAAGTTCTTTATAGATTTTATTAATAATATATTCAATTAAAGAATATCCAGAAACAAAAACATATGAAAATAATTCTTTATTTGCACGATTCAAAGATTTAAAAATTTCAATTGAACTATGATCTTTTTGATAAACATAATTATTGATTTGGTTGATCTTTACGACATCAGATTTAAAATTATCTTTAAATTGCTGATCTTTTACTTGATTGACAAGATATTTTCCAATCACTGCATCATTTAAAAAAACAGTTTCTTTTGCATCAGTTATTAAGTTATTTAATTTATTAAAAGTAAATTTTGTAAAATATAAAGCCACTTTTCAATTAAAGAGTTGCTGCTGATTAACATCCTGATTATTAGAATTTAACTCACTAAAAAAACTAATAAAAGTCTGATCATTAGCAAATTCAGTTAATAAAGTTTTATTATTTTGAGAATCTTGTAGTGCTTTTTGATTTAAAACAAAATTTAGTCATGAGCTATCAGTATCATTAGCTTTTTTATTGTAATAAGAATTATCAGAGACTAAATCAAGTAAGGGAAAAACAGATCTATCAGTTTCAGAAGCAGCATTTGATACACCTAGATTAATTTGTGTTGAGTTAGTATAGTCAAATTTTTTAATATTATTAACTACTTGATTAAAAGTCTGATTAATACGAGTGCTTAAAGTAAGCGAAGTTGACAATATAAATGACGCTAAAAAAGACAATAGCAAAATAATTGTAAACTGGATTCTAAACTTAAAGACCCCTTTTACTCCTTGTTTTAAAAGTAATAAGAAAGTAGATGTTTTTTTCTTCATCTTTTATCATTCCTTTTACTTAACTAAAGTACTGTTCTTTACTATCATAACACTTAAACCAGTAAAAAAGACACTAATATTTGAATTGTTATGCTCTCTTGCTAAGTGATATAATAAATAAGAAATTTATAAAACTTACCAATTAAGGAGAGTAGTACAAATGAAAAAAATGCTATCTGTACTAGCTGCAGCTAGTCTTGTTTCAAGTTCATTAGGTACTATTTCTTGTACATACACTAAAAAAATTACTCATGATGTACTCGATCAAATTAAGATCTATATGAACGTATCTTCGATTGCGGCACAGTCAATTCTTTTAAGTGATCAAGAAAATGGAAGTATTAGTACTGATTATTCTTTACAAACTTTTGCTCAAACAAAATTAAAAGATCTATATCAAAAAGATGCTTTACAATTAATGAAAAAATATGTTAAAAGTAAAGATGAACAAGAAAAAGACCCTTTAGATTTAACTTATGAACTGCAGTTTAAAAGTATGTTTGGAGATTTATCATTTAAAAATTGAACTAGTGTTTTAAGAAACACACTCCATCCTGAAAGAAATCCCGTTAAAGATTTAAATGTCAATTGAAATGAGCAAACTAGAACTACTTCAAATAGTTTAATATCTATACTATCTATTGTTTCAGGTGTAGTTAGTTTATTATTAGGTGATGATTTTAATAGTCAACAACAAGGTAGATTAATTAGTGATTTTATTAGCAAACCTGGTCAGTTAGCGGCAACTGTTTTTAATAATGATTTAGACTTTTCTGATTTAATAAAAACACTAAATGCTTTTACAGATAAAAATAATGATAATAAAAAATATAGTAAAATTTTGAGTTTATTAGATAAAATAACCTCAGAACCTGAGTGGTTTAAAGATATTAAACTTGAGTCAAAGGTTTCAGAAATTTTAGAAAAAGCTTCAAAAAAATTCTGAGAAAGTGTCAAAACTTATTTAGATAAAAGTAAAGATAAAGACTGAGAAATAATTGCTCAAGCTGGAGCTGATTTACTAAAAGCAATTGCTGTTTATCAAAAAGCAATTGAAGTTAATGAAGATAGTGAAAAAGATTTTCCTTTAAAACAAAAATCAGCTAGACGTATTTTTAAAAAAGATAAAGATAATAGTGAATTTTTAAAATTAGTATTAGATCAAAAATTATCAAATGTATATAAGCAAAAAGATCTTAATACCTTAAAACAAACTATTAATTCATTAAATATAAAATCATTTTTAAAGTTTTTAATAGATAGACTAAACTCAAAAAATGATGAACATGGATATAATTTCCAAAAAGTTGTTCTTTTAATTTTTGGTTCTCCAGAAGCAAATGATATTAAAAAATCACCTGTGATGAAAGAATTTTATCAAGGATTAGAAACTGGAGATTTAGTTGGTAAAATCTTAAAACAGTTCATACCAAATCTTCCTTCAGGGTTTGATGATTTTTTAAAAGTGTTCTTTAAAAATACTTTAACTGATCTAGTTTCTGCTTTGCAAGAAGATTTAACAGACCAAGCTACTGGTAAAAAATTTAGTAAAAAATTAAATGAAAGTAAACTTACAGACTTTATTAGACATATTTCAACTTTTTTTGGTTCTGTTGGACGTAGTATAGCAGTTTTTTTAACTAGCAAGGGTTGGAACGAATTTGAACAAAACCCTTACAAGGCAATATATAATGGTGAGGATTTTTTCCCAGCTATATATCAATTAGTAAATGATACTAGTCAAAGTTCTGAAGATATCATTCCAGTTAACATACATTCAAATATTAAAAATCTAAGAAGTTTTTTAAACCAACCATTAGATAAGTTGCTTACTTTTATTGCTAATAAAATCAGTAATAATAAAGGTTTTGACACATTACAATTTCTTTATGGATTAAGATCAAAATCAATATATGAAATTATTGTTGATCTAGGTAAGGAATTTCAAGTAGATAAACAAGATGATTTATATATTATTAATCTATTAAACATTAATGCACTAATTAATAGGATATTTGACGATAAGATATCTTTAAAATTTAAAACTACTAAAACAGCAGATAGTAAAGAAAAAGAATTAGAAACAAAAAATAATCTTGCAACCATTTTAACTCTATTAAGTTTAACTGAAGCAAATTCAAAAGAAATTAAATTAGAAATTAAAGATAATTCCAATTATAAAAGTGCTAAGAACAGCATAGAAGCTGCTATAAAAAATAAACAATATACAGTAGCTGCTTCAATTTTATTAGGATTTGATCCAAATTCTGATGGATCTAAATTTGTTGAAGGTTCAATTTTAGAAGCGTTTTCTTGATTATTTGGTCAAAATACTAAAGATATAAATCCAATAGCATCAAAAAACGCCACAAAAGCACTAGTTCAAGCTTATATAAACTTAGTAAATTGATTTCAAAGTGTTTCAATTGCTGAGTATGCTAAAGATTTTTTAGATGATTATTTAGATCAAAAAAACTGAAAAGTTGAGTTTGATAGATATATCGGACAATTATCAGAAATTAATAAAGATTTTGAAATCATTTATAACTTATCTAGAAAACAAAACAAATATCAAGTTACAATATCAAGAAGTAAAAATATTAATGGAACTTGACGATTTAAAGAAATTAAAAAGATTAGTGATAAATAATTATAAGCTATTAACAAAATACCTCTTAAAAAATTTAAGAGGTTTTTCTATTTTTCATCTTATTATAAAGCTCAAAAACTTTTGCTTCATAAACTGAGTGTTTTGGGCTGTAAAACTCAACATCTTTAATTTTATCTGGTAGATATTGTTGATCAACTCAACTATTTTTATAATCATGAGGATATTTATAACCAACACCATTACCTAATTTAACAGCTGATTTATAATGATTATCTTTTAAATGTTTAGGTATTTGATATATATTAGCATCAAGTACGAATTGATGAGCTTTTTTTGTAGCTAGATACGCTGAATTAGATTTTTGACTCAGTACCATTTCAACAATAGCTAAACCTAAAACAATGATGCCTTCAGGCATGCCAATTTGACGAAAAGCATTAGTTGCTTGAAAAACTCGACTAGCAATGCTAGGATTAGCCATACCAATATCTTCATAAGCAATCACAACCATTCTTCTCATTAATGCTTCATGGTCACCTAATTCAATTAGTCTAGCAAAATAATATAAAGCAGCATCAACATCACTTCCTCTAATAGATTTTTGTAGTGCTGATTTTAAATCATGAAAATCATCTCCATATGATGAATCAGAATTTTTTGAAATTGTTAGGATCATTTTAATTTGTTTTAAATCAATAAATTCATCGCGATAAAGCTTTTCAATTAATTCGATTGAATTTAAAAAGCTTCTGACATCGCCATTACAAATTTCACTTAGATATGCTAGTGCTTGATCAGAAAGATTAATTTTGATCTGATTCTGATTAATTAATTTTTTAGCATAATCAAACAATTCTTGTTTAGAAACAGCTTTTAATTCAATTAATAAACTTCGGCTTCTTAAAGCTGGATTTATTACAAAAAATGGGTTTTCAGTAGTAGTTGCAAAAACAAAGATGTTACCTTTTTCCATATTTTCTAATAAGATATCTTGTTTATCTTTATTTAAACGATGAATCTCATCAATGATCAAAATGAATCTGTTTTTATCTAAAGCTTTATTAATGATTGAAACTAGTTTTTCTTTTTTATCATAACTAGCGTTAAACATATCATATTCAATCTTTAAGTCATTAGCTAAACTAATTGCAAAAGTTGTTTTGCCTGTTCCAGTTGGACCAAAAAAAATTAAAGAAGTACAATAATTATTACTAATCATTCTGTTAATTAAGCCTTTTTCTTTTAATAAATGATCTTGACCTATAATTTGCTTAACACTTGTTGGTCTTAATAATAAAGAAAGTGGTTGATTCATAAAACACTCCTAATAATTGCTATTTTAATTCTATTATAATCCTGATAATACTTTCAAACTTAGCTTAGACTTAGCTCTCAAAAAATCTCAAGTAAAAATTGAAACTTAACTTTTTAACAAAAATCTTTATTGATAAAATCAAATTTATAGCCTTAAATAAAATAAAAAAAGTCAGCTAAACTGACTTGATAATTATTTTTCAAAAATAACTTTATAAACATCTTCATACTTAGATGCAGCAGTTATTTTTAATACATCTTTAACTTCTTTTGGAACATCATCAAGATCTCTTAGGTTTTTTTCAGGAATAATAATGTGTTTCAACCCACTTCTTGCTGCTGAAATCGATTTTTCTCTCAACCCGCCAATTGGTAATACATTACCTCTTAAAGTAATTTCACCAGTCATACCAATTTCTTTTGAAACCGGTTGTTTAGAAAATGCTGAAATTAAAGCGGTGGTTAAAGTGATTCCAGCACTTGGTCCATCTTTAGGAACAGCTCCTTCAGGTACGTGAATATGCACATCAATATCTTTAAAAGCATCTTTATCAACACCGAATTTTTGATAATTTGACTTAACATAAGTCAAGGCAATTACTGCTGATTCTTTCATCACATCACCAAGTTTACCAGTTAAAGTTAAATTAGATTTTCCTGGATAAATACTTACTTCGATTGGTAGAATATCTCCACCAAATTGTGTGTAAGCTAGTCCTGTAACTACTCCAACTTGTGAATCATCTTGTTTTGAAGTGTGTTCAAAAATGTGTTTTCCTAGATATTCATTGACAATTTTTCGATCAACAACTAGATTTTTGACTTCTTTATTTAATAATTTAACAATAAATTTTCTAGCAATAGTTGCAAGTGATCTTTCTAATTGTCTAACACCAGCTTCTCTTGTGTAGTATTTGATTATTTCATCATATGCTTCATCAGTGAATTTTAGTTCTTTTTCAGTTAGTTGATCTTCATCTAAAATTTTTTTAGTTAGATAGTCTTTGGCAATATGCATTTTTTCTAATTCAGTATAACTTGATAGATTAATAATTTCCATTCTATCGTATAAAGCTTCGGGAATGTTTTCCGGATAATTAGCAGTCGCAATAAACATCACACTACTTAAATCATATGGTTCTTCAATGTAGTGATCTGAAAATTCTTTGTTTTGCTCTGGGTCTAAAACTTCAAGCATTGCTGAAGCAGGATCTCCGCGGTGATCATTTGACATTTTATCAATTTCATCTAATAAAAACAGTGGATTTTTGACTTTAGCACGCTTAATAGTTTGAATAATACGTCCAGGCATTGAACCTACATAAGTTTTTCTATGACCACGGATTTCTGATTCGTCTTTAACTCCACCTAGTGAAACTTTAACAAATTTTTTACCTAGAGCTTCAGCAATTGATCTAGCTAGACTAGTTTTTCCAACTCCTGGAGGGCCTACCAAAGTAATAATCGGACCTTTTAGTGATTTTGTTTTCTGTTTAACAGCTAAATATTCAATAATTCTTTCTTTAACTTTTTTAAGTCCAAAATGGTGTTTGTCTAAAATTTCTTGAGCATATTTTAAATCAGCAATGTCTTCAGATTGTTCTCATCAAGGAATTGACATCATTCAATCAATATAATTACGTTCTACATTTGCTTCAGAACTTCCTGGTTGCATTGCTTCAACTCTTCTAATAGATGAAAGAATTTTTTCTTTAACATTTTCTGGGAATGGTTCTTTTTCTAAACGTTTTTTATATTTTTCTAATTGATTTTTTTCTGAGTCTTCATCATCTAGTTCTTCTTTGATGATTCTCATTTTTTCTCTTAAATAATATTCTTTTTGCTGCTTGTCCATCTTATCTTTTAGTTTTTTATTAATTTCAGATTCAACACTCAAAGCTTCACTATTAGCAGTATTAGGTTTAGTTGGTTGAACTGGTGAAGTTCTTTGTTTTAAGATGTTTTCTAATACATCAAGTTTTTCTTCTAAAGATGTTGCTGACAACATTTTAATTTTGTCAACTAATGGAATATAAATTGCTTTATCAACTAGTTGATAAATTAGTTCATTCATTTTCTCAAAATCATTGTTTTCAAAAGCTTGTTTTAAATCTCTACTATCTAAAATTTTATTTTTATAAATTTTTAAAACTTTTTCTTTAAGAGCTTGGTTTTGATCTGAAGTTGGAAGTGTATCTTCTAAAACTGTAGCTTCAGCATATAAAATGCCATCTTCATCAAAAAATTTAGTAATTTTAACCTTAGAAATAAACTCTAATTCAGTTGATAAAGTTCCGTCTTTTCAAGCTTTTTTAATAGTTGCTTTAGCAAGTGAACCTATTTTGTATAAAGCATCGTTAGCTGGATTTTCATCAAGTGGCACTTTTTGAGAAACAACAATAATTTGGTTTTCAAAATCTGATTCTGATTTTTGAATACTTAATTTGCTTTTTTCTCTTCCAAATTCTACTACTTTAAGATGTATTGGAAATAAAATTATTCCTCTAGTTACAGCAACAGGCAGTTTTTTGATTTTCATAATCTCACTCCTTTAATCCTTTAATTATTCAAGATTTATTTTATCATAATTCTAGCACTTTAAAAGTACAAGTGCTAATTTAAGAAAAAACACCCTTTAAGGATGTCTCAATCTAGTATTAGCAGTTAATTTTAATTATTTACCGTTTTTATCGTATAAAAAGTCGTAAATTAATTCATCTTCAACTTGTAGTTTTAAAGCTTCAGTTGAAATTGAAGTTTTAATTTGTTCAGCATCAAGATTATATTGTTTAGCAATTTCTTCAAGCTTAGTTTTAATTTTTTCTTCAGTTGCTTGTAAGCTTTCTTTTAACTTAATTTCTGAAGTGATCAAATAAGCTTGTAAACGACGTTTAGCATCACGGTGTAATTCATCTTCAATATCTTGATCTGATAATTTAGTAAACTCTTTGTATTGTTTTAAATCAACACCTTGTCTTGCAATTTCATCTTGAAAATCTTTTTTCAGTTGTTTTGCCTGTTTTTCAATTGCTGATTTTGGTAATTCAATTTCAGAATTTTTAATAATTTCATCAATAATTTTATCGACAAATTCAGTTTTAGCGGCGATTGTTTTAGATTTTAACAAATCTTGTCTAACTTTTTGTTTTAGTTGTTCAAAAGTTTGAATTTCAGGAATGTTTAAATCTTTAGCTAGTTCATCATCTTTAGCTGGTAAAATTCTTTGACTAATTGATTTAATGTTTAAAACAAATTTTGCAGCTTTTCCTGATAGTGATTCAACATATTGTTCTGGGAATTTAACATTAATTTCTTGATTTTCACCAACTGATAATCCAATCATAGCATCTTCAAATCCAGGAATAAATTGGTTTGAACCAATTTCAAGTCTAAAGTCCTTAGCTTCTCCACCATCAAAAGGTTTATCATCAACATAACCTTTAAAATCAAATATTACTAAATCACCTTTAGCTATCTTAGCATCTTCAGGTTTTAGTTTTTCCATTGCAAATTGTTGGCAATAGCTATCAATTACTTGATCAACTTCTTGATCAGTAATTTTAATTTCAGGTTTTTCAACTGAGCTAATTCCAGTATAACTTCCCAGTTTAATATCTGGACGTAGATCAAATACAAAATTAATTACTAATTCTTGTTCGTTAACTTTTGCAGGAACTGGACTTGGAGCATTTAAAGGACTAATTTTTGCTTCTTGGCTTCTAGCAAATTCAAATGCTGGTTGTAAAGCAAGTTTAAAAGCTTCGTTATAAACTTTAGTAGGTGTTAAAAAACTAGCTAGTTTTGCTTCTGGAGCTTTACCTTTTCTAAATCCTGGGATTTCTAAGTTATTTTTAATTTTATTGCGAGCTTTTTTTAATAGATCTTGTCATTCTTGACCATCAATCGTAATGATCCATTTTGCTTGACCTTGATCAATTAATTTTTCTTCAGTAAATTTCATTATGGTTTTTTCCCTTCTGTTATTTTATGTATGAAATATTAATATTTTTTGGTTTTATTGAAATAGTTTGAGAAAGGTTTTTATCAATAGATTTAAGTAGCTTATCTTTATTGATTTTTAAATCTTCAATTTTATTTCTCACTTTAACAGTTATTAGAATGTATAATTGATCTTCTTGAAATACACTAGTTGAAACATTAATATCAGATAAATTGTCAATTGCAGAGTTTAAAAGCACTGTATTTTTAACTATTTTATTGATAACTCTTTGTTCAATTTCTAGATTTCCTCTTCTGTTTTTATCAATAGAAATATACATTTAATTCACCTCTTTATTAAGCTCGTCCAACATATTTACCATCACTAGTTGAAACTATTACTTTAGTTTGTTGGTTGACAAATAAAGGGACCATAATTTCTAATCCTGTTTCTAAGACTGCTTTTTTTTGAGCACCACTTGTAGTGTCGCCTTTAACTGCAGCTTCAGCTTCAATTACAGTCAATTCAACTTTATCAGGTAAAGCAATTCCTAGAACTTCTTGTTCAAATTCAGTCATTTTGATCATCAAACCATCTACTAAAAAGTTTTTTTCTCACTCTAATCTTGACATCGGAATTTGAACTTGATCATAACTATCAACATCCATTAAATATGCATCTACTCCATCATTATATAAATATTGCATATCTTTTCTTTCGATCATAGCTTTGTCAACTTTTTCTCCACCTGTAAAAGTTAGGTCAACTCTTGCTCCAGTTCTTAAGTTTTTAGCTTTTACTGAAACTTTGCCTTGTTGACGACCAGTCTTAGAAAAAGATTGTTCTAAAACTAAATAGATATTTTGATCATATAAAAAAGTTGTTCCTGGACGCAAATCATTAACTGACATTTTTCGTCTCCTTTTTAAAAATTATTTTGATTGCTAAGAAGCAAAATTCTATAATATTATATCATCTTATAGACTTTTAAAATATCTAATTATTTAATGGATCTTTGATGATTTTTATCGAAAATATCATTAATTTTTAAATCTGTTAAATTATTTAGAAAGTACAAATTAGCAGGCTGTAGTTTTTTACCTTGTCTTTGAATTTCTAAAATAGTGATTGCTTGATCTTTAGTTTTAACAACAATTCCTTGCTTGTTAATATCAATAATAGTTCCAGGTTCAACATCGTTGTATTTGTCAGCAATTTCAGTGATCATTGAGCTTTTAATCTTATATCTTTGTTGGTTGATTGTTGTATAACTAATTGGACTTGGTGAAAGTGATCTAATTAAATTAAAAATGTTAAATGCAGTATCATTTCAGTTAATTTGTTCTTCTTCTGATGAAATATTTTTACAAAAACTAACTTTTTCTGGATCTTGTTTGATAGCACAGTACTTATTATTGTAAATATCAACTAAATATTTTTTGGCCATACTAGCTGCTAAATCTGCCATTTTTTTAAATAAACTACCGGCATCATCAGTTGGTAAAATCTCAAGTTCTTCTTGAACATAATAATCACCAGCATCCATTTCTTTAATCATTTTCATAATAGTAATTCCAGTTTTAGTTTCACCATTTCTAATTGCATACTGAATTGGAGCTCCACCTCTTAATTTTGGTAATAAACTTCCGTGAAAATTAATTGCATCAAACTTAGCAAGTTTTAAAATTTTAGTAGAAATAAACTGTCCATAAGCACAAGTAATTAGTAAATCAAAGTCTAAACTAGCTAAATAATCATAAGCTTCAACAATTTTGACTGGTTGAATAACTTTAATATCCTTAGCTAGTGCAGTTTGTTTAACTGCAGTGGGTATTAGTTGTTTTTTTCGTCCTTGTGGTTTGTCTGGTTGACTAATTACTAAAATTACTTCAATTTGTTCAATTTCAGTTAAAGCTTTTAAAACAGTTGCTCCAATTTCAGGTGTTCCACAAAAAACAGCTTTAATTTTATTATTCTTGGTCATGTTTTAATTCTCACTTTCTAGCTACTTCTGAGACTCTTTTTAAAATTACTACCATAGCTAAAGTATCACGATTACAGTAGTTAATCATATCTGGTTTAATAAAATTTTCTCAACTTTGTTGATCAATTCTTGCTTCTAAAAACCTTCTAAATACTTCGCTTGCTTTACTTCCATTATTAATAGTCAAATCTTTATAACTAAAGTTAGGATCTAAAGCTGGTTGAGTTTTTTTGATTGAATATAAACCATGAAAATTCCTATTACCAATTAAAAAACTTGGCCTAAGATCTTTTTTACCTTTAAAAAAATCCATTAAATCAATGGTGTTGTTAACTATATACATTAAAGCTTGTTCTAATTTTGGAAATAAACATGCTAGAGATTTTAAAACTCTTTGTTCAAATGATTTGTTATAAGCTACATAAACTCCTGGATGATTATTAAAAATATCTTTTAAAAAGTTAATAACAAATGCTTTTCTTGGATCTTGAACTGAATTAGACAAAAATTGATAATGTTTCATAGTTTGAGGCTGATTGTAATCATAATTATCATCATAAATCACATCGATTGAATATTGAAACGGTGTTTGATAATAAGGATTGGTTTTATAAAATCTTGGAACAGCAAATTTAACAGTTTCAAAATCATACATAAAAACAGGTCTTTTACTATATTTAGATAGTTCTTGTTTTAAGTATCAAAAGTTTTTATCTTCAATCATTAAAGTCTCATCGCTTTGAATTTCTTGATCTAATTTTGCAAGTTCAAAAATTCTATTTTGAGTTTCGTTAAAAAAATCACTTGAGCCAACAAGATTAATAATTTCAGGATCATTTAAAGTTTGATAGTCTTTAAAATATGGTGATGATAAATGCTTAATTAAATAAGCTCTAACATCTTTATTTTTACCTGTTAGTTGTCATCACCCTTCAATGTTTTGATCAAAATATTTCAAGATGTGTTTACAAGCTATTTTTTCTGTTTCATCTAACTGTCAACTAATTCAGTTTTTAGCTTTTTTATCAACTTGTAAAAAACAAGAATCACTATTAAAAACTGATGTAATTTGATGATCTTCTAAACTTAAAAAATCAGCAATTTTGATAAATAAATCATCTAGGTTAAGAAATTTTTTTAAATTTTTATAATCTTCAAACAAACTTGCTCTTTGTCTTGCTGATCCATAAGTCTCTTGATCAATGACAACCAATCTTTCTAAATCGTGATCTTCAAGCTGATCTAGATCTTTAAAACCAAGATCTAACTCATCAAGTTGATCAACAACTTTTTTAATTTGATAAAAATCAAGGTCAAGGTCAAAATATTTTCGATCTAGTTTTTCAATTTCTTCTGAAAAATCAAAATAATAGTGATAGTCTTGAGCATATAAATAATCTTTATTAAGTCTACAAATAGAAATATTATCAACAATATAACCGTTTTTTTCTAAAACATAAGCTTGATAAACTAAATCTCAAAAATGTTCTTTTTTAACAGAAGTTGTGGCTTTAGCTTCAATAATTTCAACATGATTATTACCTTTAAGCTTTAAAACATCGCATCTTACTTTTAAATTAAAATTATCAAATTCAAATGCCGGTTCGTATAAATAAATATATTTGTTCTGCTCATTTTCTAATAATAATTTGGTTTGTTCAACTGCTTGAGTGATATTTGCAAATTGGTTGAAATCTTTGGTTAGTTTATTTGGATGATTTTTTTGTCGATCTATTTCAAAATATGCAATCACTTTAGCTCCAAATTCTCGACCATCTTCAATTGCATCACCTTGAAATTCACTAATAGTAAAACCATCATCATTATTAAAAGCTTGTTTTCATTTTGCTTCAAATTCAGTTTGTTCAGCTAAGGTTTTTAGCTTTGAATTTGTGTATTCTTCAAATAAATCAATACTACTAGCATTACTAGTAAAATCATCTTCACCAGCTAAATCATTATCTAAATTGAAAAAAAATTTTTGTTGTTGATGAAGTGTAATCGTTTTTTTAAAATGATCTAAACTATGAAAAACTCATGCTTTTTTAAGACACTCAGTATTAGCAATTTTAAAAGTTTCTTTACTGATATTTGTTTTGAAAAACTGGGTCATATTAATACCTATTTTCTAGTTTTTGTACTTTAAAATTATACTTTAGAATACAATTAATTAGTTAGAATAAAAATTACAATCCCAAAAGATTGTAATAATTAGTTTTCTTTGGTTCTTGTTGGAACAAATTTTTGTTTAGATGCATAAATTTTACGTTCTTCAGATAAATCAAGAGCTTTTTTATGATTTTTAGAAGATTGTTTTGCTTTTTTTAATTGTTCTTTTTCTTGTTGTTGTAGTTGTTTTGCTGAAGCTTTTTCAGCTAAACGTAATTGTTTTTTTTCGGCTTTAGTTAACTTAATTTCTTTTTCTGCAATTGCAATTCTTCTTTTAGTTTCTTCTAGATCTAGTTGAGTGTTAACAACTCATTCTGTTTTATACTGGTTTTTTGCTATTTTGGTTGTTAAACCTTCAACTTCATAAGCTCTAGTTTCTAATACTTCTTGAGTTTTTGGTGATACTAATTGCACAATAACATCAAAAACATCTCGATATTTGTATTCTGCACCTTTTCTGGCATAAACTTTTTCAAATTCAATTCTTAAGTTTTTTCTTGATTCAACTTTAGCAATATAAGTTTTAATTTGATCTCTTACTTGTTGGTAACGTTCTTCTTTTTCTTTTTTATTAGCTTTTCTTCCTGTGATTGTGCTTCAAACTACAAATCCTATAATAAAAACAAGCAGCGCAATCATCATTATAGTAGACGTCATAAAATCATTTTCCTTTTCAGTTAATATATATTATAAAGCATTTTTTATTATTAATTAACCTGATCAATAACTGCTCCACCTAAACAAATTTCATCTAAATAAAAGACTGCTTGTTGACCAGGAGTAATGGCTTTTAATGGTTGATCAAAAATCACTTGATAACTATCATTATTAAGATATTGTAATGCTACTTGACTGTCTGATTGACGGTATCGAAACTTAGCTGTACATTTAAAATGCTTAACATCACTTACATATCTGCTAAGATCTAAAGTTCAGTTAACTTCTGTAACAGTACATTGATTTGATAATAAATAACTTTGATCACTTAAAGCTGAAACATAAAGAATTTTTTGTTGTAGATCTTTTTTTGCAACATAATAAGGTTCATTCATCCCACCTAAGTTCAAGCCTTTTCTTTGACCAATAGTATAATACATAACACCGATGTGTCTTCCAAGTACTTTATTAGTTTTTATATCAACAATATCACCAGGTTGGTTTGCAATATAGTTTTGTAAAAATTCAGTGAAATGTCTTTCACCAATAAAACAAATTCCTGTTGAGTCTTTTTTGTCAGCTGTGATTAAATCTTGTTCTCTTGCAATTTGACGTATTTGAATTTTTGTCAATCCTTGTAAAGGAAATAATGTTTTAGCTAGTTGGTTTTGAGTTAGTTGAGATAAAAAATAGGTTTGGTCTTTATTTTGATCAACTGCTCTGATTAATTCATACTGATTAGTATTTTGATTAAACCTAATTCCAGCATAGTGTCCCATTGCGATGTAATCTGCTTTTAAGTTATTAACTGCATAGTTTAAAAATTTATCAAATTTAATATATTTATTACATAAAATATCTGGATTTGGAGTGCGTCCTTTTTGATATTCATCAATAAAATATTGAAAGACATATTCTCAATATTCTTCAACAAAATCAACTCGATGTAATTTAATATTTAGTTTTTCAGCTACTTTTAAAGCATCATTATAATCTTGTTCTTGAGGACAAATACTATCATTAATATTTCAATTTCCTAAGACATCATTATTAACAGCAGAATCTCAGTTTCTCATAAATAGCCCTTCAACTTGATAACCTTGTTGAATTAATAAATAAGCAGCAACTGATGAATCGACTCCACCACTCAAACCAACTATAACTTTTTTCATAGCTTTCCTTTCACATTCTAAATATTATTTTAACTACTAAAAATAAAAAATAAAATATTATCTCTAAGTAGAAACATAAGTCAATAAATAAGATTTAATCTTAAATAGTTAATAAAAATCATACTTTATATTTGAAAGTTTATTTTGTAAATAGATCTGCACTATTTTAATTTTTTTTAAATTTAAAATAAATACCAGATTAATCTTAATATTGATTTTTAAACAAAAAACACACAATCGTGTGTCGTTTTTGTCTTTTTAAAACAGCAAGCTTATCCTGCTTTGTTAAGTAAAATTTTATTTATAAATCTTGTTAATAGTCTTACTAACTTAAACTAATAAATAATGTTATTTTCCTGAAACTTTTTTATTTCACATTGGAAGTAAACTTAAACAAGCAACCACTCCTAAAACAATCATTAATATAAACATGTTTTGATATTGTTCTGGAGTTGGAGTTGTGTTATTAGCTTTAGTTCCTAAAATTCCGATTCCGATTCCAACTTTAGAAATGATTCCATCAGCAAAGACATAACTTGTGATTCCTAATATTCCTCCAGCTGTTGAAACTACTCGGTGATGAGAAAATTCTCCAGATAACATGGCAAAAAATGATTGTGGAATAAAGATAAATCCACCTAAAAACATCGAAATTATTAATAAGGTTTTATTATCTTTTGATTGTCAAATTCCTACAGTTGCTAGAGTTGTAATTAACACAGTTAAAATTAGAATTGGTACAAATCTTTTAAATCACTTATTAATTGATAAACCAACAATAAGTGTTAAAACTACTGCTCCTCAATCTAGTAGTGAATAAACAACTCCACCTTCTTTTTCAATGTCAAAGTGTTGAACATCTCTAAGATATCTTAGTGCAAAATCACTTAATCCAGCACGTATAGTATAAGTACAAATATTTGCAATAACTAATAATCAAATTCACTTATTTTTTAAGATGTATTTTACAAAAAAGTAACTATATGGTTTGTTGTCTTCATCAGTTTGTTGATGTTGAGTTTTTCCGATTAGTTGTAAGTTATAGTATTTTTCAAGCGCAGGTAGTCCAACTTGTTCTGGTCTATCTTTTGCAAAAATTACCACTAAAATACCTGTTATAACACTAGCTAAGCTTGGAATTACAAAATAACCAATAAGTCCTAGACTAGGTCCAAAAACTGTATATGATAAAGGAATGATTGAAACAGCTAAAGCTCCACCAATATTATGAGAAATATTTCAAACAATCATTCTATTTCTTCTGCTATTGTGGTTAAATCATTTATAAATTAAACGCACAGAAGGTGTAGCTCCAAGGCTGTGAAGATAACCTGCTAATACCATTAAAATGCATGTTCCAACAACTGAAGCAGTTATGTTAGTTTTTGAACTAAAACTAACTCCTACTAAAAAGTTAATAATTCCGGCTCCAATCAGTCCTATACCTAATAACCAGCGATTTGATTTAGTATCTGAAAGTGGAGAAGTTAAAAATTTAGATAACCCATAAGCAATTGAAAAGACCAATCCTACTAGTGCAAATTGCTCACCAGTAATAATTCCTTCGGCATTAGTACTACCAATTGTAATAATACTTCCAAAAATAGTTCATTGTTTTCTTGTAAAGTAATAAACTAAATAACCTAAAAAAGCCATTACAAATGTTAAATTTTGGTTATGTTTAAATTCTTTTTTAACAACAAAATCATAAAGATTATCTTGAGTTAAAGGTTCAGCTTGTTTTTCATTTAACCAATTAAAGACATTTTTAATTTTTCTAGGGCTTTTAACCTTGTTAGGATTTTTAAGTTTATTCATTATCTGCCCTTCTTTCTAAAATAGCATCTAAATCATTAACGACTTGATCTGCAATATCAAAACTATCAATTTTAATTCCAGCAGCAGTTTTGTGTCCACCACCACCATATTTTTCAGCAATTTGATTAATTTGAATGTTTTGTGAACGAAGTTCAACTCTTATAGTACCGTTTTGATATTCACAAAAAAATGCTCAAATCGGTCTATTTTTAATATTGCTTAGTAAGTTAACATATTCATAAGCAACATAATCTGTATCTAAACCAAGTTCTTTTAATTCTGAGTATCTTAAATACAGATAACTAACTCCGTGTTTAGTTGTTTTATAGTTCGAATAAACATGACTAGTTAGTTTCAGATCAGTTTCAGTTTTTTGATACATTGTTTGATATAACTCACTTAAATCAAAGCCCTGTTCTAATAAAAAGGCCGCTAGTCTAAATGTTCTTGGTTTTGGATAACGCAACATAAATCGATTAGAATCAGTTACAATTCCATGATAAATAATTCTTGCGGTTTCAGCATCAATTTTTAAGTCTGGGTTTTGATAAATAAGATCAGCTAACATTTCTGAAGTTGCACAATAATCAGGATCAACTCACATCACATCACCATAAACATCTCTGTTTGGATGATGATCAATTTTAACAATTATTTTTGCTAAATTTCAACGTGATTCATCAATTCTCGGTCTGTTTGCTGTATCACCAACTATAACTAAACTATTTTTAAATTCTTGGTCACTTACCGAATCAAAATCAGTACCAATATAATCTAAATATTTAGTAGGTTGTCCAGTAATTTTAACTGTTTTTTCTGGTCAATTTAACTTAATTAGATTTCTTAGTCCAAACTGAAATCCATAAGCATCACCATCAGCAGTAACATGTCTTAAAATGATAATTGAATCGTTTTTTTTAATTAGATCCAATATCTTATCAACAGCTGTTTTATCCATAAAATAACCTTTCTTATGTATATGACACCACATCTTAATCATAACACCCGAGTTTTAGTGTTGTAAGTTAAGCAAAACAAAATGTGTAAAACTACACGAGTTCTACACATCTAAAAATTATTCAACTAAATTAGTTGGTTTAAAAGCAGTTGTTTTTGATAGTGATTCAATTAATTCCTTTTCAACTTTTGACAGAGTTCTTGGTACTGCAATATTAATTTCGATAAATAGATCTCCTCTTTTATCTTTATTAATTTGTTTAAATAATCCCTTGTTTGAAATTCTGATAGTTTCTTTAGAATTAATACCTTTTGGTAATTTAACTTTAACATCACCATCTAAAGTTTTAATACTAATTTCATTTCCTAAAATTGCATCAATATAAGAAACGTTTCAAATCATTTTTAAATCAACATTGTTAATGATTTCAAAGACTTTTGACTCTTTTAATAAAATGTCAATATATAAATCACCATTAGCTCCACCATTTAATGAAGCATGTGCTTTATTTGCTAGTTTAATTTGTTGACCAGGTCTAATTCCTTTAGGAATATTAACTTCAATTTTTTGTTTGGCATAATAATGACCTTTTCCGTTACATTCCTTACACTTATTTTTAATAATTTTTCCTTCACCATGACAATCAGGACAAGTTGCTGATTGTTGGAATTGTAAAATCCCCATATTTCTCTGAATGTTAATTTGACCCGATCCATAACAGCGTTGACATTGAACAATATCATTTAATGTCATTGCTCCAGATCCATGACATGCCAAACAATTAGATAACAACCTTAATTCTAGAATTTTATCAACACCAAATAAGAATTCTTTAAAAGATAAATACATTTCAACTTTTACACTTTCACCTTTAACAGCTCGCTGATAAGTTGAACGTTGTGATCCAAAAAAGTCATTAAAGATGTCTCCAAAAAATGAACCTGCTCCAGAATTCATTTGACTAAAAATATCTTCAAATCCACTAAAACCATTAAATCCTGCTGAGCCATTAACTCCAGCATGACCAAACTGATCATATCTAGCTTTTTTGTCTTTATCTAATAATACTTCAGCAGCTTCATTAATTTCTTTAAATTTTTCTTCAGCATCTGGTGATTTATTTAGATCGGGATGATATTGCTTAGCAAGTTTACGATAAGCTTTTTTAATTTCTTGTTCACTTGCTTGTTTTGAAACTCCCAAGACTTCATAATAATCTCTTTTTGCCATCTTTTTGCTCTTTTCTTAACTAGTAAAACAAACTAATAATTATTAGTTTGTATTGCTTTTATTGTTGTTGGTTTGGATCTTGGTTTGGATCTTGGTTTGGGTCAAAGCCTTGTTGTTTTGCAAATTCAGCAGCTGCAGCCATTGCTTGTTCTAGTTCACTCATTTTTTGTTCTAAACCAGCAT
This sequence comes from Mycoplasma putrefaciens KS1, assembly GCF_000224105.1. Lineage (NCBI taxonomy): Bacteria > Bacillati > Mycoplasmatota > Mollicutes > Mycoplasmatales > Mycoplasmataceae > Mycoplasma > Mycoplasma putrefaciens. The sequence goes on along the minus strand of NC_015946.1, from coordinate 341,604 downwards.
AATCTTCATTTTTAATTAATTCTTTAATTTCAGAAAGCATTTTTTCTGATTGTTCTTTTTGTTCAGGAGTAACTTTATCACCTGCTTCTTTAATTGAAGTTTCAATGACATTAACATAGCTTTCAGCTTTATTTTTTAGTTCAACATTTTTCTTTTTAATTTCATCACTAGCAGCATTTTCTTCAGCTTCTTTAACCATTCTATTAATTTCATCATCACTTAAGTTTCCTGAGTTTGAAATGGTAATAGATTTTTCTTCGTTTGTTTGCTTATCTTTAGCTGAAACACTTACAATTCCATTAGCATCAATTTTAAAAGTAACTTCGATTTGAGGTACACCTTTAGGAGCCGGTTGAATTCCTGTTAGTTGGAATTGTCCTAGTGATTTGTTATCAGCAGCCATTGGTCTTTCACCTTGTAAAATGTTGATGTCAACAGCTGGTTGGTTATCTGCTGCAGTTGAAAAGATTTGTGATTTTTCAGTTGGAATAGTGGTATTTCTTTCAATCAATTTAGTCATAATCCCACCCATAGTTTCAATTCCTAATGATAGTGGAGTGACATCTAATAATAAAACATCTTTAACATCTCCAGCTAGCACTGCTCCTTGTATTGCAGCACCCATAGCTACAACTTCATCAGGATTGATTGAACGGTTAGGTTCTTTTTTTAATAAACTTTTTACTAAATCTTGAACGGCCGGAATTCTTGTTGATCCACCTACTAGTAAAACTTCATCAATATCTTTTGATGTTAATTTTGCTTCACGTAGTGCATCTTGAACTGGTTGAGAAGTTAGATCAACTAAGTGTTTAGTGATTTTATTAAATTCACTTCTTGATAAAGTAGTTGCAAATGAAATTGGACCATTATCATTCATTGCAATAAATGGTAAGTTAATTTCAACTTCTAACTGGCTTGATAAATTAATTTTTGCTTTTTCAGCTTCATCTTTTAATCTTTGACGAGCCATTTTATCTTGTGATAAATCAATTGCAAATTCAGCTTTAATTTTTTCTAATAATCAATTAATTACTGCTTCGTCAAAATTATCTCCACCTAGCTTGTTATTTCCACTAGTTGATAATACTTCAAATGTTCCATCTGCAATTTCTAAAATCGAAACGTCAAATGTTCCACCACCTAAATCATAAACTAAAACTTTTTCTTCTTTATTAGCTTTGTCTAATCCATAAGCTAAAGCGGCAGCAGTTGGTTCATTAATAATTCTTTCTACTTCTAGTCCCGCAATTTTTCCTGCGTCTTTGGTTGCTTTACGTTGTGCATCATTAAAATAAGCTGGCACAGTAATTACTGCTTTAGAAATTTTTTGACCTAGTTTAGATTCAGCATAATTTTTCATATATCTTAAAATTTCAGCTGAAATTTGTTCTGGGGTGTAATCTTTATTTTCTAAAGTAACTTTTTGCGTTGTTCCCATTTTTGATTTAATTGATTGTACAACATTTGGATTAGTAACAGCTTGACGTTTAGCGGCTCCACCAACAATAATATCTGAGTTTTTAAAAGCCACAACACTTGGAGTGGTTCTTTGTCCTTCTGGGTTTTCTAAAATTACAGGTTGCCCACCTTCAATTACTGAAACAACAGAATTAGTTGTTCCTAAATCGATTCCGATAATTTTTTCTTTTGACATAATAGCTTTCTCCTTTTTATAGTTTTATTAGTTTTTTGATTGATCTATTTAGCAACTTTAACAAGTGCATAAATTAAAACTTTGTCATGTAACATATATCCATCACTAATTACACTAACAATTCTGTTTGATTCAAATTCTGAATTTTCTACTAATTCAGCTGCTTCTTGTTTATTTGAATCAAAGATCTCACCTACTTTAACATTCATAGGTTTAATATGATTATTTTCTAAAGTTTGTAGCAATTGGTTAGAAATCATTTCAAAACCCATAACATAGGCTTTTAAAGCATCGTTATTAACTGGTGTGTTGACAACTTTTTTTAACAATTCAATTGGTTGAATGATTTCTTTTGCTAAACTTTGAGAACCGTATTTTCTAATTTCGGCTTCTTTTTGATTATATTTTTTTGTCAGATTAGCAATATCAGCTAGATGTAATTGTTTTTGATATTCTAGTTGTTCTTTTAGCTGCTGATTTTCTTGAGCAGTTTGTCTTTTTCTATCTTTAATTTCATCAACATATTTTAAAATTAGTTTTTTAGTTTCTTCATCTAGCTTGTCAACTCATTCTAAAATACGATCTTTTTTGGATTTATTTTTAGCCATGATCTGCATCCTTTCCATTAATAATTTCAATAATTAGATTCATTAGATAATTGACTTGTGAATAATCAATTCTTTTAGGGCCAATCAATGTTAGTACTGTTGAGTTATCACCAACATTTAACTGTGTTCCTACCATAGCAATATCATCAATATCTTTAGCAATTTCATTACCTATTTTTGTTGAAACTTTATTGAGATTTTTATTAGATTCATATGCTATGTCAAATCATTGAAACGGAGTTAATTCTTCCATTAATTTCACGGCATTTTTTAGTTTTTGAGTATCATTAAATTCTGGGTTTTCTAACATAAAACGCATTCCATGAATTTCTTTTTGATCAGTTTTAGAATCTAAAATTGTGTTAATAAAAGTATTTAAAACATAATCATATTGTTTAATGTTTAATGCTAGTTGTTGTTTTAAACTTGAAATGTGATGATCAATTTCATCCAAACTAACATCTAATAAAAAATCAGAAAATAATTTAATTGCAACTTGCAAATCTTCTAAACTAACATCTTTTAAATTAAAACTTTTATTTTGAATCGAACCATCTGAAAAGACAAAAATCACATTTGCAATTTGATCAGATAAAATGATTAAGTCGATTTTTTTTAATTTAAGATCTTTAAAGTTAGTTTTTTTAACAACAACTGCGGTCATTTTAGTTATTTCACTAATAATTTCACTCGCATAATTAATAGTTTTATCAACATCATAATTTCTCAGCTCAATTAGCTGTTTCAAATAAGTTTTTAATTGTTGATTATTTTCAATGTTAAACTGCATAATGTGATCAACATAAAAACGATAACCTTTAGTTGATGGAGTTCTTCCACTTGAAGTGTGCTGTTTTTCTAAATATCCTAGATCTTCTAATAATGCCGATTCGCTTCTAATGGTTGCTGATGATACTTTAATATCTAATAATTCTAAAATTCTTTTAGAACCAACTGGTTGATTTGTTTTGATAAATTCTTTGACAATAGCTTCTAAAATTTTGATTTGTCGTTCTTTTAGCATGCTAAATTCTAATTTAGATTTGTTAGCTTGTCTAATACAAATTTATCATCTTTAACATCAACGATATATCTTTGATTTTCAGTTATCAACCCACTGATAATGGCATGAGCTAGTAAAGTTTCAATATTTTTTTCAATATATCTTTTAATTGGTCTTGCACCAAATTGTCGATCATAACCTTCTTTAATAATCTTGTCTTTAGCTAAATCAGAAATAGTGACATAATAGTTTTGTTCTTTGATTAATCTGTTAGTTAATTCATCTAAGACTTTATCAACAATTTCACCGATAGTATGTTCTGATAAAGCATTAAAAAAGATAATATTATCAATTCTGTTTAAAAATTCTGGTTTAAATTGTTTTGGTAGTTCTTGATCGATGATTTTTTGACTAGCTGATTCTAAATCTGTGCTAGCTAGGATATGTTCACTTCCGATATTTGAAGTCATAACAATAATCGTATTTTTAAAATCAATGGTTTTTCCTAGCGAATCAGTTAAACGTCCTTCATCTAAAATTTGTAATAAGATGTTAAACACATCATTATGAGCTTTTTCAATTTCATCAAACAAAATAATTGAATAAGGATTACGTCTGACAGCTTCAGTTAAACGTCCACCTTCTTGATAACCAATATAACCTGGCGGAGCACCAATCAGTTTAGCAACTGAGTGTTTTTCCATATATTCACTCATATCAATTCTGATCATTTTTTTAGGTGAATTAAATAAGATATCAGCTAGACTTCTAGCAACTTCAGTTTTACCAACTCCAGTTGGTCCTAAAAATAGAAAACTTCCAATTGGTTTGTCTGGATCTTTAATACCACTACGACTTCTCATGATTGCATCACTAACTGCTTTAACAGCTTCGTCTTGACCTTTTATATGAGTTTTTAAAAGCTGTTCTAAATTTAATAACTTTTCTTTTTCAGAAGATATTAATTTATCAACTGGAATATGAGTTGCTTTAGCAACTACTTTAGCAATATCTGTTTCAGTTACTTCTTCAGAAATCATACGTTCTTGAGTTTGACTTTCATAACTTGCAAGTTGTTTTTCAAGTGATGGAAGCAATGAATAATGAATTTCACCAGCTCTTTTATAGTTTCCATCATTTTGAGTAATTTCTAGTTCTTGTTTTAAGCTTTCAATTGTTGCTTTTAATGAAGTTAATTTATTTAGAAATTCTTTTTCTTTTAATCATTGATCATTTAATTTAGTTTGATGAACTTTTAAACTTTCAAGTTCTTTAATAGCTTCTTGTAGTCTTTCTTTTGATTTGTCATCTTTTTCTTTTTCTAGTGCTAATTTTTCAATTTCTAATTGCATAACTTTTCTATTAACTTGATCTAGTTCAGCAGGAACGCTTGCTAAAGCAGTTTTAATTGATGCAGAAGCTTCATCAACTAAATCAATTGCTTTATCTGGTAAGAAACGGTCAGTAATATATCTGCTTGATAATTTTGCAGCAGCTACTAAAGCGTTATCATGAATTCTTACTCCATGATAAGTTTCAAAACGCTCTTTTAATCCACGCAAAATTGAAATTGTTTGATCAATAGTTGGTTCAGAAACTAAAACTTTTTGAAACCTTCTTTCTAAAGCAGCATCTTTTTCAATATATTCACGATATTCATTTAAAGTTGTTGCTCCAATTGCTCTTAGTTCACCCCTAGCAAGTGCTGGTTTTAACAAATTTGAAACATCCATTCCGCTTCCAGCTCCAGTTTTGCCAGCTCCAATAATTAAGTGTAATTCATCAATAAATAAAATAATTTCTCCATTAGATTTTTGAATTTCATTAACGATTGCTTTAACACGTGATTCATAATCACCCATATACATTGCTCCAGCCATTAAACTACCCATATCTAATTCTAAAATACGTTTATTTTTTAATAATGCCGGAACATCTTGTTTAACAATACGTTGAGCTAAGCCTTCAACCACTGCTGTTTTACCAACTCCAGGTTCACCAATTAAAACTGGATTATTTTTGGTTTTACGTGACAATATTTGAATAAGTCTTGATATTTCTTCTTCTCGTCCAATAACTGGATCAAGTTTTCCGTCTTTAGCATTTTTAGTTAAATCTCTTGTGTATTTTTGTAATGCATCAGTAACAGTACCTTTTTGTTGAAACTCCATCTTATTGGCCTCCTTTATCAAAAAAACATTTTTGACTATCTTTATTGTATCATTATTTCTAGCAATTCAATAGTGAGAGTGCTAATTTTAAAAAATTTCTTAAAATTAAAAAGTTGAACCTTTTGATTCAACTTCAATACTTATTAATATTAGATTAATTTATCTAAAGCTTGCTTTAAATCATCAATAATGTCTTGATAATTTTCAAGACCAACTGAAAGTCTTACTAAACCTTCAGCAATATCAGAAGCTTGTCTTTGTTCGGCAGTGTATGTTGAGTGCGTCATCGATGCTGGATGTTGAATCAGTGTTTCACAATCTCCTAGACTAACTGCTAAAGTACATAATTTCACACTATTCATCAATTTGATTCCAGCTTCGCGACCATTTTTTAATTCAAATGAGATCATTGCTCCAGGTAAATCCATTTGTTGTTGAGCTAGTTGGTACTGTGGAAATGATTTTAAACCAGGATATAAAACATTTGAAACTGCTGGGTGACTTTCTAAAAATTCCGCAACTTTTAAAGCATTCTCACAGTGCGCTTTCATTCTAATTTCTAAAGTCTTCATTCCTCTTTCTAGTAAAAAAGCTTCAAATGCTCCTAGCACTGAACCTGTCATATCTTTAATACCAACCATTCTTACTTGATCAATAATTTCTTGATTTGCTACTACAAATCCTGCAATAACATCACCATGACCATTTAAATATTTAGTCGCTGAATGAACCACGACATCAGCACCCAGTTCAATTGGACGTTGGATATAAGGAGTACAATAAGTACTATCAACAACTAATAAACAGTCTTTAATTGTATGAGCAACTTTGGCAGCAGCTTTAATATCAGTTAAATACATATTGGGATTTGCTGGTGATTCAAGATAAACCATTTTAGTATTTGGTTTAAGTGCTTTTTGAATGTTTTGAACATCTCTTGAGTCAACAAAATCAACTGTCACACCATATTTTGTAATTCCATGTTTTAATAAAGCAAATGTACAACCATATAATGTTTTAGCAGCAACTATGTGATCTCCAGCTTTTAGTTGTGATCAGATCAATGATGTGATTGCTCCCATTCCAGAAGAAGTAGCTACAGCAGCTTGTGCACCTTCTAATAAAGCAATTTTCTTTTCAATTACTGAAACGCTAGGATTTGCTAGTCTTGAATAAATATATCCCTCTTCTATTCCAGCAAATCTATTACCACCTTGTTCTGCTGAATCAAAAATAAAAGTTGAAGTTTGATAAATTGGAGTGGCTAATGCACGATACTTATTTTCAATTTTTCCTTGATGAATTGCTCTAGTTGAAAAACCTTTTTTATTCATAATATAACGCCTTTTTGTAAGAGCTAACTTACAAATTAATTATATTTCTAATTACAGAATCAGACAATCTTTTAATAACGATTTGACAATAATAAAAAGCACTTAAATAAATGCCAATAATTAGATTTAAGCAAAAAAATCTTGTCTTGCTTGTTGTTTAGTTTCTGCTGAAACAGAAAACGGAATTTTAGTAGTATAACCCAATTTAGCAGCAACAATTTGTTTAGCTGGCCATTCGAAAATAGCACGATTTCATTGATAAACTGCATCATTATATAAATCACGAGTTGCTGTGATTTCTTTTTGAAGATAAAGGTTTTGTTGCATAGCTTGTTTGATTGATTTATGAGCTTGAAGTTCAGGATAATTTTCCACTTGCAATTGTAAACTTCTAGTTACTAAATCAAGATCTCTAGAAATTTCTGATCCTGATTCTTCGTTTAAATTCACTCCTGATCGATAAGCAGCAACAGTTTTAATAACATCTTTATCTAGTTCAATTGATTTTGAAAGTAAACTCGCTAGGTTTTTCATTACTTCAACTCTCTGTTCTAAATAGTTATCAACTTGAGCAGCATGATGTTGAATTTTTTGTTCTAATTGAGCTAAGTAATTTTTGGCTTTAACTTTTTGGTATTGAAAAATTAATCCAGGAATAATAAATAACACAAATAAAGACGCTTCAAAGATTTGTGAACCCGCTCCTACTTCAACAGGGATTTGTTTATTAATAACATTAATTTCTCGCCCGTTTTCTAAAACCGGACCATTTAATTCATCGATTTGGTTTGGCATGATAAACTCCATTCTATTATTAAATATACTAATTATATAACTTTATCTTTTAATCTAAGAATTCAATAATTGCTAAATCTGTTATGTATTGTTTATCAGTTAGTTTTGAACCAAATTTTTGTTTTCACTGATCATCAATCACAAATTCTTTAAATGGTGTTAGTTTAATTTTAGTTATTTTTTGATATTCAACATAATCATCTCAAATCACAGGTACGTCATGTCATCAACCATCATCACCTAAAACCGGAATAAAATCAGTTCTTTTAACAATGTCGTATCCTTTAGAATGAATTTCATAAAGATGGTTTTTTTGATCAACAACAACTGCTTTTAATAGTGAATCAGTTTTAACTAGTTCGTGATCAAATAGAGTTTTAGAAAGTGATCAAACTTGTGATTCGACTTCACTAACAGTTAAATCAAAAGTTTGATTATTATTAAAAATTATTGTTTCAGATGATGAATTGCTTAAAGTTGGGATTGCAAAAAATGGTGCAAATAATCAGTAAATTTGATCAAAATAGTTAGCGTTATCTTTGATAAAAGTATTTTTAATCTCATTATAATCATAAGTATAGTATTTCAAAAGATTGTCATTAATTTCAAAATGATCGAGATTAGACGAAGAGATAAATAGTGCTTTACTAATTTTGAACATAATAAAATTATCGCCAAAACCATAAGTGTTATCTTCAATTAGTTGCATTAAATTATTTTGAGCAAGTGGGGTAAACATTAAACGAAACTCTTTGTCATTTTTTCTATTAAAAGCAGCAAAAGCAGTTTCAAATTTAGTATTAGCTAAAGGTGAAAAATCAAGATTTCTTTCAGCATATTTATATAGTTGTTTTTCAGTTTTTTGATATTTTTTAGTTTTTTCTTTCTCACTTAAATTATGAAAATTACTACTTGATCTAGAAAATTCTAAATTTGGTGCAATCTCAATTCCTAATGCTAAACTTGACTGATAATAATTGACTGGAAGCGGTTTAACCACACTTGCTGTTAGAATCTCTGTCATAGTAATTGTTTGATCTCCATCTTGTTCTTCTCATGAAATAGTCAGAGTTCCAGTATAAGTTTTTGATTCAATTTGTTCATAAATACTTCTGTTAATTAAAAAAGGTGTATGATAAACTAGACCTGATTTAATGTTTAAACAACTAAAATCATCATTATAGATTTGTTGACTATCAAGATAAGTTTCTTGGAAGCGGTTTAGATTTTTAACACCTAAAAATCGGTTAAACTTAATTAATGAAAAACTTTGCGAAAATAATTTTTCTTTAGTACCATAACCAATTAAATCAATAAGATCTTTAACTTGATTAACTCCGATTTCGACTTGTTGATCATATTTTATTTGATCGTTTAAAATTATAGTTTGAACTTGTTTTATTTTTGGCCTAATCTCTAATAAATACACTAATAACAATCCAGCAAATAATATTGCACTAATAGTTAAAAAAATAATTGTTCAAGTAGCAATAGTTTGAGCAGAGCTAGAAAACTTAACAGTAAAATAAATTACAACAACTAAAAATAAAAACGCAATAATTAGAGTTATCTTTGCTAAAATTTTAAACTTTCTTAAACTTTTTTTATGTGTAATTACTCTATTGTTAGTTTGATTAATTTTAGCGACTTGTTGTTTATTTTGATTTAAATCAATTTGAGATTTTTTAGTTAGTTCTTCAAAATAATCGTTAACAATTTGTAGATGTTTGTCTTTATAATTTTGATATTCTTTTACTGGATTAAATATTATGTTATCAGCCATAATTCTATCCTTTAATTACTTTGTCTTAAAATCTCTTCAAGCTCAATTCCAACACCATTTTCTTCTACTGAACCACAAACTCGATAGGCCACTCTTTTTAGTTGCTCAACAGCATTACCAACAGCATAACCCTTTTCGACAGCTTGAACAATCTCAAGATCATTATGATTATCTCCAAAAACAATTACTTTTTGATAGTCAATTTGACAAAGCTCGACTCACTTTTTTAGCCCTGTTAGTTTATTGACGTTTTTTTTCATTATGTTAAATAAAAATGGCAATGATTGTACTAGATCAATTTTGTCTAGATAATTATCAAATAGTTTTAGTTTTTGTTGAATTTCAGTTTGGTTTAAATTTGCGAAGTTAACTATTAATTCCACAACTTGAAGTTCTTTAGTTCTAATTTTTTCAGCAACTTCTAATAATGAATCAAATCTTAAAATCTTTCAATGATATTTCTTTTTAAGCTTATTTAAATAATTTTGTCACTTTTCTAATCTTTTTGAATTAGCTGTGCCGATCATCATATTAGGTGCATAACAAACAATATCAATTTGATGTTGATAACACATTTTAACAAGATCAGCTGTTGATTGACTCTCTAAATATTCAGCATGTAGAACTTGATTAGTTTTTAAATCAGTAATTAACGCACCATTACAAGCGATGATTGGTAGTTTAACTTTTAGTTGCTTAGCAAGTTTTTTATTACATGTATCAACTCGTCCAGTACAAAAACTAAATTTATAATTAGAAGCTTTTTGATATTTTCTAATTGATTTAATAGTTTGATAACTAATAGTTAAATCATCTCTAGCAATGGTATTATCTAGATCACTTAAAACATAAAAATAATTAGTCATTAGTCTTCAACTCCTTTTCATGCATCAGACATAATATAATCTTTTCCCTTTTGTACTTCATGTTTAGCTAAGTCTAAATAATCTCATTGTCTTAGTACTTCATAACTTGCAATTGCCATAGCATTTGCAATGTTAATGCTTCTTGCTTGAGCGGTCATTGGTATACGAAAAGTTGTCTGAAAATTATCTTTAATAATTTGTTTGGCAATTCCAGTTGATTCACGACCAAAAACTAAAAAGACATCATCATTAACGCTAGTAAAATCAAAATCTGAAAGTGGTTTTTGACCATATCTTGATAGACAATATAATTTAGTGTTTGGATGTCTTGAGATAAAATCACTTCAATCATCATATCTAGTACAATCAACAAATTTAAACTCATTGGCACTAGGACGAGATAGATGTCTTTCATCAAAAATAAATCCTAAAGGTTCGATAATGTGTAGTTTTGCATCAATAGCAACACAAGTTCTCATGATTGCTCCAACATTTTGCGCGATTTCTGGTTGGTATAAAACTATGTGTAATTTCTTTTTACTAATCATAAATACTCCTTAATAATTACTTATAAATTCACAAAATTGATCAATTGCTTGTCTTCTTGCAGAGTTATTATTTTTTTGTTCAGAAGTCATTTCTGAATAAGTCTTATTACTATTTTTAGGAATAAAAATATAATCATAACCAAAGCCAGAACTAGTTAATCTAAGTTCGTTGGCAATATAACCTTCAACTGTTGCAGAAAAAACCAATTCTTTGTCATTAACAGCATCATAAAAAGCAATTGCAGTCACCATTTTTGCCTTTCGTTGTTTTTGGTGTTGATAGGGTTTTAACTTTTCTAAAAGTTTTTGACAAATCTCAACATGATCAGTAATTGGATAAGCTCATCTTTTAGAATAAATGCCCGGAAAATCATCTAAAACTTTAACACAAATTCCAGTATCATCTCCAATTGCAATACCATTAATTTGTTTTGCTAAAGCTTTTGCTTTAATCATTGCGTTTTGTTCAAAACTTGAGCCATTTTCAGCAATTTCTTGATAATTTTTTAAATCTAATAAAGTTTTAACTGTTCAGTCTTTTAAAATTTCTTGATATTCTTGTGCTTTATTTTTGCTATTAGTAGCTATTCAAATAATTTTTTTAGTCATTTTTATGTACCTAGATATTGGTTCTACTTTTATTTTAAATAATTTTTTTTAATAAAAAACTCTAGATTCTAATGAATATAGAGTTTAAATCTTTTTAAAAGTTGTTACATTTCTTTTGTGGCTTCAATTCCAATTAAATCAAAACTATTTTCTAATACTTGTAAAACAGCTTTAACTAACCCTAGTCTTGCTGTTGTTAGTACGATATTAGCCTGATCGATAATTTTAATATCTGCATAATATGAATGAAATTGTTTGGCAATTATTTGAATGTAATCACAAATTTGATGAGGTGCGTAGTTTTTTGCAGCTGATTTAATCACTTCTGTGAAATTATCTAAAGTAACTAATAATTCAATTTCTTTTTCATGAGTTAATAAGTTGGTTGGTTTAAAATTAAAATCAAGATTTTTTTCTTTTGCTTGTTTTAAAATCGAATTACATCTAGCTGTTGCATATTTAGCATAATAAACTGGGTTTGAGGCATTTTTTTGAGATACCAAGTCTAAGTCTAAATCCATATGTGAACTTGATGATTTAGAAGCTAACATATATCTCAAAGCGTCTTTTCCAACCATTTCTTGAATATCAGTTAGTCAAACAGCAGTTCCTTTTCTTTTACTCATTTTAAATTCTTGACCATTTTTAATTAAACGAACCATTTGCACCATTTCAATGTCTAAAATGTTAGGATCATAACCCAATAGTGCTAATCCAGCACGCATTCTTGGAATATATCCATGATGATCTCCACCTCAAACATTGACTAGTTTATCAGCATTTGTTCTTTGAATTCTTAAATTATGAGTTGCTAAATCTGGAGTGATATAAGTATAAGTCCCATCTGATTTGACTAATGGACGATCTTTATCATCGCCAAATAAAGTTGTTTTTAACCAAATTGCTTGATCTTTTTGATAAAGCGCGTCTTTTTGTTGGTATAACTCTAAAACTTTAGCAATTTGGTTAATATCATAAACTTCTTGTTCACTTGATCAGTGCTCAATTTCAACACCAAAATTTTTTAATTGTTGTTTGATTGCTTTTAAAAAATACTTCACAGCTTGCTGTTTAAAAATATCATGAACCAAAGGATCAGCAATTTGATTTTCAGTATAACTAAGATCTTTAAATTTGTCTTGATATTGCTCAACTAGCATTTTTGCTAGATCATCATACATCTCACCACTATAACTATTTTCTGGTTTTTGTGCTTTAACTCCCAATGCTCATAGATAATGAACAAAAACTGTGACAGCTAAAATGTTAATTTGATTTCCTGCATCATTAATATAATATTCAGTTTGAACTTTATTACCTGCTTTTTTTCAAAGATTGACTAAAACTGATCCAATTGTTGCGTTTCTTGCGTGTCCAACATGTAAAAACCCGGTTGGATTGGCTGAAACATACTCAATATTAATTGTGTAGTTTTGATCAGGTAATTGCCCATAGTCTTTTTTAGCAGTTAAAATATTATTAATAACTGTTGATAATAATTCTGGTTTTATTAAAACGTTAATAAACCCAGACCCAGCAATCTCAACACTTTGATATCTGTTAGTTTTTAGTAATTCTTGTTTAAAGATTTCAGCTAGTTCGATTGGTTTTTTAGCTACTAGTTTTGAACTTATCAGTGCAATGGTTGTTGCTAAAACTCCAGCTGTATTATTTTTATTAATTTCAACAATTGGTTCTTTATTAATGTTTAATTGATTACAAATATTTTTTAAATCTTGTTTAAACATTTCAATAATTGTTGTCATATTGTTTTTCCTTTTATAAAGTCATTAATTCTTTTTCTTTTACTTTTGTTTGTTCATCTAATTGTTTGATTGCTTTATCAGTTAAGTTTTGGATTTGCTTTTCTAGATCAGCTATTAAATCTTTTGACAAACCATCAGTCTTATTAGCTTGATTAATTGCATCTCTTCTAAGATTACGAATTCTTATTTTATATTGCTCTAATTCTTTTTGCACTTTCTTAACCAAATCTTTACGAAGATCTTCAGTTAAGGGTACAATCGGAATTCTAATTAGTTCAGCATCACTCATAGGATTTAATCCTAAATCTGCTTTATGAATTGCTCCAACTGCTTCGGTGATAATATTTCGATCATAAGGTTTGACTACTATTAGGTGAGGTTCAGGAGTAGTAATTTGTGAAATTTGGTTTAAAGGCATTAATGATCCATAATAATTGATCATCACTTTATCTAAAACTGATCCATTGGCTTTACCTGTTCTTATTTGTTTTAAGTGTTGTTTGTATGCTTCAATAGTTTGATTCATTTCTAGTTCAGCATTTTCTAAAATTAGTTCTGTCATTTTTTTATTCCTATTCTATAATAGTTGATTCTAATTGATTTTGTAATACTTTAATAATGTTGTTCTGTCCTGACATATCAAAAACTTCAATTTTTAAATTAGCATCTTTTGCCAAAGCTGCAGCTGTTAAATCCATCACACCTAGTTGTTTAACAACAACATCTTGATGAGAAATTTTTTTAATAAATTTAGCATCTTTATGTGTTCTAGGATCTTTATCATAAACTCCTTTGACACCATTTTTAGCCATTAAAATTGCTTCTGCTTGAATTTCATAAGCTCTAATCACTGCATTAGTATCAGTTGTAAAATAAGCATAACCTGTACCACCAACAAAAATAGCGATATAACCTTCACTCATTTTAATTCTTGCTTTTTTAAAATTATAATCATTAGTTACTGTTTGAATTGGTAGAGATGAGTAAATATTAACTTTATCATATCCCATAGATCTAATAGTACTTTCTAAAGCAAGCCCATTCATCACCGTTGCTAGCATACCCATATAATCAGCATTAATTTGTGGCATTGCAAGCTCTTGACCAAGTTTACCTCTTCAAATATTTCCCCCACCAACAACGATTGCTAACCTCAAACCATTTCTTGCTAATTCAATAATTTGTCTAGAGATGTTTTCTAAACATTTTTTATCATAAACTTCACTATCTCCTTTTAAAGCTTCACCACTTAATTTTAAGAGAATAGTTTGATATTTATATTTCATTTTTCACCTCAAATGTAATTAAAAATATTCTTAATTAATTATATAAAAAATACTATCTTTAATTCTATATAAAAAAAGCATCTTTTGAAAATCAAATAACTAATAATACTATTTTAAAACTAGTGCTTAATTGCAGTTTTAGAAAATAAAAACTCACAATTAAATGTGAGTTTATCTAGTTATTTGTAGTTTGTTTTAATGATTAATTTTTCTTTGTTAATTCTTTAAAGTATTGATCAGCATCAGCTGGTTGTACAGTTAAATTTAGTTTATCAGCATTATCTAAAATAGCTTTTTTAAAGTTACATTTAGCTGTATATTTAATTCTTTTAAAAGATCTTGCGGTTTTAAAATTGATGTATAAATTATTAGTTTTTGGATCAAGAATGATGCTAGTTACGTCTTTATAATCAATTTTTTCACCCAAAAATAAGAATGCATTTTCAGTTAGCTTAATTGCAAAATGATGAACAAAAAAGATTAAAAATACAATTCCGATTAGTAAAAGAATAATTGAACTAATATTAACCCCTAATAAATGTCCTTGATAACTTTCTGTTGAATTACTATTTTTGTTCGCACTTTCAAATAAAGCTATTCCTGTAATTGAAAGTACAAATGAAATAAAACAAATTACAGAAAATGTGATAAAAAAGATTTTATTAACTGCTTTTGCAATAAATTTTTCTTTGCTAAATTTGTATAAATAATATGAAAAAATTCCAACTATTGTTAATGTAAAACACATCATTAAAATAGAAATTACTAAAGATGTTTTATTTTCAAATTGCATGATTTTTATCTCCCTAATTGTGCGGCTACTTCATCAGCAAAGTTAGTAGTAACCTTTTCAATTCCTTCTCCAACTTCATATCTTATCATTTCAACTATATTTGTCTTTTTGTCTGACAAAAATTGTCCCACTTTAAAACTTTCATCAACAACAAATGCTTGATCTAATAAACTAATTTCAGCTAAGCGTTTTGCTAATTTTCCGTTTAAGATATTTTCTAAAACATTAGCTGGCTTTCCTGCTAGCTTAGGATCATCTTTTGATTGTTCTTTGATAATGTGAAATTCAGCTTGTTTAAAATCAGTTGGGATTTGTTGCATACTAATATATTTTGGTGCCATTGCCGCAACGTGCATTGCAACATTATAAGCATCACTTGACTCAATATTAGTATCAAATGTTAATAGTACTGAAACACGCTTATTTGCGTGGTTATAAATACTTGTTTTTTTAGATTCTTTATTGACTAGTACAAATCTTCTTAAAACAATTTTTTCACCGATTGTTGCAGTTGCTGAAACTAAACTTTGTTCAATTGTTTGTCCATCTTTCATAACTACAGCTAATCCTTGTTCTAAAGTCGCTGCATCTGAATTTAATAAACTATCAGCAATATCATTTACTAATGTAGTAAATTTTTCGTTTTTTGCAACAAAATCAGTTTCAGAATTAATTTCTAAAATAACTGCTTTTTTGTCATTTTCTTTTGCAAAAACTACTCCTTCAGCAGCAATACGATCAGTTTTTTTAGCAGCTTTAGCTAAACCATTTTCTCTTAGTCAAACTATCGCATCATCAATTACACCATTTGCTGCTTCTAAAGCTTTTTTACAATCCATCATCCCTGCTTGAGTGATTTCGCGTAATTCTTTAATTAATTTTGCATCGATTGGCATACTTAAATCCTTTCTATATATCTAGTTTAATTATTTTGCAACTTCTTGGGTTGGTTTTGAATCAGATTTTGCTTTAGTTTTAGCTTCAGACTTTAATTCTTTTTTAACTTCTGTTTTTACTTGCTGGTTTTTAGCTTCAACTTCAACTTTGTTAGCTTCTGATTTAGCTTCAGGTCTAGCTTCAGGTCTGATTCTTTCAGGTCTTGGTTCTCTTTTTGGAGCAACTGTTTTTAACACAGATGGAGTCATTCTAATTTGTGCGCCTTCTGCATAAGCTTCAACTAGTGAATTAATGATAATGTTTACTGCTTCTTGTAAATCATCATTACCTGGAATTGGCACTGTCACCATATCTGGATCTGCGTTTGTATCACAAATTGCAATTACTGGAATTTTTAGTTTAATTGCTTCACGAACTGCAATTTCATCACCTTTAGGATCAACTACAACTAAAGCAGCTGGTAGTTTATGCATCTGTTTAATTCCACCTAGTGATTTTTCTAATTTAGCTTTTTCTTTTAAAATTTTAATTTGTTCTTTTTTAGGTCTTAAAGCTAAACGTCCTTTTTTTTCTTCTTCTTCAATTTCTCACAAAGCTTTAATTCTAATTAAAATAGTTTTTAAGTTAGTTAAAGTTCCACCTAATCATCTATTGTTAATATAGAAATTTCCACTTCTTAATGCAGCTTCTTTAACAGCATTTTTACCAGTACGTTTAGTTCCTACAAATAAAATCTTTTGTTGTTTTGTACCTAAATTTTCTAGTAATTTTTGACCAGCATTTAATTGCACAATGGTTTTTTCTAAATCAATAATGTGATTTTTATTTTTGACTCCGTAAATATATGGAGCCATTTTAGGATTTCATCTTTTAGTTTGATGACCATACTGAACACCAGCAGCAGATAGTTCATCTCTTGTAATTTCTTTTGCCATTTATAAATAACCTTTCTGTTTATTTAATTTGTTAAGACTTCAAAATAATTCCAACACACACCACTCGTTTTATTAAATTTGAGCACTAGGAATGTGAATCCTTATTTCTGTATTGATTTAATTTTTATTTATAATCAACATACTAATTCTATCATCATTTTGAAAATAATCTAAACAAGCATTTATAAAATTTACTATCAAAAGCTAGTAAAAATTGATTTTTAGTTTTAGCTTTAATTTAATAAATAACATAGATGTTGCTAGTTATTAAAAAACCTAGCAAAGCTAGGTAGTATTATTCAGTTAACAGTACAATTGCTTTAGCATAAATTTCTAACATCTTTTTTAAATCATCAATTCTAACATATTCATTATATGCGTGCATTGTTGATTCTTCAATATCAAACTCAGCTCCAAAAGCAACTATATTTGGCATTGCTTTAGCATAAGTTCCACCACCAATAGCTAAAGGTTTGGCTTCAAGATCACCAGTCACTTCTTGATAAACTTTCATGATCTTTTTAATTAACTCTGAATCTTTAGGAACATAGACACTATCTTCAATTGAAACAACTTCAGTTGTTAAATTTAGTTTTTCTAAATAATCATTTAACGTTGGAATAAAAATTTGTTTAGGCTCGGTAAATACTGGAACTCGGTAATTAACTCCAAGAGTTGCTTTTTGGTCTTTAATTTCAATCTTTCCTATGTTTTGGGTTAATTCTCCTGTTTCGTCACTAATATCACCAAAAACGTTGCTAAGCGCAAAATCTAAATGCATATCTTTAGCAATAAAATCAGTGATCGGATGATGAACTTGGTTTTCATACATTGCTTTTGCTAAAAAAGTTGCTGCATTAATTCCTAGTCAAGGCAAACTTGCATGACCAGCTTTTCCATAAACGATTAGTTTATTTTTAACTAATGAGTTATTAATCTCATGCTCAGTTAAGTATTTTTGAATTTCTTTGATTTTTGGACCTTTATAAACTACTGTGTCACAAATCACATTATAAGCAACTCCACCTGTAATTTCAATTTCAGTTTTGGCTGTTGATTTAATATCTAAATTGACAATTCATTTTTCAGCATAAACTACTGGAAATTCACCGTCTGGAACATACCCAGCATCAGCATTTCCGTGATCTGCAATATAGGCTTTAATTGATTGTCAAGTAGTTTCTTCAGTTAGTCCAAAAATCATTCTAATCTTGTATTTTTCTGATTTAAAACCTTTATCTTTTAAATATTTTAAAGCATATAAGTTCATCATAGTTGGTCCTTTATCATCAAAAGCACCACGTCCAATTAATTTATTATCTTGTTCAATAGCTTCAAAAGGATCTGTTATTCACTTGTCAAGATTTCCTGGTGGAACAACATCTAAATGACATAGAATTGCAAAAGTTTTTTCTCCAGTTCCATAATCTAAATATCCATAACGGTTTTGGGGATCTTGATAGGTGTCAAAACCTAATCTTTTAGCAAGATCAATCACATAATCTAAAGCTTTTTTAGTAGCTTGGCCATATGGAGCATCTGAAGTTGCTTTGGTTAGAAAAGAAGGAATGGTAATTAACTTTTTAGTTTCTTGTAGTGCTTGAGCAAAATAATTAGATATTAATTCTTTTTCATCAATTTTCATAACTTTCTCCTTTTATTAAACTTCTTTTTATTATTTTATAATACTTTAAAGATTAGCTTACTAAACAATAAGACAAATCAAAACTAGTATCATTCATTAGTTGAAATTTAAAAGCTTAAATTAATAAAAAAGCATCTTTAAGATGCTAATTTCTAATTATAAATTTATAAATCATTTCATGTAATTTAATATATTCACCATTTTTAACGTATAACACACCAGCAATAAAATTTTTAAAACGTTTTTTAGTATCTGTATCAAGATTTTTTAAATCTACTAAAACAACTTTATTTTCTAATAATGTGTCAGTTATTAACTGCACTTCAGAAAATTTAGTTGGTGTAAAGATATTAGCGTTTGATGAAATATCGTGATTAATAGTTGAGCTTTGTTCAAAGTAATGATCAGTAGTTTGATATTTAGTTTGATCATCAAATTCTGAGTGATTATTTTGAGTGTAAAGTTCATTATTAATTGAAGTTGGGTTTTGATAATCTTGATTAGTAGCTTCTAAAAATTCTTGATCAATTGAACTGTTAGCATATTGCATATCAGTAATTTCAAGAGCTTGCCTTTTTTTCTTTTTAAACCACATAGTATTTCTCCTATTTTAAAAATGTTGGAAAGTCTTCATCATCGTCGTCATCAACTGTAAATGAAATGGTTTGCTCATCAAATTCATCATCATCAAGTTGTTGATCTTTGTTTTTAATAATTGCTTCTAAATTTGTTGATCGATAATTTGAAGTTGGGTTTTGTTCTTTATTTTGTTGTTGTTGATCAACACTAAATCCAGTAGCAATAACAGTAACAATGATTTCGTCATCTGAAGTTAACTCATCATTTACAGCCATACCGAAAATAATGTTTAGATCCTTATTATTAGCTTCTTGGTTAATGACATCAACTGCATCATAAGCATCATCTAAACTAACATTAGCCCCACCAGTAATATTAACAATAACATCTTTAGCACCAGCAATAGATGCATCTAATAATGAAGAAGACATTGCTTTTTTGGCTGCTTGAGTTGCTTTATCTTTTCCTGAAGCGATTCCGATTCCAAATAAAGCATCACCTTTTTTAGACATCACATTTTTAATATCAGCAAAATCTAAGTTGATCATTGCAGGTACTGCAATTAGATCAGTAATAGTTTGAACTCCTTGTTTTAAAATTGCATCAGTTTGTCTAAATGAGTCAGCAATAGGAATTGAACCGATATTTTCAAGTAATTTATTATTTGAAATCACAATGATTGAATCGATGTGTTTTTTAATTTCTTCTAAGCCAAGTTTTGCATTATTGATACGATTTTTTCCTTCAAATTGAAATGGTTTTGTAACAACTGCAACAACCAAAGCTCCTAATTCTTGTGCAATTCTAGCAACAATTGGAGCAGCACCAGTTCCAGTTCCACCACCCATACCAGCAGCAATAAAGACCAAATCAGCATCCTGTAGTGCTTCTTTAATTAGTGATTCACTTTCAAGTGCAGCTTGTTTTCCGATTTCAGGATTTCCTCCAGCTCCTAGTCCTTTGGTAGTTTGTTCACCTAAAAGAATTTTATTTGGAATTGGTGATGATTGTAGAACTTGAGCATCAGTATTGGCAACATAAAATTCAACACCTTGAACCTTTTCAACAAACATTCTATTAACAGCATTATTACCACCACCACCAACACCAATAACTTTGATTTTTGCTACTTGATTAACTATGTTTTGCATTTTTAGGCCTCTTTTCTTAATATACTAACTGCTTTATTGCTAAGATTGTCTATTTAAATTATAACTATTAAGTAAATACTATGAAGTTTGATATTCTTCATTTTTTAATAAATCATCAGAATTATGAATAGGATTTTTGCTTACAAATCTAGCAAGACCTACCAATGAACAAGAATCACCACCAACAATAAAATCACCTATTCAAGATTTAGAACGAACATCATCACATTCTGTTGTACAAATCACAGTTTTAATTCCGGGTATTTTACAAATAATTCCAAAATTATAAATATGATAATTTTGTTGTTTTGTTTCAAGTAATGTGTTTTTAATTTGTTGATAGATTTTTTGAATTTCTTGTTCAATTTTTGTTTTTAGTTTATCAGCTGTAATTACATCTAAAGTATTTGTTTTTTTATTTCATTTGCTAAAAACTTTAATATTTGTAAGATTTTCAGAACTAAAATCAATGTTATTAAAAATGTATTTAGAAGCAAGATTTAAATCAGTATCCATAAACTGACTAATTTCATAAACAATTTGCTCAACACCAAATGGTAATTTGACAACTTTACTTAAAATTGCATTCTGAAAAACACCTATTTCAATTTCACTATATCTTCAATCGATAATGATTTTATGGTTTTTTGATTCATCAGTAATCATTTCGTGCAAAGTAAAGATTTTGGGTTTTGATCACATAATTTTTTTATTAATTTTACTAATAGTTTTTTCGTGTGATTCATAAACTTGTTTATTAATTGCTATCATTGATAAAACAATAGCAAGCTTTTGATTATTAAATTTTAGATTAGCTAAGTTATTTAGATCAATTTGTTGGTTATCAACTATTAATTCTGAAATTTTGTTATCTAAGATTTTGAAATTTTGAGTAATTTTATTATTATCGTAAAGTTTTTCAGATTTTTTTAAAATTAACTTTAGATTAGCTAAGTTTTTTAGCTTACCAGCTTCTTGTTGGCCTAGATCATAATCAATTGTTTTTTTAATAATTGAAATGTTATTAGGAAGAATTAAACCAACATCTTTTAATTTAAGATTTTTAAAGGTTTGATCAAAATTATTAAAACTTTGTTCTAAAAATTTACTTACAAGACTCGGATCTTTAACAGCTCCTTGGCTAGTTAGTAAATCAGAGCCATCACCATAATAAGTTTTTTCAAAAATAATAATAACTTGATCTTTATAAAACTTAATAACTTCAAATTTAATTGAATGTTTTCTAATTTCAACAATTGGGTATAAATTTTGTGTGTTCATATTATTTTCTCTCAATTACTCATAGTTTAGCACTGTGGCTTCTTTTATTATTACTTATTTCTTGAATAGTTGGTGTAATTGGTTTTTTTATTACTAATCTAAATTTTGCATTAGATTCAACTTTAATAGGTAATCTTTCTAGTAATTGATCTTGATGATAATCAGTTGCTTTATTAAAAAGATTTTTAACAATTTTTTCTTCTAATGAATGAAAGGTAATCACACATAATCTTGCATTTGAATTTAATAATTCTAGAGCTTGAGCAAGTGATTCTTGTAAGACAATAAGTTCATTATTAACACAAATTCTCAGTGCTTGAAAAGTTTTTTTTGCAGGATGTTTTTGTTGTTTTAAAACTTTTTGAGGTAATGCTTTTTTAATCACTTCAACTAGTTGTAGCGTTGAAGTGATTGGACGTGACAAAATAATTTGCTTTGCAATTTGTTTTGCAAATTTTTCATCACCATATTTATAAATAATGTTTGCTAGTTCTGCTTCAGAATAACTATTAATAACTAACTCTGCTGTTAGTGGGTTATTATTTTGATCCATTCTCATATCTAATGGTCCATCAAATCGATAGCTAAAACCGCGCTCAGCTGTATCAAATTGAGCAGATGAAACACCAAGATCATATAAAATACCATCGACTTTAAAAACATCATTTAACGCTAGAGCTACTGAAATATTATTAAAATTTGCTTCAATAATTTGAAAATTGTTTGCAATTTGTTCAAGTTTTTCTTTACTTTTAATAATTGCTTGTTGGTCTTGATCAAAACAAAATAACTTGCCCTTATTTGAGAGTCTTTTTAAAATTTCGCTTGCATGACCAGCACGACCTAACGTACAATCAACATAAATTTTATCTGGATGAATCTGTAAATAATCGATACTTTCTGTTAGTAAAACTGGAGTGTGTTCATGCATTATAAATCACCTCTTGTAAGTTTATAATTAATTTTTTTAACTAAACTTAGTGCTTGTTTTTTATGTTGATCATATTTTGATTGACTTCAGACTTCTAAATGATCACCAAGCCCAAAGATAAAAACATTTTTTTCTAGATTTGAATCTTGAATAAAAGTCTTGGGAATTTTAATTCTTCCAGCATTATCAATATAAATTTCAAGTGTATTTGCTAGGATTAATCTTTGGAAATCTTTCAATTCTTTATCATTTAAATGTGAATCAAGTACAGTTGCTTGTCAATTTAAAAATTCTTGTTTTGACCTTATTTCAAGATCTGCTTGTAAACCTTTAGTGATATAAACCGGGTTAGCTAATTTAATTCTTAGTTTAGCAGGTAGTGTCAGACGTTGTTTTGTATCTAAACAATGTTTATAAGTACCAAAAAGCATCAATTGTCACCCACTTTGATACACTTTATATATTTAATATAACACTATAAGTATAAAAAAGTTAAAAGATCATTGGATATTATTAGTCTTGCAATAAAAAAGCAACCCTTACCTTAGGTTGCGCATTTAAAATTACATAATTAAGCTTCAACAACTTTAACTTCTTTTTGTTTATAAAATCCGCATTCTCTACATACACGGTGAGGTTTTATCATAGCCCCACAATTAGTGCATGAAACAATCGCAGAAGTAGTTAAAGCTAAATGACTTCTTCTTTTGTTTTTTGCTGCTTTACTAGTTTTTCTAAATGGTACTGCCATGTTAATTACACCTCCTTATTAATGCTTTTTATTTTTAGTCAGTATAAATTCATCAAGTTTTTCTCATCTTGGATCAACTTTATTTTGTTTTTCAGTTTCGAAAGCTTCTTCACTTAATAAAGTCCATCCAAAACCGTACTTATTAAGTATATCATTATTTACAGATAAGTTTAAAGGTAAATTTATATTTATTTGTTCAATAATATATTCAAATAAGTCAAACTCGTTTTTTAAAATAATGTTGTAAGTTGAGTCAAGTTTTTTATTAAAACTATATTCATCATCTCAGTCAAGATGATTACTATATTTAATTAATTCTCCGGTTCTGGCGTCAGTTGCTGAAACAGTAAAATTAATCACACCAACGACTTTAACTGAATCAATCGCATCTAAATAATCTAGATCAAGATCAAAATTAACATAATCAATTGATTTAACTAAAGTGTTAGTACAAACCACTTGATCTAGATTGTCTAAATCACCTGTTAGTTGGTAATGTTTATTTTTTAATAGTTCTTCTTTTGTAAATACTAGTTTCATTATCTTATTGTAATTTCTAAATCTAAAATATTTTTTTGTAAAATTTTTTGTTGATCATTAATTTCTTGTTCGGTTAATTGGTGATCAAAACTATTAAAAGTAAATTGAATAGTCAATGATTTTTTATTTTCACTTGCTAATTTTTGATCAACATACTGATCAATTACTTGCACATTAGTTAGGTACTTAACATTTTTAATTATCTTTTTAATAAAATCACTGTATTTGATATCATTTACAAGCTCAATAGAAACATCACGTTTTGAACTTTGATATTTAGATAAAGTTGCTATTTGAATTGTTTTGTTAGCAAATTTATTTAAATTATCTAAATTAATTTCAACAACAATTGTTTGTTCGAGTTTATGTTGAGCTTCAAAATCAGGATTTAAACGATAAATAAATCCTAATAGGTGTTGATCATATTTAATAGTAGCATTGACAAAAGCATGAATTTGATCAATTTGTTGTTGGTTGATCTGATATTCTAATTTATTTAAATCTAAATTATATAATCTAAAAATTGCTTCTAAAATTGCTTTGTTATAGTAAAAATTAGCACTAATTTTATTATCTGATAATTTATCTTGAAAAATATCTGAAGTAGTTAGAAACGCTAAATGTCTTTGCTTAAGTTCTTTAAAACCATAAATATCAGCAATTTCAAAGAGTTTTAATTGCTTGTTGTTATTAGCTGCGTTATAAATTGCTGTGTCAATTAGAGATTTACTTAAATTAGTTCTATAAGTAGTTCTTAATTTAGATAGTGGTTTTTCTAAAGTAATTAAATTTTGAATTTTAAATAAGTTTCAATTAACAGCTGATTGGTGATCAGTTAATGAATAAGTTTTTGTGTTATTAAACCCTAGTCCTATTAAATAGTTAGTTAATTTATCTTCTAATTTTAGATCAAATTTGTTATCAACTCTGTTTGTTTTAAAATCTATAGGTTGTTCTTTAATCTGATCATAACCATACAACCTAGCAATTTCTTCACAAATATCATTAACTCCATACAAATCAATTCGGTTTTCATCCACTTCAAATGTTAGTTGTTGATCATTAGCTGTAATTTTAAAATCTAAAGTTTTAAATAATGCTTGAATTTCACTAACACTAAACTCAGTTCCTAATAAAGTATTAATTCTATCTAAGTCAACAACAAATTTGTTATTCTGTTCAAATGTCTTTTTAAGAATTTTTACTTGACTAGCTTTATTAACTAAATTATAGTAGTCTAGTTCATTTGCAAAGGTTTTGTTAGCTAATTCAAATAAGTTTGGGTTGATTGGCTTAGTATATCTTTGCAACATAATTGTTGAAGTGTTTAACAATTTTTGTTGTTTTCTCATAATTGTTGGATCAAGATTTAACATTAAAACAACAATATTTTGAGAGTTATTATCAGCTCTAAAATGCTCTTCAACTTCTAAACCAATCACATTTATAATTTGATCATTTGAAACCACGGCTAACACTTCAAGATCATTTCATCTCACTTGTTTAATTTCTAAG
The DNA here is from genome assembly GCF_000224105.1 of Mycoplasma putrefaciens KS1. NCBI lineage: Bacteria > Bacillati > Mycoplasmatota > Mollicutes > Mycoplasmatales > Mycoplasmataceae > Mycoplasma > Mycoplasma putrefaciens. The sequence continues at coordinate 316,160 of NC_015946.1, read as the reverse complement.
TTAAAATCTTTTAGTTTGTTCTGATCAATAACTATTAAATTTTGACCAGTTTGAATTGCTGTTTTTAAAGCTAAGTCATTAATAATATCACCAGTTGTTTTAGTGTGATTTAACTTTAATCAAAGATCATCTTTTGAATTTAATTTGACAGACTTTTTTAACTGGTATTCTGAATAAGAAACAGTTCTAATAAACTGTTCAAGTTTTGGATCTATTTCAATTGTTAGTTTTAAATCGTTATTAGTAAAGTGATTAAATTCTGAATTTAGATTAGTGATTGATAAATTAAAATAGTTTGCTAATTCTTTTAATAATTGAAAACTAGCTAAACAATCACTACGATTTAAAGTTAGATCTACTTCTCATATAAAATCATCTAAATTAATCATTGGTTTGACTGATTGACCAGTTAGCGTATTTAAATTTAAATGATTGTCAGAAACTTGGTAGATATTTTTTAGTTCAGATTCAGTTAATGAACTTGAAAAGATTCCTATTTCATTTAAAGCACAAACCATTCCTTGTGATTGATAACCACGAATTGTTTTTGAAGTTAGTGTTAAGCCATTACTGATAGTTGAATTAATTGGAGCAACAATTACAAATTGATCAACACCAATGTTTTCAGCTCCACAAACAATTTCTAAAATTTGATCAGCAAGTTTAACTTTATTAATTTTTAAATGTGTATTAGCAATTGGTTTTGATTCAACTACCAATCCTAGTAATAATTCAGAATTTAAAGCGTCTAAATCATAAGTTTGTTCAACTTCAAAACCAAGAGAATTCAATGCCAAACTAATCTGATCATTTGAAATATTTTCAAGATCTAAAAATTGTGCTAGTCATTTTCTAGTAATAATCATTTTATAATTCTCCTATTCTGGATAAAATAAGAACTGATCTAAAAATTTAACGTTATTTTCATAAAAATCACGAATATTAGTAATTCCAAATTTTAGCATACAAATTCTTTCAATTCCAATTCCAAAAGCTAGTCCTGTAGTTGTTAAGGGGTCAAGTCCATTTAGCTGCATCACTTGCTGATTAATCATTCCAGCACCTAAAATTTCGATTCAACCTGAATACTTACAAATCGCACAACCCTGAGATTGACATTTAAAACAACTAACATCTACTTCAACACTTGGTTCAGTAAAGGGAAAATAACTTGGGCGCATTCTAATTAAAACCGATTTTCCAAATAGTCTTTGACACATGTATTTTAAAATTCATTTTAAATTAGCAAAACTAATTTTATTTCCAATCATAAAACCATCAATTTGCATAAACTGATGCGAATGAGTTGCATCATCATCATCACGTCGATAAACATTACCATAACTAATCACAGCTAGTTGCTGATCATCAATTTTTAAACTAGCTAATTTTGATAACATTCTTGAAGTGATATTTGTACAATGAGTTCTTAAAACAGTACTTGAATTTAAATAAAAAGTGTCTTGCATATCTCTTGCTGGATGATTTAAAGGTAAGTTTAGTAACTGAAAATTATAAAGATCTTGCTCAACTTCAGTTCCACTAACCATTTGAAAGCCAATTTCAGTAAAAATATCACTAATTTCTTCAATTACAAGATTTAGTGGATGTTTAGTTCCAAACTTAAAATTATTTGAAATTAAACTAACATCAAGTTTTTCTTTTTCTAATTGACTTAATAAAATTATTCTTTTTAATTGTTTGGTTTTTGAATCAAGTTTACTTATAATTTCATTTCTAATTTCATTTGCTAATTTACCAATTTGTTGTTTTTCTTGCTGGTTGATATTTTTAATTGATTTTAAAATTAAATTTAGTTCAGATTCTTTACCTAAGAATTCTTTTTTAAGTTCTTCAAGATCATTTAAAAAATGTACTAAATCAAGTTTTAAATTAAAACTATCTAATATTTTTTTGATTTTTTCTAACACAGAATCTCACGCTTTCTATCAAAGCAATTGTAAATATTTTACTACTTTTGCTATTACTTATAACCTTTTAAGTTGGTTTTTCATTTCAACTAATATTTTGTGTTTTTGCTCTAAATCTAAAGTATAAGCATTAATCAAAATTTTAAAAGTATCATCGTTTGCAAGTTTCTTACTAATAGCTTTTAAAATATTATATAAGTTTTTTTGAAATAGTCATTCTAGTTTTTCAAACTGGTATTGGTACATAAAATCAGGGTCATATGCTTTATTAAACTCAATTCAAGCTTGTTTTAAAGCATCGCAAAATATTCAAGTAATTAAATTGTTATTAATAAATTGTTTTAAAGTTGTATAACAATTTAATAAAAATTTTTGATATTGCAAATTACAAAACTCAGAATCTTGAGTTTCAGTTAAATAGGTTTGACAAGCTTTGTTAGTTTTAGCAAACAAAATTCTTAACTGATCAATTTTATTTTCAATACTTTCAATCATCAAATAAGAAAACTTTAATTTTGAACTATTTTGTAAATAAGTTATAAAGTTAGGTTTTGAAATAATTAGTTCAAATGAATCAAATGCTCAATTAATTCTAATATCTTGGTATTTAGTTTTAATATCTTTACTTGCAAATTTCAAACAAAAGTCATCTGAAGTCTTTTTAAAATCAATCATATAACTCCTTATCCTAATAATTAGATTCTAAATTAATATTTTAAAATCTAAAAAGTATGCTTGGTTTTAAAGCATACTTTTTTTATTCTGCTTGAGTAGCTTGTGTAAGTGGAGTTTGTTTAACTTGTTTATTTGAAAAGAATCAACCAATAAATAGTACTAGTGAAATAATTGAAAATGTAATAATTAGATTCTTAATATCAAATGGTAAGAAAATATAAATTTGTCACTTATTACTTACATAGTATAAAAACGATAATCAAATAACATTAGATAATGAATAAGCAAAGATAAAACAAATAAATGCTCCAATCACATAACTTCCCATGACAATTCAGTTAACTTCAATATCTTTATATCCGATTGCTCTTAAAACTAAAATGGTTTTTTTAGATTCGCCAACAACAATATTCATTACCACAACTAAAATAATAGTTAATAAGAAAGTAATTAATAAAATAAAGATAATCATAATCTGATTTGTGACTTTTAAAACTCGTTTAATTCCCTGTTTTCCTAGGTTAAATGGGATTACTTCTGAGCCTAGTCTTGAGTTTTTATCAGAAGTTGGATTTGCAGTATTATAAATATCAATTTGTGAATCAACTGGCTTATAAACTCCAATAAGATCATTAAACTCATCAAAGACATTGCTAAATAATGATAAAAATACTGGACTGGATGGTTGTACATCTAAAGCGATGTTTTGACCATAATATTTAATATATTTAAATGGGTTATCTTGATCTTTAAAATCAAACTCACCTTCAATTAATTTGTGTTTTGATCATAAAGTATTAAAGTATTTTGGTTGGTTATCATACAGATCTTTGTTAAACATTACATCTGCAAAAGTTTTATAATCTAAAACAAATTCAGGAGTTCTTACTAGTGAGAGTGTGATTGATTTATTAATTCCAATCACATTTAAATAAAATTTTCTTGCAACTGAAGTTTTAGTTTGTAGTGCTATTTTACTTGATAAACCTATATTGTTAGCTTTAGCATAATAGTAAGGAACAATCACATTAAACATTGGACTGTTATTAAATTGTAGTTTATCTTTTAAACTGCTAAATTGCTGTTCAGTGATATCTTCAAAGTTTAAAAAGTCACTTACATTTGCAGAATTTGGACTATTAAAATCATATAAATTTAATCTTAATAATCCTGAATCTTTAACAAAGTTTGCTAAAACTGATGAAGATAATAAATCAGTTTTTTTATCATATAACATTTGATTAAAAGTTATCACTGGATCATTTACATAATTGCTTTGCATTTCTTGCAAAATTAAAGATAACATCAAAACATTTTGATTAGCATTTGATAAATTACTAGCTCCAATCAATGAATTAATTGAAGTTGGAGTAACTGAAGTTGAAGACTGATCACTAGATGACGATGACAAAACAATTTTTTTTGTAATTTCTTCAATTAAAGGATTATCAGTTATTGATCAGTATTTTTGATTGGTTGGGTCAAATTCTTTTAATGCTTCATCACTTAATAATTTTTCTCAACTTTTTTCAATACTAAAATTATTCTGATCACTACTATTTTTATAATCTAAATAAATTTGATATAAACTATAAGCTTGTGCTAGTTTGTATGAAAAGGTTTTTGCAATTGAAGATAAAAAGATACTACTATTAGGATTTTTTGAATCACTAGTTTTAGCTTGTAGTCCTGCAACAGTTTTTGACATCTCATCTTGACGATTTGCATTTGCAGAAATATCGAATAACTCAGTACTGATTTTCGAATTATCAATATCAACTTTTCGATTTGCTTTAATTTGATCTAGAGCTGTTTTTCATCATTCAGAGTCATTTAATAAATTAAACCTTGCAATTAAAGTTAAAAAGTAATTTTTTTCATCTTTTAACACTGAATACTCTTCAGGTTTATTTAGCTGTTTATTTTGACCAATAAGTGGAGATAAACGTTTCACAGCATATTTTTGTGGAACAAACATTGAAAGTTTATCTCTCATATTACTTGTCTTATGATAACTATTGCTAATAAGTTTTAATAATAATTCTACACGATAACGCATATCATTTTGACCATCAGTTTGATTTAACCATTCATTTGGGTTTTTATTACTTAAATCATGATAAGTTAACTCAGTTCTATCATCGGTGTTATTTTTGATAAAACTATATTTACCATTAAGTGTGCTAATATCAATGCTTTTATTGTTTTTCCAAACTGTTCGATGATCAACATCAGCTTTTATTTCAGCAAGACTCTGATTAATTGATTGGTTTAAAATCGTTTGTGCACCAAACAATAATGCATATGCTAGTGAACTAAATACAAAAATGATCTGAATGATTGCAAACTTACCTTTTGAAGTCTTAATAAATGATAATCTCATTCGATAACCAAATCCAATATTACGTTTTGAAAGTAAATCAGTGAATCATCCACTTTTAACTTTTCTTTTGGCTTTTTTAGCATTATTCATTAAAGATAGCACAGGTTCTCTTATATATAAAATAGTTAGTGCATAAGATAATAATAAAAATACTGCTGGTATCAAAATAAATAAGTTAATAAATAAAAGTGGTGAAACATAAACACTTTTAAAAGTAAATGTCACAGCGTTAGTAAAGTTTGAAGCTGCATAAATTTGAATAGGAGTTGAAAGTAAATATCCGATAACGATTCCTAAAGTGATCGTGATTCAAGTTTTTAAAGCAAAGATCCACGATAATTCAGCAACCTTATATCCAAATGATTTAAAGATTCCCAATTGTCGTCTTGTTTCATTCATTTCTTTTCTTAAAGCAAAGTTAATAAAGATAAATGCCAACACAAGCACAACAAATCCTAAAATCATATAAATAATTACTTGGATTCTAATATTGTTAATTCCTTTAGCAACTCTTGAAAAAGTTCATTCAATAAATGGTGAAAAGGATCTATCAAAAAATGAAACAGTTGTTGGTTGGCCAACTGTAGCATTTTTTAATTTTACATTAGAAAAAACCTTACTTAAATTTGAAATATCATAATCGTTTTGATCTTTAATTCTAATTTCAACTCCATATCCCGAATCTTTTTGACTTGCAAAACTTCAGCGAGATTCTCTTAATTGATTAATAAACTCTTGATTAGCATATCCGTATAAAAAACTTGACTTAGACTGAAAAAAATCATTTAATGAAATCTTAGAAGCAATATCATCAAATGTTGATCCAATCCCTACAATTTTTGCTTGTATTGGTCCCAGATAGAAAGCATCTTTTTTGTCGATAGTTTGTAAGAAAATATCACCAATATTAGAATTAGGAATTAAAAAAGTATCATTAATCTCTAAATTATTGTCTCTTGCAAATGAAGAGGTAATAATTATTTCAGGTTTTGGTTTTGTTGAATCATAATCAAAATTACTTATTCAAGTATTTGTAAAGTGAGAGTCTTCATAATTTTTGTCAAACTGAACTTGGTTGAATTGTTGGTTTAAATGATGATTATCAGAAGTTAGTTGCAAGATTTTTTTAGGTAAAATTTGTCCTGCTTCTTGTTCTTTTAAAACAAAGGTTTTGTTAATTTGCACAGCATAGTTTGGTTGATTTTCTAAAATTTTATTTATCAGATAAATTCGATCATCGTGATGATTTTTACTTAGAATATGATTTTCAAATTCAACACTAAACATATCAAAAGTTGGCAGATAGATTTCTGATCGTTCTTCTCTAATTTGTTCTAAAACAGTTTTGGTCTTTTCAAAGATAAATTTAACTAGACCATTGTAGTCATTTTGTTTATAAATTTCAACAGCTTGTTGAGCTATTGATCTAATCTGGTTTTTATCAATTGATTTAACACCATTAGTAATTAAAAAATTGTCAACTTTTGCATAAGCTTTATAAATTTCTGAGATAAAAGAAGTAAATTTTAAATCTTTAAATTTTTTAGCATCTGTTGCTATTTTTTGTTCGATTTCTGTTTTTGTTCGATCAATTATTTTATTTGTTGTATTTTTAAGAATATCTTTTTTTTCTTGTTCTGAAGCTATAATAGAAGCTGAACTTTTAATTAAAGCTCCGGTTCGATATTTGATTAAATCATCTCTAATTAAACTGCTAATAAAATTAATTATTGGTATGTCTTGTGCTTTATTAAAATCTAAAAGATATCTATCATGTTCTTTTTTAGCACTTATCTCTTTAAAATTTTTAGCAACTTGACTATTAACTGCTTTGATATAATGCTCTGAAAGCACGCTTTTAATCTTGGTATTTTTAGTTTCATGATCAAGATCTTTATTTAAATAAAAATATTGATAGTTAAATTCAGGACTATAAGTCATATTTTGACTTCTGATTAAAAAATTATACTTAAGATTAGTTTTTGATTGTTGATTAATTTTTGTATTTAATTGCAATGGTGTTGATAACATTCCAATAATTACAGTTGAAAGTAAAATTATAAAAAATAAGATTCCAAAGGTAGTAACAAAGTTTTTTTGAAAGAAGGTTTTTAAATAACTTTTGATTATATTCTTCATATAATTTAATTCCTTGCATCATGCTAATAATAATTATAAATTATCACCGTTTTATTTGCTAACCACTTTTAAAGTTTTTAGTTTACTCAAATTAAAAAAAGAACCCGAAGGTTCTTAATTAAACTGGCAGCTTGCTATCTTCTCACAAATGCAATATTTTCACCGTAATAGAGCTTAACTTCTGTGTTCGGCATGGAAACAGGTGTGACCTCTACACTATAACCACCAGATCAGGTGTTTGATTGTTCTTTGAAAACTAAATATTAGTTAAAAATGCTAGTTAAAATTGCTTTTTCTAAAAAGTCACTCGATCTATTAGTAATGGTTAGCTTAATGCCTCGCAGCACTTACACATCCATCCTATCAACCATGTGGTCTACATGGGATCTTACATCTTATGAATGGGAAAATTCATCTTAAAGGAGGCTTCTCGCTTAGATGCCTTCAGCGATTATCCTGTCCGCACATAGCTACCCTGCTGTGCCACTGGCGTGACAACAGGAGCACCAGAGGTGCGTCCATTCCGGTCCTCTCGTACTAGGAACAGCTCTTTGCAATTTTCCAACGCCCACAACAGATAGGGACCAAACTGTCTCACGACGTTCTGAACCCAGCTCGCGTACCGCTTTAATGGGCGAACAGCCCAACCCTTGGAACCGACTACAGCTCCAGGATGCGATGAGCCGACATCGAGGTGCCAAACCTCCCCGTCGATGTGAACTCTTGGGGGAGATAAGCCTGTTATCCCCGGGGTAACTTTTATCCGTTGAGCGACGGCCCTTCCACACGGGACCGCCGGATCACTAAGTCCTACTTTCGTATCTGTTCGACTTGTAAGTCTCGCAGTTAAGCATCCTTCTACCTTTGCGCTCTACATATGATTTCCAACCATACTGAGGATACCTTTGAGCGCCTCCGTTACTCTTTGGGAGGCGACCGCCCCAGTCAAACTACCCACCAGACACTGTCCTTAACCCGGATCACGGGTCGAAGTTAGAAATCCAATGTAACGAGGGTGGTATTCCAAGGTTGACTCTCCTAGCACTGGCGTGCTAGTCTCACAGTCTCCCACCTATCCTCTACACGTTACACCAAATTTCAATATCAAGTTATAGTAAAGCTCCACGGGGTCTTTCCGTCTAGTTGCGGGTAACCGGCATCTTCACCGGTACTAAAATTTCACCGAGTCTGCAGCCGAGACAGCGAAGGGATCATTACACCTTTCGTGCGGGTCAGAATTTACCTGACAAGGAATTTCGCTACCTTAGGACCGTTATAGTTACGGCCGCCGTTCACCGGGGCTTCAATTCAAAGCTTCGCTTGCGCTGACTTCTCCTTTTAACCTTCCGGCACTGGGCAGGTGTCACCCCCTATACATCGTCTTGCGACTTAGCAGAGAGCTGTGTTTTTGTTAAACAGTTGCCCCTCCCTCTTCACTGCGGCTCATCAAAGATGAGCACTCCTTCTTCCGAAGTTACGGAGTTATTTTGCAGAGTTCCTTAGCTACAGTTATCTCGCTTGCCTTAGGATTTTCTCCTTGACCACGTGTGTTCGTTCTAGGTACAGGCAATTAGTTATTAAATTAGAAGCTTTTCTTGGAAGCGTGGAGTCATATACTTCGTTACTAGGCGAACCGTTCACTCCCCATCACACTTCAACGTTAAATAACACGGATTTGCCAATGTTACCGTCTTTGTGCTTAGCCCGAGACAACCAATCCTCGGGATACACTATCCTTCTTCGTCACTCCATCACTAACTAACTGGTACAGGAATATCAACCTGTTGTCCATCGACTACGCCTATCGGCCTCGCCTTAGGTCCTGACTAACCCTGGGTGGACGAACCTTGCCCAGGAAACCTTGGTCAAACGGCATGGAAGATTCTCACTTCCAAACGTTACTCATGCCGGCATAATCACTTCTAAACGCTCCACCAGTCCTCACGGTCTGACTTCACTGCATTTAGAACGCTCCCCTACCACTGTATTTGCATACAATCCGTAGTTTCGGTAATAAACTTAAGCCCCGGTACATTTTCGGCGCAGAATCACTCGACTAGTGAGCTGTTACGCACTCTTTAAATGGTGGCTGCTTCTAAGCCAACATCCTAGCTGTCTGTGCAATTCCACATCCTTACACACTTAGTTTATATTTAGGGACCTTAACTGACGATCTGGGCTGTTTCCCTCACGAGCATGGACCTTATCACCCATGTTCTGACTGCTATGTACAAGTTATGGCATTCGGAGTTTAATTCTAATCAGTACCGCTAGGTGCAGCCATCATAGATTCAGTGCTCTACCTCCACAACAATTCACATAACGCTATCCTTAAAGATATATCGGGGAGAACTAGCTATCTCCGGGTTCGATTGGAATTTCACCGCTAGCCACAAGTCATCCAAAGTCTTTTCAACGAATACTGGTTCGGTCCTTCATTAGGTTTTACCCTAACTTCAACCTGCTCATGGCTAGATCACCCGGTTTCGTGTCTACTACTGCATACTAAACGCCCTATTAAGGCTCGCTTTCACTACGGCTCCATCTATATCGACTTAACCTTGCATGCAATAGTAACTCGCCGGCTCTTTCTACAAAAAGCACGGTATTACCCATTAACGGGCTCTACCTTCTTGTAAGCATATGGTTTCAGGATCTTTTTCACTCCCCTCTCGGGGTGCTTTTCACCTTTCCCTCACGGTACTGGTTCACTATCGGTAAAATGGTAGTATTTAGGCTTACCAAGTGGTCTTGGCAGATTCCGACAAAATTTCACGTGTTTCGCCGTACTCAGGATACTTTTTCGAGGTGATTATATTTCATATACGGGGGTATCACCCTCTATGCCGCTATTTCCCAATAGCTTCTATTATACAATCACTTTGTAACTCTAACAAAAGTCCTACAACCCCACCCCGTAGAGTGGTTTGGCCTGTTCTGTGTTCGCTCGCCACTACTAACAGAATCATTATTATTTTCTTTTCCTCTAGGTACTAAGATGTTTCAGTTCCCTAGGTTCCCATCATACAAGCTATGTATTGACTTGCTGACAACATGAGATAAATCATGTTAGGTTTCCCCATTCGGACATTCCGGGATCGCAGCTCACTTCCAGCTCCCCCAGACTTTTCGCAGGTAGTCACGTCCTTCTTCGGCTCCATTTTCCAAGGCATTCACCATATGCTCTTACTATTTTTTTAGAAAATCTTTCTAGCAATTTGTAACTCAATTAATTTTAGTTAATTGTTTGATGTCATTACGAAATAATTTCGTAATAAATTATCTAATTATATATTGTTATAATTAGAAAATTGCATTTCATCTAATATTCAGTTTTCAAAGAACAATCGTTTGTCAGAGACTATACAATCTCTGAAAACTAAATAGAACCAAAATAGTCTTTAATAAATTTAACTCCATAGAAAGGAGGTGATCCATCCGCACGTTCCCGTACGGATACCTTGTTACGACTTCACCCCAATCGCTAGTCCTACCTTGGGAGGCGCTCTCCTTGCGGTTAAGCTACCCACTTCTGGTATTACCAACTCTCGTGGTGTGACGGGCGGTGTGTACAAGACCCGAGAACGTATTCACCGCGACATAGCTGATTCGCGATTACTAGTGATTCCGGCTTCATGAAGTCGAGTTGCAGACTTCAATCCGAACTGAGACTGGTTTTTTGAGATTAGCTCCCCCTCGCGAGATTGCGACTCTTTGTACCAGCCATTGTAGCACGTGTGTAGCCCAGGACATAAGGGGCATGATGATTTGACGTCATCCCCACCTTCCTCTAGCTTACACTAGCAGTCTCGTTAGAGTCCTCAACTTAATGTTAGTAACTAACGACAAGGGTTGCGTTCGTTGCGGGACTTAACCCAACACCTCACGGCACGAACTGACGACAACCATGCACCACCTGTCTCAATGTTAACCTCTACTATATCTCTATAGCTTTGCACTGGATGTCAAGCCCTGGTAAGGTTCTTCGTGTTGCTTCGAATTAAACCACATGCTCCACCACTTGTGCGGGTCCCCGTCAATTCCTTTGAGTTTCACTCTTGCGAGCATACTACTCAGGCGGAGTACTTAATGCGTTAGCTGCGGCGCTGAGTTCACCCAACACCTAGTACTCATCGTTTACGGCGTGGACTACTAGGGTATCTAATCCTATTTGCTCCCCACGCTTTCGTGCCTCAGCGTCAATAACAAACCAGTAAGCCGCTTTCGCCACAGGTGTTCTTCCATATATCTACGCATTTCACCGCTACACATGGAATTCCGCTTACCTCTCTTGTATTCTAGTAATGCAGTTTTCAAGGCGAACCGGAGTTGAGCTCCGGACTTTAACCTCAAACTTGCACAACCGCCTACGCACCCTATACGCCCAATAAATCCGGATAACGCTTGCCACCTATGTATTACCGCGGCTGCTGGCACATAGTTAGCCGTGGCTTTCTGGTAAGGTACCGTCAATATAAAGGCATTTCCTACTTTATTTTTTCTTCCCTTACAACAGAGCTTTACAACCCGAAGGCCGTCATCACTCACGCGGCATTGCTTCATCAGACTTTCGTCCATTGTGAAAAATTCCCTACTGCTGCCTCCCGTAGGAGTCTGGGCCGTATCTCAGTCCCAATGTGGCCGATCAACCTCTCAGTTCGGCTACGTATCATCGCCTAGGTGAGCCATTACCTCACCTACTAGCTAATACGCCGCATCCCCATCTCATAGTGAACCAAACGGTTCTTTCAATCTTTTCTCATGCGATAATAAGATTCACATGCGGTATTATCTTTCGTTTCCAAAAGTTATCCCCCGCTATAAGGTAGGTTAGATACGTGTTACTCACCCGTTCGCCACTGGGGTGCAAGCACCCCCGTTCGACTTGCATGTATTAGGCATGCCGCCAGCGTTTATCCTGAGCCAGGATCAAACTCTCATTTTAAAAATTGTGTTTATAAAAATTTAAGTAGATTCTGACTATTTTGTTATTGTTTAATATAAGTATTTTTATTACTCAAATTCATCTTTTTGACAAGATTTGTACAATAATTTGTTCTATTTAGTTTTCAAAGATCGTATTGATTTTCAAGAAAGAAATTTTCTTGTTTTCTCAGTGACAAAGATAAGTATATATTTATTAATTATTTAAAACAATAGTTTTTTTATTTTTTTTAATTTTTTTTAATTTGACAAAAATTTAACCTTCTGAATCAGTCTACAGAAGGTCTAAATTGAAGTATTTTAAAACTAAATCTTTTAAAAGTCTAATTATTGATTACAATTCCTTTATATCTTGTTGAAAATAATAACGTATCAATAATTCCTTGAACACCAAATCCTGAATTTTTAACTCCTAAGAAAGGAAAAACATCTGGACCACGTTGTGATTTACCATTAATATTAACTGTTCCTACTTCAAGTTGTTTGGCAATTGCTAAAGCTTTTTCTAAGTTTGAAGAATAAATACTTGCTTGTAAACCAAATTTAGACTGGTTAGCAATCTCAATCATTTGTTCAACTGAATCAACTCTAATAATTGGTAAAACTGGACCAAATGGTTCTTCTCAAGCTAGTTTCATATCAGTTGTAACATAATCAACCAAAGTTGGATAAATTAAATTATTGTCTCTGTGATCACCAGTAACAATTTTAGCACCCTTAGTTTTAGCATCATTAATTAATTGTCAAACAAAATCAGCAGATTTATTGTCAATTAAACAAGTAATATCAGCATTATTTTGTGGTAAACCAACAGTTAGTTTATCGATTTTTTGCTTTAAAAGCTCAACTAGTTGATCGGCAATCTGATTTGTTGTTAGTACTCTTTTAATTGCTGTACATCTTTGACCTGAATAACTAAAAGCTCCTGAAACGATTTCACTAGCATATTTTTCTAAATTATCAGTATCTAAAACAAGTGCCGGATCTTTACCACCCAATTCTAAAACTACATCTTTTGTTGAACTAATCTCAAGCAGTCTTTTACCAACTTCAACACTACCTGTAAAAGAGATAAAATCAATCAGTGGGTTAGTAATTAAAAGATCTCCAATTTCACGGCCGCGTCCAGTAACAACATTTAAAACTCCTTTAGGCAATCCAGCTTGATAAGCAAGTTCACCTAGTCTAGCTCCAATTAAACTTCCTTGAGTTGCTGGTTTAAAAACAATACTATTTCCAGTGACCAAAGCTGGTATGATTTTTGCTAAAGATAAATTGATTGGATAGTTAAATGGACTAATGGCAACTCCAACTCCTTTAGCAACTCTAATAAAAGTTCCAATCTTATTTTTAGCTCCATACTTACTTGCATCAATAATTAGTGTTTTTAAGTTTCTGGCTTCAATAAAAGTTTGATCAATATATTCAATGCTTCTAATAACTTCAGTTAAACAATCTTTATAAGATTTAGCAATTTCACTCATCATAATATTTGCTAGTTGTTCTTTATTTTGATCAATTAGTTCTTTTCATTTATTTTATAATTGCAATGCGAGCTTCTAAATCAGTGTTTTCTCAGTTTTTTTGAGCTTGTTTAGCGCTTAAAAAAGCTTGATCAATTTCTTGTTTTGTCAAACTTGGAACAACTCCTGCAACTGAATTATCAACTGGATTGGTGATTTGTAAATCTTTATTATTGTCATATAATTTACCATTAATAAGAGCTTTGAACTTGTACATAACAACTTTCTCCTTTTAATATCTATATAAAATTATATATAAAAAGTATTTAAGAGTATTTATGTCTTAAAAAATCACAAGTAATTTTAACTTTGCTAAAAAGTCTTTAATTAAATAGCAATTGTCATAAAAAAACTCACTGTTTAGTGAGTTAGTTAATAGTTATTTAGCATTATTGATTTGATACATAATAATCGATCCGGCAACAGCAGCATTTAAACTATCGACATTTTCGATCATTTCAATTTTGATATTAACATCAATTAGATCTAATAATTCTGGAGAAATCCCTTTAGCTTCATTTCCGATGATTAAAGCATACTTATCATCTGAATCAAATTTAATTTTTTGTAATGGTTTAGCACTATCATCAAGTCAAGTTCCAATAATAATGTAATTATTATCGTGCAGTTGATTAATCACTTTAATTAAATATTCATTACTCAAATTAACTTTAAATAAATTACCTTGAGTTGCTCTTAAAACTTTTTGGTTGTGAAAATGAGCACTATTTGGTGAAGCAATCACAGTTTTAAAGTTAAAACTTGCTGCACTTCTAATTAAAGTTCCTAAATTACCTGGATCTTGGATCTGATCTAGTAATAAGATGTTATGATCTAGATCAATCTGATTTTTTTCAGGCATACTACATACAGCAAAAATTTCTTGACTTGTAATTGTCTCACTAAGTTTTTTGCAAACATTGTCTGAAATTTCAATCACTTGATCAATATTTGGAATTTCATCTTTTAAAACTTTTAAACTCTTTTCAGTACCTAGTAGCGTTTTAACCATGTTGTGATTATAAGCTTCTAAAACCATATGAAAACCTTCGACTAAAAATAAGTTTTTAGCATTACGGTGCTTAGATTCTTTTAGTTTTAAAATTTCTTTAATTTTAGGATTTGCTGTTGAGGTGATCTTTTCCATAAAATCTCTTACCTTTAATAATTATTATCTTGTCTTTTAAAATTAACTTCATTTTTAATTTTATATGCATTAACAATCATTTCTTGAGTATAATTTTTAACTTCAGAAATATTTAAAAATGAATTTAATAATTGATAATAATTGTCATTTGTTTGATTATTAATAAAATCAGCTAATTTGTTTACAATTCTAAAATAAGCATCAAGATTGTTGTTAAAGTTTAAACTTTGATAGTTAAAGTGATCAAAATCATAATTAATCTGATTTCCAATGCTGATTAAAAAATGAAGACAATCTATATATTCATCAAGTTGAATAGCTAATTCTGCTTGACTTTTATTAGATCAGTATTTAAAACTTCTTTCTTCGTTAGCATATTCGCCTAATTCAACTAAAAAAGCAACAATCTTTTTATTTAAAATTTCTTGATCAACTAGAAAGCCTTTTTTACTAGCAATATAACAATCTAGTTGAATTTGTTTTTCACTTAATCACTTTAAGATATTATTGTGATTCATTAGCCTCTCCAACTGTTTTATTAGTTTGACTATTAGTATCAGCAATTAGAATTAAAATTCCTCCAATAATTCCTAATAATCCACTGGTTATAATTAAAAGAACAGCTATTAAAACTTTGTATTTGTAAGTTTGTTTTTTCAAAGTAATAACCATTAAAATTATTAGTACTACTTGAACAAGAATTCTAATGAAAATAAAAATATAGATAATAGTTTTATAAGTTTGAAGAATTGATCAAAGTGAACCAAATTCATTCATTTTATCATCAATTATGTTCATACTTTGTTTTAAAATAATGCTAAAAGAAACAAGAAACATAAAAGATGAAAAGATTGACATTCCACTTGAAGCCAAACCAAAAATAATTCCATGTCTAAATTTAGTGGTTAGTTTTTGATTTGAAGTTGAAGAATTGTTATTTTGTAAGTTACTTGAATTATCACTTGTTAACTCTTTGATTTCGTTCATAAAATTTCCTTTCTTGATGATTAATCATAAATAATTCTATTTTACTTCAAAAAGTTAATTTTAAAATACTAGCTTAAAGAGAGTGCAATTATTTAGCCCCTGGCTTATTTAATAGTTTAAACATATTATATTTATAAACTTCAACACCTGGTTGATCAAATGGATTTACATCTAATAAATAACCACTAGCAGCAACTGCTAATTCAAAAAAGTATACTAGATATCCAAATTGCTGATCGTTCATTTTGTCAAACTCTAAAATGATGTTTGGCATTTTACCAGTAACAGCATGAGCTTGCACCACACCTTGAAGTGCTGTTTGATTAATTTCATGTAAGCTTTTTTTGGTTAAATAGTTTAGCCCATCATAATTATCATCATCAGATTTGATTGTTAAATCACTAGTTGGAGTATTAATTTTAATAATTGTTTCAAACATTAAGTTTCTAGGTCCTTGTTGAACTCATTGTCCTAACGAATGTAGATCAGTCGAAAAGATCATTGAACTTGGATATAGTCCTTGATTATCTTTTCCTTCTGATTCGCCAAATAATTGTTTTCATCATTCAGTTAACATTTGTAATTGTGATTCATAACTAACTAATGCTTCGATTCGATAACCTTGGTTATATAAATAATTTCTAATAAAAGCATATTTATAAGCAGCATTTGATGAATCACCACTAGTTAGTTCTTGTTTAGCTTTTCTAGCTCCTTGAAAAATATTATCAGTGTTAATTCCAGCTACAAGTAATCCAAAAATTCCCACAGGAGTTAAAACTGAAAATCTTCCCCCAATATCATCTGGAATAACAAAAGTTTGATAACCTTTTTGATTAGCTAACTGTTTTAAAGCACCCTTATTTTTATCAGTAATAGCAACAATTAGTTCTTTTGCTTTGTCGAATCCAAGTTTATCGATTAGTTGTTGTTCAAAAATTCTAAAAGCAATTGCTGGTTCGGTAGTTGTACCTGATTTAGAAATGACACAAATACCAAACTTTTTATTCTTTAAATAGTCAACTAGCTGAGCTGTGTATGTTGAACTCATAGTATGACCTGCATAAACAATTTCAACTTTATCTTGGTGTTTTAAACCACGAATCATCTCATCAGCAGCACGCATTCCTAGATAAGATCCACCAATTCCAATTACTAGTAAAACATCAATTTGCTCACGTAATTTTTTAGCAGTTTGTTTCATTTGCTGATATTCAGCTTGATCATAATTTTCAGGCCAATCTAATCAACCCAAAAAATCACTACCTTTTCCTTGTTTGTTAACAATTAGTTCATGAACTTTTTTGATTTTTGCTTCATCAACAATTTTGTCAAAATCCACACCGATATTTTCTAAATTTATTTTAATCATAACTACCTCTTTTAAACAGAACAACTAGAAGTATTTTAAAAGATCATAAACCATTATTAAAACTAGTCTGATCATTTTACTAGCTAGTTCTCTTTTTAATTTTACAGTTAGATTATCTTTTAAAAAATAATATTTCTTATTTGCTATATGTAATACATGTGATAAGATGGTTCATTTTTTTAAAATAACACTATATTAATAATATTGACCTAGCTTATTAGATCAATTAACTATAAATTTTGGTTTCAGTTATGATCAAATCTAGTTTAACATCATAACTATCTGTAGTAATTTGATGATCAACAAATTGTTGATTAAAAGCTAAACCAACTTTTAAATAATTAAAGTTATTTAAATTATTTAAACTAAAAAACCTGTCATAAAACCCTTTACCCATGCCAATTCGATTTAAACTAGTATCAAATCCTACCAATGGAGTAAAAACACAATCAATAGTAGTTAAATCAGCTAGTTGTTGATTAATCGGTTCATAAATTTTAAACCTATTTAAACTAGTGTGGTTAGTAGCTAAATATCTGATCATCACCATCTCATGATCATTTAAAACTTTAGGTACATAAACTTTAATATTATTTTGTCAACACCAATCAATAATTAGTTTGGTTTGCACTTCATATTTAGTAGATAAAAAAAGACAGATTTCTTGAAATTGAGACTTACTAACAAATTCAATCACTTTATTTGTAATCATTAAACTACTAGTCTCTATATAAGTATTAGAAAAATTTTGTCTTTTTAATAACAAAAGTTTTCTTAAATTAGTTTTGTTCATATTCAAAAAATAGTTCTAGTAATGGTTCAATCATCAAACTTGCACAACCAATACGGTTTTTTTGTTTATAAAGATTTTTAAAAACAACTAATTGATCTAGATCAAAATCAGCAGGTAACTTTCCAGAATTAAGAAACTCTTGGTATTTAAAAAGTAGTTCTTTAGCTTGTTTAATAGTTTTATTGATTAGTTGATCAATTAGTATATCAGTTGAACTAGTCGCAACAACACAAGCACTACCATCAAATTTAATTAATTTAATTATCTTATTAACTATTTCAACTTGAATTGTTAACTGATCAGCACAAGTATTAGATTTTAAGTGTTTAATAGCTAGATTAGTATCAAAGTTTGCAGTTTTATGATCTGGAGTTAAAAAGTGTTTCATTAAAATTTTTCTTAATAAAAGATCATTGTTTATATCTATCATAAATTAAAATAAAGCATCTAAGAACTTATCAGCATTTTTTAATGCACTGATTAATTGATCAATTTCAGTAGTAGTGTTATAAACTGCAAAAGTCACTCTAACTGTTAGTTTAGTATCAATCACATCAACTAGTCTTCTAGCACAATGTGCTCCAGCGCGAGTAGCGATATTATATTTTGAATCTAAAAAATGTGCAATATCTTGTGGATTAATGTTTTTCACATTAAAAATTAATAATGGTGATTGGTTATTAATATTATAAAAAGTAACATACTTTTCTAAATCATTTGACTTAATTTGTTTGATTAAATAACTTTTTAAATAATGTTCATAACTAGCGATATTTTCAATACCTAAATCATTTAAAAACTCAAGAGTTTTTTTAAAAGCAGCAATTGCAGAAATGTTTGGTGTTCCTGCTTCTAAACGTCTAGGTAGTTCAGCTAACTGATAATTAATAAGATCATGTTCAATTTCTAAACTCATCCCTCCACCAGATAAAAGTGGTTCAAGCTGATCTAGTAAATGGTATTTACCATATAAAACTCCAATTCCAAAAGGCCCATACATTTTATGAGCAGCAATTGCAATAAAATCAACATCTCAGTCTTGCACATCAATTTTAGCGTGCGCAGCTGATTGAGCAGCGTCAACTACAATAATAGTATTTGAATTTAAGCTTCTAATTTTTTGAACAATCTTTTTAACATCATTAACATAACCTGTGGTATTAGAAATATGAGCAAAACTAACAACTCTAGTTTTTGAATTAATTAATAACTCTAACTTATCTAGATCAATACTAAAGTGATCAGTTAAAAATAACGGTTTAACAACTGCTTTAGTTTTATTTGCAACTTCAATTCAAGGCAATAAGTTTGCTGAATGTTCTAAACTAGTGATTAAAATTTCATCATCTGGTTGAATTAAATGAGCTAGACCTTTAGCAATTTGGTTTAATGCATGAGTAGCTCCACTTGTAAAAATAATTTCTTGATCTTTTTTAGCATTAATAAATTCTCTAGTCAAACTTCTAGTTTGGTTTAAAATCTCAACTGCTTGAAATCCGGTTTGATAATCACTAGAATGTGGATTAGCACTAATATAATTTAAAAAATCTAATTCAGCTTGAATCACACTTTGATGTTTTAATGTTGTTGCTCCATTATCAAAATAAATCATTTTAGGGTTGTTTTTTAAAACTGGAAATTGCTCTCTGATGTTTATAAACTTATCCATTCTATCGACCTCTTTAATATTATATTTAAGCTTATTATCTTATATATTTTATTGTAATATCAACTAGTTTTAGGAAAAGAGAAAAAATTTTAGTAGTTGACAAAATGATTACTAAGATATAATTAAAAATGGTATATTATAATATTTTTTTTGTACTGTTTAGAAAGGTATGGTTAAATGAAAAAGCTTTTAGCATTGTTATCAGCAACTGTTTTTACAGCTTCAAGCGCAATAACTGCTGCTGCTTGTAGTTCAGAAGAAAAACGTACTGATTCTATTTTTATTGCTGGTAATGGTGATTTTAAAATCACTAGTGCAAGTTTGTTAGACTGATACAAATCTTGGAATGGCTTTTCTAGTGATAATGTTAAATTTATTAATAAACTTTATAATTTAATAGCTGTTGGAATTTTAGATGGTGTTGCTAAAGGAACGTTACAATTACCTAAAAATAGTGAAGCACAAAAGCGTGGATGAGATGATAGCTTAAATGATCAAATTAAAAATCTTTTAGGAACTAAAGATAATGATAATACTTCTACTTTATATGGTCTAGCAAACAGAGCTTTAAAAGATTTAAAAGAAAATACTCATAAAAATAAGTTTAATGATTACAAAAAGGATTTAGAAAAAAGATTTCCTGGAGTTAGAAACAACATTAAGGACTTAGAAAACGCTTTTAAATCTGATTATATTTTAAACGACTCAACAAATAGTGCCTTTGTTAGATTAAAAAATCTATTAATGTTTAACTCAACAGTGTCAAATTCTTTATGAAGAAAAGGAATTCAAACGGTTAAGTTAGAAATGAAAACTATTACCTCTGAATTTGCTAGTGCATATAATAATATAAATTCCTTAGAAAACTTAGCTAAAAAAGTTGAAGAAAACTTTAAAAAAGCTGGTGAAAAAAGTGGATTATCTTGATCAGATAAATCAATTACTTCATTTACAAATCTGGTTAACTCTCTTGGTGGAGTAGGATTTGGTGATAAAAAGAATAGTAATGAAAATATTTCAATATCTTATAGCTCATCAAAAGATGTACAGACCAGAATTAAAGAAACACATAGCAGCAATGGCGATGGTGTTAAAAATGGTCAAGATTGGATAAAAGAAATTTTACAAAAAATTACACCTGATGCAAAAAGTGGTTCAGTTGCTTTTGCAAACTGAACTAAAACAAATAACTATGTTAATGATTCTATAAAAGGACCTCAAAAATTTATAAATTATAACAATAATACTCCAAGATCATGATCTGAAATAGTGGATCAAATTCCTTCTTTAGACGGTCAAGGTAATCTTGCAAAAGATCTTGTTTCAGGATCATTTGGATCAATAACTGATTCGCAAAAATATTCTCTTGATAGATACTTTACTTCAGAAAAACCAGTGATGGTTTCTGATTTGGTGTTTACTTTTGCAAATTCGAAGAACAAAGATAGCATACAAAAAGAATTATCATTAAAATCTTTAATTCCTGTGTCAAATTCAGGAAGCGATTTAACAAAAGAACTAATTGAAAGATTTCAAGGAATTGGGGCTGTTTTAAGTGAATATGTTAAAAATGATAAAAAAACTAAACTTGCTGGATTAACAAGATTTGACACAATTTTTAGAGGAGATACCAAGCATCTAAAGGCTAACTTAACCAATGAAAAAGAAACTGATTTTTCAAAATGGACTCAATGAGATTCATCTAACACCTACCACAAAGTTAATAAAACCGGATCTTTATTGACTGTTAGTGAGTCATCATTTTCAGATGTAGCAAAATATTCAATCTATGACTTTATGACTAATACTAATAATAATAATAATAATAATTGGAGTTGAAACAAAGAAGAAAAGTTAGAGCAAAATATGTTAGAAAAGGGTGGCTTGACTACCACAGAAGCAAAAAATGTTTTAGAATCGCTATCGGGTAATGGTGGATCAAAAGAATTTACAAAAAGTGCTATAGCAAATTTGATTAAGCTATTTGATAAGATAAATCAAAGAAATATGCCTGAAAAAGATGAAAACAAAATGTTTACTACACTAAACAAAGATGAAGGGATAATTGCCTATATTGATGGTGATGGTCTTCATATTACAAAAATTGATGGGTATGCTTTGACAAATAATAATAGTGATAGTAGTAATACTAATGAAGAAATTAATACTATCGAACAAACCAAAATTATTAAAACAATAGAATCACTATATAGTTCATCAGAAGGTAAGGAATTAGTTCCCTATTTAGTAAACTCAATGATAAATACTTCAAATAATAATGATACAACTGATACAAGCGGATGAACTTGAGCTGAAAGTGATAAGCAAAGAGCAAATGCGGTAGCTAATCTAGGAATCGATATTGGCAAGTTAAACAATAACATAAGAAATAATTATGAGAGATTTTTAGTAAACACCTCCTTGGTCGACAGTACAAGAACTACAGCATTCTATAATACTAATATTCTAAATGAAGCTGCTAAAGCAACTGAGACAAAATCAGACTCACTAGCAACTCAAGCAAACTGGATTTTTAATTTTTTCACTAAAGTATTTAATAAAGCAAATACGAACGAATTCTTTCTATCTATAGTTTCTAATCAAAATGATAGTAACGGTCAAAATATAGATTTAATAACAAAAATGCTAACAGAGCAATCTAGACAAGAAAGATTTTCAGGTGTTACTACAATGTTTGCAAAAAATCAGGAATGAATTCAAAACATTAAAGAAAATTTTAATAATCAATCTAAAGATGTAACAATTGATAAAAACTTTATCCCTAATTATGGAATAAACCTGAGTTCTAAAATTAACCAAAAAACAAGATTTGAAATGTTACTTGACTCAAAACTATTTGATCCAATTAGTAATCTTAAAAATCAAAATAAAACAGATATGCCATCAACTCCTAGAGGAGATATGCCAAGTGCATTAAGACTAGCAAGAATAGGTGAAGATAAATAATATGAAAAAATTATTAACATTTTTAGGAACCCTATCTCTATCTGCTGGAGGTATGCTAACAGTTATTTCATGTAGTTCAGTACAAAGATTTTCTGATCCATCAATCACAGATAAACTTGCAGAAAAAGTTATTCTAGATTTAAAGCAAAATGCTGATTTTAACTTTAACAATGGTGATATATTTTATAAACTAAATTTTAAGGAATTAATAACAAACAAATTAAATCAATTGATTTCAGAAAAAAAATATGAAGAAATATCAAAGGATTTAAGCACTACTTTGAATATTAGTGAAGATAAAGAAAGAAATAAATCTGAACAAGTTTTATCTAATTTAGCTACCTTAAAATTATTTAATGAATATACAGCAAAAAGATCTGATAAAGGAAATACTGATCAAGTTGACTTGACTTACACAAAAAATTTTGGATTAAATCCTTATGAGTTACAAAAAGATAAAAATGGAAAAGATAAAAATGTTTATGCCATTTATTATAAAGTTAAGGAAAAAGAAAAAGAAAAATGGCTAAGATGACAAACAACTGGTGAATTTACTCCTGAAAATACTGAAAGTTCAAAAGTTGATCCGTTTCAAATTCCTGATCTTTCGTTACTAACTGATTCTGAAGATAATTTTAAAATTGGGATCTTACAAAAACCAAACGATCCAAATTACATATCAAATACAAATAGTGTTATGGAAAATGGCATGAGTGAAAATAATAATGCAGTTGTTGACTGATATAAAGTTAATAGAGTTCCTTTCAAGACAAATGGTGAAAATATTGTTAAATATCGATTTGCCTACTATTTTAAAACAGAAATTCAATTTAAACTATTTTCTAATTTACTAGGAAGCTCATATCTTGACTCAAATCTATATTTTTCGAGAATTGATAATTCTAGCGCTTCAGATAAAAAAATTATTTTAAATGCAACAAATAGGTTAATTAGCAACGTTCAAACAAATTTTACACAACAAAATTCTTCAATTTCTAATATTAAAATGGTTTGGGCATTTTCTAGTTCAGAACCAAATGAAATTTTTAAAGATATTCAAAAATTTATAAATTCCAGCGGTTCAATAAATAAACAAAAGACTCTTAAGGAAATTTACAAAGAAATTAAAAAACCAAACGATAGTAAACAAGGTAATGATCCATTCTTATCAATGGGTGGTTTTAATGGTTTTGTTCAAAATGATAAAGATTCTATAAAAAGTCTAAGTGGTGATCTAAAAATCAATGACTCAGCCAAAAAAGAGATCGCAAAAGTTACAGAGCCTTCAATATTGACTAATAGCGGTTCTGGTTATGAATCAACAATAAAAGGTAACAAAGATTTTATCTTTGTTTTACCCATTTATTTAAACGATATATTTTCAACAAAAAACATTCAACTTTCTAAGATGGATGGAATGAAACAAAAGTATAAGTTAAATGTGCTAGAAAATACTTGAACAGATATGAGTCAAAAATATAGATTTGATGATAAATATTTTGATGATGATATTTCAGTGACAAAAATAGAAGATTCTACTTCTTCTGTAGATATTATGCACAAGAACAATAAATCATATATTAAATTAAAGTCTGGCAAGAAAGATGCAGATATTCGAGTTACTTATAACAATAAAACAATCATATCTGTCAAACTTAACAAAATTGAACAAAAAGATTACAAAACATTGGACATAACTCAAAAATTAGCAAATAACCAAAAAAATAAAGAGTTTATAGAAAAAAATCATAAAGATTCATCTATTAGTTATGACTATAATTTAAAAGATTATAAAAGTCTAAAAGAAAAACAAAATGATGCTTACGATTGGAATCAATCGTTTAAATCATCAGCTGATATTCTAGATCTGTCAACTGAAAGTAAACAAGCACTATTAGACCAACTAAAATCACTTACTTCAAGTATTGAAGATGTTCAAAATGCAGCTAAAACAGAATTATATAGTCAATACTTAAATGCAGATGAAATTAAGTATAAAGAACTATTTGATGAAATATCTAAATTTGTACGTGATGACATACCATCACTAGATTAGATAAACTTTATTTTATTACTAGGTTGCAAATTTGATGATGTAATTGATAAAAGCATTATATTTCACTCTAAAAATTTTCTAATAAAATAAATGAAATTCTTCTATGCTCAGACTACCTATGTCATTAAAATAGATAATTAAAATTTTAAATAAAAGTGCATAATAAACTTTAAGATAAGGTTAATGATTATTGACCTTATTTTTAATATCTTTTAAAAATTAAATGTGGCTGTATTATGTTCAGTCGCTCTTATTTTTTTCAAGTTGTATCACATATCTTTTATATGTAATTTTTACCGCAATTTATACTGTAAATCTCTAATAACTTTCTACAAACCAAACACTTAGGAGAGCGAAATTATAACTGGTAAAATCATTGTTATTATATAATTAAGTTTGATATGTAATGAAATTTCTTCCTATTTAGCATTTTTAAGGAGGTATAGTTAATGAAAAAACTTTTAGCACTATTATCAGCAACTATTTTTACAGCTTCAAGTGCAATAACTGCTGTTGCTTGTAGTTCAGAAGAAAAACGTACTGATTCTGTTATTATTGCTGGTAATGGTGATTTTAAGATCACTAGTTCTAGTTTATTAGACTGATACAAATCTTGGAACGGTTTTTCAAGCGATAATGTTAAATTTATTAATAAACTTTACAATCTAATAGCTGTTGGAATTTTAGATAGTGTCGCTAAAGAAACATTAAAACTACCAGTCAGTACTGAGGCTCAAAACCGTGGATGAGATGATAGCTTAAACGACCAGATTAAGAACCTCTTAGGAACTAAAGAAAGTAATGATACTTCTACTTTATATGGTCTAGCAAACAGAGCTTTAAAAGATTTAAAAGAAAATACTCATAAAAATAAGTTCAATGATTATAAAAAAGATTTAGAAAAAAGATTTCCTGGAGTTAGAAACAACATCAAGGATTTAGAAAATGCTTTTAAATCTGATTATATTTTAAACGACTCATCAAATAGTGCGTTTGTTAGATTAAAAAACTTGTTAATGTTTAACTCAACAGTGTCAAATTCTTTATGAAGAAAAGGAATCCAAACTGTTAAGTTAGAAATGAAAACCATTACTTCTGAATTTGCTAATGCATATAATAATATAAATTCCTTAGATAAGCTATCTAGTAAAATAAAAGATAACTTTGAAAAAGTCGGATCAAAAGAAGGGTTATCTTGATCAGACAAATCTATCACCTCATTTACAAACCTAGTCAACTCTGTTGGGGGAGTTGGGTTTGGAGATAAAAAAAATGGTGAAGGTAATGAAAATATTTCAATAAATTATAGTTCACCAAAGGAAGTGCAAAAAAGAATTAAAGAAATATCTAGTGGCAACGGTAGTGGTGTTAAAAATGGCCAAGAATGGATTAAAGAAATATTAGAAAAAATTACTCCAGATGCAAAAATTGGTTCGATTGCTTTTATGAATTGAACTAAAACAAATAATTATAATAATGCTCAATTAAAAGGTCCTGCAAATTTTATAAATTATAATAACAATACCCCCAATTCCTGATCTGAAATAGTAGATCAAATTCCTTCTTTAGACAATAAGGGAGAGCTCGCAAAAGATCTTGTTTCAGGATCATTCGGATCAATAACCGATTCACAAAAACACTCTCTTGATAAGTATTTTGCATCAGAAAAACCAGTGATGGTTTCTGATCTAATTTTTACATTTGCAAATTCGAAGAACAAAGATAGCATACAAAAAGAATTATCATTAAAATCTTTAATTCCTGTGTCAAATTCAGGAAGCGATTTAACAAAAGAACTAATTGAAAGATTCCAAGGAATTGGAGCTGTTTTAAGTGAGTATGTTAAAAATGATGAAAAAACTAAGCTTGCTGGATTAACAAAATTTGATACGATTTTTAGGGGAGATGTCAAGCACATAAAAGCCAACTTAACAAGCGAAAAAAAAGTTGAGTTTTCAAAATGGACTCAATGAGATTCATCTAACACCTACCATAAAGTTAACAAAACTGGTGCGTTATTAACTCTTAACGAATCATCATTTTCAGATGTAGCTAAATATTCAGTTTATGATTTTTTAACAAATAACAATGATAGTAATTGAAATTGAAACGAAAATGAAAAACTAGACGAAAAAATGCTAGGGCAAGGTGGTTTAACCACAACGGAAGCAAAAGCTATTTTAGAAGCTCTGCCAGAAAAGGGTGGATCAAAGGAATTTATAAGGGGTGTTATAGCAAACTTAGTTAAACTATTTGATAAAATAAATCAGCAAAAAAATGAAGAAAAAAATGAAGAAAATAAAATGTTCACTGTGCTGAATAAAGATGAAGGAATAATTTCATACATAGATGGTGATGGTCTTCATATTACAAAAATTGATGGTTATGCTTTGATAAAAGGTAATACTACTATTGGTAGTGAAAAAATTGATAATATTGAACAATCCAAAATTCTTAAGATAATAGAATCACTATATAATTCATCAGAAGGTAAAATATTAGTTCCCTATTTAATAAATTCAATGATGAGTACTTCCAGTGATAATGGTGAAAACGAATTAGATTGAACAGAAAATGAAAAACAAAGAGCAAAAGCAGTAACTAATTTAGGGATTAACATTAATAAACTGAATTCTAATATAAAAAATAATTATGAAAGATTTTTAACAAACTCTTCTCTGGTTGATAACACAAGAACTGCAGCATTCTATAACACCAATATTATAAATGAGGCTGCTAAAGCAACTGAAACAAGGTCGGATTCACTAGCTTCTCAAGCAAATTGAATTCTTAACTTTTTTTCTAAAGTTTTTGGGAAAAGGGATACAAATGATTTACTTTTATCCATTATGTCGAATAAAAAAAATAGTAGTGGTGAAAATTTGGATTTGATAACAAAAATATTATCACACCAATCTAAGCGAGAGAAAGTTTATGGTATTACTACAATGCTTGCAAAGAACCAGGAATGAATCCAAAGCATTAAAGATAACTATAATAACCAATCTAAAGATGTGACAATTGATAAAAAATTTATTCCTAATTATGGAATAGATTTAAATTCTAAAACTAATGAAAAAACAAAATTTGAGATGTTGCTTGATTCAGAAATATTTAATCCAAATAATAATACTAAAATTCAAGATAGCTCAGAAATGTCAATTTCAAGAGGAGACACATTCAGATCTACAAGAGAAGAAAGGGAGGAATAATGTGAAGAAATTATTAACACTCATATGAACTTTTTCTCTATCTGCTGGAGGTATGCTAACAGTTATTTCATGTAGTTCAGTACAAAGATTTTCTGATCCATCAATCACAGATAAACTTGCAGAAAAAGTTATTCTAGATTTAAAGCAAAATGCTGATTTTAACTTTAACAATGGTGATATATTTTATAAACTAAATTTTAAGGAATTAATAACAAACAAATTAAATCAATTGATTTCAGAAAAAAAATATGAAGAAATATCAAAGGATTTAAGCACTACTTTGAATATTAGTGAAGATAAAGAAAGAAAGAAATCTGAACAAGTTTTATCTAATTTAGCTACCTTAAAATTATTTAATGAATATACAGCAAAAAGATCTGATAAAGGAAATACTGATCAAGTTGACTTGACTTACACAAAAAATTTTGGATTAAATCCTTATGAGTTACAAAAAGATAAAAATGGAAAAGATAAAAATGTTTATGCCATTTATTATAAAGTTAAGGCAGATAATGGTGAAAAATGATTAAGATGACAGACAACTGGTGAATTTACTCCTGAAAATACTGAAAGTTCAAAAGTTGATCCGTTTCAAATTCCTGATCTTTCGTTACTAACTGATTCTGAAGATAATTTTAAAATTGGAATCTTAGAAAAACCAAATGAAGTAAACTATATATCAAACACAAATAGCGTTAAAGAAGATGGTAAGAGTGATAAAGGTGATAAAGTTGAATGATATAAAGTTGATGGTTCTACTTTTAAAGTAAACGGTGAAAATATTGTCAAATATAGATTTGCCTACTACTTCAAAACAGAGATTCAATTTAAATTATTTTCTAATTTATTAGGAAGTTCATATCTTGATTCAAATCTGTACTTTTCAAGAGTAGATAATTCTAGCGCCTCAGGTAAAAAAATTATTTTAAATGCAACAAATAGGTTAATTAGCAACGTTCAAACAAATTTTACACAACAAAATTCTTCAATTTCTAATATTAAAATGGTTTGAGCATTTTCTAATCCTGAACCAGATGAGATTTTAAAAAAAATTAGAAAATTCATAAATTCCAATGGTTCGCTAAACAAACAAAAGACTCTTAAAGAAATTTATAAAGAGATTAGCAAACCAAATGAAAGTAAACAAGGTAATGATCCCTTTTTATCACTAGCTGGTTTTAATGGTTTTGTTCAAAATGATAAAGATTCTATAAAAAGTCTAAGTGGTGATCTAAAAATCAATGACTCAGCCAAAAAAGACATTGCAAAAATTATAGAACCTTCCATATTAACTAATAGCGGTTCTGGTTATGAATCAACAATAAAAGGTAATAAAGATTTTATCTTTGTTTTACCCATTTATCTAAATGATATATTCTCAACAAAAAATGTACAACTTGTTAAAATGAAAGAAAATGAACAAAAGTATAACTTAAATGTACTAGAAAATACTTGAATAGATATGAGTCAGAAATATTGATTTGACAGAAAATATTTTGATGATGATTTTTCAATAACACAAATAAGTAATTCTTCTTCTGTTGATGTTGTTCATAAAAATAATAAGTGATATATTAAATTAAATTCAGGTAGTCAAAATGGAGATGTCCAAGTTACTTATAGCAATAAATTGCAGATATCTGTCAAACTTAATAAGATTGAAAAAAAGAACTACAAAACATTGGATATAACTCAAAAATTAATAAATAATCAAAAAAATAACGAGTTTATAACAAAAAATCATGAAAACTCATCTATTAGTTATGACTATAATTTAAAAGATTATAAAAGTCTAAAAGAAAAACAAAATGATGCTTACGATTGGAATCAATCGTTTAAATCATCAGCTGATATTCTAGATCTGTCAACTGAAAGTAAACAAGCACTATTAGACCAACTAAAATCACTTACTTCAAGTATTGAAGATGTTCAAAATGCAGCTAAAACAGAATTATATAGTCAATACTTAAACGCAGATCAAATCAAGTACCAAGAACTATTTGATGAAATATCTAAGTTTGTAAGAGATGATGTTCCGTCGTTAGACTAATGAAAATGATCCGCTACATTATATTCATATAAGACTTGCAAAACAATGAAAGAAATGAGAAGTTTAACCATATCAAAATTCTAGTATTATAAATAAGATGTTACTTTAGAAAAATTAGTAGTAAATGTAATCAAATCAACATACAGTTGACTAATATTGGGTACATTACTAATGAAATTATATTTTCATAAAAAAAAATAAATCGTTAGATCACATTATTCTTAAGCGAATAAAAAAGTCTAATAGAGTTTGTCAAAAATAAAACAATAAAACTGTCCTAAATTTTAGTCTAAAATAGCTTTGCTTTGTAGTTATGTGTTTAGACTAATTTAATTCAAATTTATGTTTATTAGCTAGGAATTTTGAATAATTTATTGTACTAGATAAAGAAAAATCTTTTGATAATTTACAATATTTTTAGATAATTGATTGATTACCCCGGTAATTTTGTTAAAAATTCTTAATAATTAATGATCTTCTTAGTCATTGGAGATCCTTTTTTATTTGCTAAATAAAACATAAATTTATATATTTCTAAATAAAAATCTAACTTTATAACCTTTATAAAAAATGATTTAACAAGGTTTTGTAACTAAAGAGAAAAAACAAAATACTAAATTATTATTTGCTAATTACTATATTTTGTGACCCTTTTTATAAAATGAATGTAACATTACATTACCATTTAATATTAATATCAACTTTTTTCTTATCTAAGTCCATTATTACTAGTATAAAAGGATCTATAGTACAATAAATAAAGTTTTTACTGCTTGTTTTTTGATTTATATGGAGTGAAAATCTTTTATAGTTTAAAAGTTATGTGTATGAATTTCACCGTTGTCATTAAACAGTTTTTCTAATTTCTAAATAATCTAGACTAAATGATAATTCAAATAAAATTGTGGTTAACAAAATTGGCATTAAGATATAATTAAAAATAAGTATGCAAGTATGCAGTATTCTTTTTTTAATTATTTATTAATACTTTCTAGGGGGAACAACTAAAATGAGAAAGCTTTTGGCTTTATTATCAGCTTGTGTTTTTACAACTTCAGGCGTGATAACTGTTGTTGCGTGTGGTTCAGAAGAAAAACGCACTGATTCTATTTTTATTGCTGGTAATGGTGATTTTAAGATTACCAGTGCTAGTTTGTTGGATTGACATAAGTCATGGCACGGATTTTCAAATGATAGTGTAAAATTTATTAATAAAATTTATAATTTAATAGCTGTTGGAATTTTAGATAGTGTTGCTAATAACAAATTGCAATTACCAACAAGCACTATCGCTCAAGAACGTGGATGGGATGAAAGTTTAAATAATCAAATTAAAAATCTTTTAGGTAATAAAAACAGCAATAACACTTCCACTTTGTATGGTTTGGCAAATGATGCATTAAAAGATCTAAAAGAAAACACTCACAAAAATAATTTTAATGATTATAAAAAAGATTTAGAAAAAAGATTTCCTGGGGTTAGAAATAACATTAAGGACTTAGAAAATGCTTTTAAATCTGATTACATTTTAAATGACTCATCAAACAGCGCTTTTGTTAGATTAAAAAATTTATTAATGTTTAACTCAACAGTGTCAAATTCTTTATGAAGAAAAGGAATTCAAACTGTTAAATTAGAAATGAAAACTATTACCTCTGAATTTGCTAGTGCGTATAATAATATGAAAACTTTAGATGAACTGGCTAAAAAGATTGAAGATAACTTTAAAAAAGTTGGTGACAAAAATGGTTTATCTTGATCAGATAAATCCATTATCTCATTTACTAATCTAGTTAACTCTGTTGGTGGAGTTGGCTTTGGTGATAGAGCAGAAGAAAATAATAATGATAGTGAAAAAATTTCAATAAACTATAGTTCTTCAAAAGATGTCAAAAATAGAGTAAAAATGAGTAGCTCTCATATGAATAATAAAACCGGCACAGAATGAATTAAGGAAATATTAAAAAGGATCACTCCGAGTGCTATTAATGGATCAAGCGCTTTTCTAAATTGAAGTCCTACAAGAGAATATGATGGACCAAAAAAATTTACAAATTACAATAATAATGTTCCTAATTCGTGATCTGAAATTGTGGATTATATACCTTCTTTAGATAGTGATGGTAATCTCGCAAAAGATCTTATTTCAGGTGAGTTTGGTTCAATAACTGATTCACAGAAGTACTCTCTTGATAGATATTTTAATTCAGAAAAACCGGTAATGGTTTCTGATCTAATTTTTACATTTGCTAACTCAAAAACAAAAGAAAGTATTCAGAAAGAACTGTCATTAAAATCTCTAATCCCATTGTCTAGCTCTGACAGCGATTTAACAACAGAGTTAATTCAAAGATTTCAGGGAATTGGATCTGTTTTAAAAGAATATGTCAAAAGTGAGCCTAACAAAGATCATCAAATTCAAACTGCTGGTTTAACAAGATTTGACACAATCTTTAGAGGAGATATTAAACATATAAAAGCTAATTTAACTAATAAAAAAGAAGAAGATTTCTCCAAATGAACTCAGTGAGATTCATCTAATACCTATCATAAAGTTAATAAAACAGGTTCTTTATTAACGATTAGTGATACGTCGTTTTCAGATGCTGCCAAATATTCAATTTATGATTTTTTAACAAATAGTGAAAATAATAGTTGGGTTTGAAGTGATGGTAAAAAGTTGGAAGAGAGCAGTTTAACAGAGTATGGACTATCATCTTCAGAAGCAAAAGCTATTTTAGATGCTTTACCTGATGATACTGGTAGTAGAAATAATGAATTAAATAAGTTTATTAAAGAAGTGATTGCTAATTTAATTGAATTATTTAAAAATATAAATCAGAGAAATGATGGTAGTGATGCTGGACAGAAGAAAAACAAATTATTTACCATACTAAACAAAGATGAAGGTATAATCGCCTATATTGATGGCGATGGTCTTCATATTACAAAAATTGATGGTTACAAGTTAATAAATTCAGAAATTAAAAAAGTGAATAATGAAAATAACATTAAAGAACAAACTACAATTCTAAAAACAATAGAATCTTTATATAGTTCGCCACAAGGTAAAGTGTTGGTTCCTTATTTAATTAACTCTATGATAAGCAGTACAAATAGCACTAATGGCCAAGGCCAAGATAATAAAAAATGAAATTGATCAGAAAACGATAAACAACGAGCAAGTTCAGTAATGAATTTAGGAATCGATATCAACAAACTAAACAATAACATAAAAAATGAATATGAAAGATTCTTAGTAAATACATCTTTAATTGATAGTACAAGAACCACAATATTCTATAATACCAACATTTTAAATGAAGTTGCTAAAGCAACCGAGACAAAATCAGATTCATTAGCTGCTCAAGCAAATTGAATTCTTAACTTTTTTACTAAGGTGTTTAATAAAAAAAATACAAAAGATTTATTTCTTTCTATAGTATCTGATGAAAGCGATAATCTAGATTTAATAGCAGGAATGTTATCACAACAGTCTAGAAGAGAAAAAGTTTCAGGAATAACTTCATTATTTGCAAAGAATCAGGAATGAATACAATCCATCAAAGAAAATCACAAGAATCAAATTAAAGATCCATCAATTAATCATAACTTTGTGCCCAATTATGGAATAGATTTAAGTACAGTTAGTAATGGTGGTAAAAGTAAATTTGAGATGTTACTAACTTCAGCGGTATTTAATCCAAATAAAACTAGTGATCAAATCAATAGAGAAATGTCAGAGTCCAGAGGAGATAGTATCTAAATAGGAGCAAGAAGTAAATGGTATGAAAAAATTATTAACATTTTTAGGAAGCTTCTCTCTGTCTGCGGGAGGTGTTCTAACAGTTGTTTCATGTAGCTCAGCAAAAATTTTTTTTAATCCAACAATCACTGATGAATTAGCTAATAAAATTATTGCTGGTTTAAAACAAAATAATAACTTTAATTTCAATAATGGTGATATATTTTATAAATTAAATTTTAAAGAAATAATAATTGAAAAATTAAACCAATTGATTTCAGAAAGAAAATATGAAGAGATTCAAAAAGACTTAAGTATTGCCTTAAATACTATTGGGTTTAAAAGTAAAATAAAATCAGATCAAGTTTTATCAAACTTAGCAACCTTAAAATTATTTAATGAGTATACAGCAAAAAGATCTGATAAAGGAAATACTGATCAAGTTGACTTAACTTATAGTAAAAACTTTGGATTAAATCCTTATGAACTACAAAAAGATAGTAAAAATAGAGATAGTAATGTCTATGCCATCTACTATAAACAAAATAGTGGTCATGATTGATTAAGATGACAAACAACGGGTGAATTCACTCCTGAAAATGCTGATGATTCAAAGATTGACCAATTTCAAATTCCTGAACTTTCAATTTTAACTGATACAAAAAATAATTATTTTAGAATTGGGATCCTAGAAAGTCCAGATGATGCGGAATATATATCAAGTACACGTAAAGTCAACAATAATGGTATGGACACAAGTTCTGGTAAGAAAATTAAGTGGTATGCGACTAATGGAGAAACTCACTACGAAACAAATGGACAAAATATCATTAGATATAGATTCGCACATTACTTTAAAAAAGAAATTCAATCAAAATTATTTTCTAACTTACTAGGAAACTCGTATTTAGATTCCAACTTATATTTTTTAAGAAGCGATAACTCTAGTGCTAAAGCTAAAAAAGTTATTTTAAATGGAACAAATAGATTAATTAGTAATACTCAAACAGATTTCACCCAACAAAATTCTACAACTTCTAATATTAAAATGGTTTGATCTTTTTCTAGTTCAGAACCAGATAAAGTTTATAAGAAGATTAACGAATATGTGAATCCTAATGGTTCTTTAAAAAGTAAGAAAACCCTAAAAGAAATATATAATCAGTTATTTAAAAATGGTGGGAAAGATCACTTAATAAACGAAAGTAAACAGGGTAACGATTCATTCTTATCAATAAGCGGGTTTAATGGATTTGTTCAAAATGATAAAGATTCAATAAAAAGTTTAAGTGGTGACTTGAAAATTAATGATTCTGCTAAAAAAGACGTCTCGAAAGTTAGCATACCTTCTATATTGGTTAATGGTGGTTCTGGGTATGAATCAACAATACAGGGTAATAGAGATTTCTTAT
Organism: Mycoplasma putrefaciens KS1; assembly: GCF_000224105.1. NCBI lineage: Bacteria > Bacillati > Mycoplasmatota > Mollicutes > Mycoplasmatales > Mycoplasmataceae > Mycoplasma > Mycoplasma putrefaciens. Next base: position 281,155 of record NC_015946.1, on the reverse strand, counting down.
TTGTTTTACCCATATATTTAAATGATATTTTTTCGACAAAAAATGTTCAAATGAGCAAAAGTGCTAATGGATCAGAATATATCTTAAATGTACTAGAAAACACTTGGACAGATATAAGTCAAAAATATAAAATAGATAATAAATATCTTAATGAATTTACTTCAATATCAAAAATAGAAAAAAATGGTAGCGACAATATTGATATTTCTAAGAGAAATAAATGATATGTTAAACTCAAAGATGGAATGAAAGATGGAAAAATCAATATAATATATAGTAATGGACAAAAAGAAACCGTACAACTTAAAAAAGTTGATCAAAAAAATTACAAAACTCTAGATATAACCCAAAAGTTAGCTGACAATCAAAAAAATAGAGAAATTTTTGGAAGTGATCTTAAAGATTCATTTATTAGTTATGATTACAATCTAAAAGATTATCAAAACTTAAAAGAAAAACAAAATGATGCTTATGAATGAAACCAATCACCTAAATCATCAGCTGATATAATTGATTTATCAACTGAAAGTAAACAAGCATTATTAGATCAACTAAAATCACTTACTTCAAGTATTGAAGATGTTCAAAATGCAGCTAAAACAGAATTATACAGTCAATACTTAAACGCAGATCAAATCAAGTACCAAGAACTATTTGATGAAATATCTAAATTTGTGCGTGATGACATACCGTCACTAGATTAATTGGAGCTAAAATTTTATGAATTGTATATTTTGTAAAATCATCAATAAAGAAATCCCTTCATATAAAGTTTATGAAGATGATTATGTTTTTGCCTTTTTAGATGTTTTGCCTGCAAGCAAAGGTCACACTTTGATTGTTCCTAAAAAACATTTTGATAACTTTTCGAGTTGTGATCAAGATTATCTTAAACATGTAGCAATTGCTAAAAATAAAATCGCCAAGTTAATTAAAGAAAAACTAGAACCACAAGGGTTAAATTACCTATCTAATGAAAATGTGATTGCAGGTCAATCAGTTTTTCATTATCATGAGCACATTATTCCTAAATATCAAAAAGATGACGGACTAATACTAAACCCACCTAAAACTAATCAGTTTGACCTTGAAGAAATTTTTAACAAACTAAAATAATCTTAGATTTTAATAAAAAATAGAAGCACTTAGAACATTACTTTCTAGTGCTTCTATTTTTGATGTCGATAAAACATCTTATTATCAATTACTGCAATTTTAGGTGTTCAGTTTTCTTGTTCAACTCGGTTTAGTTCATCATTGATTTTAAAGACTTTAGCATCTAAATCATCAAGCATTGACAAAATTACAGCTTCTATTAAGACAGGTTCAACAGGTGAACCAAACTCTTTTTTACCATGACTTGCTAGAATCATATGCTGAAGTAGTGTCACTTCTTGATTAATATTATCCTGACCATCTTTATAAAGATTTAGCTCTTCAGCAATCTTATTAACTTCGACATTTCCAATTGAAATATGACCTAAGATCTTACCTTCTAAACTATAATCACTACCAGTACTATCAAGAATTTCGATCACTTTACCAATATCATGCAAAATTGCTCCACAAATTAATAAGTCTCAATCTATAGTTGCGTACTTATAATTGGGTTTAATTGCTAGAGCGTTTAAAACAAGTGTATAGCTGTGCCAAAATAAACCACCACTTACATTGTGATGAACACTCATCGCTGCTGGAAACGTTAAAAATTGGTCTTTATATTTTTCTAATAACTTAATAGTAATTTGTTGATAGGTTTTATTTTCAATTGCTGATAGTATTTTTAATAATTTATCATAAGCATTATCAACATCTATTGGAGCTGATATGAATAAATCATTTTTGCTAAGATTATAATAACTTAAATCCTTGTCATCAATAACATAATAGTTATCTACTTTAAGTTGTAAAACATTACGATATTCTGATACTTGTGTATCTTTTAATAAAATGATTGTGTTGGGTTTTAAAAGATTTTTATCTTCTTCGGTGACAATCCATTTTCTTGCTTCAATTCTACCTGTAGAATCAGCAAGATGCAGTATTAAGTAATTTGACCCATTGCTACCTGTTGAAATAATCACTTTTTCAATTCTCACAATCGCATCAATCGTATTTGTTTGTAATGTAATATCTTTTATTTTTTTCATATAGCTCCTTATTATTTGCTTCAATCAATGATCTCTAAGTTTAGTTCTGTTAACTTATTATTAATTTTACTAAATGGTTTAGTGTTTTGAAAACCTTTGTGATAGCTAAAAGGAGAAGGGTGTGCTGAACTAATAACATAATCAGGTTTATGATCAAGTGAGTGATAGACTTGTTTAGCATAATTTCCTCAAAGACAAAAAATCACTTTTTTATTATTTAAAACAACGTTTTCTAAAATGATTTTAGTGATCTTTTGTCAACCTAAATTATTATGTGATCCTGGTTGATGAGCAGCTACAGTTCAACAAGTATTAATTAACAACACTCCTTGTTTAACTCAATTTTCAAGTGAGTGATTATTAAAATGATCAATTTGTAGATCAGCTTTTAATTCTTTAAAAATATTTTTTAAGCTTGGTGGAGCTGAAACAGTTTGATTAACACTAAAAGCTATACCATTAGCTTGATTAAAATCATGATAAGGATCTTGACCAATAATCACAACTTTAATCTTATTAAAATCACTTAACTCAAACAGTTTTAAAACATCTTTTCTACTAGGAAAAACTACTTGATTAGAATTATAAACCTGATCTAATAAGTTATTAATTTGATCTTTAATTGCTAGTCTTTCAAATAAAGTAAGTCAACTTTGATTAATTTTATTCATCATTTTTAATTCAACAAATCACAATTGTGATTTTTCCTTTAACTTTTAAAGGCTCAACACCTTTGATTGTAATTGCTGATTGACCTTGTTTAAAATCAATCCCATTAATAGTTCCTTGACCTTTAATAACTGTTAGTTGTAACCAATCACATTTTTCAGTTGGTTGAAAAACACTTGTACTTGAGCAATCTAAAAGATAAATAGAAAATCATTTACAGCTAAAAAGTTCTTGGTTAACTTGATTAATGATTGAAATTTGAGAATCTGGAACAGTAATACAATTAATTGCATCATCTAGATCTAATCTTCTAGTTTGGCTAGTTTTAGGATCAATGCGATTGTAATCATACAACCTATAAGTTAGATCACTTGAACGTTGTAGTTCATAAACAACTACATTAGCACTAATAGCATGTACTTTACCAGGAGGAACATAGACAAAATCACCTTTTTTAATCTTTACTTTTTTAAGTAACTGATCTCAATTTTGATCGTTAATCATTTCAACTAACTGCTGAGCTGATCTAGCATGATGTCCATAGATAATTTCAGCATCTTTATCACAATCTAAAACATATCAACACTCAGGTTTTCCTAGTTGTTGATGATTTTTTAAAGCATATTCATCATCAGGATGAACTTGTACTGATAAGTTTTGTTTAGCTGTAATAATTTTTGCTAGTAATGGATACTGACCTTGATAATTGTTAAATAGGTGTTTGTGGTTTTCAAACAGTTCTTTTAAACTAAGGTTTTTATATTCTCCTTCACTGACATAACTCATACCATTTTTATGAGCTGAAACTACTCAAGCTTCACCTATTTTTTGAGCTTGACCTAGATCAAAGCCAAACTCTTTTAATTTCTCTCCGCCTCAAAGCTTTTCTGAAAAATAAGGTTTTAATTTTAAAATTTGCATAATCAATCTAATCTGAAAAGTTAATTTTAATGATCTGATCTAGTTCAGCTAAATACTGATTTAAAGCTTGAGTGGAGTTATTAAATGAATAAAATTGTTCTTGAGAGTTTTTATTAACTTGTTCTAAAATACCTAAATTACACTTCATTGGTTTTAAACTTGATATTTTAGGATTAGTAATATAGTTTGTCAGTGCTCCTAATACCGTTTTATTTGATAATGGTTGAAGTTTTTTATGATTTAAAAAACATAAAATGTTAATTGCTGCTCAAATTCCAGAACTAGCAGATTCAATATAACCTTCAACTCCAGTAATTTGTCCGGCAAAAAAAACATTTTTCTTTCTTTTAGTTTGTAGTTTAAAATTTAAAATTTTAGGAGAATTAATATAATAATTTTTATGCATTACTCCATATCTAACAATTTTTAAGTTCTCGAGTCCAGGAATTAAACTAAAAACTCTTTTTTGTTCAGGTCATTTTAAATTAGTTTGAAAACCAACTAGATTATATAAACTATCTTTAGCATCATCTTGACGAAGTTGAACAACAGCATAAGGTTGATGGTTGTTAGCATCTAATAACTTATTAGCTGACATTGGACCTTTTAATAGAAGTTTTTTACTAGTTTTAGCTAGTTGTTCGATTGGTTGACATCCTTTAAAAAAGATTGCTTTTTCAAAATCTTTTAACTGCACTTGCTCAGCACTTACTAACTGATCAACAAAATCATTAAACTCTTGTTCATTAAATGGACAGCAAATGTATTTACCTTGATTATGTCTTGCTGCATAATAAACTTTATTAAAATTAATTGAATCTTTTCTAACAATTGGAGCTGAAGCATCCATAAAAAAGAGTTTTTGTTTACCAATTAATCTTTGAATTTCTTGTTGTAATTCAACTGTTGTTAAAGGTCCTGTTGCTATGAGAGTAACATCATTTTCATCATCAATCGAACTAACATTTTCTGAAATCAAAGTAATATTAGGATGATTGGTAATCAATTCTGTAACTTTTTTTGAAAAACTAGTACGATCAACAGCTAGTGCATCATCACTTGCAATACTAGTCTGATCAGCAACTTTTAAAATTAATGATCCTAACTTTCGCATTTCACTTTTTAAAATTCCAGCAGCATTTAACAATGACTGACTTCTGAAAGTATTAGAACAAACTAACTCACATAAATCATCAGATTTTTGAACTTCATTACGTTTAAGAGTTTTTGCTTCATATAATTCTACTTTAACATTGTTATTTGCTGATAATCAAGCAGCTTCGCAACCAGCTAATCCTGCACCAATAATTTTGACTTTTTTATTCATCTTTTCAACTCTTAAAATCATTAATATTATCAATTGAAATTTTAGCGTTTCAATTAGGCTCAACTCTTGCTATTAGATCAATCTGAAAATCTTTGCTAACTGTTAGAGCTTGTTTTAAATGATCTTTAACAGTTAATCCAGTGATTAAAATCTCAACACTAGTTTTAAGATTTTTTAACTCTTTAAGTACTTCTAAATCTTGTTCTGGATTAATACCAATACTAGTTAGAACTAAATCAACTTTGTATTTTTCTAAAATTTTTAAAGCTTTTTTAAAATCTTTAGCTTGGTCAAATGCTTGATGAAAAGTTACTTTTAAATGCTTTTTAACTTTATTAACTTCTTCTAAAAATTTTTCATTAATCGAAAAATCATCATTTAAAACACCAACCACAATTCCTGAAATATTAGCAAGTTCAGAAATCATTTCAATTGTTCTAATTTGTTTTTTTAATTCATATTCAGTAAAAACAAAACCGTGTTCAGAAGTTCTGATCATAATATTGATTGGTTTTTGCACTACTTGATTTGCAAGTAAAATATCATCTAAGCTTGGAGTTAAACCACCAACTTCAGGATTTTTACAAAAAGCAATACTATCAGCATTTGACTGATTGATTTGTTTAATATCATCAATACTTGCGCCAACAACTTGTAAATACATTAGTTTAAATACTCCCTTAACAGATCAATTTTATCTGTTTTTTCTCAAGCAAATTCTTTTTTACCAAAATGTCCATATTTTGAAGTTTTAAAAAAAACTGGTTGACGTAAATCTAATTTTTTAATCATACCTGAAACTGAAAAATCAAAGTTATCAATAACTGCTTGATAAATTTTTTCTAAAGCAATTTTTTCAGTTCCAAAAGTTTCAATTCAAATTGAAATTGGTCGTGGCAATCCGATGGCATAACTGACTTGAATTTCAAGTCTATCAGCAAGACCAGCAGCCACTAGGTTTTTAGCAACATATCGACACATATAAGCAGCTGATCTATCTACTTTAGTAGAATCTTTTCCACTAAAAGCACCACCACCATGTCTTGCATAACCTCCATAAGTATCAACAATGATTTTTCTACCTGTTAATCCAGTATCACCTTGAGGTCCACCAATCACAAACCTACCTGTTGGATTAATTAGTACTTGAAAGTCTTTATTTAAATGAAATTGTTCAGCTACTAAATCCATAATTTCTTCTTTAATATATTTTTTAAATGCTTGTTCGTTGTAATCAGGATCGTGTTGAATTGACATTAAAATGGTATCTATTTTAGGATTTTTAATATCAGTATAATCAATTGTTACTTGAGATTTCATATCAGGTCTTGCTCATTTAAATAAACCTTGTTTTCTTTGTCTAGTGGCATGATAAACAAGTTCATGAGCCATACTAATTGCTAATGGTAAATAAGTTTGAGACTCATTAGTAGCATAACCAAACATAATTCCTTGATCTCCACCACCAATTTCATGATTTTCTAGTTCAATTCCCATGGCAATATCAGCCGATTGAGCTTCAATTTTAACATCAATTTTACAAGTATCAGCATTAATACCATAATCATCGTTATTATAACCAATCTTTTTTAAAACATCTCTAGCCACTTGTTCATAATCAACAACAGCAGTAGTTGATATTTGACCTGCAATCAGTAAATAATTAGTGGTTGCAAAAGTTTCGCAAGCAACTTTAGCGTTTTTATCTTGTTTTAAAACTTCATCTAAAATGGCATCAGATATTTGATCACAAATCTTATCTGGATGTCCTTCACTAACACTTTCACTAGTAAATAATCTTTTCATTTATATCCTTTCTGTTAATCGTTTAATTCTTATCATTTTGAAAAAAACACGACATAAAATTGTCGTGTTTTAAGACAATCTTATTGTTAGCTTACGCCCTTTATTTAAGCACCTAACTAAATAGGTTGCTATCACCTCATCAAGTTTTATCTTTCAGTGATTCTTAATAAGAATTTAATATTAATTTGTTCTTTATTTATTCTATCATATGAGAATTAATTTATTTGGCTCAACAAGTTTTAATTAACCAAACTTAAACGGTCAATGCTAACTGCTTTATTAGTTTGATCATCAATTTCAATAATCACTGCGTTGAGCATTGCTTGACCTGTAGCTGGGTGAAATGAACTTGGCAAATTAGTTTTTTGTTTAAAAATCACATCACTTGGTTCAACTCCAATAATTGAGTTAATCACTCCAGTCATACCAACATCAGTAATATAAGCTGAACCTTTAGGTAAAATTTTTTGATCTGCAGTTTGCACGTGAGTGTGAGTTCCAACAAAAGCAGTGATAATTCCATCATAATTTCAGGCAAAAGCCATTTTTTCAGCTGTAGCTTCAGCGTGAAAATCAACTAATAAAATGTCATAATCATCATTGCTTGCTAAAAACTGATCCATAGCCTGATAAGGATTATTACACTGATCCATAAAGCTTTGACCCATTAAATTAACAACTGCAATTTTTTTATCATTTTTTTCAACAATTGTATAACCTTTTCCTGGAGTATAACTACTCATATTAAGTGGTTTTAATAAATCTGAAGTTGAGTCAATATATTCTAAAACTTCTTTATTTTTAAAAATATGGTTTCCACTAGTAATTACATCAACACCTAAATCTTTATAAAACTGGTAATGTTTTTTAATTAATGATTTTCCATGAGTTGTGTTTTCACCATTTACTACAATAAAATCAATATCATATTCTTTTTTAATTTGTTCTAGATATTGTTCAACAACTGCTCTTCCCGGACTTGCATAAACATCACCAATCATTAAAACTTTCATTAACTCACCTCTTTTAACATTGCAATTAGTTCTTGGTTATTTAAACAATTAGTTTCTAGTTTAGCAATAATTAAATTTAACTTATCTTGTTTTTGTTTTAATTGTAGTTTTGCTTCTCAATCTTCTAATAACTTAGTGGTTTTAGTAATTGAATCATAAACTGCTGCTTTAGAAATTGCAAACTCTTCAGCAATCTCATTTAACGATCAATTCTCATCAATATATAACTCAAAATACTGTTTTTGTTTGCTAGTTAAAAGATCTTGATAAATTCTAAATAAACTAGAAAGATTAACTGTTTTATTAATCAGATGATTCATTTTCTTCTCCTTGCATAAACCCACTAGCTAAACTGACAATGTATTGTTCGATATCAAATAAACTCAGATCGTCAACTTGTTCACCAATTCCGATCATTTTAATTGGAATATTTAACTGATCTTTAATAGCTAAACCAATTCCACCCTTGCTTGAACCATCCATTTTAGTTAAAATAATTCCACTAATTTTAGCGACTTTACTAAATTCTTGCGCTTGAATCACACCATTTTGACCAGTTGTAGCATCAATTACTAGCAAAGTTTCGTGTGGTGCATCACTTTGAGCTGTTTGGATAATCTTTTTAATTTTTTCTAATTCTGCCATTAAATTAACTTTATTTTGCAGACGTCCGGCAGTATCAATTAATAACAAATCATAATTTTCTTGTTTAGCTTTCTTAACAGCATCAAAAACCACACTGGCAGGATCAGCATTAGCTTTTGATGCTTGAACTAGATCAACTTTACTAGTTAAACGATTTTGAATTCATTCTTCTAATTGTTTTGCAGCTCCAGCTCGAAAAGTGTCAGCTGCAGCAATTAAAACTTTATAATTTTGTTCAGCATAATAATTTGCTAATTTAGCAAGTGAAGTAGTTTTTCCAGTGCCATTAACTCCAACCATCATAAAAATATTTAATCGCTTATCATTAAAATTAATTTTATATTTAGTCTTAGTTCAGTCATTATCAGTATAAGCATCATATAAAGCTTTGACCAAAGCATCTTTTAAATCATCAAAACTTGCATTTTTTTTCAAAGATTTTTGAACTAGATTTGAAACTTTTAAAACCATTTTCATACCCATATCAGTTTTAATTAACACTTCTTCTAGTTCTTCAAAAAATTGATCATCGGCTTGTTTATATTTTTTAGATAACTTTTTAATGTCACGCGAAAAATCTAAAGCAGAATCTAGCATTGCTTTTTGAGCTTTTTTTTCTTTTTCTTGTTGTTTTTGTTTTTTTCTTAACTGCTTTTGACTTTGTTTTTCATTGCTAGTTTCACTGTTAGATGAGCTAATTTTTGCTTTTAATTTAGATCAAAATCCCATAAAATTCTCCTTTTAATCTATAACAATTTTAACAAATAACAAGTATTAAAAAACAAGCTGTTTTGCTTGTTAGGTTAATTGTATTCTTTTAGTTCAATAAACTTACCAGTTTTAATAAAAGTAACAATTTCTTGAACATTAATTAAATGATCACCAGCGCGCTCTAAATTAATGATTTGTTTCATAACTGCAATGATCTTTTCAACTTCTTTAGTAGTTTTGGCTTGCTTTAAATATTCAATTAAAATGGCATAAAATTCTTTAAACTTATTACTAATTTTTACTTCTAAATCAGTAATCTTGTTAGTGTTAATTTCTGGGTTAGAAAATAAGTGAGAAAAGGCATCTAACATTTCAACTACTAATTCAAATAACTCGACAATCATATCAACTTGTTGTTGGTTTGGATGATAAGAACTAAAAAATCTTGAAATTGATTTTGAATAATCTGCAACTCTTTCAATTTCACGACTAATTAAAATACCACCAATTGCTAGTCGCAAATCCTTTGCAATTAATTTTTGTTTAGAAATTTTTCAAAGCGCTGCTGATGTAAACTGATTTTGCATAGCGTTAATGATTTTATCGTGTTCAATAATCAGTTCAGCAAGTTCAGGATTTTGATCTCTGATAATTGAAAAACTCTTAGCATACTGGATTTTAGTAGTTTCAATCATTTCTTCAATCATATTTTGTAATTGCTCTAAATCGTTGTCTAGAATTTTATTAATTGCCATAATCTACCTCTACTCATATCTTCCTGAAATATAATCTTCTGTTCTTTGATCTCTAGGATTTGTGAAAAGTTTTTTAGTCTTATTATATTCTACTAATTCACCTTTAAAAAAGAAACCTGTATAATCACTAATTCTTGTTGCTTGTTGCATTGAATGAGTCACCATAACAATCGTATATTCTTTTTTTAGCTCTAAAACTAACTCTTCAACTTTTAAAGTTGCAATTGGATCTAGTGCACTTGTTGGTTCATCCATTAATAAAATATTTGGTTTCATAGCAATTGCTCTAGCAATACATAATCTTTGCTGTTGACCACCACTTAATCCTAAAGCGGGAGTGTGTAAAATATCTTTAACTTCATCTCATAAAGCAGCTTTTTGAAGTGATTCTTGACAAATTTGTTGCAAAATAGCTTTATCTTTAATTCCTTGTGATTTAGGACCATAAATGACATTTTCATAAATTGAAATTGGAAAAGGATTGGGTTTTTGAAAGACCATACCAACTTGAGTTCTTAGTTTAGTAATATCAGTATTTAGATCATAAATATCTTGACCAAAAATACTAATTAGACCAGTTATTTTAGTACCATCAATTAAATCATTCATTCGGTTTAGTGATTTTAATAAAGTTGTTTTACCACATCCACTAGGACCAATAAAAGTAGTAATTGTACGTTCTTTAATATCCATATTAATATCAAACAACGATTGTTTTTTACCTCTATTGTAGTAAAAATTAAAATTTTTAATTTTAATTACAGTTTGTTTTTCTTTTTTATTTGACTTACTATAAATTTTAGTTTCATCAATTGTAGAGTTCATTATTTTTTACCTCTTTTTTTGACTAGTTGATATGCTTTTTTATTTTTAATAGTTAGATTAATACGATTAATCAGTGCTTTAAGATTAAAAGTTTTTAAAATCACATGATATACTTTTTGAATGATTAAAGTAAAGTTTTTACTAATATTTATAATTCAGTTTTTATAAGTTTCAGCTTTAAATAAATTACTAAACACTTCTTTTAGTTTGTGATTTGTAGTTTGATTGGCTCTAACTAGTAAACCCGAAATTCTACCACTAGTAAAGTTTAATGTTAAAACAAAAACAATAGTTACAAATGACATTAATCAGGCAATCGCTTGACCTACACCCGGTCCTGCTTCACTTGCTAGAATATAAATTCCAGTAGTTAGAGTAGCTCCTGATGACATAAACCCTTCTAAAGGCATTCTAATAGCAGTTCCAAGTGTTAAATAGATTGGTGCTGATTCACCTATAATTCTAGCCATTGCTAAAATAATTCCTGTAATAATTGCTTGCATCGCGTTTGGTAAAACGATTTTAAATAATCTTTTAGTTCTACTTAACCCAAGTGCTGCTGCTGCTTCACGATAAGTCTTAGGAACTCCAGTGATCGCATCTTCGAAGTTTTTAATTAACATTGGTAAAATCACAATCGTCATAGTTAGAGCCGCAGCTATTACACTAAACGGAATTTTTAAATAATTAATAAACACTGATAAACCAAAAATCCCAAAAATAATTGATGGGGTTGAAGCAGTGATATTTAATAAAAATCTAAACACTTTAGCAAATAAAGATTTAGGTTTTGCAAATTCGGCTAGATAAATCGCTGTTGCAAGCGCAAAAGGAATGGCAATACCTAAAGTACATAAAATTAATAATAAAGTAGTTAGCATTGCTGCAAAAATTCCTGCTTGTCCTTCAATTGATAAAAAAGCATGGCTATATTGAGTTGCTATTAGACCGTGAGTTGTTGTTGTAATAATAATTCAAAAAGTAAATCCAATCACAAAACTAGTTGATAGCCACATTAAAACAAGCATAGTTTTTGAGTAAAGGTTTTTAAACAATTGGTTTTGTGCTCGGTTTTTAATCATAAAGTCTAAATCATTTGCATCATATAGTTTTAAATATTGTGCTTTTGAAGACTTCGAAGATTTAGAATGAATTAGTATTCTAATTTTTGATGAAATTTTTTCTTTATTTGAAACTAGTAAAATTGCAAGATTAATCACAAACACTAATAAGAATAAAAATAATCCAATCGCATATAAAGCTGATTCGTGAGCTGCTCCACTATTTTCTAAAATTTCTAATCCAATAGTTGATGACAAAGTTCTTAGTGATGAAAATAAAAACCCAGCCGCACCATTATTAGTGTTGAATCATGCTGTAGCGTTACCAGCAACCATCATAATCGCCATGGTTTCACCAATAACTCTAGCCATACCTAAAATAACTGCTGAAATGATTTTAGGAGTAGCTGATTTTCTGACAATTGAAAAAGTAGTCTTTTCTTTAGAAATACCTAAAGCTAGTGATGAGTCTCGATAGCCAATAGGTACTTGTTGAATTGCATCATAACTTAAACTTACCATAATTGGAATTGCCATAAAAGCCATAGTAATTGCTGCAACCATCAAATTATCGTTTGTATAGGCACCCATTAATCTAAATAAATTACCAATTTGTTCTCTTGCAAATAACCCAAACACAACTGAAGGAATCCCGGCTAATAATTTAATAATTGTCATAGTTCTTCTTTGTGCTTTTTTTGATAAATACTCAGAAATAAATAGTGTGGTAAATAATGTTAAAGGTACAGCAAATAACATTGAAAATAACATTAAGACTAATGTCATTAAAATAATAATCCCAATTCCAAACTGGTTTGCTTCTGGGTTTCAAGTTTTTCCAAAAATAAAACTTCAAAAAGATTGTTTATTAAAAATTGTACTAGTCTTAATCCCAACAAAAACAATTAATAAAATTAGTATCGCTATTGATGATAAACTAAAAAATCAAATTAATGATCTTAATAAATTAAAAACAAAGCCACTACGCTGTTTTGGAGACTTGAAATTAGTATTATTTTTAACTTTTTGATTTAATAACATAGCATCTCCTTGTTATTTAATTAAATATCAGTTTGTTTTATAGTTAATACTTAAACTACTAGTTAAATTTAAAGTTAGTACTTATTAAAAGATAATTTGTTATTAATATAATTTTGTGATTGTCAGTTTTGTACTAAACCTAATTTTTCATACAAACTCTTAACTTCTGGTTCATTTGATGATGAAACTCAGTAAATAAATTCTAAAATTTCAAGATCAAGAGCTTTTTTACCAGTCATTTTATATAAAGCCACAAATGGTCGGTTTAATGGATAATCTTGATAGTCAATAGTTTTGTTAATATCTCATTTTTTATCATCTTTTTTAATAATCACTGCTTTTAGGTTTGGAAATTTTTTAATTTCTCTGGCATATTGCATTGAAACAAAACCAAAAGCACCCTTCGAACGACTAATTTGTTCAAAGATTGCACCATTTGAATTATATTGATTAACTGCTTGACCAACTTTGTAATTTTTGGCTTTAAATCCAGAAATAATTTCAAATGAACTTTTTGTTCCTGATCCAGAGTTTGTTGAATAGGCAGTTACTTTAGTTTTATTATTTATATTAGCTTCGTCTTTTCCGGTTAATTTTTTATAAAACTCTCTTCAACTAATTAATTTTGATTGATCATTAACTGCATAAATTGCCTGTAAAGCTTGGGTTGCTTGCTCATTAATTTTATTATCTGCAACCATAAACTCAATGTTTTGAATTTGGTCATTAGTTAAACCAGTTCCGTCTATGTTGTAAATAAAAACAATTGAATCTTTTGCAAAATCAACAAAATGATAACTAGTTTGATCTTGAGTTTGTCTTTCATTTAAAAGTTGATTAAAAGTTTGATCTTTATTTTCACTAGTGATATTTTTAAAAAGTTCCCCATCACCTTTTTGATCTTTTCTAATCAAATGATCAGCTATTTGTTTCGGGATTGATTGATCGGTTTCAGATTTAGAAATAAACCCAATGTTATAAGTGTTATTTACAACATTGCTAGCTCCTGCTCCAGAACCTGTTGAAGAATAAACAAAAGCTTTTTTAGTCTTTTTTTGATAAATATTAGTAAGTCTTTGCATAATTGGATCAGCACTAGCACTTCCTCCAATACTAATAGTGTTATTACTTGTTAAAAATGTTCAAGTTCATAGTCCTAAAATACTTGCAATTATGATAATAAAAACTAATATTAGTCTTTTGTTTTTAGCTATATCTATAAAATTAGAAAATCACTGACTTGTTTTTTGATTAACAACAGTTTGATCCTTTTTCATTTTGCTTAGCTATTCTCCCTTTAAAACTAATTTCTATACTTTTAATAACATTATAACAAATAGACTAAATTATTAGCATAAATATTTTTTGATCTAATTTAGTTTTGGTGATGATTAAAAATCACACTAACGACTAGATTTTTAATATATTTAGTCAATATTTTAATGATATTTACAGACTCTTTTTAAAGGTTTTTTTAGCTATTTTATATCTAAATTTAGCATACTTAATAGCTTTAATTTTGTGTTGATATTGTCTTTTAGCTTTGATATATAATTGCTTTAGTCATTCTGCTTGATTAAAGTCTTTGTTAGTTTTATAGTCTTGTTTTCTTTGATCAAGTTCAATTTTTGAAACAGTTTTTTCAGCACGAGCCAGTTTTAGATCACTAATAGATTTCTGATAAACTTCTTGAACTGATAAAGTTTTTGTATAGTTCAAACTATCAAGTAGTTGATTTTGATCTGAATAAATATCTAAATATAGTTTTTCAGTTTTAGCCATTTTAACAGCTGTATCAACTGCTTGAGCAAAGGTTTTAAAAGTACCCATTTGCTGATAAACTACAGCGATTTTAGTCTGATCAACTTTTGAGATATTTCAACTCACAATATCAGTTCCTTATCATTTAATAATTTTATTTTAAACTATTAGAAAATAAAAAAACTTAGAATGAACTAAGTTTAATTTTCAAACTGGTGCCCTTTATCGGGGTCGAACCGATACGAGTTTCCTCGTCAGATTTTGAATCTGATGTGTCTGCCAATTCCACCAAAAGGGCTTAAGTAAGACAATATTTATTATATTACAAAATTTAAAAACTAGCTAAAATAAATAATTGTCTAGTGAAATGAAAATAACTAATAAATTGATTGTCATTTGATTAAATTTAATCTAGCTATTTTTTAATAATATCAACAACAGTTAATCTTAAAGGCAATCCTCCGTATTGAGCATCAAAAAGATTTTTTTGTGTAGCATTACTTGAGTTATGTAGTGAAGTAACGTGTGCATACTTTTTAAAATCAAAGTTTTTGATTTGCTCAGGTTTAGCTAAAAAAGTTTCATAAGCATAAGTGTATTGATCTAATTCTACTTTGGTTTTTGAATTAGTTTTATCAATAGTGATTTTAAAAATATTATTACTTGAAGTTAGTAAATATAAATAAGTTTCATTTTTACTTGTTTGATAGATTACGTACTGATTTATTAGATTAGTTTTTAGTTTAATAAATGATCCAACTAAAACACTACTTTTTTGAGAATCACGATTAGCTTCTTCAACTTGTTTAATAAATTGTTCTGATTCACCATACAAAACAAATTTAAATTTATCAATGTTAAATAAAGCTCATAATCAATTTTCTTGAAATAATTGATCAAGTTTTTTCGAAAATTCTTGATAACCAAATGGTTGCTTACTATCATATGAATAACTTCTAACAACATTATTTGCATAAGTAAAATACTCTCTTAATTGGTCAAAATAATCTTTATCAAGCTTTTTTTGTGATGCGATATATTTAGTTTTTTGTTCTTGATTTTGAAATACCAAATCTAATAACTCTACTACATAAGACTGACTTAAAAAGACATCTCATTTGTGTTGATGTTGATCTTTAATTTTATTAATTACAATTTGATTTGAACTAGTTTTACAGCTAACAACACTACTAGTAACAAAGACTAGCATTAAAGATGATAATAAATATTTAATTTTATTTTTCATCACTATCATCCTTTCTTAGCACTAAATCATTAACTGTAGCAATTCCATAATTTGAGACTATTTCATCTTCAAAAGTTTGGATTGCTCTACTATCTTGATGAATAATTTGATGAATTACTTGAGCTATTAAGATAGTGAAATTATTGTTTTGTGCTTGGTTAAAATAAATAAATTTATCAAATTTAAAATCAGTTTTGTTTTTATCTCTACTAATTAAAATTCTGATTGCTAATTTATCTAGTCGTAGATAAAATAAATAGTTTGGTCCGTGGTTATGTTGAGATTCTTCACCTAAATGCATAAAATCAAAGTGATTTTGCTTTAGATTAATATTGTGATGATCAGTATTTTTCAATTGATTTATTTTGTCTATAAAACTTGAACTATGAGCTTGATTAATATTTGTAACATATTCATTTAAAGTTCAATAGTCTTTGAATTTTAATTGAAATTTATCAATGTGTTTTAAGACAAATAATCAGTTTTTATTTATAAACTCATTGACTTTATTTTGATCAGTAATTTGTTTTAATTGCTCAAATAAACTTGAAGTTTGATCTTGAGATTTTAAAAACTGATCTTTAGCTAGTTGATTAGTTTTAAAAGTAGTTTCTACTAATTGGTTTAAATACTTATTTGAAACTTGCTGTTGATCAGAAAGTTTATCAATCTTTACTTTATGATTTGTTGGAATTTCTAAATCTAATGTTTCAGTTTTAAACTTAAATTGACCAAGAATTGCAGCTACTGGAACAATCAAAAGAATTACAATAAAAGTTAAAGAGATTTTTTTAACTGTCTTTTTATCTAATTTCATTTGATTGACCTCCAGCTATATCTAAGGATTTTATAGTTTTTAAGTATTTTGATAATTCCTGCTTGATCACTTTTGATATTTTTTAAACTGTCAACTTTATTTATTTGGTCAAGTGTTCTTGCTAAAAAGTCATTGTATTGGTTAGCTTCTAAAAAGCTATAACATTTTTCATCACTAAATTTTTGAGATAGTTTTAATTTTTTATTTAAATCTATTTCAGGTAATTTTTCTTCTAACTTATTTCAAAGTTCATCAGCTTTTTTTGATCATTTTTCAACAAAACTATCATAGTTGTCATCAAGTTCTTCTTTTAATGAATTAAAATACTTTTGATATTGATTTTGTAATAATTTATTTACAAATGTTTTTTCTTTTCAGTTATTAAAATCTTGTTTATTTATACCATCCTTATCTTGAACTAATTTATCTAATTTTTCAAATGTCTGATTAATTGCATTGTTTAACTCTTCTAAATCTTTTTTGACTTTATCTGAGTTAGGTTTTCTAATTTTGCTTCTAAGATGATTATTAATTTGACTAACAGAATCATCACCTAAAAATTCGTCTTTAAATTCTTCAACAATCTTTTGATAAGAAGGCTCAATTTCTGCAAATTCTTCACTGATCTCTTTAGCTCTATTTTGATAAATTTTATTTTCTAATTCAGTTATTTGTTCTTTTAAATTATTTGTATTTTTAAAAACAAATAGATCAGTAAACACTTGATATTTGACAATTCCAGCTGATTTATATTTTAATAATTTAATTGCTTTATTTTGATCATAAATTAGATATAAAGCTTTTTTATATTGATACTGATCTTGAGCTAATAGCTTATTGTGACTTTTAATATCAACTTCGATTATTTGACTAAAAATTTGAGATTTAAGACTAATTAGTAAAGAATCAACTTGAAATTGTTGTTTAAGTTGTTTTGAAAGATTTTGGTTAGTAAATAATTCAAATAAAGTCTTTTCTAATTCAGATCCAATATATCGATCATGATAAGGATTAAAGTTAAATTCAAACTGGTTAAGATTTTTTAAAAATCAATACCAATCATGATTTAATAACTGAGTTAAAACTTCTTTTGCTTTTTGATTGATAATATAAAAATTACTTACATTATTTCTGATGTCTCTAGGATTAAAGATTGGTAATAATGTTAAAAGATATTCAAGATTAGCAATTTTGTGATCTGAATAATTTTCTTGTTGGTTTAGATACTGATTTTTTAAAACTTGATTATTATTAAAAAGCTCAGTTAGTAATTTTTGAATAGCAGGATATTGATAAAAGTTTTTGTTAATAACAGGTTGATTTTGTTGATGATTATTATTTAGCTGACAACTAACACTAGATAATGGAATAAGTAATAATAAACTACTTAGCAATCACTTTTTCATAAAATAACTCTTCTAAATGTTTGATTTTTTTACCTGAATAAACTACCTTTCCATGATCTAGTAAAGTAGTTGAATTAACATATTTATCAATTTCAGAAAGAATATGAGAGCAAATTAAGATGGTAATTTTTTGTTCTTGATTAATCTTTTGTAAAAAGTTAAATAACTCATATCTTGCAGTAGGATCTAAATTAGAAGCTGGTTCATCTAAAATAATTAGTTTAGGATCATTTAAAAGTGCTTGAATTAATAAAATCTTTTTCTTTTGACCTGATGAAAAGTTAGCCGGTTTTTCATCAATTAAATCTAAAATATTAAACATTTTTAAAAAGCTTTTAATTTTTAAATCAGCTTGTTTTAAATCAAGATTTCATAACCTAGCAAAGTTAATTAAATATTGATAAGAAGTTAATTCTTTGGGAAAGACTGCACTTTCAGGCACATAACCAAGAATTGCTCTAGCTGATGGTTTTTTAATATCAATATTATTAATTAATACTTGACCCTGATAATCTCAAAAAGCTCCAATAATCGTTTTAATTGTCGTAGTTTTACCTGAACCATTCTCACCAATAAAAGCATGAAAATCACCATCATAAATAGTCATGTTAATGTTTTTAATACCTCTACTTGATTGTTCAAAGATTTTAGTTAAATTAATTACTTCTAAAATTTTATTCATAACTATTGGTAATCCTTTCTTTGATAAAGTTTAAATACTACTACAAATTCGATAGTTATTATCAATAATCAAATTACAAATAATAAGTAATTATTGACAACTTTTTTATCTCTAGTTATTGAATATAAATCATCTGATGATTGGAATAAGAAATTAGTTTTACTTGGTCTTGTTTGATATCTAGTTGCAAATTTAGATTTATCTGATTGTCTTTTTTCTAATTCGTTTCAGTTTTTTTGAATATTTATTAATTTATCTTTGTTAGACTGATTTTCTTGTTTAATTAATTCTTCTAATTTTTGAGTAAACATTCTTTTAGATTCGGTTGCTTTATTTATCTCGGCTTCAACTTTACTAATTTCACTTTTAATAAATTCAACAACTTTTTTTCTTAATTCACCATCTATGTCTGAAATATAGCTTGCAGCTTGCTTATCACTACCTTCAAAAGTATTTAAAAGGTTTTTTAGTTTTGTTAGATCTAATAATAAAGTACCAATTTTATTTTGTTGTCTACTGCTATTAGCTTTTTGATATTCTTCTCACAATTCAGACAGTTGACTATTATTAAGAGTTTTTAAATCCTTTTGAATTTGAGCTTTTAACTGCTCTTGATTTTGACTAGCATTATTATCTAATTTTTCATGTACTACAGCTGAATAACCACTATAGCCACCTAATTTATACTCTTTATTGTTAATCATTAACTTATATTGATAATTACCATATACTTGTTTATTAGGATGTTTAATCATTGCCTGATAAATTACATTATTCTGATAATTAAAATAAATATAATTCATTAAACTAACTGCATAATAAATTAGTTTTTCTTCAAATGATTTAATTAAGCCATCTTTTAAAGATACCCTACTAAATAACACCAAATTATCATTAACATACTGATTAATTTGACTTTGGTTATTATTTAACTCAGCTTCAAGTGCTTTAATTAACTTTTGATGAATTTCATCTAAGTTTTTTTGTTGAATAACTTGTTGATGATTAGTAATAAACTTCTTAACAAATTGTTGAGCTATATCATTAAACTTCTGATCTTTTAACACTTGTTTAACATAATCTCATTTTACTTTTCCAATTAAGTTATTAATCTTTGCAAAGTCTTGCCGATCAGTTTCAAAATCTTTAGTTGGGTCATCAACTCCATTAATGGCATACACTAAATCATAATTTTCTAATTCAGCTAGTAAATCTTGACTAGCAACTGAAAAAATTGAATGTGATTTTAATAATCCTGGAACAATATAACTATGTTTATTTGATTCAGTTAAATATTTAGTTTGTTTGGTGTTTTGTTCTAATTTATACTGATAAGCAAAATTATCTAAATCATTATAATAAACAAAGTTATTTAAATGATTTTCTGAATTAGAATCTAAAGAACTAAAAATATTTTTATTATTAAAATTAAAAACATTAATCAATTGATAAGGAATAGCAATCCAACTATATAATTGTCAGTTAAATGCTGCAGTACTAGTATGTTTGATTACTTGTTGCAAATAGTTAGTTTGTTGTTCATCAAAACTATGATTATCACTACCATTAGGAATTAAAAATAACTGATCTTGGTTATTTAAAAAGTAGGCTTCAGCATTTAGTTCATTACCAGCATGATGATCTTGATAAACTCGATTTAGATATAAAGCTGACTGATTAAGAGTTGTTTTAACATTAGTTGAAATTACTAAACCAGTTAAACTTAAAGGAATAAAAATGATTAAAGGAATCATGATAGTAATTTTTTGAGCTAATTTAAAGCTTAAAATACTTGTTAATAATCCAAAGATAAAAAAACTACAAAAACTAACAAATGCTAATAACAAACTTTTTAAAAGTGTTTGACCAAAACCATTGTTAGCATAAAAAAATAACAAACCACAAACAAATAACACACCACTTCAAATTAAGTTTAAAAAACTAAATGAAATTAGCTTTCCCATCACTAAAGAGTTTCTTGAGATTGGTTTAGATAAACTTAATATTTCAATACCTTCAACTTCCAGATCTTTAAAAAGATTTAAGGCTTTAATTGAACTAAAAATTATTGTGATAATAATTAGTAAAATAGTGTATAAAAAAGAAATTAACTCAAGATACTTATTAGGAATTGCACTAACTAAAATAATTCCTATGATTAGTGAAGTAACTAAAACAATCACTGGAAAGAAAATTGAACTTTTCTTTTTAATAACGTTTTTAAAAGTAAATTTGACATAACTAAATAGTGAAATTGTCATAAAAACCCTTCTTTATCTATTTTTTCTTACTCTTAATTAAATTATAAAAATTATAAATAAGATAGTCAAAGAGCTTTTAAACTTTTTTATAAAAATTATAAATAAGCTTGATAAACTAACTAGTTTAACTAACTAATTAAAAACAAAAAAACATCAACCTGAGTTGATGCTTTGATAATTTTTAAGTTAAATATCTAACTAGTAATAAAGTTTTATTTCAGAGCTATTAAAGTTTAAGTTTATTTTTATTAAAAAACACTATCACACTTACTAGTAGAATAACAATTATTGGTGCTAAGATAGCTAAAATAATTGTTGATGATTGATTGAAGTGATTTGATCCAACAACTTGAAATGTCACAGTAATTTTATTATCTGGATCATCAGCTAAGTAGATTTCAGCTCGATTAGCAGCTTTTAAAATAACAATTAATTCTTTATTAGCAAGATCAACTTCAGCATTAGATTGAATTAATGCTTGAACTAAAGTTTTAGGATCATTTTTTGCTACTTTTAAGTTAGTATTTTTAATTAAAGCTAACAAACTAGTTTTATTTGCCAAATCAGTTGAAGGATTATCTTTGTTAATTAAATCTTGAAGTAAATAGTAGTTATATAAGTTCTTAAAATCATTAATATCATTACCAGGTAATTTGAGATCTGGACTAACACCAAATTCTAAAGACTTAAAGTGCTTATCAGTAAAAACATCATTACTACTTAACTGAATGATATCACCTGTTGGTAAAACAGCATAACTAATTGCACTAGCGCCACCAAAACTTTGATAACCAATCACTTTAGCTAGGTTATTATCTTTTGTGATCTGAGCAAAAATATTTGCTGCTGAAAACGAATAAGGTGAAATTAGAACATAATAATTAAAATCATATTTTTGATATTTAGATTTAATAGTTTCAATCTTTTGATCTTTTGAAAGCGGATTATAAGAATAAATCTTAAACGCTTGATCAGTTAAAAAACCTAAAATCTCATAAGCACTACCAATAAACCCACCACCATTTCTTGAAAGATCTAAAACAATGTTTTTTAGATTTAGTTGTTTTGCTTGTTTTAAACTATTTTCAAGATGTTTTGCTGTTGAGTGATCAAATCCTTGAAAACCAATAATTCCAGTTTGTTGATCAGCAGTTGTTAAAAGTTGATATTCAAATTTAGGTTTATCATAACTTGCTAGTAGGTTAAATAACTGGTTTTTAAACTCAGTTCTAGGATTAGAATTATTAGTTAAAGTGAGTTTATTAAAGTCTTTAGCTTTATCATAATATCCATCTAAAATATAAGCTGAATGTGGATCATCTAACTCTTTGATAAGCTTTCTAGTTGCTAAATAATGATCAGTACTATTAGTTGCTAAAATCTGATCATGATACTTTTTAAGCAAATCTTTATATGAAGTAGTATTTTTGGGCTTAATAGCATAGTAATGATCTAATAAGAATGCTAAATAACGATATTGAAATTGTTTTAAACCATTAGGAATTTTGTTTTGTTGGTTAACTGGTGATCTTTTTAAATGAACAGTTGCTATTAAATCACTTAATGATTCAGCAAATCTAAAAAAGTTAACTTCACTGTCATTAAAATACAATTGAATATTAGACTGATTTAAAAACAGTTGGTTTAATAATACAAATGGTAGATAAATATCAGTTTGATCTTTTAACATTCTAATTTGATAGTTTTGTAATTGTAATTCAAACTGTTTATTAATATTAAGATTTTCAAGTTTTAAAAACTCTAAGTTTAAAGCTAACTCACCACGCTCTTTATTTTTTAAGATTTCAGTAAAAAATCTGTTATCTGAGACAATAATTGTTTGTCGGTGGTAGTCAAATTCTACTTTTAAAATCTTAGTTGGTGTTTTTAAACTAACAGTTACTTTATCATCTTTAAAATCATGAGTAACATCATTGTTTTTAATCAGTGGTTTAATAGTTCTTAAAAACTCACTAATTGAAAGATAAGCTACATCATCATAAAAACTTAAACTAATCTTTTGTTTAGCTAACTTTATTAAGATATTTAGTTAAAGATTTTAAAGGATAATCTTTTAACTTAAGATTCAAACTTTGAATAGTTGACAAGTTATTAGGATTAGAATTCAAATTAAAACTAAAAAAGTTTGATAGAATAAACAAAGCTTTTAAAAATAGTTGCATATAACTCCTTTCTATCTAAATTTATTTATTTTTATAATAGTTATTATTAATATATTTATATTAGTATCATTATTAATATTTTTTAATATATTCTAAATTAAAAAGTTTAATTAGTTTTTAATAAATTTTATTTTACTTATTAAAGTTTAAAAATTTTAACAATTATTAAACAATTATTTTTAATGATTTTGATATACTTTTTATTATATTAATCAAATAGTTAAAAACTAAAAGTTTAATATATGTTAATTTTTTAAAAAAATTATAAATATTTTATATATACTTAAAATTGCGTTTATAACTTATATTATTAACTGATTTAATAAATATAAGTTCTATAAATAAATATAAATAATAACTATAAAGTATAAATAAAATAAATAGTATATCTTAAATGAACATAAAAATATAACAATAGAAAGTAGAGAAGTTGTGAAAAAATTATTATCAATTTTAGGAGTGACTGGTGTAGTTGTTGGAACTGGTTCTTTTGCTATTGCTTATAGTATTAATAAATCAAGTAGTGTAAAAGAACAAGTTAAACCTGAAGGATTGACTTACAAAACTAGCCCACAAGAATTAGATCTTAATAAAGATTTTAATTTAGATCTTTACATTAAAGAAAAAAGTGAACATAATCCTGAGCGTATTTTGAAGTATTTCCTAAATGATAAATTTAATGAAAAGGTATTGAAAAAATTTTCATTAGTTGAAAGTGACTTTC
The DNA here is from genome assembly GCF_000224105.1 of Mycoplasma putrefaciens KS1. NCBI lineage: Bacteria > Bacillati > Mycoplasmatota > Mollicutes > Mycoplasmatales > Mycoplasmataceae > Mycoplasma > Mycoplasma putrefaciens. The sequence goes on along the minus strand of NC_015946.1, from coordinate 257,151 downwards.
AAGTGATTAATCATCAAAGTGATAGCTCTCAATGAAGTATACAACTAAAAAGCAAAAAATATAACGGAAACTCAATATTGAAAATTGTGGATGACTCAAAATTTGAGGAATATAAGAAAAAACTTAATACTATCTTTCAATTTCAAAGAAATGCTTTTGGTACATTTCACACTCAACAAGATGTTTTAGATCAGATATCTGTTTATGCGAAAGATGATAATATTTTAGGGCTAAAAACACTAAAAGTATTTGATGAAAGTAGTGCAAATAAGAGATTGGTTAAAAGTAATTCCCCAGGAATTAATACATTAGTTCTAAAATATTTTGATCAAGAAATTAAATTCGGTTTAAACAAGGTTTTAGAAAATGCAGTTGAAACACAGTACTTTGGTACTAAAATAAGTCAAATTGGATATAAACTTAGTGGTAATTCTATTGTTTTAGACATAGCTAAATATAAAAATATAACTGAAGTTCCTAAACATTTACCACTAAAAGTTAACTCACTTGAAAAGGCCTTTCATAAGGTAGAATCACGTTATATTACTAATTTAGATAAATGAAACACTTCAAATATTACAAGTCTTCTATCAGCTTTTGATGGAGCTAAAAAATTTAATCAAGATATTTCTGACTGAGATACATCAAACGTAACTAATATGAGAAGTACATTTAATGATGCTGAATCATTTGATAGTCCATTAGACAAGTGAAAAGTTCATAATGTTAAGCAAATGGACGGTATGTTTTCTGGTGCTAAAAAGTTTAATAAGGACTTAAACTCTTGAATTACATCAAACGTTAATGACATGGAAACTATGTTTTGAGGGGCCGAAAAGTTTGATGGTGATATTTCAAAATGAGATGTTAGAAACGTTAAATCTATGAGTAGAATGTTTGCTGGCGCAGGAAGCTTTAATAAAAATATTTCTAGATGAAACACAGGTAACGTTTTGAACATGTACGGTATGTTTGGTGGTGCTAAGAAATTCAGATATAGTTTATCTGAATGAAGAGTTGAAAAAGTAACAGATGTTCAAGATTTTAGAGGGCGAAGAGAAAGCGGTACTATTGTTGAATTCTTTACAGAAGAGACTCTACCTAAATTCAGTGAAGAAACAAAAGGAAAAAGTGAATTATATAAATAAGACTACCCAATTTTTGAAAGTAATATTTCACGAAGAAACAATTATTTAAGATTTACGGTAAATGTACATTTCTAAAAAATTGAATATAAAAATTTGTCATATAACAATATAAATGATTAAGTTGTTAATCTAATGTTTAAAAGCCGATAAAATTAAAGTTTTCTTATTTAAAATTTAATAAAAAACATAGAAATAAATTTAAAAAGTAAAGATAGACAAAAATTATTAGACCCCCTAAGGAAAAATCCCTAGAGGGTCTTTTTTTGAAAGAGGGGTAATTATAAAAAAAAGAAAGTCAACTCAGTATTAATGGATTAGAAAAAGTATTTATAATAACAGTATTTTATTAAATTGCAATATGAGTAAGACTAAAAACTCAAAAAACCTTACTTTTGCTAGTAAAGGAGTGCAAAACTTGCATAAAAAAATATAAGTATTATAACTTAGGTACAGAATTAAAATAATTACAAACTTGTAAAGCACGTAAAAAATTTGGAAAGATGAGAAAGAGCGCAATAAAAAAAAGAAATAAAGTGCTAACTGAAACAAAATAGTTTATAATAGATGTCTTTAAAGATGGCATTTAGAGAAAAATAAATTTAACAATTTAAATGAGTTTACAAACGGATTAAAAATAAATTCTAAAAAATGTACCAATAAGATAAATATAGACATTCCTGAAATTTCTAAACTAATTCCCCCCTTTGTTATAGACTAAAAAAGAACAATAAATTTATAAAATCTATTAAGTATCATAAAATAATCAAATACTAATTCGAAGATAGGGTGTTAGTTGTTAAGAGAAGGATTATTTTTTACATTTTTCAAGTAACATATCAAGTAACACAATATGAATATAACTATAAAATTTTAGGAATAATCAATAAATTCAGGATTATTTTCTTTGCCGAAATTTGATGTAATAAGAAACTTAAGATTAAAGGAATATTTTATCTCATCAAAACATTATTCAAAAATGATAGTCCAAAATGGTATTTTTATAGGAATTTTGTCTACATTCTAATAAGAAAAATTATTAATGACAGCTATGTGTTTTTATTAGCAAATACTTAGAAAAAGATCAAAAAAGTTAATTATAGTTTTTCTAAATATGCCGATACTAACTAGTTTACTTCTATCCTAAAGAAATAAATTTATAGAATTTTATTCTTAGTGATCCTGCAAAATTTTACTCATCAAAAGCGAAATAACACCATTCTTCTAGTAAAAATGTAAACAATCTCTATGTCAAGGATTTAAGATTCTCTCGATGATAGAGAAGTTTAATATTTTTTAAATATTAAAAAATACTTAAAAATTTTAGATAAGAATAAAAGAAGTTATCTAAAAAACTTGCGGGTAATTTCAATGATCAATAAAGTAACAAATGTTAGGTAAATTTAAATAAAAAATGTCTCAAAAATGCGAGACATTTAAAAAATGTTGAACAAATATATTTTAATTAACTATTTAAATGTTTTTAAAATTTCTTGATTAAATGTGGGTATATTGTCTTCTCTGAATCAATCAACATAATTACCACTTTCTCTTCGCCCTCTAAAATCTTGAATATTTGTAACACTTTTAGCATTTCATTTTTTTAAATTATGTTTAAATTTTTTGGCACCTGAAAACATACCATACATAGTTTCTACATTTTCAACATTTCACAGTGAAATGTTTTTATTAAATGATTCTGCTTCAGCAAACATAAAACTCATAGTTTTAACTTTTTTGACATCTCATTTTGTGATATCTCCATCAAATTTTTTGGCAGACCAAAACATTTTATTCATATCTTGGACATTTGAAGTTTTCCAAGAGTTTAAGCTTTGATTAAAAGATTCAGCACCCGAAAACATGTTGTCCATACTAGTAACATTATGAACTTTTCATCTATCTAAAGGTTTATTAAAATTCTTAGCCTCAAAAAAAGTGCTTTGCATATTAGTTACATTTGATGTATCTCAAGTTGAAATATCTTGATTAAAATCTTTTGCTGAATCAAAAGCTGATAGAAGACTTGTAATATTTGAAGTGTTTCATTTATCTAAATTAGTAATATAACGTGATTCTACCTTATGAAAGGCCTTTTCAAGTGAGTTAACTTTTAGTGGTAAATGTTTAGGAACTTCAGTTATATTTTTATATTTAGCTATGTCTAAAACAATAGAATTACCACTAAGTTTATATCCAATTTGTGTTATTTTTCAACCTTGATCATTATGAAGATATTTTGTTTCAACTTTATCTTTCATTACTTTATGTAACTTCAATTCAATATCTTTGTTAAAAAACCTAAATTTTAATAAATTTGATACTTGACCATTAGAACTGTCCTTAAGAGTTTCTTCCTCTTTTTCTCCATTGGCCAATACAAATGTCTTTAAACCTAGTAAGTCTTTATCTTTTGCATAAACTAGTAATTGTTTTAATACATCGTGTTTACTATGAAATGTTCCAAATGCATCTCTTTGTAATTTAAATATCAGGTCAAGTTCTGATTTATACTTATTATATTCTTCAGTATTTATAACGTTTAATTTGGCTTTATTGTTTTTAACATTTTTCCTGCCTTTAAGTTCAATAGTCCAAACATCTTTTGATGGATTTTCCTTCTTAGAGTTTTGATTATTTACTATAAAATCTTTTTCACTCAATTTTAATTTATCAAGTTTTTTCTTATTAAAATCATCATTTAAAAATAACTTTAAAATACGTTCAGATTCAAAACTATCTTCAGTTTCTGCGTAAAGATCTAAATTAAAATCTTTATTAAGATCTAATTCTTGTGGGCTAGTTTTGTAAGTCAATCCTTCAGGTTTAACTTGTTCTTTTACACTACTTGATTTATTAATACTATAAGCAATAGCAAAAGAACCAGTTCCAACAACTACACCAGTCACTCCTAAAATTGATAATAATTTTTTCACAACTTCTCTACTTTCTATTGTTATATTTTTATGTTCATTTAAGATATACTATTTATTTTATTTATACTTTATAGTTATTATTTATATTTATTTATAGAACTTATATTTATTAAATCAGTTAATAATATAAGTTATAAACGCAATTTTAAGTATATATAAAATATTTAATAGCATAGGTTTAAATTATTAATACTTATTAGTGAACCTTTATTTTGTATTATAACTTCTACAAAATAAAGGTTCATATCAACAATACATAAGAATGTTTTTTATGTTTGTAATAATCATTTTCTAAAAAAATAATTATTTTTGGTTCAATAAGGTGTAATCACATTTCTTTCGGTGTTTTTATTTTTCTTGTCTACTAGCAGAAGTTTTGCTTTCATTTTATTAGTTCTAATAGTTTGTAATTTTAAGTCTTATTTTGTTAATTTTGCTCGAAAATATTTAGCATTAACTGGATTAACAACATCCTATAGGTTTATTTTTTATCTGGTTCAAGTTCAATACCATCTTTAACTCTAACTAGTTTAGTTAAATTAATTTTAGCCGGTGCCAATTATTTAGTTTTAAATATAGCTACAACTGTACCACTTGAAGCTATCATTTTAATAAAACCTAGAATTGATGATTTTTTATAGACATAAATATCTTTCATTTTCAATAAAATATAGCTCTATTAAATGTAGAACTATTTAGCTTATAAAGTCTGAGATTTATTAGAATACTAATTTTTTAAAATAAAAAATCGCTATTATAAGCGATTCTAATAAGATAATTTAACTCAATAATTTAAGTGCATACACTCTATTTTTTAATTTTTGGTTTATGCCATGAATTTCACTTTGTGGCACCTGTATCTCAATTATCTTTTCCTTTATCTGATTTATTTAGTTTGTCAACATTTCAATTGGATAGATTTTGATTAAATGACTTTGCATTATAAAATCCATAATTTATACTTTTTACGTTTTTAACATCTCAAGCAAGATAATGTTTTATTTCGCTTTTAACTAAAACATCTCTTTTAAAATCAATGTTTCTATTAAACTTTTCGGCATCTCTAAATATATTATCTAGATTCTCTACTTTTGAAGTATTTCATATAGAAATATCTCCATTAAATGCTTTAGCACCTCAAAAGACACCTTCAAGAGATGTAACTTTTGAAGTGTCTCAAGCAAGATACCTTTCTTTACTTACCAACTTTACATGTTTAGTGTTAATGTTTTGGCTAAACATTTTTGCATTTTTAAATAACTGATAAATATCTTCAACTTTAGAAGTATTTCAAGAATCAATATTTTGGTTGAATGCTTCGGCATTTTTAAACATACCATTAAGTTTTTTAACATTTAATATATCTCAAGCAAGATGTGGTTTTGTTCCAACAGTTACTCATTTAGTGTTAATTTCTTGATTAAATAACTTAGCTCCATCAAACATTTCATCTAATCTTGTTACTTGAGAGGTGTCTCAGTTTGAAATTTTTTTATTAAAAGTTTCTGCACCTTGAAACATACTACTCATAGATTTAACTTTTGAGGTGTTTCAAGCCACATAACTTTTGTCTTTATTGTTTACTTTTTTAGTTGATATATCCTGATCAAATGTTTTATTAAAAGCAAACATACTACTCATATCAACTACATTAGAAGTATCTCAATTAGCTATTGACGAATTATTAAAAGGTGAATTTGCAAACATACTACTCATATCAACTACATTAGAAGTGTTTCAGTTTGATAAATTATCATTAAAAATAGAATTATCAAACGCACGACTCATATTCTTAATATTTGAAGTATCTCATTTATCAATACCAGATATTTTTTTATCAAATTTACTATCAGCAAATACTGCTTTTAATGAAGTTATTTCTCTTGCAAGTTTTTCAGGAACTTGTTTTACTTTTCCAGGCATAGCAATAACTTGAACATATGATTCTAAATTTACCAATTCTTGATTAGTAGGTTTAACTTTATGATAACCAAGTTGTAATACTTGATAATCTGTTTTTTGAAAATCTATTTTCTTATGATTAGTAGTGTCTTTTGATAGTATAACTGAAAATAATTTATTATTATCTGAAGAATTTTCAAATGAATTTAAAATTTTTATAATACTAGGTCTTTGTGAATCATTGATTTTACCAAATTCTAAATCAAAGGTTTGATTTTCATAAGTAACTTCAAATTTATAATCATTTCTATCCAAACCAAGTTGATTATTCATACTTGGCATATTAATAGCTTTCATCTCAAGATCTTTTATCTTTGGTCTAGCTTCTTTTAAGACATATTTAAAACTATCTTCAACATCTTGAAAAGTTTCTAGTGAACTACGTTTATCTTTAAAATGTTGGTCTCAAACACGTTTAATATAATTAAGATCTGATAGACTTAATTCATCATCAACAGAGATTGGGTTAATAACAATTAACTCTTCTGGACTTGGAACTGGAGTTGGACTTTTATCAGAATTATCTGGATTTGGTGCTGGAGCTGGATCAGGTTTAGTATCTGGTTGGTTTGATCTAACTTGACAGAATTTAACAACTGAGACAGTCGTTGCGGCTGCGACTAAAACTACAATCAAACCAGTAAATGCAAGAATTTTTAATAAGCGTTTTTTGTTATTTTCTGATGAATTATCTTGATTAGTTAATTGCTGGTTATCAGTAGGATTTTTGATCTGATCAACTTGATTTTGAGTCTGATTTTGACTATTATTTTTATCCATAATTTAATATGTCCTCCAATTTCATTTTAGTTCTTTTCTGCTTTTAAAGCAAATTTTAGAAATTTTTAACACTTGAAAAACAATAAAAAAACAAGGATTTTTCCTTGTTCAAAAACTAAAATTATTATTTAAAAATAGTTTAAAAAATTAATTTAATTTATTAATAATTAATAAACTAGTAAGTATAAATTTTAAAGACTTATTAGTTAAATTTTTATCTGATAACCTTCATATTGATAAGATTTAACAATTGCATTAATATAAATTTTGATCAGTTATTTGATTTGTTAAGTGTTTTTTAATTAATTCTTTTAATGGGTTTTAATTAATACTTGATTGATAAATTGCAGATAAGTAACTTTTTTTAGTAATAAATTGTCAGTTAACTACTAAGTTTAAATGCTTTTTTAAGATTAAATCTAATCAAATTCTTGTTGCTCGGCCATTACCTTCTCTAAAAGGATGACAAAGATTCATTTCAACATATTTATCAATAATTTCATCAAAAGTATTTTCTGACATACTATCAACTTGTTTTAAATTTTGTTCTAAAAAAATTAGCTGAGCAAACATAAAGCCGTCTTTTAAGATATTAACCTTTCTAATTTGACCTGAAAATTCAAACACATCTTGAAAGATATAAGTATGAATTTGTGATAAGCCTTTGAAAGTTCCGATTTCAAAAGTATCTAAAAGCTTAAAATCTCACAACTCTAAACAACCTTTAATACTTAGTGCTATTTCCGTGCTCTTCTTCAATAAAACCTAATTTCATTGATACTTATCTTTCTACTATTATTTAAAATATTTATAATTAAAACATTTTAAATTATTTGTAATTAATCATATTTTAGCATTGAAGTTTATAGTTAATTATTCTAGTAAACAACAGTTGGTTATTAGCATCAAAACTTTTTTATAATAACCTATTTATTCTAAGTAACTATAAAATAATAATTGATAAGAATTAATTAGTTTTTTATTTTAGTTGATCAAAGTAAAAAAACACTTAATAGTATTTAAATTCTCTAATGATTTTTGAACTACTGTATCAAAAAAACTTAAAGCTTACTATTTTGTCAATAATAGTAAGCTTTACAAAATTAGCTGATATATGATTTTAATAGGATAATTACTTGTTTTATAACTATCTTGTTAAGCAAAATCTTATCTAAACTTTCTATAAAAATAAATACTCTTTGACATCGTTTAGATAGTGTTATTTAATAAAACTTTTATAACTCAAACATTCTTTTACATCAATCTATTATAGACAAAATCCACTTTATCTTCATTTCCAACAATTATGTCATTTAAATACTTATCTATAGCAGTGCTATTAGAAATTATATTTTTAATAAGTGTTTTTTGATAACACTCAAGTGCTCTATTTTTAGAAAGTGCTTTGTGACAAGCGGGACAAAGTTTGACTAAATTTTCTAAAACATCACTACTCTGATCATAAGCAAAAGATAGAACATGATGAATTTCTAAATAAGGTTTCATTGTTTGTCTATGAATAAATGTTCGATCTTCAATTTTATAAAGATCATTGCATGCAAAGCAAAAATCAGGAAGTGAGATTCTAGCAAATGCAACAACTTGAGCATCTCTTTTTATAGAAGAGTTTTCTTTTACAATAAAATTCAATTCTTGTCTTAATTTGTTAACTTCACTTTTTGTAAGCTCTGAATAATTCTAATCATTGCTTCTATTCAATATTTTATATTTATAATAATTAAGTCTTTAAATAAATGAATTATTAAAATTAGTCGCTATTTTTAATTTATCAATAAGCTCTTTTTGACTAGTTATGATTGAAGCTTTATAAATATTTATCTTTTTTAAATCTTCAAAATAATTATTAACAAATCACTTCAAGTTAATTCTTATTTGAGTATTTCTTTTTCTTATATTATCAATATATTCTGGCTGTAGTTCTCTAAAATTTAAGTTTAATTGCATTATTGCTGATGAAGAAATAAGTAAACTAGTTATATCATCTCAATGTGAAACAAAGTTATTACACCCAAGAAGATCAACTGATTAAAAATTTCTTGAAAGATCTGGACTACCTCTAAAAGCAAATAATCCTATGTACAACGCTCTTTCAAATGTTTTACGATCTATTTCAAGTTTTAACTGTTGGATCTTTTTATAAATATCGTGTAAAAAACTTTCTCTATTTGTATTAGTATTATTTTTTATTACTTGATAATGAATATATTCTTTAAAATTTAAGTTCATTTCTGTGTATTTTGACATTAAAGTGTTATTTAATTCAAAAACTTCATAATCTAGTTTCTCATCAGTTAATACTGATGATCTATAAGAAGACTTGACTAAAAAATCATTGGTATTTCTTGAACTAGTTAAGTTAAAAAAATAAAAAATAATTGATTTATATTTTTAGATTCTAACACTGATGAAACATTCATATTGTTCTTTTTTTTTAAAATAAAAGCGGCTCTCTAAAGCAATTATAATTGATATATAATTAAAATACTATTAATAAGCTTTGGAGGAAAAATGATTAAATTTAGAATTTTAGACTTGTTTAGCGGAGCTGGTGGTTTTTCTTATGGTTTAGATAGTTTAAAAGAGTTTAAGACAGTTTTGGCTGTTGATTTTAATCAACATGCCCTTAAAACCTTTAAGTTTAATATGACCGATTCTGAAATCATTTTTGGAGATTTAACTGAATTTAAAAGTTAAAGATAAAGTTATAAATAAAGCTAAACAATTAAAAGTAAATATGATTATTGATGGTCTACCTTGTCAAGGCTTTTCTAACAAAGGTAAAAAATTAGGTTTAGCTGATAAAAAGAACTTTTTGTTTTTAGAATATCTAGAAATAGTAAATAAACTAAAATCTGAACTATTTATTATTGAAAATGTTAAAAAAATGTTAACTTCTTGTAATGGATACTTTTTAAATGAAATTAAAAATAAAATTCTTGATATGGGTTATTTAATTAGTTATGGAATATTAAACGCTAATGATTTCGGTATTCCTCAAACTAGATCAAGAGCAATTATTATTGCACATAAAAATAAAATTCTAGAACTACCAAAACCAAAAAAGATGAAAGTCAGCATAAAAGATGTTATTAGTGATTTATCATATTTAAATTCATCTGAAGGGTTATTTGAAAGTAATTACATCAATCAAGCTCAAAGTAATTATCAAAAACTAATGAGATCAGGATCAGAAAAGTTATTTAATCACATTGCAACTAATCACAGTGAACTAGCGATTAAAAAGCTGCAATTAATACCTCCAGAATCAGGTAAAGAACATCTTTATAAAGAACTACTTGGAAAACAAAAATTTAAAACAACTTGGGGAAGACTTAAATGAGATGGTTTTAGCCCAACAATTAATACAAGATTTGATACTCCTTCAAATGGAACAAATTCACATCCTGAGCTAAATAGAACAATAACTCCTAGAGAAGCAGCTAGAATTCAAAGCTTTCCAGATAGATTTTGTTTTTTAGGAACAAAAACCGAAATTTGTAAACAAATTGGAAATGCTGTACCACCTTTACTAGCAAGAGAAATCGGATTATCAATTATTGGACAATTAGACTATCTAACACACGAAACTATTTCTGATGATCTTGAAATTTACAACTATAACGCATATGAAATTATTGATAAACTAATTAAAAAGCAAGTTAGAGTTAATCACATAATCACTGATCCTCCATATAACATTTCTCAAAAAAATAATTTTAAAACTCTAAGAAGTGCTAATCGTCAAGGACTAGATTTTGGAGATTGAGACAATAATTTTAATTTGGTTTCTTGGATAAAACCATTTACAAAAATTTTAGATAAAAATGGAAGCATGATTATTTTTTGCTCATACAAATACATTAGTTTTATAGTTGATGAATTAGAAAATAGTAATATGGTTGTAAAAGATGTCATAAAATGAATTAAAAAAAATCCAATGCCTAGAAATGTTAATCGAAGATATGTTCAAGATACTGAATTTGCTATTTGAGCAGTGAAAAAAACTCAAAGTGAGTATTTAATAAACCAGATAATCTTTCATATGTAAGAGCTAGTTTTGAAACACCAGTTGTTAGTGGAAGAGAGAGAACAGATCATCCAACACAAAAATCTTTAAAATTAATGGAAGATCTTATAAAGATCCATACAAATGAGCGTGAAATAATCTTAGATCCTTTTATGGGTAGTGGAACAACTGGAGTAGCTTGTATCAAAACAAACAGAAAATTTATAGGAATAGAAATAGACAAAAGATATTTTGAACTATCTAAAAAAAGATTAGAAAAACATTTAGTGAACTAAAAAGCAAAAATTAAACAGATACAATCTTTGTTATCAAAGTTAAGCAGAATTAGAAAAAATGCTTTTTGTAATACTTAAATATAATACAACAAGATATTTAAGTTACATTTTTATAGCATAATATAACTTAAAGTAAAAAATATTTAAATAGAAAGTCTATTTTCTCTAATTTATAGTTGAAAATAGATAAAAAATTCAAGTACATTAAATTGCACTTGAATTTTTTTATAAATAAAACTATCTTATTATCTTTAAAAAGTTGTAAATGAAATTTCAATTGAACCTGTGTAGATGCTTAGTTCATTTTCTGGATTAATTCTAATTTTTCTAGGTCCTGAACCGTTACTAATTTTTAAATGGTCAGCATCAAGATTTAAGTTAGTATCAGAGTTGGCTATGTTAATTGCATTAATAACTTTGATTTTATTGTTTTTGTCTTTTATAACAAAGAGCTAATTTTTAAAAAATGCCTATTTTAGTGTAGTCAGAATTTTAAGTTATATTTGAATTTATTTAAGTTTGACTAAAAAATATTAAGCTGCAAGACCAAGTTCTAAAAATGCTAATAAAAATTTAAAAATTAATAATAAAATTATTTATTCTACTTGTACAATTAATAAAAAGAAGTTAAGCTAACCAATTTTCAGTTTTAAATCAAACACTGATGAATTCTGCATTCATAAAAAGGGAAAAGACAATGAAAAAAACTTATAAAAGCATTGAACTTTTTGCTGGTGCTGGCGGTCTAGCTTTAGGATTAGAACAACTGTTTTTGAACATATTGGATTAGTAGAATTTAACAAGCATGCTATTCAATAAACAAATTGAAACGTAATCTTTGAAGATATAGAAAAAGTATCTAAGAGCGATTTAGAAAAAGAATTTAACATTAAAAAGAAAAATTAGATTTATTGTCTGGTGGTGCTTCATGTCAAAGTTTTAGTTACACTGAAAAACGACTAGGATTAGAAGATGTAAGAGGGGCAACGTTTTATCATTACGCAGCATTTTAAAATACATTAAAAACTGTGAAGTCCCTATTCAAGGATGAGGTGTAATTTTCAAAGACAAAATCATACTTATTATGTTGAATTCAAAAATAAACATAACACATTAAATAAACAGAATTTCAACTACAAGAACTTATATGAGAATGAAAAATTATTTATTAAATCATCAAAAAGATGATAAAGCTGTTTGAGCTTTGGTTGAGGTTGTCGTTACTAAGAAATTGCAAAATATATCATGAGTCATGAAAATTGATAATCAACAAGCGGTTGCAAATAAATGATTAGGAAGAATATTTATAGATAAATTTTATGAAATTGTTACAGGTGATAAAAACTCTTTTAAAAACTTATACTTACAACTTTCAAAAACATTAGAGGCACTCGTTAGACAAAATGATGGTGTAAAAGCTGAAAAAGATAGTGTATTTTAAAAGTTAAAAGAAATTGATGAAGAATATAGTAATTTCATTATATAAACTTGCTTTTTTTATTTTAGTAGAAGATTAAAATTAAAAAATTTTAACAATAAGAGAAAACTAGTTGCTAGTTTTGGATATGTTAAATTTTAATTATGCACCATTGTAGGTAATAAAAGATTATTACTGATTTTGCTTTGATATGTAGTTTAAACCCAAACAGCAAATTAAGTAAAATTTATTTATTTTTTTCAATCTTAATCACTGTTTTTTTAAGAGATTACTTACATTTCAATTAAACTATTAATTTTTTTTATACTATTAAAATATTGTCAGTTTTGAAATAAATGAATGAATTTATATCAAATCTCTCTCTTTTTATGCAAAAACTTAGATAAAATAGCAATTTTAGTCTTCAATATATAACAATAAAACCATAATTCTAATTGTGAGAATAATGACTAATAATAAAAGTTTTGATTATGTAACCGTTAATAAAATACTAGGTATTTTGCAATTAAAATAAGCAGTATTTATAGTAATTACTATATATTTTCTACAATTATACTTTACTTCATACTATTATGATCAATTGTAGCTTCAGCTTTAATTTGGCATTAACTTTTAATTTTAGAAACTAAATAAAAGTTTATCTTAATCAAAATTTATGCGATCTTGATCTAATATCAATTCTCGAAGATACGTACAGTATATATGGGAAAGTATGCTATGTTTTGGATCTTGAATTTGAAGATGGGTTTATACCAGAATTATTTAAATTTGATTTTCTAATATTATAAAATTTAATAAATACTATAATACTGCAGGTATTACTTAACTGATAATAGTTTAGTAATATCAAATATTTTTAGCAGTTTGTCTTTATTGAAATATGATACTTTTTCTAGTCATTGACCATCACTGCTTTTTTGTTTATCGACTTTGTTAGTCTGATTGTGAATTTCACTTTGATGATATTTTCATAATAGTTAATCTCAAACTTTATTTTAGTTTTTTGATTTTTGTTGATTAGAAGGGTAAAAATTAGTGAGAACATCATTTTTTAATAGTTTGGAAAGATACAAGGGATTTTTTATATGATAAATTAGTAGATACTAAAAAATAGAATCATATTTTACTTATAATTTAAAATTAAAATCACAAAAATGATATTACTAATACTTTTAGCTACTTTTTAAAATAAAAAAATCGCTAATAAAAGCGATTATACTTAACATATTATCTATTTATAAGTTTATTAGAATAAATTTCTATAAATCAGATAAATAACAAAATATTTAAAGTATCAAACCTAAAAAGACATATTTCTCTATCTTTGAATCTTGGGCTTGTTGAGTGGCGCTCAACTTGATGCACCTTGATCTCATAACACTCTTCTTCCTGTGCGTCGTTGATTTATCTTAGTAACATTTCAGTTAGTTAAATTTTTATTAAATGACTTTGCATTGAAAAATCCATGATTAATATTATTTACATTTTTAGTATCTCAAGCCATGTATGGAGCTTTTCCTGTAATACCGCTAACTAGTTTTGTAGCTATATTTCTATCAAATGATTCAGCTTCTCTAAATATATTTTCCAAACTTTCTACTTTTGAAATATTTCAATTTTCAATGTTACCATTAAATGCTTTAGCACCAAAAAACATACTTGCAAGAGATGTAATATTTGATGTATCTCAAGCAATATATTTTTTCTTTCCAACAATTGCTTGCTTAGTATTAATATTTTGGTTAAATGCTTTGGCGTTTTTAAATAATTCAAAAATATCTGCAACGCTTGAAATATTTCAATTACCAATATTTTGGTTAAATGATTCAGCTTCTTCAAACATACCTTTAATGCTTTTAACTTTTGCGATATCTCAAGCAAGATAAGTTTTATCTCCGACAATTACTTGTTTAGTATTAATATCTTGGTTAAATGCTTTAGCACTATAAAACATTCTTTCCATTCTAATTACATTAGAAACATCTCAGTTTGTAATATTTTGGTTAAAGGTAGTAGCATCTTGGAACATCTTACTCATAACCTCTACTTTTGAAGTGTCTCAAGCATTGTATGATTTTTTATCTTCGGCAGTTACCTTTTTAGTTGATATATCTTGGTTAAATGCTTTATTAGAAGCAAACATAGTACTCATATCAATTACGTTAGAAGTATTTCAATTAACAATTGATTTGTTATTAAATGATGAATTAGCAAACATACCACCCATATCAATTACATTAGAAGTGTCTCAGTTTGATAAATCTCCATCAAATGAAGAGTGACTAAACGCAGAACGCATACTTTTAATATTTGATGTGTCTCAATTTTTAATACCATCTATATCTTTATCAACTTGACTGTTAGCAAATGCTCATTTTAGTGAGTCAATTTCTCTAGGAAGAATAGAAGGAACTTTTTTAACTTCTTTAGACATAGTCATGATTTGAATATCTGTTCTTAATGATCTATTTTCAAGAGAAACATTAACTTTTGAATAACCTATTTGAAGCACTTCGTATCTTATTGTTCTATAATTACTGATATTTTCTGATGGTAAAAGTGATAGTATTTTTTCATTGATTTCTGGGTTTGAAAATGACTTCATAACCTTTAATATAGTCGGTCTCATTGAATCATTAATGCTACTTACTTGTAAATCAAATGTTTGATTTTGGTATGTAACTATTAACTTATAGTTTTTATCAAGACCTAGTTTCATATTTTTATCAGCTATACCTTCAAATTTGATTGTAAACTCTTTTATTTCTGGTCTAGTTCGTTGTATAACATATCTAAAATTATCTTCAACATCTTGAAGTCTTTCTATTGAACTGCGCTTATCTTTAAAGTGGTCATTTCAAATAGATTTCATGTACTCTATGTCTGCTTTTATTCTAAGTTCATTATTGTCTGGTGTTGGTTGAGGTTCAGGAATAGGTGGCTTTGGATCTGGTTCAGGACGTGGTTGAGGGGTTGGTTGTGGCGGAGTTGGAGTTGGTGGAACTGGTGGTTGCGGATTTGGACTTGGTGGAGTAGGTTCTGGTCTTGGATCTGGACTAGGAGTTGGATCAGGAGCAGGTGCTGGCTCTGGATCTGGTTCTGGTTGTGGTGCTGGACCAGGTTCTGGTTGAGGTCTTGGTGGAGTAGGTTCTGGTTCAGGATGTGGTTGAGGTTCAGGTCTTGGTGGAGTAGGTTCTGGTTCAGGATGTGGTTGAGGTTCAGGTCTTGGTTCTGGACTAGGGTTTGGAGTTGGAGAATCACCATCAGGATTAGGTTTAACGTTTGAATCTGGATTTGGAGATGGAGATGGTGTTATATCAGAATTATCTGGATTTGGAGATGGATCAGGTTTAGTATCTGGTTTGCTTGGCTTAGGTTGGCAGAATTTAACAACTGATGTCACAGTTGCTGCTGCTACCAAAGCTGCTATCAATCCAGTAATACCAAATATTTTTAAAAATTTATTTTTGTTATGATTTGATAGTTTATTTTCTTCATCTAACTGTTGATTATCACTATCATTTTCTTGTTGATCAACTTTGTCAGTCTGATTTTGACTTTCATTTTTGTTGATATTTTTATCCATAATTTAAATTAACCTCCAATTTCATTATATTTTTTCCTAACTCTTATTCAAGAGATAAAAATTAACAAGAATATAAATATTTAAAAATTTAAAAAAAATTAACAAAATGAAGATTTTTTTATTTAAGACTTTTATTTTATTGATAATCTATATAACTCAAAGCAATCTTTAAATTTAAGTGTTTTTTTAATATCGTTTAAAATGCTAATATTTAGATTTTTGAAAAGTAATAAAAAAACGCTAATAAAAGGGATTTTTTCTGGATTACAAATTCAAGTGCAACACAAGTAAATAAAGTAAAAATTTATTTTGTGCGAGCACTTGTTTTTCTTTTGTAGAAAATAAAAAAAGAGTTCTCACAAATGCAGACGGAGAACTCATATGAATTATATAAAAATACAATCATTTGAAAGAACAAGAATGTCTTATTATAGAAAAATGCATCCTGATGGTTGTTCTGTATCCCATATTTATCATTTTTTAAACAAAAAAATCTACTATTAGTCGTGGACTTAAAAGAAATTTAAATTTTAACCTTTAATACACCCAATCTTGTGTAAGTTATAAATATAAATTCAGAAGAAATCACAAACACCTTTTTAAATTTACAACAAGCAATCAATTTCAAAAAATTATAGACATTTTCTTTAAAGCCTACAACAAGAGATTTTTTGGTGTCAAAGCCACATACAATTTTATTAAGATTAATTATGATGTAAAAATACCATCACTTATAACTGTGTTTAATTGAACAAAAACTAATAAGTAATCTGTTATAAACAAAAAGATAGACTAAGACAATACTATAAAAAAGGCGGTAAAAGAAAAGTAACTGTTATAGATAGATTGATCAATTCAGAATATGTTTTTTTCATATAAACAAGAGATAAATCTATTGATCTTAGAAAAGAAATTGATCATTGAAAAACTGATTTGACAATAGGTAAAAAGCTAAAAACTCTGATAATATATTAGATCTAACAGAAAAAAAGTAGAATAAGATTTGTTGTGAGAGCTAGAAATAAAAATCCCATGATAATAAATTCTTGTCTTAAAAACCTTATTAAAAATAGCCTATATCTAAAAACTATAACTATTGATAATGGTATTAAATTTGAAAAAAGAGCTTTTAACAGAATGATTATATATTAAGATTTATAGAGCCCAAGCTTATGCATCTTTTAAAAGATGTTCAAACGAAAACTGAAATGGTATGGTGCGAAGGGTATTTAAAAAGGTTTTGATTTCAATACAATCACAGATGATGAATTAAATAAAGTCATTGAACAAATAAATAAAATGTCTCGTGAAATGTTTAATTGAAGATCTTATTAAGAAGTTTTTGAAACATTATCAAATTCATTATAAAAAATGTTTTTAATAAGCTCTATTCACGTCTTTTAATATAAAAGAACTTTTTGTTATGTTCAAAATTCAAAAAAATAATTTTTAATGTTTTTATGGAATGAAAAGCACAATAAAAAATCAAGCACATCAGTGTTGCACTTGATCTTTCACTCTAGGTAATAATTTAGATTTTAATCAAATTATTAATCTTTTTTTATACTTTAATATTAATTTATCTAGAATATTATTGATTTTAAAATATTGACTGAATTTATATTAAATTTATCTCATTTTATCCAAGAATTTAGAAATTCAGAGGGTAATTTTATTTAAGGATTTACGTTCTAGTTTTTTAATTTTTCTTAATTAATCAGATAAAAATTAACAAGAATATTTTTTAAAAAGTAACAAAAATGCAAGAAATTTTTGCAAGATAAACTAGTAAATACTAAGAAATGACAGCATATTTTTAACAACTTAAATTTACAAAAATAGTATTTCAGCATGATTGTGAAGGTCACTAGCAACTGCTTTTTTAAAATAAAAAATCGCTTTTAATAGCGATTATCTTTAACATATTATTTATAACATTATTATGATAAGAATATCTAGGTCTAATAAATGATAGAAGTTTTAATGTGCCAAATCTAGAAACCTTTAATTCTTTCTCTTAAAATGCACGGTTTATTCTCTTTTGCTCAACTTGAAGCGCCTTCATCTCATATTACTCTTCTGCCACGTCCTCTATTTACGTTTAAAGTGTTTCAGCCACTTAAATTTTGATTAAATCTCTTCGCATGATAAAAGCCATAA
Source organism: Mycoplasma putrefaciens KS1 (assembly GCF_000224105.1). Taxonomy (NCBI): domain Bacteria; kingdom Bacillati; phylum Mycoplasmatota; class Mollicutes; order Mycoplasmatales; family Mycoplasmataceae; genus Mycoplasma; species Mycoplasma putrefaciens. Next base: position 238,821 of record NC_015946.1, on the reverse strand, counting down.
TTTATAGTTTCTAAATTTTCAACATTTCAAGCTATGTATGGACTTTTTTCTGAAATATTACTAATTGACTTTGTAGATATATCTCTATTAAACGACTCAGCATCTCTAAAGACATTATTTAAGTTTTTTACATTTAAAGTATCTCAGTTTTCAATATTACCATTAAATGATTTAGCACCAAAAAACATACTCGCAAGAGATGTAATATTTGATATATCTCAAGCAATATATTTTTTCTTTCCAACAATTGCTTGCTTAGTATTAATGTCTTGATTAAACATTTTAGCATTTTTAAATAATCCAAAAATATTTACAACACTTGAAATATTTCAATTACCAATATCTTTATTAAATGATTCAGCTTCTTCAAACATACCTTTAATGCTTCTAACTTTTGCGATATCTCAAGCAAGATAAGTTTTATCACCAACAGTTACTTGCTTAGTATTGATATCTTGGTTAAATGCTTTAGCACTATAAAACATTCTTTGCATTCTAATTACATTAGAAACATCTCAGTTTGTGATGTTTTGATTAAAAGCAGTAGCATCTTGAAACATCTTATCCATAACTTTTACTTTTGAAGTGTCTCAAGCGTTGTATATTTTATTTCCAATAATTGCTTTTTTAGTTGATATGTCTTGATTAAATGCTTTATTAAAAGCAAACATAGTACTCATATCCCTAACTTTTGAAGTATCTCAATTAACAATTGATTTGTTGTTAAATGTTGATCTAGTAAACATACCCCTCATATCAATTACATTAGAAGTATCTCAATTTGATAAATCTCCATCAAATGAAGAACGATTAAATGCATAACGCATACTTTTAATCATTGTTGTGTCTCAATTTTTAATACCATCTATTTCTTTATCTACTTGACTGTTTGAAAATACTTTTCTTAATGAGTCAATTTCTCTAGGAAGAATAGAAGGAACCTTTTTAACTTCTCTAGGCATATTCATGATTTGAATGTCTGTTCTTGATAATCTATTCTTAAAAGAAATGTTAACTTTTGAATAACCTATTTGAAGTACTTCATATCTTATTGTTATATAATTACCAATATTTTCTGATGGTAGAAATGATAGTATTTTTCCATTGACTTCTGGATTTGAAAATGATTTTATAACTTTTAATATAGTCGGTTTCATTGAATACATAGCGTTACTTGTATGTAATTCAAATGTTTGATTTTGGTATGTAATTATTAATTTATAATTTTTACCAAGACCTAGTTTTTGATTTTTATCAGTTATGCCTTCAAATCGAATTGTAAAATTTTTTATTTCTGGTCTAGTTCGTTCTATAACATATTTAAAATCGTCTTCAACACTTTGAAGTGTTTCTATTGAACTACGTTTATTTTTAAAATGATCATTTCAAATAGATTTCATGTATTCTATATCTGCTTTTATTTGAACTTCATTATTGTCTGGTGATGGTGCTGGTTGGGGTTGAAAATCTGGAGTTGGTGGAACTGGTTCGGGATGTGGCTGGGGCTGAGGTGCTGGTTGGGGTTGTGGAGTTGGAGAATCACCATCATCATCTGGTGATGGATTTGGTTCTGGATTTGGAGATGGAGTTATATCAGAATTATCTGGATTTGGAGATGGATCGGGTTTGGTATCTGGCTTGTTTGGCTTAGGTTGGCAGAATTTAGCAACTGATGTAATAGTTGTTGTTGCTATTAAAGCTGCTATCAATCCAGTAATACCAAATATTTTTAAAAATTTGGTTTTGTTGTGATTTGATAGTTTATTTTCTTCATCTAATTGTTGATTATCACTATCATTTTTTGGTTGATCAACTTTGTCAGTCTGATTTTGAATTTCATTTTTGTTAACATTTTTATCCATAATTTAAATCGACCTCCAACTTCATTCTAGTTTTTTTCTAACTCTTATTCAAGAGATAAAAATTAACAAAAATATATCTTAAAAAAATCAACAAAATGAAGAATTTTTTTATTTAAGACCTCTATTTTATTAATAAATTTACACAACTTGAAATGATGTTAAATTTAAGTACTTTTTTAATGCAGATTGTGAGGTGTTAATATTTAGATTTTTGGAAAGTAATAAAAAAATCGCTAATAAAAGCGATCTTTTCAATTAAGTTATTAACAATATATAAATCTAAAAAATTTTACTTTTTAACAGTAATTCATGGTTTTTTATTTGGTTTTCAACTTGTAGTACCTTCATCTCATGATTTAGTTCTTTCATGTTTGTTTATCTCTCTAACATCTCAAGTAAAAAGATCTTGATCAAATGATTTGGCATTATAAAATCCATGATTAATATTATTTACCTTTTTAACATCTCAAGCTGTATAATTAGATTTTTGTGCAATATCACTAACTTCTTTTGTAGAGATATTTTGATTAAATGCTTCAGCATCTCTAAAGACATTTTCAAGACTTTCTATTTTTGAAGTGTTTCATTTTGAAATATCACCATTAAATGCTTTAGCACCTCAAAACATACCCTCAACAGTTTTAAGATTAATAGTATCTCAAGCTACGTAATTTGTATTACCAAGAATTACAAATTTAGTATTAATGCTTTGATTAAAGATTTTTGCATTTCTAAATAATTCAAAAGCATTTTCAAGCTTTGAAACATTTCAATTATCAATATTGCTATTAAATGCTATGGCATTTTCAAACATACCTTTAATGTTTTTAACATTTAAAGTGTTTCAAGCAAGATAGGTTTTATTTCCAACAGTTACTTGTTTGGTATTAATGTTTTGGTTGAATAGTTTATCATTATGAAACATTCTTTCCATTCCAAATACTTTTGAAGTATCTCAATTTGAAATATCTTGATTAAAATTGGTTTCTTGAAACATTCTGCTCATAATTTCTACACTTGATGTATCTCAAGCAAGATAGGTTTTATTTCCAACAGTTACTTGTTTGGTATTAATATCATGATCAAATGCTTTTAAAAAAGCAAACATAGCATTCATATCAACTACTTTTGAAGTGTTTCATTTAGTAATTGAGTTATTGTTAAATGCTGAATTTTGAAACATACCACCCATATCAATGACATTAGAAGTGTCTCAGTTTGATAAATCACCATTAAAAGAAGAATCTCTAAATGCATAACGCATACTTTTAATATTTGATGTGTCTCAATTCTTGATACCATCTATTTCTTCAAAAATTTTAGTTTTAGAAAAGACTCTTCTTAATGATTCGACTTCTCTAGGAAGATTCGGATTAACCTTTTGAACTTTTCCTGGCATAGTTATGATTTCAACTAAAGTTTTTAAGTTCGGTCTTTTTTCAGTAGTGTTAGTAACTTTTAAATAACCTAATTGAACTACTTCATAAGTTGTTGTTTGATCATCTTTAAATTCATTTGTAATATCTTGAGATGATGAAAATGACATTAATTTTTGATTATTTTGTAATTTTTTAGGTCAATCTACAATCTTAACAATCATCGGTCTTGATGAATCATTAACTTTACCAATTTCTAAATCAAATTGCTCATTTTCATAGCTTGCTTTTAACTTATAGTCATCTCTTTTTAAATCAAGTTTGATGTCTCTATTTGAAATATTATTAAATTCTATTTTAAATTCTTTTATCTGAGGTCTAGCTTGTTTTAAGACATATTTAAAATTGTCTTCAACATCTTTAAAAGTTTCTAGTGAACTACGTTTATTTTTAAAATGTTTATTTCAAATAAAATCGATATATTTTCGATCTGATAATTTTAACTCATTAATATTGTCTGGTACTACTGGTGTGACTGGATCAACATTAGGATTAGGAGTTGGGTTAGGTTTATCTGGTTCTGGAGTTGGTTGAGGGGTTGGAGTTTTATCAGGAGTTAAATGATTATCTGGATTATTATTTTCATCCGGAATTAAAGTCTCATCTGGAATTATGTCTGCATCAGAATCTGGACTTTTAGGTTGATAAAATTTCACAACTACTGTAATAGCTGCAGCTATTGCTAAACATGATACTAACCCGGTAATCCCAAGTACTTTTAAAAACTTATTTTTATTATGCCTTGATATCTTATTTTCTTGATCTTGTTGTTGATCTTCAACATCATTTTTTAGATCTTCAACTTGATCGGTTGAGTTTTGTATAATATCTTTATCAAGGTTTTTATCCATAAACTTAATCTAACCTCCAATTTCATTCTATTTTTTTTCTGGCTCTTATTCAAGAAGCAGAAAACATGAAATTATTCAAGGTGTTTTGATTAAAATACTAAAATTAAAATTTTAACTAACTTAAAATCTCAAATAATTAAAAGATTTAAAAAAACCCCAATTTCTATTAATTAATTAGAAATTAGGGTTCGATTAAGAAGTTTGATTTATTGTTATTGGAATTATTAATTAAACTAATTTTTCTTGTTTTTTAAGTGTTCTTAAAGTTCTAGCTGAAACTTTGATGTTGAAAACATTGCCACGTTCATCCATCACTCTAACTTTTTGTAAATTTAAATTTCATTTTCTTTTTGTTGCATTTAATGCATGAGATCTAGAGTGTCCTGATAATGCTGCTTTACCTGTTAGTGCATCTTTTCTTGCCATAAATTTCACCTCTTAATTCTTTAAGTCATACTTAAAAATGATACTATAAAAAAATTAAAATTCAAGTATTATTAAATTTAAGTTTGGTTTTTTTATATCATAAGAATGTAAGCTGATTAGCAAAAAACAGCCAAATTAGTATCTTAATTTTATGTTAAAATTTATTAATGAAAGCTAGGTGAGATTGTGAACAATATAGATCCTTTTATTATTAGTATCATCTACGAATCAGTGATCACAATTCCAGGAGTAGTTGCTTTGTCAAACTATCATTCTAATAATCCTGAAAATTTGAAAACTAAAGAGATTTCTAAAGCTATAGAGTTCACAATAAATCATGACAAAATACCTCATTTTAGATTACACGTGATTCTTTTAAATGGCGTTAATATTTTAGATGTCATGAGAGAAATTCAAATTAGAGTTAAATATGAATTAGAAAAAAATCTTAAAGAATCAAATAATCATATAGTTACAGTAGCTGTTGATGACTTAATGTTATAGTATGTAAGGTGAATTAAAAAAATGGAACAAATCAAAATCTTAAATAATATGATTCTTAGTGGCGTTAATAATTTATACAATCACTATCCCTATATTGATAAATTAAATGTTTTTCCAGTTCCAGATGGTGATACTGGAACTAATATGAACTTAACAATCTCAAATGGTTATGCTGAAATTGAAAATAATCAAACAGATTATACAAGTATTGGTAAATTTTTATCTGATTTTGCCAGAGGACTTATCATGGGAGCTAGAGGAAACTCTGGTGTGATTTTTAGTCAAATAATTAAAGGCTTTTCACTAGGTATGAATAATTCAGAAGAACTTTCAGTTGAGCAATGAAAGCAAGGATTTAATAAAGCTTGTGAAGTTGCTTATAAAGCTGTTATGAAACCTGTGGAAGGAACTATTTTAACTGTCATTAGAGAAACTAGTGAAAAATTAAACGAGCTTGACAATACTACTGATATTAATCAATTTTGAAAAATAGCTATTGAGCAAGCTAACTCTAGTTTAGAAAATACTCCTAACTTATTACCCGTTTTAAAAGAAGTTGGAGTAGTTGATTCTGGTGGTTATGGTTTAGTTAAGTTTTTAGAAGGAATGCAAAGTTATCTTGAAAATGGCAAAGTAGTTCCAAAACTAGCTAAACTAGAAATTAATGAAGGTCAAAATATTGAACTAGAAACTGATGAAGAGTTTGGATATTGTACTGAAGCTGTGGTTATTTTGAATAAAGAATGGATCAGTAAATTACAAGTCGCAACTATTAGAGATCAACTACAAATTTATGGAAATAGTTCAATAGTTGTAGTAGTTGATGAAGATATCTTAAAAGTCCACACACACGCTCTAACTCCAGGTCAAGTATTATTATTCTTACAACAATATGGTGATTTTTTAACTTTAAAAATTGAAAATATGTCAATTCAAGCAGACAAACAAGTTAAAGGAAGAAAATCTAAATGAAAAGAGACTAGTGAAATTAAAACCGTTAGAAATCTTGTTAATGATACTGCAATCATTTCAGTTGTTCCAAGCAAGCAACTAAAATCATATTTTGAAAAAGATTTAGGTATTGACTTAGCTATTAATGCTGGTTCAAAAATGAATCCTTCGACAGAAGATTTCTTGCAAGCAATTCAAGAAGTTGATGCAAAAAATGTTTTTATTTTCCCAAATAACAATAACGTTTATCTAACAGCTAAACAAGCTGAAAAACTAGAAAAAAAATCTAAAGTTTATGTACTACAAACAAAAACAATTCAACAAGGAATGGTTTGTGCATTAAGTTATGATCCATCAGTTGTACCTTCAAAAAATAGTTCACAACTATTAAAAGCAATTAAAAACGTAATTTCATTTAGTGTTTCAAAAGCTATTAAAGATTCAACTATTGATGGAGTTAGTGTTAAAAAAAACAATTTTATTGCTGTAGTTGATGGAAAAATTGTTGGAAGTGAAAAAACAATGAAAGCAATTTATGAAAAACAGCTGTCAAAATATATTAAAAATAAAACTGAAATTATTACGATTTTTACTGGTGAAGAAACAGATGAAAAAGATATCACTCAACTAAGAAAATTTTTAGATGAAAAATATAATGTTGAATATGAAATTATAGAGGGTGGACAAAAAGTTTATAGTTTATTGCTTGCATTAGAATAATAGTCTAACCCCTTAATCAAGGGGTTTTATAGTTTAAAGGAGATTAAAATATGTTTAAAATCGCATTTGATGTAATGGGATCAGATCTAGGGTGTCAAACTGCAATTCAAGCAGCAAGTGAATTTATTAAAGATCACAATGACTTATTCTTATTTTTAGTTGGAGATCAGGTTCAAATCAAAGATGCTTTAAAAACTTTTGATATAACTGAAAATAAATATCAAATCATTCATACAACTCAAGTAATTGATATGAATGGTTCAATTTTAGACATTAGAAGAAAAAAAGATGCTTCTATTATTAAGACTTTAGAACTAGTTAGAGATCAACAAGTTGATGGAATGCTAACTGGTGGAAACTCAGCAGTTTTTATAGCAGCTAGTCACTTTATTTTAGGTGAACTAGAAAATATTAAACGTCCAGCTTTTATGCCAACTATGCCTAACATAAAAGATAAATTAACTTTATTATTAGATGTTGGAGCTAACAGTGAAAATGATGTTGATGATTTAGTTGGTTATGCTGTTATGGCTAATGTCTATGCTCAACAAATTCTAAAAATTAAAAAACCAACAATCGGGTTATTAAATATTGGAACTGAAAAAAGTAAAGGTAATGAATTACAAAGACAAACTTTTAATCTTTTAACTCAGAAAAAAGAACTTAACTTTGTTGGTAATGTTGAGGCAAGAGATATTTTAACTGGTCAAGTGGATGTAATCATAACAGATGGATATAGTGGAAATATTGCCTTAAAAGCTTGTGAAGGTACTGCCAAAGTGCTGTTAACTGAAATTAAAAAACAAATTACAAGTTCATTATTTAAAAAAATTTGTGCATTGATGTTAAAACCTGCATTTAAAAAAGTTGCTCTAAAATTTGATTATAAAAATCACGCTGGAGCAATTGTGCTAGGATCTAATGGAATTTGTTTTAAGTCTCACGGATCAAGTGATGTACAATCATTTAAAGCAACTCTAAGAATGACACTACAAGCTGTTAGAAACGATGTGTTAAATAAAATAAAAAAAGGATTGAAAGACGATGCCAACCATTAAAAATTTTTTAAAGAAATACCAAATTGAAATTAAAAATTCAGCATTGTTTGATGAAGCACTTACTCACAATTCTTATTCTAATGAACATCGTTTGAGATACACATACCAGCGTATGGAATTTTTAGGTGATGCCTTATTACAAATGTATGTTTCAAGATTCTTATTTTTTAATTATCCGAAACTAAGTGAAGGTGAACTAACTAAACTAAGAGCTAATTCAGTCAGAGAAGAATCACTATCTCAAGTTGCTAAAGAGATTAATTTAGGTCAGTTAGTTAGACTTGGTCAAGGAGAATTAAAAACTAAGGGTTTTGAAAAACCATCTATTCTTGCAGATGTTTTTGAAGCACTTACTGCTGCAATTTATTTAGATCAAGGCGAAGAAATCTTAACTTCTTGACTTGAACAAACCTTATTTATTTATATTCAAAAACCAGAATTTCTTAATAAAATCAAAGATTTTAAATCTGAACTACAGCAACTATTGCAATCAGAAAAAAGAAGTGATTTAAAATATCTAGTTGAAGCTGAAGAATTTATTCAAACAGAAAATAAGATTTTATATACAGTTAGTGTTAATTTAGACGGTCAAAAGTTTGGAATAGGACAAGGTTTTTCAAAGCAAGAAGCAGAGCAAAAAGCGGCTCAAAATTGTCTTTCAAAGATGAAAATTAAATAAAAAATAACAAATTTTTTACTTTAAAATTTTACTAAATCTGGCTTTTATTTATTTTATTAGTAATTGCTAAATCTCAATTATTTTAATAATATAATTTAAATATCAGTACAAAGAGAGGTTTTTGTATGCTGTTTTTAAAACAAATTAGAGCAAGTGGTTTTAAGTCTTTTGCCGAATTAACTGTTATGGATTTTAACTATGAGATGATCGGAGTTGTTGGTCCTAATGGTAGTGGAAAATCTAACATTACTGATGCAATTAGATGAGCGTTAGGAGAACAATCAACAAAATCACTACGTGGTTCTAAAATGGATGACATTGTTTTTAGTGGGAGTGCTGATAAGCCTGCTGCTAAAATTGCTGAAGTTACTCTAGTTTTTGATAATTCACAAAAAAGTTTTTCATCAGTCGAAAGTGATCTTGTTGAAATTACTCGTAAATTTGACAAAAGTACTAGAGAAAGTGAATTTTTTATCAATGGTCAGAAGTCGAAACTAAGAGATATTCAAGACATAGCATTAGAAACCGGATTAACTAGATCAAGTATTGCAATTATTTCTCAAGGAACAATTGCTAATTTTGCAGAAGCAAAACCTGAATATAAAAGAGATGTTTTTGATGATGCTGCTGGAATCGCTAAGTACAAAAAAAGAAAACGTGAAACTTTATTAAAACTAGAAAAAGCTGCTGAAAACTTAAATCGTTTAGAAGATTTAGCAAACGAAATTGCAAGAAGACTTCCAAACTTAGAGCGTCAAGCTAATAAGGCAAAAAAATATAAAGACAAAATTGCTCAGCTACAAGACATTGAGTTATACATTTTAACAAAAGATCTAAGAGTTTATATTAATAGAATTGAAGAATTACGTGAACAAAAACTTGACTTAGATGTACAAATCAAAAGATTAACAAATGAAATCAATATGAGTCAAGAAGAGATCAATTTAATCTTTGAAGAAAATTCTTCAGCTGATAGGGATCTAGAACAGTTAAATAATCAGTTTAATCAAATCGTTCAAAAAATCTCTAACCTAAAAGTTAGAAAAAAAGATGCTGAATTAAAAGAAGAACAAAATGCTAGTAACTACGATCAAGATCAATACAAAGCAAAAATCATTAAAAAAGAATTTGATCAAAGTTATCTGTTACTTGAAAGTGAAAAACAAAAAGTTAATGAAGCTGAAGATTTAATAAACGAATTAAAAGAAAAATATGACTGATACACTCAAAAATACAACGAAATCTACAAAGAAATTGAAACTATTAGAACTAATCTAAGTAAGTTAAATATTCAAATTGAAACACTTGAATATAATAAACGTAACGCTTTTTCTAGTTTTAATGATGGAGTTAGTGCAATTATTAATAACGCAAAACAAATTGGTGGAGTTGTTGGTGTTTTAAAATCACTAATAACAGTTGACCCAGAATATCAGATTGCAATTTCTGTGACATCAGCTGGACATATGAATTCAATTGTTTTTAAAACTGATCAAGATGTTAAAAGAGCAATTGATTTTTTAAAGAAAAACAATTTAAACCGAGTGACTTTCTTACCTTTAAATACTTTAAGTGCTAATGTGATTTCTTATGCTCAAAAACAAATCATTGAACAATCAGTGGGATTTGTTGGTTTTGCCAATGAGCTAGTAAATAATCCTGGTGAAATTCAAATTGCAGTTGATTATGCACTTAGCACTATAGTTGTAGTTGATACTTATGAAAATGCTGTTAGTTTAGCAAAAAGCATAGGATTTAGATACAATATTGTTTCACTTGATGGACAAAGAATTTTACCACACGGAGCAATTATCGGTGGTTCAACTAAAGGTGCAAATATTTTTGAAAAACAAGATGATAGGTCTGCTAATTCTCTTGAAGAGTTAAAAGCAAGACTTCAAGCACTAGAAGATAAAGAAACTGAAAAAACTAAACAACTAACTGAATATAAAAATAATAATGATACCTTACGTGAACAAATCACTGATGTCAATGCAAATATTAGAAATACAAAAACAAATATTCAGAACCTAAACAATAAACTAAAAGATCTATCTGAAGAACACAGAACACTTGTTGGAATTGATCTATTAACAGGAAGTGCTAAAAACTCTAGTGAACTAGAATCGATAAGATTAGCAAAAGAAATTATTGAACTGGAAAAAGAACGCGATCAAATCCAACTAAAAATCAACACTATTTCATCAAACAAAACTAAAACAAGCCAAAAACAAAAAGAAATCAACAAAGAAAATAATAAAAAACGTCAAGAACTAGACAGTTTAAAACAAGCAGCTGCTGATGCTAAAACGGAATATAGTCTTTTATTAGAAAAAAGAACTAAAATCGGTGAACGTTTGATGAATGGATATAAGATTTCAGTTGAAACCGCTTTAGAAATGCAACTACCTGAAATTGATGATGAACAAGCAGCTCGTTTAAAAATTGAAGAATTAATTTCAGAGATTAGTGAAATTGGAAATGTTAATTTAGATTCAATTGAAGAATATGAACAAGAAAAATCTAGATTTGATTATTATGATGCTCAAATCAATGATGTTAGAAATGCTAAACAAACTCTAGAAAACATTATTTTAGATATTGATATTGCAATGGAAACACAGTTCAGACAAGTAATTAATGATGTTAACCAAGCATTACCGGAAGTGTTTGCTAGATTATTTGGAGGAGGAACTGCTGAATTAATCTTTACTGATCCTGACAATATTTTAGAAACTGGAGTAGATATTAAAGTCTATCCGCCAGGTAAGAAAATTACCAATCTAAATCTGTTATCTGGAGGAGAAAAATCACTTGTTGCATTATCAGTATTGTTCTCAATTTTAAAAGCAAGACCTTTACCACTAGTTATTTTAGATGAAGCTGAAGCACCTTTAGATCCAGCGAACGTAGAAAGATTTGCTAGATATGTAAAACGCTTTTCAAATAAAACACAATTTATTGTGGTTACCCACCGTGATGGTACAATGGAAAATTGTGAAGCCTTATTTGGAGTGACAATGCAGACAAAAGGAATTACAAAAATTGTTAAGATCAAACTAATTGAAGCAAAAAAACTAATTTAAAAGCAGAATCTCACTTCTGCTTTTTATTTACTCATTATACAAATAATAGCATTGTCTGCTGTGATTGTGGCATTTTGATAAGCAACAAAGGCATTCGAAACACAAGCTGTACTTAAAGGTTCTAGTAATAAATCATTAGCTTCATATTTTAAACCTTTAATAGTAATCTTAGTATTAGTTTTTGAAATAAAACTTACATAAGTGATATCTTGATATTTGTCAAAATCTAAGATATTTGTTCCCTTTTCTAATAAAAAGATAATTGAGTCTTGATTTATAAATTTGATCTTGTGTTTAAAAATTAAATTAAAAATTGAAAAATTCTTGTCATATCTTTTTGTAGCATTTGCAATAAAAATAATTTGACTATTTTTATCACAAACTTCTTTAGCTTTAAAAATTGCTAATTCACCATCTAAATAGTCTTTTTCAGAACTTCAAATTTCATATTTTTTTGCAGTTTGCTTAATTAATTCAAGTTCAGAAAGATCTACTTTATCAAAATCACCAATCGCTAGATCAATTTTAATCTTTTTTTTAATTAAATCTAAACAACCTCTTTCAACTCCAATAATAAAGTTGTCGTTGTCATTAAATATTTCTAAGTTAATATTTGTCTCAGCAGTAACAATTAAAGCCTTTTTATACTTCATCAAATAATCCTTGCACTCTAGATTCAAAATCGTCTGATCCAAATAAATAACTTCCAGCAACAATCATATCAACACCAGCTTTTTTGACTAACTCTGAAGTTTGTTTATTAATTCCTCCATCAACTTCGATGCTATATTTATAATTATTTTCTTGTCTTCACTTAAAAAGAGTTTTAATTTTATCTAAACTAGAATCGATAAATTCCTGACCACCAAATCCTGGTTCAACACTCATAACTAAAACATTATCTAGTTGATATAAATATTCTTTAATAGTTTCTAAGCTGGTTTTAGGACGAACTGCAAGAGAAGCTAAAATGTTATGCTTTTTACACATTTCAATAAACTGGTTAATGGTTGTTTTATTTTCTAATGATTCAACGTGCATAGTCATCATTTCAGGTTTTGCTGCAATATAATCTTTAAAAAAATCTTCAAATCTCTTAGTTTTAACTTTTATCATAAAATGAACATCAACTTTGATATCAATATTTTTTTTAATGTCATGTAAAATTTTTGATCCAAATGTTAGATTGGGCACAAAGTCAAAATCCATCACATCATAATGAATTCACTCTATATTATTTTTCTTACATAGTTCAAGTTCTTGTTGTAATTTCATAAAGTTAGCTGATAAAACAGATGGTGCAATAAGATATTTTTTCATATTAATATTTGTTCTCTTTTCTTTGTTTCATTTCAATAAACACTTTTACATAATCATTATATATAAAACTAGGAACTAAATGATTTTCAACTGCTTGTTTAACTGCACAATTTAGTTCATGAGTATGACTACAGTCAATAAACTTACACTTATTCAGATAAGGTCTAAAAACTTCTCAAGAATATAAGATATGTTCAATATCAATGTTGTTTAAATCAAATGCTGAAAATCCTGGGGTATCAGCTATAAAAATATCATCATCTAAATAATAAAGCTGAATACTGGTTGTAGTGTGTCGACCACGATTTAAGTTTTTTGAAATTTCGTTTGTTTTAATTTGATCTTTAATTGGTAGAAAATTGTTTAAAGTGGTTGACTTGCCAGCTCCAGTTTGTCCGGTAAAAACACTAATTTTATTTTCTAAACTTTGTTTTAACTTACCTAAAACTTCTTGCTTATTTTCTTTACTATCTTTGTTATTAATGATTAAAACATCATAGTTCATCTTTTGATATCAATTAATCTTGTGCATCACTTGATCAAAATAACTAGTTTTTTTTAGTAAATCTATTTTTGTAAATATTAATATTGGTTTAATTTTTTCAGTTTCTAACATCATTATGTACTTATTTAATAAAAAAGAAGCAAACAATGGTTCATATAATGCAGTTACAACCAAAACCTGATCAACATTAGCTATTTTAGGCCTATCAAGTTGGTTTTTTCTTTGATTAATTTTAACTATATAACCATAACCATCATCTAAAAGTTCAAACTCTACATTATCTCCAACTTTTGGTTTTAGATCTTTTTTAATATTTCCCTTAGCATGCACTTTATAAGTTTGTTTGTCTTGTATACAAAATACATAACTTTCAACACTATCTTTTTTAATAATAATTCCTTGCAAAACTCTCACCTCTTATCTAAATATAAGCATCATTACAAATAATATTAACAACGCTATTAAGATAACAAAAGCAGGAATTAAGTATTTGGAAATAAAATCATTAACAAAACTTTCATACTTAATATTGTAATTGTTTTTAATTCCTGCGATTTTGTCATGTTCTCAGTCCATGAAAGGAAAGTCTTCTTTGACTGATAATTCTTGTTTAGCTTTTTGTAAATCTATTAATAGTTCATCAAAATTTTTGTAACGGTTCTTTCACTCTTTGGCAAGACAATGCATAATAATATTTTCAATTGCCTGTGGAATGTTGGGATTAATTACTCTTGGTCTTGTAACTTTTTTAACTACGTGTCTTTTAAAGTTTTGTTTTTCTCTTTCTTTAACATCCTGTTGATTGCTACTAGTATTTAAAAACAAAGTAGTTCCTGTAATAAATTCAAACATCATTACTCCGACTGAGTAAATATCTGATTCAAATCTAAAATCAGCTTTTTTTGCTTCAAAACTCATAAATTGCTCTGGAGCTGTATATCTAGGAGTTCCTGGTGAAAAGATATTTTCATTAGTTTCACTAATAATACTTTTAATTTTAGAAATTCCAAAATCTGAAATCTTAACTTTTTGATCATCAGTAATTAAAATGTTAGCTGGTTTAACATCTCGGTGAATAATATTACTGTCATGGATTTCTTTTAAACCCTTAGCAATTTGTTCAAAATAATAAATGAATTCTTTGGTTGATAAAATATTACTATAAGCTGAAAACTTTTTTGAAAAATCAGTTCCTTGAGTTAATTGCATAACTATCACATAATAATTTTCTCAATCAAAAACATCTTTCATATTAACCACACTTTTACTAAATGATAGTTTAGCAAAAGTATTAGCTTCATAATTTAATCTATCTATAATTAATTTAGCGTTCTTACTTTTGGTTTTTAGCATTATTTTAACAGCAACAAAAACATCTTTTTTACTTAAAAAAGATGCATCTAAATCAATTGCTTTAAAAACAGAAGCAAATGCCCCGCATTAATAAATTCTAAAATTTTGTATCTTTTATTAATTATCTTATTAATTAGTTGATCATTTATTATTCCGTTATTATTTTTATTACTATTATTCATTCTATTTAACCTCAACTAATATAATAGAAAGATTGTCTGTTGATAAATTTGCCATAGCAAACTTAGTGATATTTTTGATCTTAGCTTTTAAAGATGATTTTGTTTCTAAAAATTCTTTTAAAGTTTGATCATCGATATAATCGTAAACACCATCTGAAGTTAAACAAAATAAACCTTTGTTATTTTCAACAATGTAATTATCAACTTTTAGTTTTTTATTTGGTCCTAAAGCACTTGTTAATATTTTTCAATAAGTAATTTCATTAAATCTTGAACCGTAAAATTGTTGTGCTTGTTGTTTTAGTTGCTCTAAATCATAAGTTGAATTCATTAAGTTTTGATCAACTGTAATTTGCTTTAAAAGATTGTTTGTTTGATCAAGTTTATAAATTCTTGAATCACCAACATTAACCACATAAGCTTTATGATTAGTAAAAATTATTGCTGAAAGTGTAGTTCCCATATCCAGAGCTTGAGAATCTTGTTTGACATATTCGTTCATAGTATTTAGTGTGTAATTAATAGCTGATTTAAATCATTCGAGAATTTGCTTATCAGTTTTATCATTAAAAGTTTGTTCTTTAAAAGAGTTAATAAAACAATCAACAGTGATTTTTGAAGCAACTTCACCTTTAGCATGACCGCCCATACCATCACAAATAATCGCTAGAAAAGATCCATCACTATTTTTAATGTGATCTAAATAATCTTGATTATTTTTTCGATAATTACCTTTATGAGTTAAATCTGCAACTTTTATTTTCATGTTAATCCTTACAGTATTATTTTATCATTATGTCAAACAAGCCATCATGTTATCTTTTCTTTGGTCTGCTAAAGCTATATAGACAGGATATTAAGATTATTAAAAAGATAGAAATTGACATATATAAATATGGGTTTGTGGTAACTTTTTGCTCTTGTTTTTTAATTTTATTATCAGTTCTTGGTTTTTTATATGGATTTGGCTCTAGTGAAGAATGATTATTAATAGTATTATTTGCTTGGTTATTTTGATTATTATCAATTATCTCTAATTTGATTTTTTTAACTCCATAAAATTTTTTTGAAAAATTCTTTTTAACAGTGATAATTAGTTGGTTATCTTTAATTTGATAATTTAAAGCAGTGTTTAATCACAAAGCTAATTTAGGTATTGAGTCTTTAACATTATCAAGTTCATCTTTGGTAATTGTTAAAAAGTTAGGTTCAATCAAATGTTCAATATTAATTTTTTGAGTAATCGGAATTGTAAAAAAAACACTTTTAAGTTGTGCTTGATATTTTTCTTTAATTGGTATTTCAATAGTAATTTCAGTTTCATCGTTTCACTTAAATTTTGAAAATTCTAATCTAGAAAAATCATTAATTTTTCACTTGTCAAAAAGATTTTGAAACTGATTTGAATTATGAGATCTTGTTATTTTTGATTTGACTGTTTTTTCATATTCAACAACCATTTTTTCAAGTTGATAAAGATTTTCAAAATTGTTGTTTGCTAGCTTATGTTTTTTAATTTGATCAGTTAGTCTTTTTGGAATCTGAAATTTATACTCAACTTGATTAATTTTGTAAACTGCTTGTCTAATATGTGGACCTGCTAAATGAGTATGTTCTCAACTTGTTGCTGGTATTTTTTCAAAGATTGAATCTTCAAAAATATTTAATAATTGATTAGTTTTATCATAAGCACAATTTCACTTAGTATAAAAATCATGGAAGGCTTTAAAATTACCCCTACCAATAGCAAGTGGATCTAAAGTACATACTACTCCTAGATATTCTTTTTGATTTCCACAATTAAAAATTTCTTGGCTTTCAAAATTACAAATTACTTTTTTAAACTCTTTTTTAGCTATTTGATCTGTTTGATATTGTCTTTGAATTTCAATATCAAATGAAATTTTCATATCTAAACCATCATTTAAATAATTTAAAAACTTATCTGATATTTTAAAAATAAAATGTTTTTGAAAAAAATTTCTTAATAGTTTAGGATTATGTGTTCAGCCTATTGGTGCCAAATCAATATTTGCATCAGGTTTTAAATCATTTAAAAAAGTAATTGTCTTTTGATAATTAGGCTTTTCAGTAAATGAAAAACTATTATTAGGATTTTTAATAGTCACTTGAGTTTGTTTATCAAAACTACTAGTATTAGTAAGTAACTGAGCTGAACTAAAAAACAATGGTAGTAATAGTTTCATATCTGCACCTCAATAAGGTATTAAAAAAATAACATGAAACTAGATCTTTTTTAGCTTACAAATATAAAATCCATCAGTATTTTCTTCAAATCCAAAGATTTGTTTTTCATAAATTTTAACCATATCTTGATGTTTGTTTAAAAACCTTATGATTTGGTTTTGATTTTCATTTTTATTAATTGTGCAAGTCGAATAAACTAGCTCACCATTACTTTTTAAGTTATGATAAGCACTTTCTAATAATTCAGCTTGTAATTTAACAGTTTGTTTAATTTGTTTAAAATCAAAATTAAGTTTGATTTCTGGCTTTCTTTTCAAAACACCAAACCCTGAACAAGGGGCATCTAATAAAATAAAATCAAAATAATTAGTTCGATCGATTTGTCTAGCATCTAAATTAGCTAACTTAATGTTTTGACAACCAAGTCTAGAGATATTTTCTGCTATTAAACCTAACTTATTTTTACTAATCTCATTTGCTAAAATCATTCCTGTGTTATTCATAATTGCGCTTAAATGAGTTGTTTTAGAACCTGGAGCAGCACACATATCTAAGACATTAGCATTCAAGCTAGGATTTAGAACTTGACTAACTAAAATTGAAGCTTTATCTTGAATTGTAATTAAACCGTTTTGATATAAACTAGAATTAACAATTGCTTTGTTAGCAATAAAACAATCTTTAAGATTAGTTTTTTCTAATAAAAACTCATCTTTATATTTTGCAAAAAACTGATTAGCTGAAATCTTTAAACTATTAACTCTAAAATAAATTAGTGGAATTTGATGATTATCAATAACTATTTTTTCTAAGATCTTTTTGTCGTATTGTTGTTTTAACATTAAATATAAACTATAAGAAAAAGAGTGTTTGATACACAACTCTAGTTCTTGATTTGCTAGTTTGATCTTAGTATAACTTTTTAGATTATTAATAAATTTTTTTAAAATGGCATTTACAAAACCACTTGCTTTAAGACTAATTGTTTTAGCTAGCTCAACTGATTGACTAACAACTGCATAATCTGGAATAGCATCTAAAAAGATTAATTGATAAATAGCAAGTCATAAAAGAATTTGTAGTTCTTTTTGTGTTTTTTTATAATTAATTAATTGATTAATAAGATATTCTAAATAAATTTTGTTGGCAATTGTTCCGTGAACAAGATTAAAAATTAAATCCTTATCTTGATTTGATAGTTTTTGTTGATTTAAAGAGTTTAGTAAAATATTAGAATAAGATTTATTAATAAAAACTTTTTTTAAAATCTTAAAAGCAGTTTGTCTAGCGTTCATCATCAAGATGTTTTTTTTGTTCAATACTAAAGAAATTAATTTTAAACATTAGTTTTTGAATTTTAAAATAAACAAAATCTTTATCTAATAATTGTAAAAAATCTCCATGACCTAAAACCTTATGATAAACCTTTTTAGTTAAAAGATTAATTAAATGTTTTTCAGCATCAAAGTTTTTGGCTTGAGTTTTTTCTGTTTCATTTCTTGCTAGTAACTTAACATTTGTTTCTCAATTATTAACAAAATACATATAATGTTCTTTAATAATTTCTTCAACAATTTTTTCAAGTCTTTCATAAACTGTTGGACCATTAAGATCAGTTAGTCCTTCTAAGTGTAAAACATCAGTAATTTTAGCAACTGCATTAGCAACATTGTCATTTTCAATCACATAATCATAATTATGTTTTAATGGTACTTCAATCAAAGCTTTATCAAGCCTTGCTTTAATTTTTTCTTCACTTTCAGTTTGGCGACCTCTAATTCTGTTAGCTAGTTCATTTAAAGTTGGAGGCATTAAAAAAAATGATAGTGTGTTTGGTTCTTTATTTAAAACTTGCGTTGCACCATCAACTTCAATTTCTAAAATTACGTTGTAACCTTTTTCTAGTTCTTGTTCGACATATCTTCTAGGAGTTCCATAAGAATTACCAACAAAATGAGCATATTCAATTAATTCATCATTAACAATAGCTTTGGCAAATTGATCATTTGAAACAAAATGATAATTAACTCCATCAACTTCATTTGGTCTTGGAGCTCGGGTTGTCATTGAAACTGAGTATTTCAATTTTAAGTACTTATTTTTTAATAATTCTGAATTAACTGATCCTTTGCCAACACCACTTGGTCCTGAAATAATAATTATTTTTCCTTTTTTATGACTCATTGTTGTCTACTCCTTGTCATCTTAAAAAATATAAAAATTTATTTTTACAATCTTTAAATCTTAATAACTCTAATTGGTTTAATTTATCTAAATCTAGTTGTTGACCTGTTTCACAAACAATCACTGCTCAAGGGTTTAAAATATGATTTTCTAATAAATAATTAATAATCTCATAATAATAACTAACATAGTTATCAACAGCAAATGGTGGATCTAAAAATACTAGATCAACTTTTTGGTTTGTTATTTTTAATAATGTTAATAATTCTTTAAAATCTTTTTGATATAAAACATAATCTGTCTTATTAATTTTAGCTAAATTCTCAGCAATGATCTTAACAGCTTGTTTATTAAAATCATTGATGATTGCATAACTAACTCCTCAACTTAATGCTTCAATTGAAAGTGAACCACTACCTGCAAATAAATCTAAACTAGTCTTATTTTCAAAAATAAAATAATTATTTAAAATATTAAAGATATCTTCTTTTATTCTAGTTAAAGTTGGTCTTGTTTGTTTGGAATCTAAAGTCTTTAATTTCATTTTTTTATACTTACCTGAAATAATATGCATAGATCCTCCATTAATAATTATTATAACATTATAACAAATCTTGCTTTGCTATAATATCATTAAATGAGGTGTAAAATGAATATCAAAGATTATTTATTACAAGATCAAAAACCATCAAATTCGTGACTTTTTAAAGATACTAATCAAAAAGTAATTAGAGCAACTTGCCAGGCAGTTAACAATCCAGAACAACTAACTTCTGATGAAGAACTAGTTGTTAAAAAATTAATCGATTTTGTTGTTTTAAGTCAAGATCAAATAAATAATCATCCAGATTCAAGTGATTATTTAAGACCCGCAGTTGGACTAGCTGCTCCACAAATTGGAGTTAATAAAGATATCTTTTATGTCAGATTTAACACTAATGATGAGCAAATTAAACATTTTGCAATGATCAACACTAAACTAATTTCTAAATCAAGTCAGATTGTAGCTTTAAGTGATGGAGAGGGTTGTTTGAGTGTTGATACTGATCATGATGGTATTGTTCCTAGAGCTTATAAAATTGTTGTAGAAGGTTATGACTGAATAACTAAACAATATCTAACTTTAACTTTAAGAGGTTATCAAGCAATTGTTTTTCAACATGAAATGGAACACAATCTCGGAAAATTATATTATGATCATATTAATAAAAAAGATCCAATGTTTATTCAAAAAGACTGAATTTTAATATAGTTTGTAACCTACCTTGTATTTGATAATAATACAAGGTTTTTAAATTCTAAATTTCTTAATTAGCTATCAAATTTATAAAAATGCTTATGTATTTGTTTTTTACTTTTATATGGTATAAATTATATTAAGAACACATCTAATTTGCATTTAAAACAGAGTAAAAAATAATAATATCTTACTAAAATTTTATTCTAAAAATAAGGGGGAAAACATGTTAAAACAAAACAAGCCATCTACTGATGGACAGTTAAACCAATTAGATAAAGACTATGATGATGAAGGTGATCAAATTAATATCAGTATTGATGAAGAGAATTTCAAACCATATGTTTTTAAACAAAAACAAGTAAAAAGAAAATACAAACAAACTGATATTGCAACAAAAGTCTTTGCACTAGGTGGACTAGAAGAAGTTGGAAAAAATACTTATTGTATTGAATATGATGATGAATTAATTATTATTGATGCTGGAGTTAAATTTCCTGATGCTTACATGTTAGGAGTTAATGCTGTAATTCCTGATTATTCATACCTAGTTGAAAATCAACATAAAATTAAAGCATTATTTGTTACTCACGGTCATGAAGATCACATCGGAGGAATTCATTATCTAGTTCAACAAGTCAAAATTCCAGTGATTTATGCTCCTAAACTTGCTGCAATGTTAATCAGAGATCGACTAAAAGAATACAAAATTCAAGACAAAACAGTTGTTAAAGAATATGATGCCGATGACACGTGAGCAACTAAAAACTTAAAAGTAAGTTATGCTGCATTAAACCATTCCATTCCTGATGCATTTGGTATTTTAGTTGAAACTCCAAATGGAAATATTTTTTCAACTGGAGATTATAAATTTGACTGATCACCACTAGGTCATTTTGCTGAGTTAACAAAACTAGCTGAAATGGGAGAAAAAGGAATTGAGTTATTAATGGCTGATTCAACTAATGCTGAAGTTGAAGGTTATACTCAAGGTGAAAAAAGCATTATTTCAAATATTGACAAGTTATTTTTACAAGCTAAAGGACGAATTTTTTTAACAACTTTTGCTTCAAATGTTCACAGAATTCAATATATTGTTGAGACTGCTCATAAATACGGAAGAAAAATTGTTATTTTAGGTCGCTCATTTGAAAGAATCATTAAAATGATCAGACAACTTGGTCATTTAAAAATCAGTGAAAAAGAATTTATTAAATCAACTGATATTGATAAATATAAACCAAATCAAATTATGATTTTAACAACTGGAAGCCAAGGTGAACCAATGGCTGCTCTGTCACGTATTGCTAATGGAAAACACTTAGCAATTAATATCATTCCAGGAGATACTGTGATCTTTTCATCTTCTCCAATTCCAGGAAACAGAGCAGATGTTGAAAAATTAGTTAATAAACTAACTAGAATTGGAGCTAAAGTGATTGAAAATAGTTCTGATAATAAAATTCATACCTCAGGTCATGCAAGTCAAGAAGAACAAAAACTATTATTTAGTTTAATAAGACCTCGTTATTTTATGCCTATGCATGGTGAATTTAGAATGTTAAAAAAACACGTCGAAACAGCAGAAAGTGTCAACCTTGAAAAAGGTAACGGCTTTGTAATGGCTAATGGTGATGTTTTAGAGTTATTACAAGGAAAAGCAAAAATTGGTCGACGTGTTGAAGCTGATGCGGTTTATGTTGATGGTAAGGATATGACAGGCCAAGCAAGCAACGTTATCAGAGAACGTGAGATTCTTTCAAAAGATGGTTTAATTGCTGTTGTTGTTTCAATTGATTCACAAACTAACACTTTGATTGCCCAGCCAAGAATTATTTCTAGAGGTAGTTTTTATGTCAAAGATTCAGGAGCAATTATTGGAGAATCAATTTCAATCATAACAAGCGCTATTAATGAAGTTTTATCAAATCAAAAACCAACATTTGCAGCGATTAAAAAAGCAATTAAAGCTTCTTTAAGTCCATATATTTTTAAAGAAAAAAGAAGAAATCCATTGATTATTCCAGTCATTTTAAACAAAAAGTAAGACTTTAATCTTTATTTTATTAAATTTAGTTTTGTAATATAATAACTTTGGTATCTAAAAGAAAGGGAGTTAATTATGACTAACAATAAGAGTTATAATTCCACAACAAATACTAGTGATTACAGAGATCATAGACAATGAGTGGTAATCGCTCAAATTTTTGGAACTTTTTTTGGAGTTCTAGGTCTAATTATTGGTATATACTATTTAGAACAAATAGACTACAACCGACTACAATTAGAACAAAAAACCTGATTGGCAATTGGATATGCTGCAATTGCTCACTCATTATGAAGAGCAATCGCTACAGCGTATATAATAATTAGATTTGCAAGAACATCAACAGATGATGAACTTGTTGCAAATCGTTATGTTCTTTCGGCTTTAAGTTTAAATATCGGTGGTTTTTTAACACCATGATTACTAACTAGTCTTCCAAACAGAAGCACACAATCAACAATTAATTCAAAATGGTTTTTAGCTAGAGTTTTTTCAGTTTTAACTACTGTTGGATTTGCAATATTTCTAGGTGTGCTTGTATGACAATTAAATAGAGCAACTGGCGGAACAATTGCAAATGCATTTAACCAATCAAACGCTGCAAAAGATTCATTATTAGGATTTGTGATTGTTGCTGGAGTTTTTGTAGTTATTGGATTATTAACTATTATCTTATACTTTAACAAAAACTCAAAAGAACGTTTTGAAGGTGATACATTCACAGCATCAATAATGAAATTCTTTGCATACTTTTACATCATAATAACAACTATTGAACTAATTATTTTAATGATTGTTTCAATCATAAGAATGCTAGGTAATATTGCCCGAACACTTTCAAGAATGTTTAATTCACAAGGTATTCAAGCATTCCTTATATTTATCTTTGGAATGCTAAATATTTTCCTTCAAGTTTGATATGTAATCTATCTACAAATAATGATTTCAAGCACAATTCGCGGTATTTGAAGACGTGACGGAATTGTTTCAATTAAATACTATGATAAGCTTCAAGAAAAAGAAGACCAAATGGCAGCAAGAGTCGCAAGATAGTAAATAAAACCTTATATTTTCGTAAGGTTTTTATTTCTTATAAAAGATATTTTTATCGATATTTTCTAAGATTTACCTATGCTAAAACAAAGAATAAATCAATTATTTTAAAAAATGATTGTGCATAATATTATTAAATCCGCTTTAAAAATCGGAAGAAAGGATGAAAATGAAAATCATAAAAAATTGAGCAGATAAAAATAAAATGCTCTATGGAACATTATTGTGATCGTTCATCGGATTTGGTTATCTACTTTTCATAGCTAACTGAACATTTGCAATAGGTTTAGCTGGACAAGGTATTGTTAATGGAAAAGCAACACCTGGATTCTTATCTTATTTTCAAGTTCATAACTCAGCTAGCTTTGAATTAATAGATAAAGCAGCAAACTGAGCAATTACCTTTGGGCGTGGGATTGGATCAGTTGTTGTAGCATTCTTATTAGTGCGCTTTGCACATAAAAGAGCGACTCTAATTGCTTGTACAATGACTTTATTTGGAATTCCGGCTCTTTACATGCCTGGAACAAATTCAGGATATATATTATTCTTAATTTTTAGAACAATTATGGCAATTGGTGGAACTATGTTAACTATTTTGTTCCAACCAGTTGCAGCAAATTTCTTTTCAAAAAAAAGTAAATCTATTTACTCACAAATATCAATTGCATTCTTTCCTTTAGGTTCAATCATTTCAATTATTCCTTTTGTCTTTGTTTCAGATGGTGGTGGAATTGAAGCGCTAAGAAACAGTTGAAGAACAGTTTTTTTAGTAATTTCATTACTATATTTAATACCTTTACTAGCAGTTCTAGTTTTAGGAACTGATTTTGATGTTAAAAAAGACGAAGAAAAAGTTAACGGATTTAAAATTCTTAAAGGTTATTTAAAGAAAAAAGCTACTTATGCTTGATTATTATTATTTGGTGGATGACTAGCAATTGGGGTCTTTCCAACTTCATTAAGTGTTGTTTTATTTCCATGAATTTCAGGGCTTGACAAAGAAACTTTAGGTAAACAAATCAGAATTTGACAAGTTCTGTTCTTATGTGGAGGAATTATTGGTCCACCAATTGTTGGATTATGGTCAAGATATAACTTAAAAAGAAGATGGTTCATTGGAGCAGTTATAAGTTTAGCAATTATTTTCTTTGTATTATCAATCATAACTTATAAATACGGATTGGCTCCTTTATATAACAAAGGCTCAAAATCATTAAATAATGGTTACAAACCAATCTTAGGTTTATTTTACTTGCTTGGGATTTTAACAGGATTCTGTACTTGAGGAATTCAATCAGTTATTTTGTATTTACCTCATGAATACAAAGAAGCAGATCCAAAAACTATTGGATGAATGTTTAGTTTAATTTGAGGATTTGGATACATGTTCTTTACTCTATCACTAATCATCATCACTGCCGTACCTTTAATCAAAGGTTTAAATAACACTCAAATAGCAACTATTCAGTTATCAGCAGTTGTCTTCTTTACGTTACTTTCACTAATTGGGTTATTGATGTTAAAAGAGCCAAGAGATGATGCAAAAACATTTCCTTTTGCTAAAACCAAACCAGAAGATCAAGTTGCAAAAAGAAAAGTTAACTTATAATTAACTTAAAAAATATGATGATCTCTTAAAATAAGAGATTTTTTTATCTTTAAGTGTAAATAAATTCTAATGGTAAGTAATAGTTATAATGTTTTTGATAGTCAAATAAAGGTTTACCAACAATGAATTTTTGATTTCAAGAATCTAACCGATAATAAAACTTATTACAAATATCATTAACATTTTTGTTTAAAACAAAATTAAAACAAAAAGTTTTGTTTAATTGCATATCAGAAATAATAACTGAAGTTAGATCAAACTTACAAACTTGAATTCTTGAAGTTGATGAATAGATTTTTTTAAGTTGCAAATCTTTGAACAGATAAAGTTCATTATCAGTAACAATAAAAAGATTATCACCAGAATAAAAGATTTTTTTAATAGTTAATTTATCCAACAAAGCTTTTTTAGAACCTAAATATTTGTCTTTATCAAAAATGCTTCAATGATCAGAATTTGAAATTACTTCTAACTTATTTTTAATATATTTATAATTTTTGTTAGTTTTGGTTTTTAATGTTGTTATTAATAATTCATTATTAGTTAAACTAATATCTATAATAGTTTCATCAAGTTTAAATCTATATTCTAATTCGCTTTTTATTCGATTAATCACGTTATCAGAAAATGGATCTGCTAAAAAAGCATTTGTGTGTAAGTTTGTTTTTAAATTTTCTAAAACTATTTTCGCATCAATTGCATAAACTGTCGATTGTTTGTCTAATTTAACAAGAAACATTGTATTATCTATAATTCAAAAATTAGAAACTCAATATGAATCTAAAAAAGAAATTGTTTTAAACTTAACCTTCTTTTTTTTAAACATTAGTTACACCTTTTAACTGCATATATTAATGATTATCTCAAAATCTCTTTCTAAACAAAATAAAAACGCTCTAACAGCGCTTAATAATTATTTGTTTTGAATTGCAACAATTCCTGGTAAATCATTACCTTCCATATATGTTAAACAAGCTCCGCCACCTGTTGAAATTCATGTAAAGCTTTCTTTAAAACCTAACCTAATTGCTGCAGCTGCGCTATCTCCTCCACCAATTAAAGTAAAAGCACCATTTTTTGTTTGACTAGCAACAGCTTTACAAATCTCGTTTGTTCCTTTTTCAAAATTTTGAAATTCAAAGACACCAACTGGACCATTTCAAATAATTGTCTTAGCTTGTGATATAACTTGTTTGTAGGCTTGAATTGTTTTTGGACCAATATCTAATCCAGATCAACCATCAGCTATATTTGTTTCAAAATAAGTTGGCTCAACATCTGCAAACTCTTTAGCACAAGCAATATCAAGTGGTAATTGGATTTTGTCTTCTGCTTGACTTAAGTATTGTTTTGCTAGTTCAATTTTATCTTCTTCAACAAGTGAAGTTCCAATAGTTCTTTGCATTGCTTTAAAAAATGTATAACTCATTCCCCCACCGATTAAAAGTTTGTCTACTTTTGGTAGTAAGTTTTCAATAACTCCAATTTTATCAGAAACTTTTGAACCACCTAAAATGGCTATAAATGGTCTTTTAGGATTATCAATTGCTTGTGATAGCATTTCTAATTCTTTTTGAATTAAAAATCCAATAGCTGAAACAGAAACATTTGAAGCAATACCAACATTTGAAGCATGTGCACGATGCGCTGTTCCAAATGCATCGTTTATGAAAATGTCACCTAAACTTGCTCAGTATTTACCTAGTTCAGAATTATTTTTTGACTCAAATTTAACTAATTGGTTATTTACAACATCTTCAAAACGTGTATTTTCTACTAGTACAATTTGTTTTGCTTTTAAGTTTTTAATAGCAGTTTCTAATTCAATTCCTCTAGTAAATGGTATGAAAATTACTTCTTGATTTAACACTTCAGATAATCTCTTTGCAACTGGAGCTAATGATTTTTTCTTTTTATCTTCTTCAGTTTTGATTCTTGATAAATGTGAAAATAAAACTATCTTGGCATTATTATCTAATAAGTGTTTGATAGTTGGTAATGCAGCTTGGATACGATTGTCATCTGTAATCACACCATTTTCAAGTGGAACATTAAAATCAACACGAACTAAGACCGTTTTATTATCCACATTAAGATCACTTAAAGTCTTTTTATTACTATAATTCATAAAACTTTCTCCTTTTCAACTGATTTAATTTTTCTAATCATAAATTATTAATAACTAAAAAGAACTTACATAAAATTTATGCAAGCTCTTAACTGTTAACTTATTATAATTGCATAAAATGATTTATAGTTCTTACTAATTGTGAAACATATGAACTCTCATTATCATATCATGAACAAACTTTAACCATTTGTTTGTTATCAACATCCATAATTTTTGTTAATGTTGCATCAAAAATTGAACCATAATTTGAACCAATAACATCAGATGAAACAATTGGTTGAGTTTCGTATTTCATAGCTTTAGCTAATTCAGCATCTTTATCTAATGCTGATTTAACAGCGTTATTAATTTGTTCAACTGTTAAACCTTGAGAATTAAATTCTACAGTTAAATCAGTGATTGACCCTGTAATTGTTGGCACACGTAAAGCATATCCATCTAATTTTCCTTTTAAATTAGGTAAAACTAATGAAACTGCTCTAGCTGCACCAGTTGTTGAAGGAACAATGTTTCATCCTGCGGCACGTCCACGACGCAAATCTCTGTGGGGTAGATCTAATAGTTT
Source organism: Mycoplasma putrefaciens KS1 (assembly GCF_000224105.1). Lineage (NCBI taxonomy): Bacteria > Bacillati > Mycoplasmatota > Mollicutes > Mycoplasmatales > Mycoplasmataceae > Mycoplasma > Mycoplasma putrefaciens. Next base: position 210,851 of record NC_015946.1, on the reverse strand, counting down.
TTGATCATTTGTTACAGCGTGCACTGTAGTCATAAATCCTTTTTCAATACCAAAAGCATCATCTAATACTTTAGCTAGTGGTGTTAGACAGTTAGTTGTACATGAAGCAGCAGAAATAATTAGATCATCTTTTGTTAAATCTTTGTGATTTACTCCATAAACAATAGTTTTTAAATCTCCTGAAGCAGGTGCTGAAATAACCACTTTTTTAGCTCCGGCTTTAATATGTGCATCAGCTTTTTCTTTATCAGTGTAAAATCCTGTTGATTCAATAACTAGATCAATTCCTAGCTCTTTTCATGGTAAGTTGATAGCATCTTTTTCAGAAAAAACTTTGATTTCTTTTCCTTTAACAACAATAGCATCATTAGTGTATGAAATTTCACCTTCACAGAATAATCCGTGAGCTGTATCAAATTCTAATAGGTATGCCAATGTTTTAGTATCTGTTAAATCATTAATTGCGATGATGTCAATACCTTCTTCAAATAGTCTTCTAAAGGTTAAACGACCGATTCTTCCGAATCCATTAATTGCAACTTTTTTTGACATATCTTTTTTCTCCTATCAATATATCACAATAATTATATTCTTTTTTTATGATTTTAAAAGAGTTAAACTCTTTAACAAATAAAGAAACTAACAAGCATTTCTTTTAATGTCTCAATCAACTTTTTTCTCATCGGCTAAAGCTTGTATTCTCGAAATAATACGATTAATCTTAATTTGTTCAATTGCATGATCTTCTTGGTTATGTGCATTATTTTTCTTAGTGATTTTAAAATTTTCTTCTAATTGGTCGATTGAAAAATTAGAAGTAAAAAATGTCACTTTTTTATTTTCCATGCGATAATTTAAAATTTCAAATAAAAAATCATCTCTTGATCAAGGAGATAAAGTTTCTCCGCCGATATCGTCTAAAAATAGCACATCAACTTGTTTTAAGTTATTAGTGATTTCTGCTGCTTTAACTCCTGATGATTTGAATGAACGTCTAACTTTATCAATAACTGATCTTAAGGTACAAAAAGCAACTTTTTTTCCTTTAGCTGAAAAAGTGTTTGCAAGAACTTTAAAAACATAGGTTTTACCAATACCTGGTGAACCATATAAATAAACGCCCTTAGTTTTATTCTTTTTTACATTTTCTAAAGCATCTTTAAGTAAATTAGATCTTTCGTGTTTTTCACTATCAGTTAATAATTTAAAACTAGTATTTGCTAATTCATTAAAATAATAATCTTTAGCAATTAATAAAAAATCTTTTACATCAAAATCAGCATATAAATAATTATTAATGATTTTATTTACTTTATCTTGTTGTTGTTGATGAACACAAAAACTATTTTGAAGATAGAACTGATTGTTTTGAAAAGTAATATCAATCTGATGACCTTTGGTGACTTGTTGGCATTCACTACTAAGATCACACTTTTTATAAGATAATAAAAAATCATCTAAAATATCTTGATTTTTTAAAAGTATTTCATTAGTAATAGGATGTACAGAACTTAACGATTCTTTGATTAATTGCTTAATTCTGGGATTTTGTTTATATTTTACAAGTTGCATTTAATTCTCCTATAAAAGTGCTTCAAGTTCTTCGAAAATAGTACTACTTGATTCAATCACTTGGTTTTGATCTAATGGATTTAACATAGCAGTTGATAAAATTGTGCTATTGTTATAAGCATTTTTGATTTTTTTTAAATATAACATGGTTTTTTGTGTTGTATTAATGTTTCTTTCATACATTGTTTTAGCAATTTTTTGAATATATTTAACAACAATATGACCATTGTTTTTCTTGTAACTAAAATCAATTAAACAATTAATAATACCATCATTAAACCTGTAGATAGTTTTGATTTGTTCTATTGCATTAGTTCAATCTTTTAAATCTAATTGATACTTTATTTTACAATAATCGTTTCAATGCATACTTTCAATAAATTTTAAAATTTCTAGATCTTTTTTAGTTAGAGATTTTGAGTTTTTGGCAGTTTTGTTAGTTTTTTTAGTAATCAATTTGGTTAAATTTTTTTCTAAAAGATTTAGATTAACAGCTTGTTTTTTAAGATCATAAGAAGTTTGAATTAAATTAATCATTTCTTGTTCATTTAGTTTTTTAATAATTAAAATGTCAGCAAAGATTTTTGCAAATTCTTCAGAACAAAAATTAACTAAAATCTCATCTTTTAACAATTCTTTTTCAATGTAATTTAAATCTAAAACTTGTTTTAATTTGTCACAATAAGATGAAACGTTTTTAAAATTGGGTTTTTGCTTAGAAAGATCGCTAATTAATGTGTGATCAACTAAATCAGTAATATCAACATTTATTTCTTCAAATTCTTCTTTATTAATATTATCTGTGTCTTTTAGCATAAACTTAGTGATTTCGTAGTTTTGTTCGCCTAAAGTTTTTTCTAATAAGTTATTTAGATAATCATTATTAAAAAAGTCTTTTTTCTTTAAAGGAGCAAGAACTTGAAACTTAACTAGTTGTGAACCATCTTTTTTAAGATAAACTTTGATAAGATTAAAAGCATTTAAAATATCTAATGAGCTTAGAATTTCTTTATGGTTCATCTGAGTTAAATTAAATAATCTCTCTTCATCTAAGCCTTCATCTTTTAATTTTGATGTGATAGTTTGTTCTTGGATTAAGGTTAAAAATAAGCTCATAGCTTTTGAGCCAATTAGTGGTTGATACAAGCAAGTTAAAGATTTGTATTCTTCAGCATCAATAACTGAAATTAGATCAACTGAGTACTGAAAACCTTTTTTTAACACTTCCATAATCATCCCTCTAATATATTTCTTTATATTAATATTAATACCTTTTAAAGCTAAAATTTTAAGAAAAAAATATTTATTTTTGATTGTTATTTTCTAGATATTTAGCAAGAAAAATAAACTAGATATCTGACTAGTTTATTATAGGTTTTGCACTTTTCAACATTTAGCTTTGACAAACACTGCAATAATAAGTACCTCTATTATTTACCTGTGTTTTTAAAATTTTTGAACCACAATGTTTACATTTTTTGTTATTACGTAAATGAACCAGCAATTCATTTTGATACTCTCCTTTAACTCCTGGAAGTGATTCAAAATCACTAATAGTTGTTCCATTCATTGCAATTGCTTTTTGTAAAACTTGCTCAGAATTATTAATAATATCTTCAACTTGTGATCTAGATAATAGTTTAGCTGGTTTATCAGGCAGAACTTTAGATAAGAATAATACCTCATTGACATAAATATTACCCAGTCCTGCAATGATATGCTGATCCAATAATAAGGTCTTAATAGCCCTATTAGTTTTTTGGGTTTTTGAGTAAAGATAATCAACACTTACTTGGTTATTTAAGGGAATTGGGCCTAGTTGATCTAATCCTGAAACTATCTGATAATCTTTTTTATCATAAATATCTAATGTTCCAAATCCTCTGGCATCATAAAATCTAAAAAACTTTTGATCATCTAAACTAATTTCGGCTCTTAGTCATGATCGATCATAACTATAAGTTTCAGCTTGCTCAACTACTCATTTTCCAGTCATTCTTAAATGAGAGATAATTACATGTTCATTAAGTTCAAGTACAATATATTTTGCTTTATTAAAAACTTTATTAATTTTTTGATTTTTAACCTTTTTTTGAAAATTATCAACCGAATCTGATTTAACAATCTTAGGTGTAAAAATATTAATTCCAAGTATTGTTTTATTAAGTATTTTTGGTTTAATCACTTTAACAACTGTTGTGACTTCTGGTAATTCTGGCATAAAACTCCTTTATTTTAATTGGTATCAAGTTTTTGCTTGAGATTGAGATACTTGTAAGCTAATAACTGCTTGATCATCTATATTTAGTCAAGCTATCATATCTTTTAAAGCTGAATTCATATTTCTAACAACAATTTCTTTAACTTCTGGTACTTGGTTTAAATCGACTTCTAAAATAATTTCATCGTGAATTTGAGCAATCATTACAGCATCTAAATTTTTAGCTTTTAATTCTTTAAAAATTGAAATCATAGCAACTTTTAAAATATCTGAAGCAGTTCCTTGAATTGGCATGTTAACTGCTATTCTTTCACCAAATTTTCTTACTAGATATTGTTTAGAATCAAGTTCTAAAATGTTTCTTTTTCTGTTTGTTAATGTTAAGGCATACTTATTTTGTTTTGCTTTATCAATTTGAGATTGCTTGAATGCTAACAAACCTGGAAATGATCGATAATAATCTTCAATCATTCGTTTTGCAGAATTAATGTCAACATTTAAATCATTTGCTAAACCATAATCAGTTAGTCCATATAAAATACCAAAGTTAAAAACTTTTGCCATTCTTCTTTGCTCTGGTAAAACACTTTGTGATTCTGAAATATTAAAGATTAATCTTGCTGCTTGATCATGAATATCTTTTTGTTGATTAAATGTCTTAATTAGCACCGGTTCTTTTGACATTTGAGCTAGAACTCTTAATTCAATTTGCGAATAATCAAAACTTAAAAAAGTTTTATCTTTTGATGCAACAAAGATTTTTCTAACTTGTTTTTGATCTTCATCTTGAATAGAAATATTTTGAATATTCGGATCAGTCGAACTTAATCTTCCGGTATTTGTTAAAGTATGATTAAAAATTGTATGAATTTTATTATCATCATAAATAAACTTTTCAAAGCCTTTTAAATATGTTGAATACAATTTGCTAAACTTTCGATGTTCTAACAACATACTTACAATTGGATGAAAGGGTAATAGTTTTTCTAAAACTTCTTTTGAAGTTGTGTTTTTATCTAAATTTGGTAGTTCTAGTTTTTCAAACAATAACTCTTGAATTTGTTTTGGTGAAGCAAAGTTAAAATCTTTGTCAATTAAACCTTTTAAAAGATCTCGCATATCTATTTCTAGTCTTTGAAGTTTTTCTAAAATCTGATTAGTTTGAAGTTTCAATTCTTGTCTATCAATAGAAATTCCTTGACGTTCTGCAAGATATAAAACTTCAATTAGTAAATGATCAATTTTATAATATAGCTTTAATGTGTTAGTTTCTTTTAGCTTTTCAATTAACTTATTAAAGTTTTCTTTTAAAATATTGCTTTTTTTACTAATATAACTAGCTTTTAAATTTAGATCAATATTTGGATTTTTCTTAACACCTTTACCAAAAATTTCAATATTGCTTTCAAGATAAATATCCGGATTAATAAGTTTAATTTGATGTTCTAATTCTGATTGAACAAACGCATTTAAAGAGTAACAAGCCACCATGAAATCAAAATTAAAGTTAGTAACATAAATATCATAGCCGGCATTTTTTAATAAATAAGTTGTTCTTTTAATATCATAAGTAATTTTTTCTAATTGATCATTTTTAAAAAAGTTTTCTAGACTTTGATCAATACCATTATTAATTTGATCATCAAAAATACTTAACTGTTGGGCTTGTTTTTTAAAATCTAAATAAAAGTTTCCCTTAGTGTTTGAAATTGCAATTCCAATAATTTCACCTTGATGATAATTTTCTTCTAATGTTTCAACATACACAAAATTTTGTTTATCTTCATACTCTTTAGATCAGTTTTTAATAATTTGAAGATTGTACTGTTCTTGAACTGGTTCTTTATCTAAATCATTATCTGAAATAAAGTTAAATTTATTATGCAGTGAACGCATTTCATAATGATTTAAAAATTTTTTGATATTCGCTAAATTAAGTTCAATTTTTTTAAATTCAAAATCTCTGATTTCAACATCAGTTTTGATAGTTGCTAGTTGTTTACATAAAAACGCAATTTGTTGATCATTTTCCAGTTTTTTTCTGATTGCTGGAGATATTAAAGCTAAATTATGATAAATATTTTCTAATGACTCAAAATCTAATAATAATTTACAAGCACCTTTAGGACCAATCCCACTAACACCTTTTAGATTATCTGAACTATCACCAACAATTGCCTTAAAATCTACTACTTGATGTGGTTTAATGTTTCATAAGTCAAACAACTGATTTTTATCAATTTCATCTAAAATACTAACTCCTTGTTTTGGGACAATACAAATAGTTTTATCTGAAATTAACTGATACATATCCTTATCACTTGATAAAATTTCAATCTTAACATCGTCAAATTGCTTTTCTGCTAGCTTTACAATAGTTCCAACAAGATCATCAGCTTCTACACCTTCTTGTTCAAATCATTGAATATTTGCACTTGTTAAAAATTCTCTAACAATTGGTAATTGCTTAATTAAATCATCAGGAGTTTGTTGTCTTCCAGCTTTATATTCTTGTAGCATTTCGTGACGAAATGTTTTTTTACCCTTATCAAAAGCAACGAAAAGATGATCATAACTTCCACGTGAGCTTAAAACAGAAATCAACATGTTTATAAAAGAAAAAACAGCATTAGTTGGTATTCCTGTTGTGGTTTGTAAGTTTTGATTTGTTGAATATGCAGTTGCATAATAAGCTCTAAAGATCAAAGAGTTACCATCAATAATTAAAATTTTTTTCATTTCTTGCTCCTTATAATGACTTAATTAACTTAATAAATTTTGCTGATTTTTTGTTTTGTCTTAAATTAGGCTGAACTTTAAAAATATAAGCTTTGTTTAACTCAAGACTTTGTTTAAAATTTTGATAATCATTTGCAAAGATAGTCATTTCAATTTCACCTGTACTGTCAAATAATGAAATAAAAGCCATTTTATTATTATTCTTGTCATTAATTTCTTTAATATTTGAAATAAAAGCAAGAATAATTTGATCACTATTTAACTTAAGTTTTGAAATATCAACAAGATTGTAGTTTAAATTTAAATTCTTAAATTTTAAGATTGGATTAGCTTCAATAAAAAAACCATATAACTCTTTTTCAAATCTTGCTAGAGTTTCATCATCAAACTCATCATAATTAATTAAGATTACTTTTTCTTCTTCAGAAATGGTATTTAAATTTTTAAAAGCATTAGCTTGATTGTAAATCATTTCTAGGTTACTAAGCATTGTTTGTTTATTTAAATTTCAAAGATTATCTAATGCTCCGGCTTTAATCAGAATTTGAATAATATTAATTGAGATTTTTTGCTTTGTCATTGCTAAAACAAAACTATTAAAATCTTTAAAAAGTTGGTTGTTTTCTTTTTTAGCATTTGCAAGTTTTTTAACAACTTCATTTCCAATACCTTTGATAGTTGAAAGTGGCATAAAGATTTGTTTTTTTCTAATTTGATAATTAAAAAAGGTATTTAAAACAGTTGGTTTATTTATTTTAATTTGATACTCGCTTAATTCTTTGATGTATTGTTGAGTTTTAACTTCAGATCCGATAACTCCAGATAATAAACAAGCATAAAATTCACAAGTATAATTTGCCTTAAAAAAAGCTAGTCAATAGCTTACATAAGAATAAGCAATTGAATGAGATTTATTAAATCCATAGTTAGAAAATTTTTCAATTCAGTTTCAGATTAAATTAGCCTTGTTTTGTGAAAAATGATTTTGATTAATAGCATTACTAATAAATTCTTGTTTTGACTGGTGCATATATCCAGCATTTTTCTTGCTCATTGCTCTTCTTACGATATCAGCTTTTGCATACGAAAAATTAGCAACTTTTTTAAGCATTTGCATTACTTGCTCTTGATAAACAATAATTCCAAAAGTTGGTTTTAAAATTTCATAAACACTATCGTCAATAACTTTAAAATTATTATTTTTTTTGTTAGCTAAATATTGTGGAATCATTTCTTGAGGTCCAGGTCGATATAATGCTGAAGCATCTGAAATTCTCTGAATTGAATCAACTTGCATTTTAATAATTAAGTCAGTCATTCCTTTGGATTCAAGCTGAAAAATACCAGAAGTATCACCTTTTTGTAAAAATCTAAAAGTTTTTTTATCATTTAAAGGAATCTGATTTAACTTAAGATTTAAATTATAATTTTGGTTAACTAACTGAATAATATCTTGAAGTGTGCTTAAGTTTTTTAAACCTAAAATATCCATTTTAATTAATCCTAATTCTTCAAGATAACTCATATCATATTGTATTTGAAAAATCCCGTTATATCCTATTTTAATCGGAACAACATTTCTTAAATCTATATCAGATAAAATAACTCCTGCAGCGTGTGTTCCAGATTGTCTAGGTAAACCTACAATAACATTCATTGCGTCAAAAATTGTTTTGAATTGTTGATCTTTATAATAATCACTTAATATTTGGTTTTGTTTTACAAAATCAATAAAATTACTTTCTTTTTCTTGGTCTAATAATTTTGAGATTTTATTAACAATATTAAGTTCAATTTTAAAAACTCGACAAACATCTCTTCAGGCCATCTTATAACCAATTGTTTGATAAGTTGTGATTGTTGCAACATTGTATTTACCATACTTTTCAAATAGATATTCTAGAATTTCTTCACGCCTATTATCTTGAAAATCAACATCAATATCTGGTAGTGTTGCTCTTTGTGGGTTTAAAAATCTTTCAAATAATAAATCGTATTCTAAAGGGTCAATGTCAGTTATTCTTAATAAAAAACTAACCAAACTACCAGCAGCACTACCGCGTCCTGGACCAACCATTATTTTTTGTTTTTTTGCAAAATTAACATAATCAGCAACGACTAAAAAATAGTCACTAAAACCCATGGTTTTAATAACATTTAACTCATAATCTAATCTAGTTAAATACTGAGCAACTATAATTGGTTTTTGAGTTTTTCGTTTATATTGAGTGTATTTTTTTAATGAAATAAGACACTTTTGTCTTAAAAATTGATTAGTTGAAAGATTATTTGGAGCTTGATACTTAATTAAATATTTTGATTTACTATCAAAAAGATCAAAAGAAACTTTTGCTGCAATTTCTGAAGTTATTTTGTCAATGTTTGTAATAGAAAAACTATTTTTTTCTAAAAAATCATTATCAGGATAAAAATTTAAATTCTTTGATTGAACTTGATCAATGGTTTTTGACTCTCTAATAGCTTGTAAAATACTATAAAGATAACCTTGTTTTGAATCTAAATAATTAATAGTTTGTAAATATAAAGCTAATTGCTCAGCATCATATAAATCAGTAGTTAGAATATCTGTTAGTTTTGTTTTAAAATCAGTGTCGAAAAATTTTGCAACAATTACAACATTATTGTTTAATAAATCACAAAGATATTGTTTAATCTCTTGATCTGAATGATCAAACCCATCATATAAATAACTAGATAAATTACAAATAAGTTGATAACCTAATCTATTTTTTGCATAAATACATATTTTGGTTTGATCAGCAAATTCTAAACTAACTCCAATAATTGGTTTAATGTTTTTCATCTTTGCTTTTTTAACAAACTCAGCAACTCCATACATTGAATTTTTTTCACAATAAAAAGCATATTTGAAGTTATGCTTTTTTGCAAAGAAAATATAATCATCAATTTTAATTAATGAATCTAAAAAATTATATTCACTTTTAACTGTAAACATTGGTAAAAAATTCATGATAGATCTCCATTAGTTGTTAATTATTTTTATTTTCTATAAAATTTCCATCTTTAAAAATAAATTCACTTATATGATTATTAATAATTTCTTCTAATAGCTCAGTTCATAAAATGGTATCTTCTTGTTGTTTGGCAATCTCTAGTTTTGGTCTAGTGACTGGCTGGTTTGGAACAAACATACTACATACATCATCAAAAGGTAAAATTGAAGTTTTATAAGTATCAATAAATTTAGAAATTTTAATAATTTCTTCTTTATCATATGTTATTAGCGGTCTTAAAATAGTTTGCTTACTTATTGAATTGATAACATTAATACTATCAATAGTTTGAGAAGCAACTTGCCCTAGACTTTCACCTGTAATTAAAGCTTTATAGTTATACTTATCTGCAAGTGCATTTGCAATTCTAATAAACATTCTTCTCATGATTGTAATTTTGTAATTTTGATTAGGTATGTGCTGAAGTTCTTGTAACATTAAAGCAAAATCGCAAACATAAACTCTAAAAGTTAAGGAATTATATTTTGATAGCTCTTTAGCTAAATCAAAGACTTTTTTCAGTGCTTCAGCTGAAGTATGAGGAGGAGTCATAAAGTGGATAAAATCAACACGCATTCCTCTTTTTAAAGTTAAAAAGCTCGCAACCGGAGAATCTATTCCACCACTTAACAGGCTTAAACCTTTTCCACTTATTCCAACAGGTAAGCCTTTTAAACCATCGATTCTATGATCAAAAACATCAACATGATCTTTTTTAATAACTACTTCAATTTTTAAATTGGGATTATGAAGATCAACAACAAGATCATCACAAGCTTTTAAAACTTCAGGTGCAAGTTGTTTCTTAAGTTCTACACTATCAATTGGAAAACTTTTATCTTTTCTTGATACTTCTAATTTAAATCTTTTGTTATTTGATTTCGCGGCAATACCAATGATTGCTTGTTTAATACTTTCTAAATCTTTTTTAGTATGTTCAACAACAGATAAAGAATAAATTCCAAAAACTGTTTTTAATTGGTTCAAAACATCATTTAATATTTGATCATTAACTTTTAACATTAAAGAATTGTGATCTTTAAGATATTCAATATCTTGCTGAAAAGCTTTTAATTTCAATTTAATGTTTGAAATTAATTTATCAATAAATCTAAACCTATTATTCTTTTTGAGTGTTAACTCTCCATATCTTATTAAAATATATTTCATTCTATTCTCCTAAATTTTTTAAATTTTTAATTTCTCTAATTAAACTAATTCCTAAATCAATAGCTTTTTGATATTGCTTGTCTTGATAAGCATCCATAATTTTGTTTATCTTTTTAACCGAATCATTTTTATAACCTAAAAAACGACTAGTATAAGTAACTAGATATTGAGCAATTTTATCTAACATAACTTCATCAATCACGTTATGTTTTATATAAATTGTTTCTTTTAGTTGATGGTCTAAATCTTTAATAATTTTGTCAAAATTTTTTAATGACAATAACACTGAATTACTATTTTTTTCAACATAACTTAGTTGAGTAAATCTAGTATTAATTCATTCTTTATACTGTTTTAATGATTCTATATCGCTGTTTCGGTAAATAATTGATTCGGTAAATAATAAAGTAGTTCTGATATTATCGATCTTTGATTCAATTTCTTCTAAAAATGAGTCTCTAGTTCTTAAAAGAGCATAAATTTCAATAAAATCATTATAGTATTTTTCTAATCTTAATAAAATGTTTTTTGTTTGTGACACACATTTATATAAAACAGCTTCGCCTGCTGCTGAATATTTAAATTTAATAAATCTAGAACAAATCATTTGAAATTCATTATTCACCGCGTCAATAAAAGGCTTAATATTATAAAATCTGTTTTTTGCTTCATTAATATTATTTTTAAATGAAAGATTTAAAATAATTAGTTCTTCAATCTTTTTAGTTTCTAGTTCAAATTCACTAATAATGTTTTGAATGTTTTCGATATTATTTTCAAAAAATGAAAAAATTCTAACTTCAAACTTTAAATTAGAGTGAATTGTTGCAATTTTATTTATTAGTTGATCATAAATTGCAGCTGCTGAATTAATTTTTCCTGCATATAAAAGTTCAAGAATTTTTTCTTTATCTATTTGAAAAGCTTTATTAATGTTTTCTCTTTCTAGAATTTGATCAGATTGGTTTGTATTGTCAGATTTTAATAATAATTGGCTATTAACTTCTTGAAGTTTTGCATATAAAACTCCATTTTGTTCTAATGATAAAACCATTTTATAGGTATTATCAATAAATCTAATGAATTTAACTACACTTTCAGCTAAATTAATAAGCTTTTTAAAAGCTTCTTCGAACTTACCTATTTTAATATAATAATCACAAACAGTGATTTTTTTATTAATTGCCTGTTTATATTCTTTGATCACTAAATGATTAATTTTTAAATCATCATTTTCTTTTTTGCTATTAATAAATTTAAATAATTGATCAATATTTTCTTGAATGACAATTTTTAAATCTCTTAATAAAAATTCAAGTTCAGTAATTTTTTGAGTTTGATCATAGATTTCGACAACTTTAGATTCTAAAGTTTGAGAAGTTTCAAAAACCTGATTAGCTTTTTTAAAATTGAAAATACTTGGAAATGATTGTGATTTTTTAAATTTATTTGTTAAAAAAAACTTATTTACATTAGTGATTAACTCGGGTAACTCAACTTTATATATTTGGTAGTATTTAACTTTTCATAATTCTACATCTTGTTTTAGATGTTTGTTATTAGAAGCTTCAGCTATAAAACTCATTCTATTTAAACGACTTGATAGTGGATGTTTTAATATTGATTCAATTGTTAAGCTAGTTTGATTAGCTTTATTAATAATATTTTTATAAATAATTAGTAAGACCAAAAGAGTTAATGCCAAAATAAAACTTAATCCAAAAACTATGTAAACAATAATATCTATTGTAGTTGTAATCTTTGCAATCATTAAATTATACATAACAAACTGCATTATATTAATCCACACTCTCTAAACTAAATTATATCAAAAGACAATTAATCATTAAGTTAGTTAATTTATAAGATCATAAGACAAAAACATTAAGAAATTTTAATTGATTAGTCTTTAAATTAAGTTTATAATATTAAGGTTATTTAACTATATTCTGCATTCAGTTATAAGTTAAATGCTGTCTATTTTTAAAAAAAGTAACTTTAGCAGTAAAGGTGAATTAATAGACTGGTTAACTTAGGAACTGTTCATAATATTTTTAATAACCATAAATAAGGGAGTGAACGTATGTCAAGATTTACAGGTTCAACATTTAAAAAGGCACGTAGATTTGGATTTTCGATTCTTGAAACTGGTAAAGAGTTTAGCAAGGGTAAAAAAAGAGTAACTACTCCAGGTCATCATGGTAAAGATAGATCTAAGATAAAATTATCTGACTATGGACAACAATTACAAGAAAAACAAAAAGTTAAATATATGTATGGTTTGAGTGAAAGACAATTTAGAAACACTTTTGCAAGAGCTAAAAAGTTACAAGGAATTTTAGGAACAAACTTTTTAGTTTTACTAGAATCAAGATTAGACAATATCGTTTACAGATTAGGATTTGCAATGACAAGACAAGGTGCAAGACAACTAGTTAGTCATGGTCACATTTTAGTAAATGATAAAAAAATCGATATTCCTTCATACCAATTAAAAGTTGGAGATGTAATTGAAGTTAAACAAGCAACTAAGAAAAATGAAAAAGTTCTTGAAGCATTACAAAACAATCAGACAACTGTTGATTTTGTTAAAGTTGACAAAGACAAAGTTAAAGGTGAATTTGTAAGATTACCAGAAAGAAAAGAATTAAATCCAGAAATCAATGAAGCCTTAATTGTTGAATGATACAACCGTTTAATTAAATAGTTAATATTTTAAAAGATCTCTTTACGGGTCTTTTTTAAAATAAAACCAGACTCTTGTTGCCTGATAAGAGTCTGGTTTTAATATTATGTTAAGTTTAAGAACTATGACAAACTTAAGAAATATTATTGAAATTTTTATTATTAAAATTGAGTGAGAGAAAATTATTTTAATAATATTAGATATACTTTGTTTTTTGAAAATATAGATTTCTACATTTTCTAACTTTATTATATTTTCTTTTCAAAACGATATTTGGTTGTTAACACAAAAATCTTTATTTTTAAGAAATTAATTTTAATTAAAATTTTGTTTTTATTTTAAAGTTATTAAAAAGTACTTTCTTTTACCTTTTTTTATTAAAAGATATTTTTGTTCTAATAGATCAAAACTTTCTAATAACTGATTTTCATCAGTTATTAACTGATCATTTACATAAATTGCTTTAGCATTAATAAACTCTCTTGCCTCACGTTTAGAAGTAGCAGCCGAAACTCTTATTAAAGCATCAATAATTTTGACATCTTTTTCTAATTCAATGCTTTTAAGAGAGCTAAGTGCTGTTTTTAACAAATCGCTTGTAAGTGATGATAATTTACCTGTAAAAAACGCTTCAGTTAATCTTTGAGCTTTTTGCAGACCCGTTTGTTTATGAACAAACTTTGTAATTTCTTCAGCTAAAGCTTTTTGCATAATATGTTTTTGTGGCGCTAATTTATGTTGTTCAACTAAGTTATTAATCTCACTTTCACTTAAAAATGTTAGTAATTTTAACATCTTTTCACAGTCATCATCTGCTTGATTAAATCAAAATTGGTAAAATTCATATTCACTAGTTTTGCTTGCATCTAATCAAATTGCACCTGATTCAGTTTTACCAAATTTTTGACCATCAGATTTCACAAGTAATGGAATAGTAAATCCAGCGGCTTTAGAATTTTCTTTTCCTAATTTATCAGTAATAAAATCAATCCCACTTGTGATATTTCCTCACTGATCAGATCCACCTATTTGAACAGTACAATTATGTTTTGTATATAAATGATAAAAATCATAAGCTTGTAACATAGTATATGAAAATTCAGTAATTGATAACCCAGTTTGAATTCTACTAGCAATTGATTCTTTTGCTAATAAATAACTTAAATTAAAATGTTTTGCAACTTCTCTTAAAAATTCAATTAAACTAATTGGTTTTAATCAATCTGCATTATTAACAAACTTAACATCAGAAATAATTCCAGTTAGTTGTTTACTAATAGCTTTAATGTTTTTAAGAACTTGTTCATCAGTTTGCAAAACTCGCTCAGTTGATTTAAAAGAAGGATCACCAATCATTCCAGTTGCTCCACCAATCAAAGCTATAGGTTTAAAACCTAATAGACCAAATCTTTTTAAAGTAACAATCATCATTAAATGACCAACATGCAAAGAATCAGCAGTTGGATCAAACCCGCAATATACTGATTGATGGTTATTTTGAGCTAATATTATTTTTTCTTGATTTGTGATTTGTTTTACTAAACCTCTTCAAGTCAATTCATCGATAATATTATGTTTCATCGCTTCTCCTATTTAACTCGTTTTAGCCTTGGATTTAAAATGTCTTTTCTTCCAAATTTAGCTTGTTGCTTTCCGTCTAATAAAACTGCATCTCCAGTAAAACCGATATTAATACTTGCTAAAGCACTACCAACACCATAAATATCTACTGGCGCATTGGCATCTTCAAATTCTTTAATTTTTTCTGCGTCAAACCCTGACGAAACAATAATTTTAGTTTTTTGACATCCAAAATCATCTAATGCTTTTCTAACAGCTTTTACAAGCTCTATACTAACTCCGTTTAGCTTAGTACTACTAGGATATTGTTTTTGGTTTTGTTCTAAATACTTATCAGTTAAAGATGCTGAAGTATCAATTCTAACAGCATATAATTTATCTTTAAAATGTTTTGCAACTTCAATAGCTGTATTAACACAATCATTATCATAATCAATTAAAACAATTAAATTATTATTTGGAAATACTTTATAAAAAGCTTTAGCTGCTTTTAAAGTATCTCCTTCAAATGCCTGAATTAAAGCGTGTGGCATTGTTCCTGATGGTTGCATAACACGATGATCATTTATATATTGTAATGCTGCTTGAGAAACAAAATTTCTAAATCCACCAATATATGAAGCATAACCATCGCTTGCTAAAGTTCGAAAACTATCTGCGCGATCAAACATATTTAAAACCGGCTTATCTTTAGCTGCTTGAATAATTTTTTTAGCATTTGTAGCAATTGAACTATTTCTTGCTAAAATACCATCAATCATACCTTCTAATCATCCAAAATCTTGATATCTGCCTGTAATTTTTAGTACTGGTTCTTTTGAATTGATTATCTGTCCATCATCTAATGATCAAATTTCTAAATCTTTGTAGTTAGGTGAAGCAAATTCTAATAATGATAGAACTTCATTAATACCACATAAAACAACATTATCATTTCTTTGGAAAAACTGCATTGTAACTTTTTGATTTAAATTTAGTTGATCCATAATTTGCACTGTTTTTTTAAAATAATCAGCTATATAATAACCATCTTTAACTTTAGAATCGAAACTAAATTTTATTCTGTTTTTCATAATACGCTCTCCAAAAACTCTGACCAACTTTATTTGAATACTCACTACCAAGTTCAATAATACCTAAATTATCACTTTCGATTTTTAATTCTTTAGCACTACATAACATACCAAAAGAATCTATTCCCTTAACTTTATTTTCAGTTATAAGAGCACCATTTGGCATTCAACTACCAGAAGTTGCCACAACTACTAATAATCCTTTTCTAGCATTAGAAGCACCACAAATTACTTGAATAACTTCGTGTTTTAAATCAACATCACAAACATGAAGATGAGTTCCTTCAATAGCTTCACATCTTATTATTTTTCCTATTAAAAATTGTTCTGTTTGTTTAACGGGGTAGATATCTTTTAAGACATTTTCAACATAATTAACTACATCTGGTTTTTCAGAACAAAAAGCTTGATCAATTTTAATATTTTCTGAGACATTAAAAATGTTAGCACCAATAACATCTTTGTCATTTTTTAAAATAACAACATTATTATAAGTTGATGTTTGCATAACTGGTTCATTTAAAAAACTTACTAATAATGAGTCGAATTGTTCATTATAAAAAACACCAAATTTTAAATTATTCATGTCTAATAATTCCCCTATCTAATTGATTTTAATTATACCAATTATATAATCTAAATAAATATATCAAAAATGGATATAGAAAGGTGATGTAAGATTAAAGTAGCAATTCTTACAGATTCTTCTTTTGATGGAAGAGTTTCAAACTATAAAGATTTATATGTCATACCGTTATTGATCACAACTACAGATGGTCAAACTTTTTATGATAATCAAGATTTAACTAAAGAACAATTTTATCGATTATTAGAAAAAGAGCCACTTAAAACAAGTCAAACCACACCTGGTGATATGTTCAAATTATGAGATGCTTTGTTAGAAAGTTATGATCAAATTATTTTCCTTCCAATTTCTAGTGAATTAAGCGGACAATACAATACATTTAAAATTCTAAGTGAAAGTGAAAGCAAGTATAAAAATAAAGTTTTTGTATGCAATTCAAAAGCAGTTAGCGTTATTCAACAAGAAATGATTAACAAAGTTGTTTTGTGAATAAAACAAGAAAAAACTTGTAGCGAAATTGTTAAATTAGTTGAAAAAGCTTCAAAAGATTTTGTTGCTTTTATTATTCCAAAAAATTTAGAAACCTTAAAAAATGGTGGAAGAATTAAGCCAGCAGCAGCAGCGATTGCTAAGATGTTAAAAATCATTCCTATTTTAAGATATGATGGTAGCATCGATAAACAAACTACATCAAGAACTTTTAAAAAAGCTGTTAAAGATGCCTTAAACCTTATTATTAATGAAATTGAAAATGTTAAACAGATTGATATTTCATATTCAAAAATAGATCAACAGTATCTAGACATTATTGATGAAAGCGCAAAGGATGCTGGACTAAGCATTAGGATTAAATCAGAATTAACTAATGTAATTGCAGCTCATACAGGAGTAGAAACAGTTGCGCTAGTTGCGTGAAAAAAGTAAAGGAGAAATGACTGTGAAGATAGGATTACTAGTTGATAGCGCATCAACTTATGACGCTTCAATATTTAAAGAAACAAATATAGAATTGATACCATTGCATATAGTTATGCCAGATAACACTGAATTTTTAGATACAAATTCTAATGTGGTTGATAACAAAATTCTTGAAAGAGTTGCCAATGGAGAAAATGTAAAAACAAGTCAAGCAAGTATTGGTGAATTAGAACAAAAATATCAAGAATTACTAAAAAAATATGATCATGTTGTTCATATTCCAATAACTAAAAACTTATCATCAATGCTTCAAACTGCATCACTAGTTAGTCAAGACGAAAAATTTATTGATAAAGTTACAGTTTATCAAAATACTGATCTAGCCGCTCAAGCAATTAGTGAAATAGCTCTAAGATTGGATCAAGCTCTTAAAGATGGTAGTGTTTCAACTGTACAACAAGCTATTGAATTTATTGATCAAAATAAAGAAAAAGTTTATGTTTCTATTATTCCTGGAGATTTAAAAAAATTATCAAGTGGTGGACGTGCAACAGGAATTATAACTACTGTATTAAACATCTTTAAGACTAAATTACTAATAGTTTGAGCCAAAGATCCTATTAAAGAAGCGTTTGGAAGAACTTATTCAGCACTAACAGAAAAAGTTATTAAAAATTTAAAAGATAAGTACAAAGATAAAAAATTTAAATTATTTGTTTTAAGAACTCCATTAACAAGTGATAAAACATTTGACAATGTTATTGATGTACTAAAAGAAGAAAAAATTAACTTTATTAGAGAAATGGTTCCAAATATTTATACAGTTCACGCCGGAATTGAAACAATTGGTTTTGTTGCTATTGAAGAATAAAAAAAGCTGGATTAATTTCCAGCTTTTGTTTTTCTAAGTTTTGGCGGGAGAGAAAGGATTCGAACCCTCAACACTCGGTTTTGGAGACCGATGTTCTACCATTGAACTACTCTCCCAATAAAAATCACACTCTAGTGTGACTGATTTTCTATATTGGCAGGGGCAACAAGACTCGAACTCGTGACACTCGGTTTTGAAGACCGATGTTCTACCAACTGAACTATGCCCCTGTAAGACTACCTTTATTAATTATAAAGATTGTTTATAACTTTTCAATATTAATAGCAGATAATTTAGTAACACAGTTAGTAGTTATTTTAATAAGCAAACAGTACAATATCCATGTCCTTCAATCTTAAAGTGATCTAATCTAAGACCATATTTTTCGGATAAATCTAGCAACTCTAAAAAATTGTAATCCTTGCTGTCACTGTCATTTAAATGAATAACTTTATTACAATTATCGCATTTTAAGTGAATTGATTTATCTGTTGCTATTTCGTATAAAATAGTTTTACCATTAAAAGTGTTTGCAAAAATAATGTGTTCATTTAAAAGAAGATCCATTGTATTATACACGCTCATTACATTTATGTTAGTAACTTCATTTTGTAATTTAGATATAATGTCTTGGATTGTTAAATGATCAGAAGATATTAAAAGTTTAATAATTGCTGTTCTTACATCTGTTAATCTAATCTTTTTATCTTTTAATTTGATTAAGATTTTGTCATATTTATCTTGTTGTCTTTTTGATAATATAATCATTATTTTTTCAACTCTTGAATCACTTGTAATAAATCAGAAATAGTTTTTAAAGAAAGTAATTGCTCATCATCGATTCTAATATCTAAGGTATCTTCTAGTTCAACAATTAAATCCATTAAATCCAAAGAATCTAAACCCATTTTTTTAAATTCTGAGTTTTGAGTAATTGCTCCTTTAGCTCCTCGAGATTTAAGTTTTCTAACAATTTCTTCATAAATATTCATGCAGATATTCACCAAAAGTATTCTTTCTACTTAATTATTATTATATACAATTTTATAAAACCATTTATAATTTTTATAAATTACACCCACTTCGGTCTTGTTGAATTGAAAGCTTATAACATCATCTAAAAACTTAAGATCTTTATTTTGTTTTTTAAGCTCAGTTAGAAAAACGGCCTTAAATTTATTTTCATCTAAAGTGTTTTGGCTTGTCAAAATTTTGCTAATATAATTCTTACCAATGATTGGTTTAGAAAGTGTTTTTTGACTCTCAATTAAGCTACTATTTACTGTAAAGATTTTGGAAAAATAAATTGAAGCAGCCGTTGAACTAATACAAGAACAAATCAGTATGATCAGTATTGTTAGTCTAGTTTTTCTATTCAACTTCATACTTATTAATCTCTTTTTCTAACTTACTTAGTTGCATTAATTCAATAGTAGAAAAAAACTCTTTACTAAACTGATAATTTTTAATAACTGATTCTTTAATTTCTAGATTATCTAAACTGATAATCTCTAAATCTTGAACTTTTCAGTTAAATCCAATATGATCATTAAACACTTTAAAATCTAAATATAAATTATTTTCTAGTAAAGAATTAAAAATAAACCCTTTTGTTTCCGATTCTTTTTCAACAACACTATCATCAACAATTACAGCTTTATTATCAAAATATAAACCATTTTTTTGAACTAGTATTTTAGGAAGAGTTTTATAAAATTTGTTAGCTTTTTGATGATCATTTAGCTGTAAGCTTTCCGCTGCAAAATAGTTATTAAGATCTGAAGTTAATAGATCATTAATTAGCTTATTGATTTCAGAATTATTATTAAAATCTCTATCTAAATTCACTTTGAAATGATGTTTAAAATCTACTAGTTTTTGATACTTTTTATTAACAACAAATTGCTCTTGTTGATAATTTAATTGATAAGTTAAAAGACTAACTACAACATCATTTTTTAAAGAATTATGATCATAGTTTTTATAATAATTAATTAGATTATTTTTATAGAGATTTTGTTTAGAAGATCCTGAAATATTTAACTTAATATCACTGGTAAAATTTTGAATCTTATGATCTGCTTGAAATTGACAACTAAAAACTAAATCAAGCTTATTATTTTCAAATAATTTGACAGGTAGTTCAAAATCAATAAATTGTTTTTGATCATTACTAATTTTATATATCAAAGGTTCTTTAAAGTTAGTCTCTAATTCAGTATCACTTGTTGCAGTTTTATAACTCAGTTTATATTTGAAATCTGTTAAAAGACTAGCAGTATGATCATATTGGTTAGAGCGTTTATTTTTAGAAATAAGTAGTTTTAATCTATAAACTTCTTGTTTTTTTGAATAATATTTTTGCTTTGAAAAAATCACATCACAACAATAATTTGGTTTAACTATGATACTTCGATTTGAAACTTCAATTTCTTTATGAACAATATTCATAAACTCACCTCTATTGAAGTATTAGTTAAAAATTAAAAAACAACACCTTAGGTGTTGCTGTTTTTTTCTAAAATGGGGCGTCGAACGGGAATCGAACCCGCGAATGTCAGAGCCACAACCTGATGTGTTAACCACTTCACCACCGACGCCGTGACTTATTTATTATCTAAAAAAGCCAGAATAAAGTCAATATAAACCCTTTAATTATTTAAAATATTAGCAATAGTAAATCAAATAAAATCTAATCTATTTACTATTAATAGAACATGGAGAGATTTATATGAAACAACAAGAAAATGAAATCATCTCAATAACTAATTTAACTAAAAAATACAAATCAGGTTATGGAATTTTTGATATTAATTTAAAAGTTAAAAAAGGTGAAATTTATGGTTATCTTGGTCCTAATGGTGCTGGTAAATCAACAACTATTAGACATATGATGGGATATATTAAACCCGAAAAAGGAACTATTAAAATTTTACAAAAAGACGCTTGAAAAGAATCTCATTTTATTCAACCACGCATTGGATATGTTCCTGGAGAAATTAACCTACCTGAATATATGAATGGTTTAGATTTTATTAAACAAATTTTTAGTTTAAGAAAACAAACTAACTGAGATTATGTTGAAAAATTGATCAAGTATTTTGAATTTGATCCAAATATTAAAATCAAAAAAATGAGTAAAGGAATGAAGCAAAAAGTTGCCTTAGTAATTGCTTTTATGCACAAACCTGAACTACTAATTTTAGATGAACCCACATCAGGATTAGATCCTTTAATGCAAAATAAATTCATTAATTTAGTTTTAGAACACAAAAAACTCAACACAACTATTATTATGAGTTCTCACATTTTTGATGAAATCGAAAAAACTTGTAATAAAGTAGCAATTATCAGGTCAGGCAGAATTATTGCTGATATAGATTTAGAAAATCTAAGACAAATAAGTGACAGAAACTATCAGATAACTTTTAGTGATAATAAAATTCTAAAATCTAAGTTTTTAAAAAGTTTTAATAACAACCAAGCATTATATGTAGTTAGTGCTGACAAGGTTGCTAATTTTTTTGAATCACTAAAAAAATACGACATTAAAATGTTAAAAGAAATACCATTTTCTTTAGAAAAATACTTTTTAAACTTTTACAATCAGAAAGGAGAAAATAAAAATGTTTAACTACCAACTATGAAAAGATTCATTTAAATCCACATGATCTTTTTGATTGATTATTCTTCCTTTTGTGACTTTAATAAATCTTTTAATACTACTGTTAATTAAAGTAGAAGATCAAAAAAATTTACTATCAGTCAACATTATAAAAAACCTATTTTTTACCAGTTTTGGAATCATCATTATTTGTATATTTTTTATTATTGGGCCTAATGCATTAATGACCAAACCAATTGATCTAGGTTATTTGTCTTACACTTTATCAACAAGATTATCAAGACTACAAATCTTTGTTAATAAAATGATATATTTTATTTTCACAATCACTAGTTATGTTTTAGTTAATTTTCTTTTAGTTGGTTTATTTATGATTATTAAAAATCAACCTAGTTTAAAAGATTGAGCATTACAGTGTCTAGGATATTGATTGTTATTAATGGCTGTGGGAGCAATTTGTTTTATGTTTAGTTCAATTTTTAATCGCTCAACATACACTATCTTTTTTAGTGCATTAATAATTGTTTTGTTTTACACAGCAAATGTCACTGTCGGGTTAGCTGAATTAACCGAAACCAAAGAATTAGCATTTTTAAAATATCTTACTTTGTTTACATTGTTTAACCATAATAAAATTGAAACCGATAATGTTATGAAATTTATTTATCAATTTATAACATTAGGAATTATTAGTGTTATTTGCTATTTCATATCAGCAGTTAAATTTATTCATAAAGACTTACCTTTATAAAATATTTTTTGTACTTTTTAGTTTGTTAAAACATTTTATAAATGGTAAATTTTTATGTTTACTAACTATTGTAAAGTTTTTTTATTAAATATTGTAAAATTTAGTAAACTAATAAACATATTTTATTAATAAAAAGAGGTTACTTTTAGTGAATGATCAAATAATTAAAAACTACAAACCACGAATTATCGAGCAGATAGTCAAGACATATTTAAATGTATTAGGAACAGTTTGTGTTGAAGGACCTAAATGATGTGGTAAGACTTGAACATCTTTTAAGTTGTCAAATAGTGCTTTTTTTTGTCAGTGAACCAGATAATAATTTTGCTAACAAAGAATTAGCTAGAATTAACCCTAAACTTATTTTGGATGGCAAATATCCAAGACTTATTAATGAATGACAAGAAGAACCAGCAATTTGAGATGCAGTTAGATGAGAAGTTGACTGAAAAAATCAAAATGGATTATTTATTTTAACTGGATCATCAACTCCTAAATACAAAGGAGTTTTACATAGTGAAGCTGGAAGAATTGTAAAAGTTAGAATGGAAACTATGTCTTTGTATGAATCAAAAGAATCATCTGGCATAATTTTACTAAAAGATTTGTGTAACCAAAAAAATACAAGAACAATTAGTAGAACCTTTAACCTTTGAACAATTAGCATATTTAATTGTAAGAGGTGGATGACATAAAAATATCCAAACTTCAACTGAACAGTGTCATTTATTACCAAATTCTTATATAGAAACTATTTTGAATGAATCAATAAAAGAAATAGACAATTTCAAATATAGTCCATTAAAAGTAAAGTTAATATTAAAATCTCTAAAAAGAAATGAAGCTACTTTAGTTTCAGAAGCAACGATCATAAAAGATATTTCAACTAATGATAATCAAAAAATTTCTCGTCCAACAGTTAACAAATATATCAATGTATTAAACAGGATGTTTATTTTTAATAATCAAGAGCCATTTTCATTAGATGTTCGATCATCTTCAAGAATAAGAATTGAAGAAAAGAAACGTTTTTGTGATCCAAGTTTAGTTTGTGCATTACTAAACATTACAACAGATAAGTTAATTAGTGATGTCAAACTATATGGAATTTTATTTGAATCATTAGTAATAAGAGATTTAAGAGTCTATGCTCAAGCAATTCAAGAAAAGCTATTTCATTATAGAGATTATGATAATAACGAACTTAATGCTGTGCTTGAATTAAATAATGGTGATTGATGTGCAATCGAAATTAAACTTTCATCAACTCAAGTTGATAATGCGGTTAAAAACCTTAATAAAGCTGTTGACAAAGTCATCCAAAACAACAAAAAACCTCCAATATTAAAATGTGTAATAGTGGGACTGGGAAATGCTATTTATAAAAGAAAAGAGGGTATTGTTGTTGTACCGATTAATAGGCTAAAAGACTAGCTTAATTGGAATCATAAAATAGGTATGTAAATAAAACCGTCTGATTAATCAGACGGTTTTTTAGTTTCTAAAATTAAGGACATAAAAATAAGGTTAGCTGCAAGCTAGCCTTATTCTTGTTTTTTATGGTTTTTGTGTTTTTATAGGTGTACATATATATACTATCATTATTTTTTATAATTGTATGAATGTCCTATTTTTTAAAAAAAGAAGAAGAAATTTATCAGGGGATAATAATTTAAAAATGTTATTTAAGCAACAAAAAGAATATAAAATAAGTGAGTTTAATTTGAAAAGTAGTTTTATTTTATAAAAACTTAGAACTAAAGATATGATCATTTAGATAATAAAAATTCTTACAGTCTTAAAAAAATAAATACTAAATTGACCATGCAAAAAGTTAATTAATAACTTTTTAATTATTAATATTCTTACAGATTTAAATACTAAACATAAAAAAACTATCTAAAAGTAAAAAGTCTTATTTAAAGCAATTTTTTCGATAAAATGAGAGAAATTTAGTATGGTTTTAGGCAATATTTAATAATTAGTAAGTCATTTAATACATTTAATATCTTGAAAAGATAACAATTTATACTTAATTGACTTCATAACTTTTTTAATTAAGAGTTACACACATTCACAATAGATATCATCAATAACAATTTCTTTTTCTCTTTTAATTTAACTCAATAACATTAATAACAAACAAAAATGATACTTTAATTAACTCATAATTAATATTGAGAACAACCAATTTTTTGGCTTTATTTTCAAATTATTGTTTACTTGTCAAGATTTCTCCAAAATAAATAATAGAAAAAATGTCTTATTGTACTTTGCAAATTTACTTAACCGAACTATTTAAAAAATTTAATTATTATATGCAAGCAAAGATAAACTTTTTAATATATATTTTAGAGTTAAAAACTGATATCAAAATCCAAAGTAAAAATAATTAACTACAATAGTGTAAAGCAAACCACAGTCATAAAAATAGAGAATAATTTCGATGAATTCTGATGTTTTAATTGTAAAATACACAAACTCTTATAAATATCTATTCAATTAAGGCATGTATTATTATCGTTTTTTTAAGATAAATATAACAACTTTACGTTTTTTGCCACTTTATATTAAAAGTAAAAAATAATATTTAAACCAACTTCTTTATTATAATGAGAGAAATTTAACATAAATTTAGTCAATATTATAAAAATAAACTAAATAAAATCATCTACATAAGCTAATCT
Source organism: Mycoplasma putrefaciens KS1 (assembly GCF_000224105.1). Classification (NCBI taxonomy): domain Bacteria; kingdom Bacillati; phylum Mycoplasmatota; class Mollicutes; order Mycoplasmatales; family Mycoplasmataceae; genus Mycoplasma; species Mycoplasma putrefaciens. The sequence continues at coordinate 185,336 of NC_015946.1, read as the reverse complement.
TTATTAGGCATTTTTGTTTAATTGATTTTAAATGATTCATTTTATTAATTTATCTTTAAAATTCACTCTACTCTATAAATAAACTTTTTATTGAGTTTTTAAAGTAAATCCCCCAACTAAAGGTTAAATCTAATTGACAAACGATCTGAGTCTGAGAGAAATTATAATCTTAAAAATAAATAATAATTCTGATAAATGCCGTATTTTAATCATAAAATACTTAATCTTTTATAAATAGGTGTTTATTTATTAGTATATCTCTTTTTAATTGCAAATGAACGATATTATGATTTTACTATTGTATTTTAAAGATTAAGATTACTATTTTAGCTAAATTTTGCTATAAAATGAGAGAAATTTAATATAAATTTAGTCAATATTATAAAAATAAACTAAATAAAATTAAACATAACTTATAGAATACATAAACCTTAAAAAATTACAATGAAGTAAATAGACTATTTAGATAATAAAAAGTTAGTTAATCTAATTAAAATATAAATTTGAATATTAAAAAAACAGTAAGTAATTATTTGAGAATAAAACAAGAGAAATTTAAATAGTTTAACGACACAAAATATTTTATGTCTAATTACTTCAAACAAAATAATTTATAATTTATTTTGATAATTGAAGAATACCTGAGAAATAATACTTTAACCATCTGAGCATTCTATATAGTAGATAGTATTCTTTAAATTTTTAAAATGATGTCAGAAAATTAAGATTGATAACAAATGATAATCTTCTATTCTAGTAATTAAAACAAAATAAATTATTAGAAATTTATCTTTTTTTGAATTTATAAAGTTAAAGCGTTGAAATAATAAAACCCTCTGATCTGGGTTTTAATTAACTCAAATAATCAGAGGGTTATGGTTATAATTTAATTATTTATATTATTATTTAATGTCATCAGAAATAATTTTGTAAATTACTTCTTTTTGAGGTTGCATATCAACAATTTCAAAACATTTTAAAACTTCTGTTTCTCAACTTGATTCAACTGACTTATTTGTATATAAGGTTATAATGACTTCATCTTCTCGAACTTGTTCACCATATTCCTTATTTAAATAAATTCCTGCAGCATGATCTATTTGATCAGTTTTTTTAGATCTTCCTGCACCTAATTGCACAGAAAGTAAGCCTAATTCTTCAGCTCTTGTATATTTTATAAATCCTGATTTTTTAGCTTTAATTTCAACCTTATTTTTACATTTAAATACTTGATCATAATTTTCTAATACAGATCAATCACCATTTTGAGCTATCACAAAATCTTTTAAATAATGTGCGGCTTCACCTGATTGTAATTTTTTATAAACATCGGCTTTGGCTTGGTCTAAATTATCAAACATTTTAGCTTGTAATAATGTAACACCTACAAGAGTGGTTACTAGTTCAACAAAATCTTTTGGTCCTTTTCCGTGAAGTGTTTCTCATGCTTCTCTAACTTCAAGAGCATTACCGATTGCTTTTCCTAATGGACAATTCATATTTGAAAGAACTACTCCAATTTTTCGATTATGATTTTTAGCAACATCTATCATTCTGTTTGATAAATCAAGTGCATCTTCTAAATTAGTCATAAATGCACCATTACCAACTTTGACATCTAAAACTAAACCATCGCTTTCAACAACAAGCTTTTTACTCATAATTGAAGCAGTAATTAATGGCATTGAATCAATTGTTCCACTAACATCACGTAGAGCATAAATTTTTTTATCAGCAGGAACAACATCATCAGATTGACAAATAATACTTAAGCCTGACTGATTAATAACTGAAGCAAATTCATCGTTTGCTAATTCTGATTTTCAACCAGGAAATGATTCTAGTTTATCTGCAGTCCCTCCGGTTTTACCTAAACCTCTTCCGGTTAATTTACATACTTTAATTCCATAACTTGCAACTAGTGGAGCATAAACTAAACTAGTTTTATCTCCAACTCCACCTGTTGAGTGTTTATCTGCTTTAAAGCCTTTTATTGAGCTTAAATCATAACTTGAACCCGAATCAACATAAGATTTAGTTAGATAGGCTGTTTCAGCATCATCCATATCTGTAAAATAAGTAGCCATACAAAAGCTAGCCATTTGATAATCAGTAATTGTTTCTTTGACATAGCTATCAATTAATCAATTAATCTCATCTTTAGTTAGTTGGGTATTATGCTTTTTCTTTTCGATAATTCTTGTAAATGTAAACATTATATCACCTGTGCTTTCTTTAGAAATTATAAGACGATTAATTGTCTGATTTTAGAAATGTTAAAAAAAATTATAAATTGTAACTTCATAAAAAAATTGACCTAAGTCAATTAATTAGTTTGTTGTTTTTGTTTTTTTCGTGCTTTAGGTTTTACAGATTCGATAATTTTTGTCTTGCTTAATAGCTCTGCTGTTTTATTTGTAATTAGATTATTGGCTAAAAATTGAACTGTAAATAGATAAATTCAAAAGACTACCATAATTGCAATATTAACTATAGAAATTCAATTAGCTGTTGACTCATTAATAATTCTTGATCCAAAAATTGCTAAAAAGTTAGCACCTGTTGTAACCACTCAAATAATTGCAGGAAGAACAATATTATTAATAATGACATTTAATTTTAAAGATCTTCCTTTTCTATAGTTGTCAACCAAAGTTGCTAATATATACATTACTAAACAAGTAGTTAATACTAAATAAGCAAGTGCTCCAAATCATTTAGTCATTAAAACAGCTGTAAATGGCTCAGCAATATTTCCCACTTCTGCAATACCAACAAATCCTGCAGTAGCTGTGATAAAAGCTAAGAATAATAATGAATAATAAGTAATAGCTGGTTTGATTAAAATACGTTTGCTATTTTTATAATCTGTTTTTACAAATATATAAATAGCATGAGATACAATTCCAAAAATTGCTCACGGAATAATAAATGATCCCACAGTAATTAATGTAGAAATGCTACTACTAATGTCAGTTGGTAAAGATCTTAGTAACACAGTGCTAATAACTCCACAAATAATTGCTGCAGGTAAAGCACTAATTAACAAGAATAGTGGAAATCTTGAAATTTCAATACTAAAAATTCTTCATCCTAAATCTTGAGTATTTTTAGCTATTGATTCATAGTATTTTACAAAGTATTTTGAACTATATGAAGAATACTCAAATCCACGTTTTATGTCATAAAACATTTCATCTCCACGACCATTATTCATAGCTCGTCGTTTTTCTTTTGTATACATTTCTTCAATTGATTCTAGAACAGTTTGACACCCACTAGCAAAAACTGAGATATCACCAAATTTAATTAATCTTTTATAAATATCATTCATTAGATTAGTTAAAAATATTGGTTTAAATGCTAAACTAGCATAGCTTGAATAACATGCTTTAACTCCTTCAAAATCATTTTCTTCTAACTTAGTTTTTAAATCTTCAACATAAGCGATAGTTTTTTTGTAATTAAATAAAACGTTCATATCTCTGTTTTTGATATATGATCTTATTCCAAGAGCGGTGTTAAATAATAGTTGTTTTATTAAAGGGATAAACATTGCAAATACCCCCCCAACTAAAATAAATTTAAAAGGACTTAACAATGTATATAACAATGAATCAGGAGCCATAAATCCTGTTAATCTATATCCACTTGCTTTAATCGCCATGGTTCAATCAGCTCAAGAAGTAGAAGCATTAAAGTTATTGACTTTTTTAATTAATTCTTCATTTTTTGGCATAACAATTTCTAATTTTTCAACTAGAATTTTTATTCAATTATTAATTCAAGCTGGTGAAGAAGTCATTGATGATCAAAAAGTTCCTCCACCAATTTCAGAAGGTTTTTCTCCTCTGATTGCATAAATTGCAACACTATCAATTCATGCAGAATAACCAAAATAAATTACCGATACAGCTAATAACAAAATTGTTAATTTAACGGTTTTTCTCATCGAAATTTTTCCCTTCCCAATTAAATTATATAATTCACAAAATAAAAAAAGGTTTTTAATTTAACCTTTTACTTAACAACAATATTTACAATCTTGTCTACTATAGCTATTTCTTTTATAATTTGACAACCTTTGATAAATCTTAAAACATGCTCATCGTTTTTTGCAAGTTTGATTAATGTTTCTTTATTTGTTCCTTTTTCAACTTCAATAGTTGATCTTAATTTTCCATTAACTTGAAAAGCAACTACAACAGTATTTCTAACTAGTTTAGACTTATCATAACTTGGTCATGATTGTTTTGTAACACTTGAATTGTATCCTAGTTTTTCTCATAATTCTTCAGCTAAGTGTGGAGCAAATAAACTTAACATCTTTACAAATCCTTCAACATAAGCTTTGTAAACTGTACCTTCTTTTTCTTTGTAAATAGCATTTACTAAAACCATTAATTGACTAATTGCAGTATTAAATTTTAGATCCGAAACCATTTCAGTTACTTTTTTCACAACATCATTATAGACAAAATCTAAATTAGCATTATTTTGATTAGAAAAACTTATTTTATTGATCATTCTATAACAACGATTTAATCATTTTAAACTTGCATCTAATCCATCAAAACTTCAAGGAAGTGAAGCATCTAAAGGACCCATAAACATTTCATACAATCTTAATGCATCAGCACCATGTGAGTCAATAACATCATCTGGATTGATGACGTTTCCTCAAGATTTTGACATCTTTCGTCCATCTGGGCCTAAAATCATTCCTTGGTTAAATAAATTTTTAAATGGTTCTTTGACAGGACAAATTCCTAGGTCATATAAAAAGTGGGTTCAAAATCTGGCATATAGCAAATGCCCTACAGCATGTTCTTGGCCACCAATATATAAATCAACAGGAAGTCATTTTTGCATTCTTTGTTTTGCTTGTTCTGAGTCTAAATCTATTAATTTATTTGGAGCATCAGTTAATAAATAAGCAATAAAATATCAACTTGATCCTGCTGATTGAGGCATTGTATTAGTTTCTCTTTTATACTTAACTCCAGCAATTTCAAAATTTACCCAATCAGTTAAATTAGCCAGCGGACTTTCTCCTGTTTTAGTTGGTTTGATATATTCAGTTTCAGGTAATGTCACTGGTAGATATTTATCATCAACTAAAATAATTTTTTGATCTTTTGTGTATAAAACTGGAAAGGGTTCTCCATAAAAACGTTGTCTTGAAAATAATCAATCTCTTAATTTATAGTTAATTTTTCTAATTCCTAAATGATTATCTTCTAAATATTTATAAATAACTTCTAGTGCTTGAACTCTGTCTAATCCATCTAAAATATCAGAATTAATATGAATATCTTCACCTACAAAAGCTTTAGATTGGTCTTTAGTTTTAATCACAAACTTAATAGGCAAATTAAATTTAGTTGCAAATTCTCAGTCTCTTTTATCATGAGCAGGAACAGCCATCACAGCACCAGTTCCATAATCACTTAATACATAATCACTAATTCAGATTTCAACAGCTTGTTTAGTAACAGGATTTGTTGCATAACTTCCAATAAACACACCAGTTTTTGGGCGCGATTCATCTTTACGATCAATTTCAGATTTTGATGATGTTTGTTGAATATAATTTTTAACTTCAGCTAGTTTATCAGCAGTAGTTAGTTTTAAAACTAACTCATTTTCAGGAGCCAGAACAATATAACTAACCCCATAAATAGTGTCAGCACGAGTTGTAAAAACAGGAATTTCGATGTCATTTGATTTAAAAATAATTTCTGCACCAACTGATTTACCTATTCAGTTTTTTTGTAAATCTTTGATAGACTGTGGTCAGTCTAGTTCATCTAAACCTTGTAATAATTTTTCAGCATAATCAGTAATTTTCAAAACTCATTGACGCATTTTTTTCTTAGTAACAGGGTGTTCTCCTCTTTCACTTAGCATCATTCCATTTTTTTCAATTATTTCATCGTTGGCTAAAACCGTTCCTAGTTCTTGGCATCAGTTAACTTCAACATCTCTTTTTTCAGCTAAATTATGTTGATATAATTTTTTAAAAATTTGTTGAGTAATTTTATAGTAGTTAGCATCAGCAGTGTTAACTTCTTTATCAAAGTCATAACTAAATCCCATTTTTTGAAGTTGAACTCGAAAATTATCAATATTTTTTAATGTAAATTCTCTTGGGTCATTACCAGTTTTTAAAGCATATTGCTCAGCAGGTAAACCAAAAGCATCTCATCCAATGGGGTGCAAAACATCATAACCTTGCATTCTTTTAAACCTAGCAAATACATCAGTTGCAGTATAACCCTTAATATGACCAACATGCAAACCAGCACCACTTGGATATGGAAACATGTCTAAAACATAAGATTTTTTATCACTAGTATCAGTTGTTTTGTAAAGATCATTTTCTTTTCAAAATTTCTGTCATTTTTTTTCGATTGCCTTATGCGAAAAATCCATACTTTCTCTCCTTTAACATTAATTATAATTTTATAGTTTATAGCTATTAAATACATTCTAAAAATATGTTAAATTTTATCACTAACACAATAAAAAAACACCTTAACGGTGTTTGCTAAATTTCCAAATGGTCGGAATAATTGGACTTGAACCAACGACCTCTCCGTTATCAGCGGAGTGCTCTAACCAGCTGAGCTATATTCCGAAGTTACAAGAATAATAATATATCTTTTTATCATTAAAATCAACATAAAAATAGCTAAATTATCAAATTTATCAGCTTTTTAATTTGCTCTTAACTTAGGTAATTTTTTGAATAAAAAACAACACATAAAGTGTTGTAAAAAGTATTAACGTTTTGAGAATTGGGGTGCTCGACGTGCTCCACGTAATCCGTATTTTTTACGTTCTTTAATACGCGCATCACGAGTTAATAAACCTTCATTTCTTAAAGCTTTTCTGTAGTCTTCACTTGCTTGTAATAAAGCTCTAGCAATCCCTAATCTAGTTGCTCCAGCTTGTCCAGTGAAACCTCCACCATTAACTTTAACTGTGATGTCAAAATCTTTTAATGTTCCAGTAGCAAGTAGTGGTTGTTCTAAATCTTGAACTAATGTTGCATATGGAAAAAAATCTAAAGCTGCTTTTCCATTAACGATTACCTTACCTGATCCAGGAGTTAAAATAACTTGAGCAATTGAAGTTTTTCTTCTTCCAGTTCCTCTATAAATAACTTTGTTGTTTGTCATTATTTTTTATCTCCTTTTTTAGTTTGAATTTGTAAAACTTCAGGCTTTTGAGCAGCATATGGATGTTCAGGACCTTTAAAAACATGTAATGCTCTAAATTGGTTTGCTCCTTGAACATTCTTAGGTAACATTAATCTAATAGATCTCTCTAAAATTTTAGTTGGATCTAATTGTCTTTGAACTGCAACTGTTCTTCTTTTTAGCCCACCTGGATACATTGAGTGGCGGTAATAAACTTTATTAGCTTCTTTTTTTCCAGAAAAAATTGCTTTTTCTGCATTAATAACAATAACGTGATCTCCATTATTAATGTGAGGTGTAAAATCAACTTTATGTTTTCCTCTTAACACAAGAGCAACTTGAGTTGCTAATCTACCCACAGTTTGTCCTTCTGCATCAACAACATATCATTTTTTATTAATATCTTTGGCAGAAATTAATGTAGTTTGTTTCATCTTTGCTAATTCCTTTACACGACTTGTCCGGGGTCTTATAAAGTGTAGTAAGCACTATAATATTATAAAGAAACTTTTTTATTTTATCAATTATAAAACTCTATCTTTTAGCGCTATTTAATTATCAATTTTAATAATAAAATCTTTGATGTAATTTAAACTTTTAGCTGCTAATCACTAGTATATTAATACTTTAAAATAATAAAAACACATCTGCTAGATGTGTTAGAGTAGTGATCTATGATTAATTAAATATAAAGTATCCAACTTCCTTCTTTGTATATGCAAAAGTTGACTAATTTATAAGTATATTAATACTAAAATGACATTGTTTTGAATTAAATTTTATCACTACATTAATATATTATTCTATTTGTTAATTAAATTCTATTTTTTGTAAAACTAAACCTTTAGCTTTAGCAATCAAAGCGGTTTTATTTCCTTTTCCTTGCAACATTGATTTTAAAGTTTCTGGTGTTATTTTTTTATTTAAATAACAAGCTAGACAATTGCCAACAATCATTCTAATTTGATATCTAATAAATCCAGCGGCTTTAAATTCGATTTGAACACGGTTATTTTTGTTTCTAAAAACTCTGATTGAATCAATTTTTCTGAAGCTATTAATATTTTTAAGTTCTTCTTGTTTCAATCCTGAAAATAACTTAAACTCATGTGTTCCGACAAATAAATCAAATATTTGTTGTAATTTATTAACATCAATTGGTTGATGTTTTCAAAAATATTCAAAGCGCTGAGTAAAAATATCAAACTGCTGATCATTAATAAAATAGCTATAAGTTTTTTGTTTTACTTCTCTGAGATTAAAACTAGTATCAACAAATTTAGCGTTAAGTATTTGAATATCAGATGGTAATGCTTTATTTAAAGCCTTAATAAATTTATCTAAAATTGGTTTAAAACTAATAACTAGTAAAACTTTTTGATCCACAGCATGTACTCCAGCATCTGTTTTACTTGCTGCAATTGTTTTAAAATCATTATTTTTAATAACTCTTTTTACAGCTTGATTTAAAACATCTTGAATTGCTATTGCATTAGTTTGATGAATTCAGCCATGATAATTAGACCCATCATACAACAAAGTTAATAAAATCGCGTTCATATTAATATGTTATTAATGAATCAATGTGTTGAATATGAAAATTATCAAATATTTGCCCTGGATTAATTCCATATAAAATCATAAATGATGCTAATAAAATACCTGTTGAAAAGATCACAAAATCAGTTCAACTAAAACTAAATTGCACAAATCTGGTTCTTCTGGCATTAGGATCATATCCTCTAGCATCCATTGCATAAGCTAAATCTTCGGCTTTTTGAAATGATGAAACTAATAAAGGAATAATTAAAGAAGTTAAGCTTTTTACTTTGTCTTTAAATTTTCCGTTTTTGATATCAATTCCACGACTAGCTTGAGCTTTCATAATTCTTCCAGCTTCATCAATTAAAGTAGGAATCATACGCAAAGCAATCGAAATAATCATCGATAAAATATGAACAGGAACTTTAATGATTTTTAATGGTGATAATAGATCTTCAATTGCTAAAGTTAATTCTAATGAAGGTGTGGTACCTGTTAAAATACAAGTTAGTGTAATCATTAAATAAATTCTAAATGACATAACAATAGCACTATATAGAGCTTTTTCACTAAATCAAAAAACTCTTCAATTAAAAAAATACCCAAGTGGTTCAATACCTTTTAATTCTGAATTTTTAGCAATAGCTTCAGTTATTCCTTGTTTGTTAATAACTCCACTAATGGCATCTCCGAGATGTATTCATTTAAATCCATTTAAGTCCATATTAGTTTTTACAAATTCATTGATTTTTTCAATTTCTTTTGCTGATGGATGAATAAAAAAGAAGTTTACAAATAAGATGATGATAAAAATAAATGATACAGGAACTAATAATCTTAAAAGTAAGCTAAAGTTTAATTTTGATAGAGCAAATAACAAAAAAATTACTGAACCAATCATTAAATAACCAGTAAATCCAATAGGAAAAAAAACAGACACAATTAATGAAATAATCATAAACATTTTAAGTCTTGGATCCATTTTATGAATTAAAGAATCTTTAGGAATGTATCTACCAAATGATATTCTCATATTTTTCTATTTTCCTTCTACTTTTTTGATTTTTGCTAGTGCAATTGCAAAATCTTCAATGGTTCTAATTTGTTTATTTAATAAGTTAATTTTTTTGTCTTTTAATTTATACATTAATTGATAAAGCTTTGGAGGATCAATTTCAATCTTTTTTAATAATTCAATGTTTGAAAAAATTTCAAATGGTGAACCAACTTCAATCACTTTTCCATTATGCATCACAATTACTTCATCAGCGATTCTTAAAACTTGATCCATATTGTGTGTAACCATGATAATACGTTTTTTAAACTCTTTATTTAACTTCTCAAACAAGTTCATAAAATCATCTTCACCTTTAGGATCTAGTCCACCAGTTGGTTCGTCAAGTACAAGTGTGTTGCCTTGCATTGCAATTATTCCAGCTACTGCAACACGACGCTTTTGACCTCCAGACAATTCAAAAGGAGAACGTTCTGCACATTCAATAGGTAGTTGTACTAATTCTAATAGTTCAGGAATTTTTTTATAAACTTCTTCTTTGTTTTCTCCTAAATGAACTGGTCCAAAAGCAATATCTTTTTTAACTGTTTCTTGAAATAGCTGGTATTCAGGAAATTGAAAAACTAAACCAATTTCTTTTCTTAATTGTTTTACTAAATGAATTTTTTTAATTTTGGCAGGAATTGGATAATCCCCAACCAAAGTTTGGCCAGTTTCAGTAACAATTAAACCATTAGTTAATTGGATCATAGTTGACTTTCCGCTACCTGTGGTTCCGATCACACACGTGATTTTATTTTTTTTAAAGGTTAAGTTTGTGTTTTCTAATGCTTTATGCTCAAATGGGCTTCCCTTTGAATAAGTATAAGAAACATCTTGTAAAACTATATCTTTACTAAAATCAAATTGTTGATTTTGTGCTGATTTTTTCTTATTTAAACTTCACATATCTTATCTACCAACTCATCAATGTTTTGAATATTTGGAACGTTTATTCCTTGTTTTTCTAGTTCTTCTTTTACTAGTGATACAAACGGAACATCTAATTGGATTTTTCTTAGAAATTCTTTGTCACCAACTATTTCTAAAGGTTTGCCAACTTTTACTAATTTAGCATGATCTAAAACAATTACTTTGTCGGCATTTAAAATTTCGTCCATATCATGAGTAATTGAAATAATGGTTTTAACTCCCCTTAGTTGCACCATAATTTCTTTAATTTCACGTTTACCTTTAGGATCTAACATACTTGTTGCTTCATCAAAAATCATAATATCAGGATCTAAAGCTAAAGTTGAAGCAATTGCTACACGTTGTTTTTGTCCACCACTCAAGTTTAAAGGTTCTTTTTTTAAAGCTGATTGCATACCAACCTTTTGAGCTGCTTGTAGTATAATTTCAGGCATTTTAGCTGGATCAACTCTTTTATTTTCTAATCCAAAAGCAATGTCTGCTTCAACTGTTGATCCAATAAATTGGTTATCAGGATTTTGAAAAACAATTCCTAGAAATTTTCTAATTTGTTCAATATTTGTATCAGTAACTTTGTTACCAAAAATACTAATTTCTCCTTCTTGAGCAGTTAAAACACCTATTAGAATTTTTGATAAAGTAGATTTTCCACTACCATTATGACCAATAATAGTTACATATTCACCCTTATTAATTGAAAAACTAACATTATCAATAGCTTTAGCAAAATTTAAACCATATCTAAATGACAGGTTTTTAATTTCTACAGCAATATCATTTTCTTTTTTTAATTTAGCTCCGCGTCCTTGTTCATTAACTGCATCTTTATACTCATTAAAAAGATATTTTGCATGGCTATATTCTTCTTCTGCTTTTTTAATATCTGCTTGGTTTTTTGATTTTTTAACTTGTTTTAATAACTTTTCAGCATTTTTTAAATTATCTTTAAAGATTTTTGTTGAGGCTAATTCATGGATTTTCGCTTTTAAATTTTTAATCTCTAATTTTAAGTCATCTTTTTGTTGTTTATCAAAATTATCTTGTCTTATTAAATTAATATATTTTTGGTTTAACTCAGATAGTTCTACATATAATTTATTTAAAGATAACTTAAAAATATTTAAATCTTCATCACTTATTTTATTGGAATTAAAATCATCAAATAACTTTTTATTCTCCATTTAAAAATCCTCATTTCTATTTAGCATAGTTATAATAATTATAAATTAAAGCTATATAAAATTGAACATTATCATCCAACTAATAACAAGCTGTTTGATTATAAAAAATAAGGCTTAAAAGCCTTATAAATTGAGACTAGACTAATTCAATGATAACCATAGGTGCATTATCACCTTTACGATTATCCAATTTAAGAATTCTAGTATATCCACCGTTTCTGTCTTGATATTTTTTAGATAAATCATTAAATAGTTTTTGCAGAGCTGTTTGTTTTTTGTCTGCTTGAATATCTCTTAGTCAACTTGCCGCTTGACGTCTTGCATGTAGGTCACCACGTTTGGCTAAAGTGATCATTTTGTCAAAATGTTTTCTTAATTCTTTTGCTCTAGTTTCAGTAATTTCTAAACGTTCAGTAATAATTAATTCAGTAGTTAAATTACGCATTAAACTAGTTCGTCAAGCTGTGTTTTGACCACGTTTTTGAATGTATGACATTTTTTCCTCCTATTTGTTATTATGATTGTCTGAATGTTAATCTTAATTGAGCAACTTTTTCTTTAATTTCTTTTAATGATTTACGTCCTAGATTTCTGATTGAAGCAATTTCTTCTTCATTTTTAGAAATTAATTCTCTTAAAGTATCAATTCCTGCGCGCTTTAAACAATTTAAACTTCTTTGAGTTAAGTCCAACTCTTCAACTGTTTTATCTAATTCTTTTTCTTCTTCATTTTCTAAACCAATAATTTCAACATCATTTATTTCTTGACTTAGATTAATAAAGAATTCTAAGTGAGCAACTAAAATTTTAGAAGCGATACTTACTGCTTCAACAGCTGAAATTGAGCCATCTGTTTCAACTTCTAATTCTAATTTTTCTAAATCAATTGATTTACCAATTTTAGCTGTATCAACTGCATAAGCTACTCTAATAACTGGTGAGTAGTTTGAATCAATTGTGATCATTCCTGGCTCAATACTTTTTTCATTTTTATTATCTTTAAATGTTTTATACCCACGTGAGTTTTTAGCATATAAAACTAAATCTAAAACTCCGCCTTCAGCAACAGTTGCAATTAATAAATCCTTATTTAAAATTTCTACTCCAGCTGGTAGTTCTAAATCAGAAGCATAAACTGCGCCTTCAGAAGTAGTTTTAATTTTAAGTTCTGCAACTTCATCATCACGATAAATTTTAGAATCAATTTTTAAAATTAGTTGCTTAATATTTAAAATAATTCTTGTAACATTTTCAATGATTCCTGAAATTGAAGTAAATTCATGAGCAGCACCAGCAATTCTGATTGCAAAAACACTTGCACCAGGAGTTGCTGCTAATAGAGTTCTTCTGATAGCATTACCTAAAGTAGTACCAAATCCTCTTTCTAGAGGTGATACACTAAATTTTGCATAATTTTTATCTTGATCTTCTTTTAAAAGGGTGAATTCTGGTCTCATAAATTGTTTCATATTACTAACCTCTTGGGCGTTTTCTTGGACGCACTCCGTTATGTGGTATTGGTGTTGTATCTTTAATTGAATTAATATCTAATCCTGCCATTTGTAATGCTCTAACAGCTGCATCACGTCCTGGACCTGGGCCTTTAACTTCTACTGCAACAGACTTAACTCCATTATCCATAGCACCTTTAGCTGCTGCTTCAGAAATTAATTGTGCTGCATAAGGTGTAGATTTTTTTGAACCTTTAAAACCTAATGCTCCAGCACTTGATCAAGAAAGAACATTTCCTTTTTCATCACTAATAGTAACAATAGTATTGTTAAAAGTAGAATGAATGTGAGCAATACCTTTAGGAATATTTTTCTTAATTTTCTTTTTACCTTGTGGTTTTGGATTTGCCATTTTAATTTTCCTTCTTTCTACCTGTTATTTTTTCTTATTAGCTACAGTTTTTCTTGGACCTTTTACTGTTCTTGCGTTAGTTTTTGATGATTGTCCTCTAGCAGGTAAACCTTTACGGTGTCTTAATCCTCTGTAACTTCCAATTTCCATTAAACGTTTGATATTTAATGATACTTCTCTACGTAATTCTCCTTCGGTTTTGTATTTTGAGATTTCTGCAGAAATGTTTTTGATTTGTTCTTCAGTTAAGTCTTTAACACGAATATCTTCAGAAATATTTAATGTCTTTAAAACATTTTGAGCTGTTGATAATCCAATTCCATAAATATATGTTAATGAAATAACTACTCTCTTATCGTTTGGAATTTCAACTCCACTAATACGAGCCATATTAACGTATCCTTTCTAAAAAAAATAATTAAACTACTAACCTTGTCTTTGTTTGTGTTTTGGAGTTCCACAAATAATCATTACGCGGCCTTTACGTCTAATTACACGACATTTGTCGCAAATTTGTTTGACTGATGATCTAACTTTCATCTTTAAAACCTCCGTATTTTATATCTTAAAAAAGACAACAAATCAGCTTTCACTGATTTTGAACGTACTGTATTGTCCTATAATTACTTAGAAATTTTTCGATAAGTAATTCTTCCACGTGTCATATCATATGGCGAAATTACAATAGTTACTTTATCTCCAGGTAAAATGCGGATGTAGTGCATGCGGATTTTACCTGACACGTGGGCATTAATAACTATTCCATTTTCTAATTGCACTTTAAATTGAGCATTAGGCAGTACTTCAACAACAGTACCTTCAAATTCCATTTCAGTTTCTTTAGCCATTGATAAGTCCTCCTATAATTTTGTTAATACTTCACAACCAGTCTCAGTAACTAGTATTGTGTGCTCAAAGTGTGCGGCCATACTATGATCAGCTGAATAAACTGTTCATTTATCATCCAAAACTTTAGTTTTATCTGTTCCCATTTGAACCATTGGTTCAATACAAATAACCATTCCAGCTTGCAATCTAATACCAGTGTTTTCTACACCATAATTAGGAATAAATGGATCTTCATGTAAAGCTCGACCAATTCCATGTCCTGTATAATCTCTTGGAATAAAAAAACCAAAAGATTCAACAAATCTTTGGATTGTAAATCCTATTGTTCCAAGTCTTGTTCCAGGTTTAACTTGCTCAATGGCAAGTTCTAATGCTTTTTCAGTGACCGATATAAGTATATCATTTTTCGGGTTTTTTGCAATACCACATACCACAGTAAATGCACTATCTGCATGTCATCCTTGATAAGTACATCCTGCATCAATACTTACAATATCACCATTCTGTAAAACTCGGTTTTGAGGAATTCCGTGAACTAGTTGTTCATTAATTGAAATACAAATAGTTTTAGGAAAACCATGATAACCTTTAAAGTTAGATTGACAATTTTTTGAAGTTATAAAATCTTGAAAAACCTGATCTAATTCCAAGCAATTAACACCCGGTTTAATCATTTGTTTTAAGATCTCTAATCCTTGAGCTAAAACTTTACTTGCTGTTCTGATTTTTTCAATTTGTTCACTAGTTTTAATTGAGATCATACTAGCTAATTGCTCCTTTAATTACATCAAAAACTTGATCAGCTGTTAAATCAGTTGCCTTGATAGTTATGAATTTAGTTGAATTTTTATAATAATTAATTAATGGTAGGGTTTGATTATTATAAGTTTCTAGTCGTACTTTAACTTTTTCTAAATCGTCATCTGCTCTTTTAACTAATACCGAATGATCAAAATCACATAAACCTTCAACTTTAGGTTTTCTAAAAATAGTATTAAAACTTGCTTTACATACCTGACAAACTAATCTATTGCTTATTCTTTTAATTAATAGTTCAGTATCAACATCAATATAAAAGACAAAATCAATTTTTTTGTTAATCTTTGTTAGCATTTCATCTAAGGCCTTGGCTTGATCTAAAGTTCTTGGATATCCATCAAAAATTAATTTATCATTTGTTTGTTTTAAAAACTCTTCAACAATTGCATTCACTATATTATCTGGAACGTATTTTCCTTGATTCATATATTTCGAACACTCAATTCCAAGTTTAGAGTTTTGATCAATTTCTTTTCTCATCAAATCTCCAGTTGAAACTTGAATAAACTTATTTTGATTAACCAACTTTTCAGCTTGAGTACCTTTTCCAGAACCAGGTGCTCCTAATAACATGATATTCATTACAATTTTTCTCCTTGTTTGATGTTTAAATTAATTTTATATGTTTAGAAATTAAAAGATTGTTGTTCTATTAATAGTCAAATAAATAATTAAAAGACATCGTAATTAGTATTATCTTTTGAGATTTTTGTCAGAAAATGCATATGGTAATAGATCTTTGACACTAAACTGATCAAAAAATCCTTGTTGGTTAAAAATATAAATCTTTTGATCATTTTTTAATAACTCACTCATTGTTTGACGACATGTTCCACAAGGTGATCCAAAAGTTTTACTATCAGTGTATAAAGCAACTAAATCAACATCAGTTTTATCATAACCTTGTGCATATAGTTGTGATAACGCGCATCTTTCAGCACAAATGCAAGGATTATAAGCTGCGTTTTCAACATTGACTCCAATAATCTGTTGATTATTTTTTAAATAAATAATACAAGATACTCTAAAGTTAGAATAAGGTGCATAAGATCTTTTTGCCAATTGAGTTAGTTGCTCAAAAATTGTGTTCTTATCTAATGACATAATCTTCTCCTAAATAATCAAACTATTTAATAAGCAATAAAAAGGCCTGATGCCTTTTATCAAATATGTGATGTTTGAGTATTTTTTGACTCTTCAGTAAATTTTTCTTTTTTCTTTTCAATAAAGCTTTGTTGAATCAGTCTTCCTTTTAATTGTTGGGTTGTTTGAATTGAAACTGAAATACAAATAATTAAACCAGTTCCACCAATAGCTAAATTAGAAGGTAGACTTGTTAATTTAGAAATAATGTAAGGTAAAACCGAAATAGCAGCCAAGAAAAATGAACCAACAAATGACAGTCTATTAATTGTCGATGCTAAATATTTTGATGTATCTTGTCCAGGTTTAATTCCAGGAATAAAGGTTCCAGATTTTTGGAAGTTTTCAGCAATTTTTTCAGGATTAATTTGCACTTGAGAGTATAAAAAGGTAAACAAAATAATTAAAATTCCAAAAATCGTAATTCCATATCAACTATCAAATGAAAGATAATCATTTGTAAATATCACAAATCCGTTGGCTGGATCAAATGAACCAATAATTTGTGAAATAGTTACTGGTGTTGAAATAATTGCTGAAGCAAAAATTACTGGAATAACTCCGGCATTATTTAATTTTAAAGGTAAATAAGGAGTGTGTTCTTGTGAATCAGTTAATCCTGAACCAGTTTGCTGAATTGGGATTTTTCTTTCTGCTTCATTCATTAAAACAACAGCAAAAATAACTAAGAAAAAAACTCCAATATAAATCATAAAGTTTAATAATCCTGAAAAGAAAATGTTTGCTTCTTCACCAGAATTAGATATTCAGAAATTATAAGTTGCAATTAAATTAGATGGCATTGAAACAATAATACCTAAAAAAATCACTATTGAAATTCCGTTTCCAATTCCTTTAATTGTGATTTGATCAGCAATTCATAACATTAGATATGAACCCGCTAACATAATTAAAGGAACCAAAATGTAGTAAAAGGCAGGGCCTGCCAAAGAATTCGCATCATCTCAACCCGGTGTGATTAACCCTTGACTTGATAGGGTAAAAATTGTTGCTTCTGCTTGCATAATTGCAAAAGGAATCATAATAATTTTTGTTAATCGATCAAGTTTTTTTCTTCCTCTTTCTCCTGATTTATTTCATCTAGTTAAAACTGGAATAACATCAGTTGAAAGCAATTGCACAATAATTGATGCAGTAATATAAGGTGAAACTCCCAGAGCAAGAATAGAAAATCTTCCAACACTTCCCCCACCTAGAGTAGAAAGCAATTGAAAAAATTGAATTCTTGAAGTTTCAGCAGCAAATTTAGGATCTAATCTAACTCCAGGAACTGTAATATAAACACCAATTCTAATAATAACAAGTGCTAATAAAGTAAAAGCGATTCTATAAACCAAATCCTTATTTTTAATAAAGAAATTTGTCTTTACAAAATCGTTTTTTTTATTAAGTGATTTTAAAGCAAATTTTCTGTTTTGATTTTTTTTATCTTCAACAGTTGATTTTGCCATTATTAGATCACCTCTACTTTTCCTCCAAGTTTTTCAATTTCAGTTTGTGCTGATTTTGAAATCTTGTTGACTTTAACATCAATTTTTTTTGTTAATGTACCATTTGCTAGAATTTTTATTAAAATTTTGTCATTCTTAATTATTTTAGCATTAATTAAAGTCTCATGATTAATTGAATTTAGATTTAACTTTTCTAAATCGCTTAAATTTAAAATAAAATATTTTTTTTGATTTAAAGAAGTAAATCCAATTTTAGGTAGTCTTCTAAATAAAGGAGTTTGTCCTCCTTCAAACCCAGGACGTACTCCACCACCTGAACGTGAATTTTGTCCTTTGTGACCTCTAGTTGCAGTTTTTCCTTTTCCAGAAGCCATTCCTCTACCAACTCTAGTAGCTTTTTTCTTGCTGCCTGGAGTGTATTTTAATTCATTTAGTTTCATTTTTTATGGCTCTCTTTCTATTATTCTGCAACAGGTTCAATTTTTTTAGTAGTAGTTTTTTTAGCTGGCTTTTCAGGTTGTTTTTCAGCTAACTTTTCAACTGGTTTTTCAGGTTGTTTTGACTGTATTTCCACAGTTTTTTCAGCTAGCTTTTCAGGTTGTTTTGCAACAACTTTAACTTCTTTAGCAATTGTTTTTAGATATCTTAGTTCATTAACTCTTTTTAAGGTTTGCATTGATTGTAAACCTTTCATAGTTGCTCTAATCATGTTAATTGGATTATTACTTCCTAAAGATTTAGCATAAACATCTGAAATACCTGCTAGTTCAATCACAGCACGAGCTGGTCCACCAGCAATTACTCCAGTACCAGCTTTAGCTGGTTTAATTAAAATCTTACCAGCTCCAAAAGTTCCGATAATCTCATGTGGAACTGTTGCGTCTCGCAATGGAACAACAACTAAGTTTTTCTTAGCTTCTTTAATAGCTTTTTTAATAGCTTCAGGAACTTCGTTAGCTTTTCCAGTTCCCATACCAACTAGACCTTTTTTATTACCTACCACAACAACTGCTGCAAATCTAAAGTGACGTCCACCCTTAGTAACTTTAGTAACACGTCTAATTGCTACAACTTTTTCTTCAAAATCATCTTTTTGAATTTTTGCTGATCTTGTATTTGATTTACTTTTTCTATCAAATTTTTTATTTTCTGGTTTTTGAGTAGAAGTTTTTTCAACATTAACATTAGTTTGTTTTGTTTCTACTGAGTTTAATTCTGCTGTCATTTTTTCTTCCACCCTTTCTTAAAAGTTTAATCCTGCTTGTCTTGCTGCTTCAGCAAAAGCTTTTACTTTACCATGATATAAATATCCAGAACGATCAAATACTACAGTATTAATGTTTGCAGCTAAAGCTTTTTTAGCAATTTCTTCACCAACTTTAGCAGCTGCGTCTTTATTAGATTTGTTTTTTAAATCCATTTTTAAAGTTGAAGCTGACACTAAAGTAACTCCTTTAGTATCATCAATAATTTGAGCATAGAAATTTGTGTTTGACTTAAATACATTTAATCTTGGTTTTGCAGCTGTTCCGCTAACTTTTTGTCTTACTCTAAAATGTCTGCGTTTTCTTGCTTGTGCTTTAGTAACTTTCATTTTTTATAACCTTAGCTCTGGTTTTACTTACCAGCTGCTTTCCCTTCTTTTCTAATAATAATTTCATCTTTGTATTTAATTCCTTTAGCCTTATATGGCTCAGGTTTTCTATATGCTCTAATGTTTGCTGCAACTTCTCCAACAAGTTGTTTATCAATTCCAGTAATAATTAATTCAGTTACTTTTGGTGCTTGAATGTTAACTCCATCTGGAATGATATATTCAATTGGGTGTGAATAACCTAAGTTTAAGTTAAGTTTTTGACCATTAACTGCTGCTTTATATCCAACCCCAGTAATTGTTAATTCCTTTTTAAATCCTTCACTTACTCCAATAATCATCGCTTGAAGTAATGAGTTTGTAGTTCCATGTAATTGTTTTGTATGTTTTTGTTCATTTACTCTTTTTGTTAATACTGTATTATCAGCAACCTGAATTTTGATTAGTGGTGAAAATTGTTTTGATAATGTTCCTTCTGTTCCTTTGACTGTAACTGTATTATCTGCTGTGATCATAACTTCAACACCATTAGGGATATTTAATATTCTGTTTCCTATACGTGACATATCATCTATCTCCTTATTATCAAATGAATGCTAATACTTCTCCACCAGCATTTGCTAGTCGAGCTTTTTTACCAGTCATAATTCCTTGTGATGTTGAAACAATTGAGATACCTAGTCCATTTAATACTTGTGGGATTTCGCTTGCTTGTGCATAAACTCTTAAACCTGGTTTTGAAATTTTCTTTAGCCCTTGAATTACTCTAGTTTTTCCTTGGTATTTTAGCTCGATAGTAATGGTTTTTTTAACTTCACCTTCAACAGTAAAGTTTGAAATGAATCCTTCTTCTTTTAAAATTTTTGCTATTTCTAGTTTTACTTTGCTTGATGGAACACTTACAGTTTTTAAGTATCTTTGATTAGCATTTCTAATTCTAGTTAGCATATCTGCAATAACATCAGTTGTCATATTGTGTGATTCCTTTCTTAGTTTCTATCATGAAGCTTTTTTGATACCAGGAATTTGTCCTTCGTAAGCAAATTTTCTAAAACAAATACGGCAAATTCCAAATTTTCTTAGCACAGCGTGTGGTCTTCCACAATTATTACAGCGTGTGTAATTTCTAACACCAAATTTTTGGTGCTTTTGTTGTTTTACTTTTAATGATTTTTTAGCCATTTTACACTATCTCCCTTTGTATTATTTTTCAAATGGCATTCCCATTTTTTGTAATAATGCCAATGCTTCTTTGTTAGTTTTAGCAGAAGTTACAATTGTAATATCCATACCACGTAATCTTTGAACTTTATCATAATCAATTTCTGGGAAAATGATTTGTTCTTTTATACCTGTTGTATAATTTCCAAATCCATCAAATGAGTTTTTTGAAACACCTCTAAAGTCACGAACACGTGGTAAAGCAACATTGATTAATTTATCTAAAAAATCATACATTTTTTTACCTCTTAAAGTAACTTTAGTCCCAATTGGCATTCCTTCTCTTAATTTAAATACTGCTAAAGATTTTTTAGCCTTGGTAACTTGTGGTTTTTGACCACTTAATTTTTCTAATTCAGATACAGCTGCATCTAATTTTTTAGGATCAGTTGTAGCGTCTCCAACACCCATGTTTATCACGATTTTTTCAATTTTTGGTACTTGCATTACTGATTTATAATTTAATTCTTTAAATAATTCAGGAACAATTTGTTCTTTGTATTTAATTTCTAATCTTGATTTCATAATACTTAACAATTTCCTTTCAATTATCTAGCACTTTTAATTTGTGATTTTGATTTTTTAGCAATACGAATTTTTTTACCATCAGTAATTTCAAAACCAACTCTTGTAGTAGCATTTTTGTTTTTTGGATCTTGTAATGCTACGTTTGAAACATGGATTTTAGCTGGAACTTCTTTAATTCCGCCTTCAGTATCTTGATTTGAAGGTTTAACGTGTTTTTTAACGTTAACTCCTTGAACTGATACTCATTGTTTGTCTTTTGATAAGGCAATAATTGGTCCTAATTCACCTTTGTGTGAACCAGCAATAATTTTAACCACATCACCTTTTAAGATTTTTGATTTAGCCATGGCTGGTTCCTTTCTATAATACTTCTGGAGCTAGAGATGCGATTTTCGCAAATCCAGCTTCTTTAATTTCACGTGCGATCGGACCAAAAATACGAGTTCCACGTGGTGATTTATCATCTTTTACTAATACTGCTGCGTTTTCAGAAAATTTGATGTAAGTTCCATCACTTCTTCTTAACTCGCGAGTAGTTCTAACAATTACAGCTTTAACAACTTGACCTTTTTTAATAACTGCACCTGGAGTTGCAGAAATTACTGAACAAACAATAATATCTCCAATACCTGAAAATTTTCTCACTGAACCACCTAAATTACGAATTACACGAACTTCTTTAGCACCTGAGTTATCTGCTACTTTTAATTTAGATAATGTTTGAATCATTTGAAATTATCTCCTTATTATAAAGTTGCTTTTTCAATAACTTTAACTAGTCTAAAGTTTTTTGTTCTAGATAAAGGACGTGTTTCTATGATTTCAACTTTATCACCGATTTTGGCAATTTGTTGTTCATCATGTGCTTTATATTTTTTAGAATATTTAACACGCTTTTTGTAAATTGGGTGGTTTTTATAAGTTTCAACTAATACAGTAATAGTTTTGTCCATTTTATCAGAAACAACTTTACCGATTAATGATCTTCTACTATTTCTTTGCATCATTTTCAGTCTCCTTTGATACTTGTTCAGGTTGAGATTCTTGACTTGTAGTCATTGCTTGTTCTATAGCCGAGATTTCTTGATCAGCTTCTAAGCCAAATTGTTGTTGGTATTGTTCTTCAATCATTTTTCTTTGTTTTGCTCTAACTGCTTTTCCAGCTTTTTCAGCTTCAGCTACTGCAGCATTGTAATCAGCTTTAATAACTTTGTTAGTGTTTTCTCCACTTAAACGTCTTTCAGTTAAAGTTAATTCAATTCTTGCAATTTCTCTTTTAATTTCTTTAATTCGATGAGTTTGTTCTAAGCTTCCAACTGCTGCTTGAAACTTTAAGGCAAATAATTCAGCTCTTTTAGATTCACCAGTTTTAATTAATTCATCAACTGATAAGTTTCTAATATCTTTAATTTTTGATTTAGCCATTAATTGTCACCTCTTTTAACAAATTTGCAACGAATTGGAAGTTTGTGAGCTGCTAATCTTAAGGCTTCTCTTGCAACTTCTTCATTTACTTGAGCAATTTCGAACATAATTGTTCCTTTTTTAACAACAGCTACTCATTTTTCAGGATTTCCTTTTCCTGATCCCATACGTACTTCAGCTGGTTTTTTAGACATTGACATGTGTGGATATATTCTCATTCAAATTTTTCCATCACGTCTCATATAACGAGTCATCGCGATACGCGCAGCTTCAATTTGGTGATTATCAATTCAAGCACCATCTAAAGCCATTAAGCCAAATTCACCAAAATTAATTTCTTTAGCTCCTTTAGCTTTTCCTTGATAACTAACTCTGTGAGGTTTTCGATACTTAGTTCTTTTAGGCATTAACATAATTATCTTTTGCCTCCTTTATTAGTTTTAGAGTTTTGCATAACTGCTGATGAATCTCTATAAGTTTTTTTAGCATCTAAAACTTCACCGTGGTTGATTCATACTTTTACTCCAATTTGACCATATGTTGTTGGAGCTTCATACAAAGCATAATCAATATTAGCTCTTAGAGTTGATAAAGGAACTGAACCTTCTAAATAACCTTCAGTACGAGCCATTTCAACTCCACCTAAACGTCCACTTACAGCAGTTTTAATTCCCTTAACTCCTGATTTTAATGCTTTTCTAATAGCTAGTTTTTGCACTGTTCTAAATGAAGCACGGTTTGAAATTTGTTCTCCAATTCATCTTGCAACTAGAGTTGCATCAGCATCTGGGTTTGAAATTTCAACAACTTTAACATTAACTTTTAGATTTTTATTTTTAGCTGTTTTTTTGACAACTAAAACAATGTTTTGGATGTTTTTACCTTCTTGACCTAAAACGATAGCTGGACGAGCAGTTTTGATAATTAATGTTAAATCTTTAGTTGTTCTTTCGATATCAATTTTAGATACAGCAGCATCTTTTAATAATGCAAACACAGCTTTACGAATTTTAATATCTTGATCTAATCATTTAACATATTGAGCTTTTTCAGCATATCATCTGCTTTCTCAATCTCTTACAATTCCTAAACGTAACACGTTTGGTGATACTTTTTGTCCCATTTTCTACTGCTCCTTTCTATCTTTCGTCACTAACTACAATCACAATGTGACTAGTTCTTTTAAAAATTTCATATGCTCTTCCGTGAGCTCTTGGTCTAAAACGTTTCAATGTTGGTCCTTCATTGACAAAAATTGTTTTAACAAATAACTTATCAGCATCCATACCATTATTATTAACAGCATTAGCAACTGCTGAGTTTAGTAATTTTAATACAGGCTCAACTGCATCTTTATTAGTATTTTGCAAAATTGCAATTGCATTTGCTACAGATTTGTTTCTGATTGTATCTGCTACTAATCTAACTTTTCTAGGTGAGATACGAATCATAGATAATTTTGCTTTTGCTTCCATTGTTAATTCCTATCTCTTCCTATTTTTTCTTTTTATTATTTTTCTTATCATCACCATGTCCACCAAATTTACGAGTTGGAGCAAATTCACCTAACTTATTTCCAACCATATCTTCAGTAATATAAACTGGGATAAATTCTTTTCCATTGTAAACACCGAATGTTTTACCGATGAATTCAGGGAAAATAGTTGATCTACGTGATCAAGTTTTAATTACTTCTCCATCTTTAGCTGATTGAACTTTTTTAAATAAACTTTCATCAACAAATGGTCCTTTTTTTAATGATCTTGTCATAATAGTTATTTTCCCTTTCTATTTTTTATTACGCTTTCTTACAATTAGTTTTTCTGAAGCTTTTTTAGTATTTCTTGTTTTAACACCTAAAGCTGGTTTACCTCATGGAGTAACTGGAGATTTACGACCAATTGGAGTACGTCCTTCTCCTCCTCCATGTGGGTGATCGTTAGGGTTCATTACTGAACCTCTAACTGTGGGACGAATTCCTCTTCAACGATTACGTCCCGCTTTTCCTCAGTTAACTAAATTGTATTCTTCGTTTCCTACTTCACCGATAGTAGCATAACATTCAGCTAAAACTTTTCTAACTTCACCTGATGATAAACGTAAAGTTACATATTTTCCATCTTCATCTTTTCCTAGAATTTGAACTGATGAACCAGCACTTCTTGCAATTTGTCCACCTTTTCCAGGTTTTAATTCAACATTATGAACTAAAGTACCTTCAGGAATATTTTTTAGTGGAGCAGCATTTCCAATTTTAATATCAGCAGTTTCTGAAGCAATAATCTTCATTCCTACTTCCATTCCTTTAGCAAATAACACATAACGTTTTTCTCCATCAAGATAATTTACTAAACAAATGAAGGCATTTCTATTTGGATCATATTCAATTGATGCTATTTTTCCAACAACATCTCTTTTATTTCTTTTAAAGTCAATAACACGGTATTTTTGTTTATGTCCTCCACCTTTATGGCGAGTTGTAATTAATCCACGGTTATTTCTTCCGGCTTTAGAATTTTTAGAAACAACTAATGATTTTTCTGGTTCAGTTTTAGTAAGAATTTTTGAATAATCAATAGTAGTCATATTTCTACGACCATTAGTTGTTGGTTTATATTTCTTAATTGCCATGTTTTTCCCTTTCTATTATTACGCGCTTATAATAGTTTATCCGGGTAGATTTATCTATAAGTCGCTTATTGTGCTAAGTCATTTAAGACTTCTAATTTTTCACCAGCTTTTAAAGTGATGATTGCTTTTTTAAATGAATTTGTTTTTCCAACAAATCTTCCTACTCTTTTATCTTTTCCGTCATAGTTCATAGTTCTAACTGATGCTACTTTAACTTCAAAGATTTCTTCAAAAGTTTTTTTGATTTGCACTTTATTAGCTTTTTTATCAACTAAGAAAGTATACACACCATTTTCATGACCTAGAAATGACTTTTCTGTTAGAACAGGTTTTTTAATAACTTCTGTTAAGTGCATTATGCGTATACCTCCTCAACTGCTAGGGCAGCTTCTTCTGTAATTAACAACTTAGTTGCGTTTAATAAGTCATAAACATTTAATTGGTTAGCAGCTAATGTTTTAACTTTACTAATGTTGTTTGCTGATTTAATTACTAATTGTTCTTTGTCTTTAGTAACAATTAATACTTTTTGATCATCAATTTTTAAATCTTTGATTACCATCACCATTTCTTTAGTTGATGGTTTAGAAAATTCAAATTTGTCAACAATTACAAGATTATTTTCTTTAGCTTTTAATGATAGTGCTGATCTAAAAGCTAATGCTCTAACTTTTTTATTAACACTTTTTGTGTAGTTGATATTTGGAGTTGGACCAAACACAACTCCTCCTCCTCTTCATTGTGGAGCTCTGATAGATCCTTGACGAGCACGTCCTGTACCTTTTTGTTTTCAAGGTTTACGTCCTCCACCAGAAACTTCAGCACGAGTTTTAACTTTTTTAGTTCCTTGTCTTAAAGCAGCTTGTTGAGCAACAACAGTATCATAAATAGCTTGTTGGTGAGGTTCGATTCCTCATACATTATCATTTAAAGTAATTTCTTTAACTTGATTACCTTTAATATTTAAAACTTGTATTTTCATCTTTTTCCTCTCTTAACTAAGCTTGTGGTTCTGCTTCAACTTTTTTATTTCTATTTAATAGCTCAACTGCTTTTTTATTTTCTAATCCTTTAATGTTTTGTTTGATTTGTATAAATCCTTTTTTCGGTCCTGGAATTGATCCTTTAATTAACATTAAGTTATTATCTGCATCAATTGCAATAATTTCTAAGTTTTGGATAGTTCTTTTAGCATGCCCCATATGACCTGGCATTTTTTTAGATTTAAAGATGCGGTTAATGATTGCTCCCATTGATCCAATTCCACGGTGATATCCTGAACCATGCGCCATTGGCCCACGTGAGTAATTATGTCTTTTAATTCCTCCAGCAAATCCTTTACCTTTAGTAATTCCTGTAACATCAACGTATTCGCCAGAAACAAATATATCACTAGCAGTAATAACTTGACCTAGTTCATATCCAGTCATGTTTCTGATTTCTTTTACGAAGCGCTTAGGAGCTGAGTTAGATTTTTTAAAGTGACCTAATTCAGGTTTATTTACTAAGTTAACTCTTTTATCAACAATTCCTAATTGAACAGCTGTATATCCATCAGTTTCTTGTGTTTTAACTTGTAAAACTGTATTTGGTAGAACCTCAACTACTGTAACTGGTACTAATTTACCTGATTCAGTAAAAACTTGAGTCATTTCTACTTTACGTCCTAAGATTCCTTTCATTTTTTCCTCCTAAATTGATAACCATGTATATTCTGGCAAGATCTATATTTTGTATTTTCTAATAATTTTTAAGAAGATTATTATAATTTGATTTCGATGTCTACACCACTTGGTAGTTGAACTCTTTTTAAAACATCCATTGTAGCTGGTGTTGGGTTTAAGATTTCTAATAATCTTTTGTGGGTTCTCATTTCAAATTGTTCTCTTGAGTATTTGTAAATGTGAACAGATCTTAAAATAGTAATAATTTGTTTTTCTGTTGGTAATGGAATTGGTCCACGAACTTTAGCACCAGTACCTTCAGCAGCTTGAATTATTTTTGCAATGCTTTGATCAACAATAGCGTGATCATAACCTTTTAATTTAATTCTCATTTTTTGTTCTGCCATGCTAACCTCCTATTTTTCTTATTTTCTTCAACAACACCTACCGGTGTGTTGTACTAGAGCACACAAAATATACATGCAATATTTATTCTACACATTATTTAGAAAAATGCTATAGACAAAATCAAATATTTTTAAGATTAACAATAAAGATAATTGCTAGTAAATTACAAAACAAAAAATAGTCTTGTGACTATCTCTTTCCGGCAACTATTTTTGTGTATAAATTAACTAAATGTTCATCAATTTTACCATTGTAAGTAAACGCTAATCTTTCATTATTATTTGTTTTAAATTCTTTATTTTTACCAGTATCATTTTTTTCTTGAGCTGTTATTGGTAGGTACAGCTTTTTAAAGTCTGCATATTCTCCTTCATCTTTTTTTGTCATTTTTTCATCAGTTTCAACAGAAGGTGAAGCTTGACCAACATAACTAGTAATATCAGCTGAATTTTCATATAAAAAATTAATAAATTCATAAGCTAAATCAAGATTTTTTGCAGTTTTAGAAATCACGATACTATCAGAATAAATATTGGTTGTTTGATATCTTTTTCCATTATTATTAGTATTAACTTCTTTATTAGGTCTTCCAAAAATGAATTTAACTTGCTCATCTTCATGTTCATTATTTCAATCTTTATTAGCAGTTGCTGCGTCACCATTATACATAACAGCAAAATCAAAATGACGGTTAGTTGCTTTACTAATTAAATCATCACCATTTAGTGAAACATTAGAGTTTTGAATCAGACCTCTAATACGATCAGCTACTTTATTTACTTCTCTTTCAGATTCTAAGTTAGGTTTTTGATAAACTATTTGAGCTCCAATTTGAAAGACATTTTTTGGATCATTGTTTAAAACAACTTTTTTATTTGCGTTAGCTGCTGTTTCTAGAATTTCTCATGATAATGTACTATTTTCAATCTCTCCAGTTGAATCATCAAATTTGACATCTTGTTGTTTCAAGAAATTCTTATTTTCTTCTGTTGGATTAACAATAATTGATAGATCTCCTCATAAATAAGGAACAGCAAAATCAACAATAGAATTGGTGTTTAAAATTCCTGAATGATTTTTTGATTGTTCCTCTTCGTTTGGATCTTCAGGAGGTTTAACTTCAGATTTAGCCATAACTGATAATAATGATGAGTGAATTTGTTGTTTACCACTCTTATTATTTTCATTAATTTTTACTTTTGAACCTTTTGCACTATCAAATTCTGCTCATACATTCAATCTAGAATAATCTATTTTTTGAAGTTTACCATCGTTAACTAATCTTTGAATCATATAGTCACTTGGAACCATAAGATCGTATTCAACAGTTTGAATTTTGTTGTATAAATTTTCATTAGAATCATAAGTTTGATAACTGATTCTTTTTTTAGTTTGTTGTTGGAAATTTCGGATAATATCAGTGTCAATATATTCTCCTCAGTTAGCAACAATCAAATCATAAGTATTATTTAAAATATAAGCAGTAGTTAAACCACAAAATGCTCCAATTCCAACAAGTGAAACTAAAAGAGTTTTTCATGACTTAGCTAGAAATGATTTTGAGTGAGTTTTTGCTTCAGCTTGGATAAACAACTTGTTTTTTAATTTCAAAATATGATTATTTATTTTTTCAATTTGTTGTTGTTTTTTATTAATTTTATCTGCATATATCAAATTAAATTTGTTTAATTTTTGGGCTTTTAAATCTTCTAGTTTGATTTTAGTTTCTAAATCACTGGCTTGATCAATTTGAGCATCAAGTTGTTTAGTAATTGAAACTGTAAGATAAATTTCAGATAAAACAGCATTAATTTTGTCATTTAATTCAACAATTTTATTTTTTCTAACATCTTGTAGTTCGTGTAGTTTTTCAACTACTATTCTTAGATTGTAATGATCTTTTCCTTCTTCAAGTTCAATGATTCATTCATTAAAATAATTAATTTTATTTTGATATCATTCTACAAGTTTTTTAGATGGGTCTTTTTCATTTTTTAAATCATTTTTTAAAGCTTTAACTTTTTGTTTAAGTTTTTTAATTTTTAAAGCAGTAGCTTCTTGACGCTCTTCAACAACTTGTACTTGATCTTCTAAAAACTCAATTTTTTCAGTTAGATTTTCAATTTGTAAAGTTAGTTTAGCTGCCTTTTTAATATCAGTAGTTTTTGCTAATTGTTTGTTTAGTTGGGTTAGTTTTTTATTTGCTTTTTTTAGTCTAGTTTGATATCTTTTTTCTTTACCTATTTTAGATTTTAATTTATATTGTTTTCATTGTAATTTAGAAATCTTTTTATCATAATTATTAATTTTAAAAATAAATAATTTAAATTTTAAAACAAAGTATTTTAATCATAAATTAATTTTTAAACGTTTCTTAACAATTGTTTTAGATTGTAAAGTTTTGGTTAAATCTTCTAGTTCTTGATTTAAATTAGTTAATTGTTTTGCTTTGTAAAGATCATTTTGTAATTTTTGGCGGGTTTCAGCTTTATTTTGTTTGTAAATAACAACAGCATTTCAGATAATCACTGAAAAAGCAATCACGCCAACTAAAATAGTTCCAAAAGCAAAGATAAACGGTCTAACTTTTTTAGCTGAATAAATAAAAGTTGAGATATTGGTTTGATCTCCACCTGTAAAATAAGAAATGATAAAATCATCAAAACTCATCGCAAAAGCAATTGCACTAGCAGTAATAATCGCTGGTTTTAAAATTGGAATCATCACTTTAAACATTACTTGACGATTCTTTGCTCCCAAATCATAACTAGCTTCAATTAAACTAGGATCAATTTTTCTTAATCTAGGCATCACTGTCACTAGTACATATGGTACGTTAAATGAAATATGAGCCATAATTAAAGTAATAACTCCAAATTTTAAGCCACTTAATAAAAAGACAATCATTAATGAAACTGCAGTTACTACATCAGCATTAACCAAAGGAATGTTTGCAATTGAGTATCACTTATTTCTGGTAACTTTTTTAGTCTTACTTAACCCAATTGCAGCTAAAGTTCCAATAATAACTGAAACAACTGTGGAAATAATTGCTACAAATAAAGTAGTAATAATCGAATTTAAAAATGGTGAATTTGAAAGCAATAATGTGTAGTTTTTCAATGAAAATTCTGATCAAGAATCAGTAGTTTCTCCGTTATTAAATGAAAAAATAATCATTGTAATGATAGGGGCATAAATAAATAAAATAATGATTGCAAAATAAGTATTTTTTAAGAATTTTTTCACTTCTTTTTACCCTCCTTAGATTCAAATTTATTGCTTAATAATTTCATAACTAACATCACAATAAAGACAATGATTGCTAAAACTACTGAAATTGCTGCACCAAATCCAAAGTCACTTCCTTGAAAGAAATATGATTCAATTGCTGCAGTAATTAAATTAATTTTTCCATCACCCATATAATGAACTACGATCAAACTTGTTGCTGCTTGAACTAACACTAGACTAAAAGCAGTTAAAACTCCAGGCATTGATGAACGCAATGTTACTGTTCAAAAAGTTTTAAAATTTGAACAACCTAAATCTTGAGCTGCTTCTTCTAAATCAATTCTTCGAGATTCTAGTGAATCATAAATTGGAGCGATTGCAAAAGGTATAAACATATAAGTCATACCAATAATCATAGCAATTGGTGTTCCAATAGCCGAACTTGCTAGTAAGTAAAATAAAGATCTAAGTCCTAAGACTTTTAATAACATTGAAATTCACATCGGTAATGTCACAATTACTCACATGTTTCTTGCTAAAATTTTAGATCTCATTTTAGCCATAATTAGTGCAATCGGATAACCTAAAACAACACATAACATTCCAGCAACAATAGCATATCCAATTGAAAGTAACAATGAAATCATCAAATCATTATCAGTAAATAACCTAATAAACTTATTAATTGAGATTTCAAACATTTTAATGCCATCTGAAGGTTGAACAAAAGCATAAACCACAATCAAAATTAAGGGAAGTATTACTAAAAATGACATTACTATAAAAAATGGTAGCAATATCGGTCAAACTGTTGATTTTGTAAAATTAAATACCTTTGTTTTTGCAAAGTAATTATTAACTTCTTTAATTTTTAATCTAAAATTTTCACGTTTAATTTGTACTTTTTGTTCATCGATAGCTTCTGCTAATTCTTCTTGATTAAAACCTTTAGTTTCAAGATCTTTTTTGTTTTTAGTCATCAGCTATTCAACCTCTTTTCACATTACGTGAATGCTTTCATATTTTCATTTAATTGAAACTTCTTGACCAGGATGACATTCATCAATTGTTTGAATAATTCATTCTCTATTTTTATTAGTTTTAACAATAACTTCTCACAACATTCCTTTAAATGTCGTACCAATAACTTTTGCATTAAAAAAACCTTGATCAACCTTATCGATAAAAATATCTTCAGGACGAATCACAATATCAATATTTTGTTCTTTTTCACCAAAGTTAGTATCCATACATTTAAATTCTTTACCATCGAATTTAACAACGTGATCTTTTATAAAAATCCCATCAGAAATGATATTTGAAATACCAATAAAATTAGCTACTCACGCATTTTCTGGTTCATTATAAATTTCTTCTGGTGTTCCAATTTGTTGAATATTTCCATCATTCATCACAACAACACGATCACTCATACTTAGTGCTTCTTCTTGATCGTGACTTACCATAATAAAAGTGATTCCAATTTCTCTTTGTAAGCGCTTTAATTCAGTTTGCATAGTTTTTCTTAATTTAACGTCTAATGCTGCCATTGGTTCATCTAATAAAAGAACTTTAGGTTTCATAACAAGTGCTCTAGCTATTGCTACACGTTGTTTTTGTCCACCACTTAGCTCACTGATCTTTTTTTCTTCATATCCTTCTAAACCAACTTGACGAATTTGTTTGGCAACTTCACGTTCAATCATATCTTGTTTAGTTTTTTTAACTCTTAATCCAAAAGCAATGTTTTCAAAAACATTTAAATGTGGAAAAAGTGCATATGATTGAAAAATAGTATTAAATTGGCGCTTATTAATTGGGATTGGTAACAAATTTTTATCTTCAAATAAAATTTCACCACTATTTGGCTTTTCAAAACCACCAATAATTCTTAAAGTTGTTGTTTTACCACATCCACTAGGTCCTAGCAAGGTGATAAATTCTCCTTATTTAATATTAAAGCTAATTCCTTTCAAAACAACCTTACCATCAAAATCTTTGGTAACGTTTCTTAACTCTAAAATATTATCTTTCATTCTAATCTCCTTATTTTATTGTATTGAGTTAACGATTAAAAAATACAACAAAAGAAGTCTTAAAAAGACTCCTAATTAAGGGAGAGACTTTCATTTTCTAAAACGATTTCTTTAATTTGAGAATGGGCAATAATAACATCTAATCATTCAAAAATAATATAACTAATAGGGTTTAGGTTTATTCTAGACATTAATAATTACCCCCTTTCTTTTTATAAATAATTTACAGATTTAAAATACAATACTTTTTTAATTTTAAAGAGTTTTTTTAAAAAAACAAATAAAAACCATTATTTTAACTTGACAGATAATGGCTAAAATTATTTACACTTATTTTTAAATTGATCAGGAATAGGTTCTTTTAAAACATGCTTATAAAGATAATCTCCTACCCCTCCATCTGTTGCAACTAATTCAGTGATATCATCAGCAGCTTGTCTAACATTTTCTCGGCCATGATTTTTCATAACAACACCTTTTCCAGCAAATTTTAAAGCCTCAATGTCGTTTTCTCCATCGCCAAAAAAAATAATTTCTTGAGGTTTAATTTGTAATTCTTTAGCAACATATTCTAATCCATAACCTTTATTAACTGATTTAGGATTAATTTCAACGTTTTCTTTTGAATTAGTAAAATAACTAAATGAATAAATACTATAACCTCTTTTTTCAATTTCTTGACGTAGTTTTTTCATATCTTTACGATTACCAAAACAAATGTATTTAGCCATAACAACATCAAGTTCTTTTTTTGGATCATAAACTTTAACAACTCTTTTGACGCGTTTTTTCATTCAAAGTGCAAAAAACGAAAACCCTTTACTTTTATAAGCAACATTTTCATCAACACTATAAGCAAAAACTTGTGCTTTATGTTGCATTGCTAAATTAAAAATTTCTTCACTTTCTTTTTTAGTAAAATGTTTGGTATATCTAATATTAACAGTTCCATCATGTTCATAACTAAAAACTTGTCCACCATTTAAGCCCACAAAAGGAATACCTGAATTTAATAAGCCCAATTTTTCAGCAACCGGTTTTGTAGTTTTTGAATTTCTTCCTGTTGCAATTACAATCACCATACCTTTTTCTTGTGCTCTTTTTAGTGCTTGTAAAGTTAAAGGATGAACACCATATCCGTGTGAAAAAACTGTACCATCTAAATCAATTGCAATCATTTTATACATCTCAAATTCTCCTTTTTGAAATTATTATAACAAAGTTAAATACTCTAATAGTTTAGAAAATAACTTGCAAATATTAGTATAAATAAATGATTTTTTAGTTAGCAATTTATCAAATAATTAGTTAAAAATTGCTAGATTTATTTTTAAGACTTTTAATTTTATGAGTTTTTTATAGAACTATAATAAAAGTGTAAACGGGAGTTGTTGATATGAAAAACGATTTAAATTCTAATCCAGATTTTAATAATTTTGATACTCTTAAAATTGATCTTAGAAAACAAACTAAAGAACGTAGATGAGATGATACTTTTTTAAGATCAGCCTATAAATTAGATAATTATCATAAAGTATTAAATTGTTCTATTGCTGATACTGATTTTGCAACACCAACATACATTTCAGATGAAATTATTAAAAGAGCTCAAAAAAATAGTTATAGTTACACATTCACATTTGATGAATCAATTGATGCAATTACTAACTGATATCAAAAACTACATAATATTTCATTACAAGCAGAATGAATTAAACTAGGTTTTGGAACAGTTAATGCTATGCATCAGGCTGTTATTGCTATGACTAAACAAAAAGATGCCATTTTACTTCAATCACCACTATATAAACCACTTGAAAAAAGCATTCTAGCAAACAACAGAAAGCTGATTGAAAACAAATTAATTTTTGACAATAAAACTTTTAAAATTGATTTTGATGATTTTGAAAAGCAAATTAAAACACATAACATCAAAATATTTATGCTTTGTAATCCACACAACCCAGGTGGAGTTCAATGATCAGATCAAGAACTTAAAAAAATGATTAAAATTTGTGAAGACAACAACGTCTTTATCTTTGCTGATGAAGTTCACGGAGATTTATTTTTAAAAAATAAACAACACTTATCCCTACTAAGATTTAAGGTTAAAAATGATTTTTACATGGTTGCTTCTTCACCAAATAAATTGTTTAACTTAGCTGGATTGCAAGGTTCATTTGTTATTACTAAAAATAAGCATGTTTATCAAAAATTAGTTGAAGCTTACACTAAAAGTGGTCTAGGTTTACCAAATGTTTTTTCTCAACAAGCTATGATTACAGCTTATACTAAACCTGAAGTTTTTCAATGAGTGCAATAATTTAAAACTTACATACAAAACAATTATCAGTACCTTAAAGAAACTCCTTTAAAAACTAATAAAGATAAACTAAATTATGTTGAAATGACTTCATCATATCTGGTTTGAATAAAGTTTAATAGTATAACTTTAGATCAATTCAAAATAAATTTAAAAAAGCAAAATCTAATAGTAAGTCTAGCTGAAGAATTTTATAATGCTGATCCTAACTGATTTAGAATCAATATTGCATGTCCTAGAAAAGAACTAATTAGTCTAGTTAGCAGATTAAAGAATGCATTAGAATTAAATTAAGGAGGATTGAAATGAAAATAATTCATACTGATAATGCACCTAAAGCAATAGGACCATACTCTCAAGCAATACAAATTTGTAATGGCACATTATACTTATCAGGTCAACTAGGACTAGATGCACAAACGATGCAATTACCAGCAAGTATTGAACAACAAACAAAAAATGCCTTAAAAAATATTGATGCCATTTTAAATCAAGCAGGTTATAGTAAAAATGATGTTGTTAAAACCTTGGTTTTATTAAAAGATATTAATGATTTTACAAAAGTTAATGAAATTTATGCACGATATTTTCAGGATCATAAACCAGCTAGAAGTACTTTTCAAGTTGCAGGTTTGCCAAAAGATGCTAGTATCGAAATTGAAGTTATCGCTTATAAAAAAGAAAGTAATTGTTTATTAAAATAATATAAATATCTTTAAAGCACTATAATTAGAGCAGTTTTTAATATTTCACTTATTCTAAACAAATAATTAGTATATAATAACCTTGTTATCAAATAAAAGATTTATGTTTAATTTTAATTTACTACAATCTTAATTTAATAAACATTTAAAAGATTGGAGGTAAATAAATGAATACAGGCATTGTTAAATGATTTAGTAAAGAAAAAGGTTTTGGATTTATTATTAGTGATTCAGATAAAAGTAATGTTTTTGTACATTATAAAAATATCAACATTAATGATCTAAATTATTTTGATTCAGGAGAAAAAGTTACTTTTGTATTAGCTGAAAACAAAAAAGGTTTTGAAGCTTTAAATGTTTCTATTAAATAGTTCTATTAAACAGACAAAATACCAGTTTTACAAGCTGGTATTTTTATTTTATTAAGTTTTTCAATTGTTCAGGACTTGCAAATCCAACATGTTTATTAATTAATTTACCATTTTCTAAAATTGCTAACATAGGAATTGACATAACTTGATATTCTCTAGCAATCTCTGGATTAATATCAACATCAACATCTAAAAATTTAACATCATTAGTTTTTGAAGCTAAGTCATGAACTAACGGCATCAACATTCTACATGGACCACATCAAGTAGCGTTAAAATCAATTAATACTTTACCTGATTTGATCTCTTCTCTAAATTGTTCTTCGTTAGTGATTTTAATCATTTCTGACATAACAAAACCTTCTTTCTATTGACCAACAATAATTTTATCATAAATATAATTAGCAACACCATCCTGGTCATTGGCAAATTCGCTAACATCATCGGCAATTTCTTTAAGTTCAAGAATAGCATTTTTCATAGCCACACCAGTATCACAGGCTTTTAGTAATGACACATCATTAGGTCCATCACCAAATCCATAAGAGTGTGTTTTGTCATCTAAATTTAAATAATCTTTAACTTTTTTAACAATTGATCCTTTATCAATACCTTTAACAGATATATCAAAAACTCTATTATTACTATAACTATCTACTTTATAATGTTGAGAATATTTATCGATTAAATATTTATATTCATTAAATTTTTCTTCATCAGTTGCTTTATTATTTGTAACAATATATAAATGAGTAATTGGTTCATCAATTTGATCTGCTGAATCAACAACCACATATCTTAATCCCATAGTTTCTGCTCAAAATTTACTGCTTTTTCCCTCGGCAAAAACATATGAAGAATCTGCTGAATAAAAGTTAAGCTTAGCAAAAAACTTGTTATAGTATCTATCAAAAATTTCTTTAATAATTTCAGTTGGTAGGAATTCATTAACAATAAAAGTATTTGTCTTAAAGTCATATATTTGAGCACCATTACTTGCAGCAATGATTCCACCTTTTTTATCAATTCCCAACATACTTGCTTTTTCTTTTAAATCCTTAAAAGTTCTTGCAGTAGCTAAAACAAAATAAATTCCATTATCATATAGATCATTTACAACCTTAATTGTTTTGTCTGAAAACTTATGATCATCATATAATAGTGTTCCGTCTAGATCAGAAAATACTATAAAATTCTTATTTTTCATTTTGCACCACTTTCTAAATAGTCTTTTTTATTTACTTTATACTATTTTTTAATATTATCAAATATTTTTACAAGTATCTAAATGCTTAAATATACTAAAAAAGAACCCGAAGGTTCTTAATTAAACTGGCAGCTTGCTATCTTCTCACAAATGCAATATTTTCACCGTAATAGAGCTTAACTTCTGTGTTCGGCATGGAAACAGGTGTGACCTCTACACTATAACCACCAGATCAGGTGTTTGATTGTTCTTTGAAAACTAAATATTAGTTAAAAATGCTAGTTAAAATTGCTTTTTCTAAAAAGTCACTCGATCTATTAGTAATGGTTAGCTTAATGCCTCACAGCACTTACACATCCATCCTATCAACCATGTGGTCTACATGGGATCTTACATCTTATGAATGGGAAAATTCATCTTAAAGGGGGCTTCTCGCTTAGATGCCTTCAGCGATTATCCTGTCCGCACATAGCTACCCTGCTGTGCCACTGGCGTGACAACAGGAGCACCAGAGGTGCGTCCATTCCGGTCCTCTCGTACTAGGAACAGCTCTTTGCAATTTTCCAACGCCCACAACAGATAGGGACCAAACTGTCTCACGACGTTCTGAACCCAGCTCGCGTACCGCTTTAATGGGCGAACAGCCCAACCCTTGGAACCGACTACAGCTCCAGGATGCGATGAGCCGACATCGAGGTGCCAAACCTCCCCGTCGATGTGAACTCTTGGGGGAGATAAGCCTGTTATCCCCGGGGTAACTTTTATCCGTTGAGCGACGGCCCTTCCACACGGGACCGCCGGATCACTAAGTCCTACTTTCGTATCTGTTCGACTTGTAAGTCTCGCAGTTAAGCATCCTTCTACCTTTGCGCTCTACATATGATTTCCAACCATACTGAGGATACCTTTGAGCGCCTCCGTTACTCTTTGGGAGGCGACCGCCCCAGTCAAACTACCCACCAGACACTGTCCTTAACCCGGATCACGGGTCGAAGTTAGAAATCCAATGTAACGAGGGTGGTATTCCAAGGTTGACTCTCCTAGCACTGGCGTGCTAGTCTCGCAGTCTCCCACCTATCCTCTACACGTTACACCAAATTTCAATATCAAGTTATAGTAAAGCTCCACGGGGTCTTTCCGTCTAGTTGCGGGTAACCGGCATCTTCACCGGTACTAAAATTTCACCGAGTCTGCAGCCGAGACAGCGAAGGGATCATTACACCTTTCGTGCGGGTCAGAATTTACCTGACAAGGAATTTCGCTACCTTAGGACCGTTATAGTTACGGCCGCCGTTCACCGGGGCTTCAATTCAAAGCTTCGCTTGCGCTGACTTCTCCTTTTAACCTTCCGGCACTGGGCAGGTGTCACCCCCTATACATCGTCTTGCGACTTAGCAGAGAGCTGTGTTTTTGTTAAACAGTTGCCCCTCCCTCTTCACTGCGGCTCATCAAAGATGAGCACTCCTTCTTCCGAAGTTACGGAGTTATTTTGCAGAGTTCCTTAGCTACAGTTATCTCGCTTGCCTTAGGATTTTCTCCTTGACCACGTGTGTTCGTTCTAGGTACAGGCAATTAGTTATTAAGTTAGAAGCTTTTCTTGGAAGCGTGGAGTCATATACTTCGTTACTAGGCGAACCGTTCACTCCCCATCACACTTCAACGTTAAATAACACGGATTTGCCAATGTTACCGTCTTTGTGCTTAGCCCGAGACAACCAATCCTCGGGATACACTATCCTTCTTCGTCACTCCATCACTAACTAACTGGTACAGGAATATCAACCTGTTGTCCATCGACTACGCCTATCGGCCTCGCCTTAGGTCCTGACTAACCCTGGGTGGACGAACCTTGCCCAGGAAACCTTGGTCAAACGGCATGGAAGATTCTCACTTCCAAACGTTACTCATGCCGGCATAATCACTTCTAAACGCTCCACCAGTCCTCACGGTCTGACTTCACTGCATTTAGAACGCTCCCCTACCACTGTATTTGCATACAATCCGTAGTTTCGGTAATAAACTTAAGCCCCGGTACATTTTCGGCGCAGAATCACTCGACTAGTGAGCTGTTACGCACTCTTTAAATGATGGCTGCTTCTAAGCCAACATCCTAGCTGTCTGTGCAATTCCACATCCTTACACACTTAGTTTATATTTAGGGACCTTAACTGACGATCTGGGCTGTTTCCCTCACGAGCATGGACCTTATCACCCATGTTCTGACTGCTATGTACAAGTTATGGCATTCGGAGTTTAATTCTAATCAGTACCGCTAGGTGCAGCCATCATAGATTCAGTGCTCTACCTCCACAACAATTCACATAACGCTATCCTTAAAGATATATCGGGGAGAACTAGCTATCTCCGGGTTCGATTGGAATTTCACCGCTAGCCACAAGTCATCCAAAGTCTTTTCAACGAATACTGGTTCGGTCCTTCATTAGGTTTTACCCTAACTTCAACCTGCTCATGGCTAGATCACCCGGTTTCGTGTCTACTACTGCATACTAAACGCCCTATTAAGGCTCGCTTTCACTACGGCTCCATCTATATCGACTTAACCTTGCATGCAATAGTAACTCGCCGGCTCTTTCTACAAAAAGCACGGTATTACCCATTAACGGGCTCTACCTTCTTGTAAGCATATGGTTTCAGGATCTTTTTCACTCCCCTCTCGGGGTGCTTTTCACCTTTCCCTCACGGTACTGGTTCACTATCGGTAAAATGGTAGTATTTAGGCTTACCAAGTGGTCTTGGCAGATTCCGACAAAATTTCACGTGTTTCGCCGTACTCAGGATACTTTTTCGAGGTGATTATATTTCATATACGGGGGTATCACCCTCTATGCCGCTATTTCCCAATAGCTTCTATTATACAATCACTTTGTAACTCTAACAAAAGTCCTACAACCCCACCCCGTAGAGTGGTTTGGCCTGTTCTGTGTTCGCTCGCCACTACTAACAGAATCATTATTATTTTCTTTTCCTCTAGGTACTAAGATGTTTCAGTTCCCTAGGTTCCCATCATACAAGCTATGTATTGACTTGCTGACAACATGAGATAAATCATGTTAGGTTTCCCCATTCGGACATTCCGGGATCGCAGCTCACTTCCAGCTCCCCCAGACTTTTCGCAGGTAGTCACGTCCTTCTTCGGCTCCATTTTCCAAGGCATTCACCATATGCTCTTACTATTTTTTTAGAAAATCTTTCTAGCAATTTGTAACTCAATTAATTTTAGTTAATTGTTTGATGTCATTACGAAATAATTTCGTAATAAATTATCTAATTATATATTGTTATAATTAGAAAATTGCATTTCATCTAATATTCAGTTTTCAAAGAACAATCGTTTGTCAGAGACTATACAATCTCTGAAAACTAAATAGAACCAAAATAGTCTTTAATAAATTTAACTCCATAGAAAGGAGGTGATCCATCCGCACGTTCCCGTACGGATACCTTGTTACGACTTCACCCCAATCGCTAGTCCTACCTTGGGAGGCGCTCTCCTTGCGGTTAAGCTACCCACTTCTGGTATTACCAACTCTCGTGGTGTGACGGGCGGTGTGTACAAGACCCGAGAACGTATTCACCGCGACATAGCTGATTCGCGATTACTAGTGATTCCGGCTTCATGAAGTCAAGTTGCAGACTTCAATCCGAACTGAGACTGGTTTTTTGAGATTAGCTCCCCCTCGCGAGATTGCGACTCTTTGTACCAGCCATTGTAGCACGTGTGTAGCCCAGGACATAAGGGGCATGATGATTTGACGTCATCCCCACCTTCCTCTAGCTTACACTAGCAGTCTCGTTAGAGTCCTCAACTTAATGTTAGTAACTAACGACAAGGGTTGCGTTCGTTGCGGGACTTAACCCAACACCTCACGGCACGAACTGACGACAACCATGCACCACCTGTCTCAATGTTAACCTCTACTATATCTCTATAGCTTTGCACTGGATGTCAAGCCCTGGTAAGGTTCTTCGTGTTGCTTCGAATTAAACCACATGCTCCACCACTTGTGCGGGTCCCCGTCAATTCCTTTGAGTTTCAC
This sequence comes from Mycoplasma putrefaciens KS1, assembly GCF_000224105.1. Taxonomy (NCBI): domain Bacteria; kingdom Bacillati; phylum Mycoplasmatota; class Mollicutes; order Mycoplasmatales; family Mycoplasmataceae; genus Mycoplasma; species Mycoplasma putrefaciens. The sequence goes on along the minus strand of NC_015946.1, from coordinate 143,871 downwards.
TCTTGCGAGCATACTACTCAGGCGGAGTACTTAATGCGTTAGCTGCGGCGCTGAGTTCACCCAACACCTAGTACTCATCGTTTACGGCGTGGACTACTAGGGTATCTAATCCTATTTGCTCCCCACGCTTTCGTGCCTCAGCGTCAATAACAAACCAGTAAGCCGCTTTCGCCACAGGTGTTCTTCCATATATCTACGCATTTCACCGCTACACATGGAATTCCGCTTACCTCTCTTGTATTCTAGTAATGCAGTTTTCAAGGCGAACCGGAGTTGAGCTCCGGACTTTAACCTCAAACTTGCACAACCGCCTACGCACCCTATACGCCCAATAAATCCGGATAACGCTTGCCACCTATGTATTACCGCGGCTGCTGGCACATAGTTAGCCGTGGCTTTCTGGTAAGGTACCGTCAATATAAAGGCATTTCCTACTTTATTTTTTCTTCCCTTACAACAGAGCTTTACAACCCGAAGGCCGTCATCACTCACGCGGCATTGCTTCATCAGACTTTCGTCCATTGTGAAAAATTCCCTACTGCTGCCTCCCGTAGGAGTCTGGGCCGTATCTCAGTCCCAATGTGGCCGATCAACCTCTCAGTTCGGCTACGTATCATCGCCTAGGTGAGCCATTACCTCACCTACTAGCTAATACGCCGCATCCCCATCTCATAGTGAACCAAACGGTTCTTTCAATCTTTTCTCATGCGATAATAAGATTCACATGCGGTATTATCTTTCGTTTCCAAAAGTTATCCCCCGCTATAAGGTAGGTTAGATACGTGTTACTCACCCGTTCGCCACTGGGGTGCAAGCACCCCCGTTCGACTTGCATGTATTAGGCATGCCGCCAGCGTTTATCCTGAGCCAGGATCAAACTCTCATTTTAAAAATTGTGTTTATAAAAATTTAAGTAGATTCTGACTATTTTGTTATTGTTTAATATAAGTATTTTTATTACTCAAATTCATCTTTTTGACAAGATTTGTACAATAATTTGTTCTATTTAGTTTTCAAAGATCGTATTGATTTTCAAGAAAGAAATTTTCTTGTTCTCTTAGTGACAAAATTAAGTTTATAACTTTTAAATATTTAATACAAGTATTTTTTTAAAAAAATTAAATTATTTTTAACTTGTAAATTTTAAATAAACTTAACTCTTTTCAAAATAAAAACCGGCTTTTATCCGGTTAATTTATTGTCTAAGTTGGTGGGGAATAAGGGACTTGAACCCTTACGTCAAAGACGCTAGATCCTAAGTCTAGTGCGTCTGCCAATTCCGCCAATTCCCCAAACAATGGTGACTCGTCGGAGATTCGAACTCCGGACCCACTGGTTAAAAGCCAGTTGCTCTACCTGCTGAGCTAACGAGTCATAAACGACCTTAAAATATTAACACTAATAAATTAAGTTTGCAATTGTAAAACTAAATATTTTTTTGAACTTTTTTAGTATTAAATAGATCAAGATCCTTAAATTGAATTAAATAAGAAAATTATCAATCTTTTGCTATGTTGTATTGATGATCTTTTTATATTAAAAAACGAGTAGTGTTTACTCGTTTCTATTGTTTCTAATTTAAATTATACTCAAAGCTACAAGAGTTAGTTCAACAGAACCTTTGTATTTTGATTTACCTTGTTCTGATGGGAAAGCTTTTGCTTTCATCTTATCTTTATCTACTTCTATTTTTAAGTCATTTTTATCTAATTTAGCAGAGTGATTTAATCTAACAATTCTTTCTAAAATCTTTTCTTCTTTTCATTGAAATTTAGGTAATTCAACTTTTGTTTCTTTAATCACTTCTTTTAGATCTATTAAATTTGCTTCTAGATCAAATAACTTAAACTCAACAGAAACTTCACCTTTGAATTTTGCTTTACCTTCTTCTGAAGGTGAAATTTTAGCAGTAAATTTTTTATCTTGAGATTCTTTAATATCACTAACTTGAAGATCGGCTTCTTGTAGACTTGTGTTAGGATTTTGTTCAATCACTTTTGCAATAATTGTTGAGTCTTGCTTGTCTTTTAAATCTTTACCTAAATCTTTTACTGTTATAATTGAACTTAACTCTTTTTTCTCAATAACAACAGGTTCTGACTTTTGACAGGCAACTGCAAATATTGCAGTTGAAGTGATCATTCCAGTTGCACCTAAAACTGATAATAATTTTTTCATAGTCTTGTAATGCCTTTCATTCTTAAATAAAAATACTTTCTAAACCAATTTATTTTTTCTTACAATAAAAAGCACATTAACTATTTGTTTTTTGTGATTAACTAGTCTTTTTTATTAAGTTTTTAGATAATATGTATACATGATATATTTTATTCCTTTTTAAATATAAAACAAAATCAATAAAATAAGGTTGATAACCTCATTAATTAATAACCTTGATTGTGTTCGTTTCCAAGCATAATTGCAACTCCACCACTAGTTCCTAATCTTGTTGCTCCTGCTTGAATCATTTTAATGGCATCATCATAAGTTCTAACTCCACCAGCAGCTTTAACTTGGGCTTGATTATTAATAGTTTTACTCATTAATTCAACATCTTTAAAAGTTGCTCCTGATTTGTTAAACCCTGTTGAAGTTTTAACAAAATCTAACCCGGCTTCAACAGCTAGTTGACAAGCTTTAACGATTTCATCTTCAGTTAATAAACAATTTTCCATAATACATTTAACAACATGATCTTTTGCAGCTTGTTTAACTTGTTTCATATCTTCTAAAACTAGCTGATAATTTTTATCTTTTAAAGCACCAATGTTTAACACCATATCAATTTCATCAGCACCATTTTTGATTGCTTGTTGAGTTTCAAAAACTTTAACTTCAGTTAAACAAGCACCTAAAGGAAAACCAATTACATTAGTAATACCAACATTTGAGTCTTTTAAAAGTTCTTTACACAAACTAGTCCAACAAGTATTAACACAAACTGTAGCAAAATCATATTGCTTTGCTTCTTGACATAATTTGATAATTTCTTGTTTGGTTGCTTCAGGTTTTAATAGTGTGTGATCAATATATTTATTTAATTTAACTTCCATATTTTCTCCTTAGATCTCTAATAGTTGTTTTAATTCTTGATAAATTGCTGAAACTTTTTGTTTAGCAAGTTTATGTGATTTATCAACACCAATAAAATAAATTTTTAACTTAGGTTCGGTTCCACTTGGTCGAACTGCAAATCAAGATTTATCTTCTAAATAAAATTTTAAAAGATCTTGACCCGGCATGTTATATAACCCATTAATATAATCTTCAGTTTTAATGACTTTTAAATTAGCAATTTCAATCAATCCTTTGGTTCTTAAACTCTGCATTAATGGTTTAATTTTTAAATCTTTTTCTTCTGGTTTAAAGTTTAGATTAATAGTATCAGTGAAATAATAACCATACTTATCATATAAAGAATCTAAATAATCTATTAAAGTCATGTTTTTTTGTTTGTAATACCAACATGCTTCAGCAATCATAATTGATGCTTGAATACCATCTTTATCTCTTGTTGAATCATCTAAAACATAACCAAAGCTTTCTTCATAAGCAAAGACAAAGTTTAAGCCATTATCTTTTTCTTTAGCAATTTCATTACCCATTCATTTAAATCCAGTTAAGGTTTTAACAATAGTTGCACCATAACCTTCACTAGCAATACGATCTCCTAAGTCAGAAGTCACAAAGCTCGAATACAACGCTGGATTTTTAGGTAATTTGTTTAAACGTTTTAAATTATCTAATTTTCAATCAATTAGAACTGGTCCGGTTTCATTACCATTTAGTCTGATAAATTGATTGTTGTGTTTAACTGCCATGCCAAATCGATCGGCATCAGGATCATTCATAATAATTAGATCTGCATCATATTTTTTAGCATATTCTAAAGGAATTTTTCACGCAGGATCAAATTCAGGATTTGGGTTGATAACATTTTTAAATGTTTCGTCTTCAAATGCGTGTTCAGCTACTTGAATCACATCATAACCTGATTGCTCTAACACTATAGGAGTAAATTCAGTTCCAGTTCCATTAACTGCCGAAAAAACAATTTTAATTTGAGATTTTGATTTTTGTTGATTTTTATAAAATTCTAAGTTTTTGATCATTTCAAAATATTTATCAATTACTTTTTGACTAACAGTTTCTAACAACTCTTTTTTAGCAGTAAAAGTTCAGTTTAAAATATCTTGAATTTTATCCATTTCACTTGCAATCACATCAGTATCTTCAGGCATTAATTGACATCCTGCTGGATCATAAATTTTATAACCATTATACTGACTTGGATTGTGTGAAGCAGTGATCACGATTCCACCAATACAATTTAAAGTTTTAGTCGCAAAAGAAACAACTGGAGTTGGTTTCATAGCATTATCTTTAAACAAATAAGCTTTTATTCCAAAACTTGTTAAAATTTCAGCTACTAGTTTAGCAAATTTAGCTGAGTTATGACGATTGTCATGACCAACTACTACACCATCTTGTAATCTATTGTGATATTTTTTAAGTAGTAATTTTGCGTATGCAATAGTAACTTTTTTAATAGTATAGACATTAAAGCGTCCAGGTCCAGCACCTAAAATTCCTCTAATTCCTGCTGTACCAAATTCTAGTTCTAAGTTAAATGCAGCACTTAATTCTTGATCGCTAGCATTTAATAAAAGTTCTTTTAATTCTTGATCTAGATTTGGATTATTAATTCAATCCAAATAAGTTTTATTTGTTTTATCAAAATTCATAAAAACTCCTTGTCAATATTAGTATATCACTAGCATATCTTGATATTAAGCTATTCTAAAAGCAGTGATTTTAGATCATAATCTTAAAAAAATAAAAAATCAAAAAACTAATAAATAATCTCTAGTTGTTCTAGATATAATTAGAATTACAACTAAAATCTCAAGTAGTATAATTAAGTTAATCATTTTTAAAAGGAGCACTTTTTAATATGCTTACATTTGCAAATATTATTGAAAAGAAAAAACACAACGTTGAACTTACAAATCAAGAAGTAAAGTGAATTATTGATAACTATGTCAATTCAAAAATTACTGATTATCAAATGGCTAGTTTTTGTATGGCAACTTATTTTACTGATATGACCGCTAATGAGACAACAGCTCTAGTAAAAAGTTATATTGAATCTGGTGATGTTTATGATGTTAGCCAAGTTAAAGGTTTTAAAGTTGATAAGCACTCAACAGGTGGAGTTGGAGATAAAACTAGTCTAGTGTTCGGACCACTAGTTGCAAGTTATGGAATTAAAGTATGTAAGTTATCTGGAAGAGGGTTAGGAAAAACCGGAGGGACAATTGATAAGTTAGAATCATTTCCAGGATGAAAAAGTGAATTGACAAACCAAGAATTTGTTGATGTTATAAATAACGTAGGAATGAGTATTATTTCTCAGTCTAAAAATGTTGTTCCTGCTGATAAAAAAATTTATGCTCTACGTGATGTTAGTGGAACAATTGATTCAATGCCATTAATTACTGCTTCAATTATGAGTAAAAAACTAATCATTGAAAATAATGGTTTAGTTTTAGATGTTAAAGTTGGTAATGGTGCATTTATGAAAGACGTTCAAAGTGCATTAGATCTAGCTAACAGAATGATTCAAGTAGGAAAACAGTACAACAGAAAAATAGCAGTGATGATCACTGATATGAATAAGCCTTTAGGAAAAGCGATTGGTAATGCTATTGAAGTTAAAGAAGCTTGAGAAACACTTCACGGAAAAGGACCAGAAGATTTTAATGAACTAGTAGTGAATGCAGTTGCAATTAGTTTATTACAAGCTAGAATTTTTATAGATCTAGACCAAGCCAAAGCTGATGTTTATAAAAAATTGCAATCAGGTGAAGCTGCACATTATTTAAAAGATTTTGTGATAGCTCAAAATGGTGATTGATCTGTATTAGAAAATTATGATCAAGTATTTAAATGTTCAAATATCATTCCAATTAAAGCAAAAAAAACAGGTTATGTTAAATATATTAATGCTGAAGATTTAGGATTACTTTCATTGCAATTAGGTGCTGGAAGAGTTACAAAAGAAGAAGTTATTGATCATGCAAGTGGAATTTATCTAGATAAAAGTTATGCTCAAAAAGTTGAAAAAGATCAAGTTGTAATGACTTTGTATACCAATAAACCAACTAACTCTGATTGAATTAAACTTGCTGAGTCTACATTTGAAATAGTTGATCAACAACCAAGTCAAGAAGTAATTAAAAAAATCATTTCTGATGATTTAAAATAGCAAAAAAATCTCGAACAAAAGTTTCGAGATTTTAAATTAGCTAAATAATTTATTTAAGACATTTTTATACATATCTAATGTAGCTTGCTCTCTTTGATCTGCTGTCATATCGTTAGAGTGATCATTTAAATTATCAGTTACTGTTAGAATCGTTGCAGCTTTTCGATTAAAATGATTTGCTAGATAGAATAATGCATAACTTTCCATATCCACAACATCAAGATGATGTGTCTTAATATCTAATGGTGCAATTCTATAAAAAACATCTGAACAGTGAACATTAACTTTAACTCCGGCATCTAAATCTAGAGTTGGTTTTTGTGCTTGTCATCCAGTTTTTGTTGGTTCAAAGATATTTACTTCTGAGAATGCTTGATCTGCTTCAACAACTGTTCCTACTTTAATATCGTTATTATAAGTTCCACAAGTTCCTACTCTAACAATTTTTTGAACATTGTGATCATTAAATAATTCAGTTGCATAAATTGCAATTGATGGTTGACCCATACCTGAAGTTGCAAATGAAACCTTATGATTTTGATAGATTCCAGTATAAACAAAAGCATTTCTTACTTCACTTACTAACTTATAATCTGTTAATAAATTTTCTGCTGCTCATTTAGTTCTTCTTGGATCACCAGCGATTAAGACTGTTTCTGCAATATCGGCTTTTTTATCAATATGCATATTTTTCTCCTATATGATAGTTTGTTATCTATTTGTTATCTATCTTTTATAATTTTATCAAATATTTGCTGAATTATATCTAGTTAATAATCGCTCAAACACTTGCTGTTCACGATCATTTTTAACATACTTTTTAATTAATACTACTAGGTTATGATCTTTAAAAATAGTCACAAAATAGTTTAATCTCAATTCTTTAAAACTATTATCTAAAATTTCGATTGCTTTATTAAAATCATTATTTTCAAAAACTTTTTTGAGTCCATCATATAAGTATTTATGATCAAAACTAAGGTTATATAAATGTCATTCTAAATTAGTTTTAAAATTAGTTTTAAAAATTTCTATTAAGTTATTTTTAGCAATTTCAATATTTTGAAAATCATCATATTTTAATTCTAAAACAATGTTATTTTTTCATCTCAAAACAGTATTTAAATAAACTTGATGATTAACAAGATCTATAAATGTCGCTTTATTAAGTTCATAATAGTTTGATAATTTTTTGTAATCAATAAAATAGATTCTTTGATTTTTATTAGTTATTTTAAAGTCAAACTTATCACTTATAATAAAAAGATCTTTAAATTTATACTTATCTAAGTCAATTGGTTCATTTATTAAAAAGCGATTAATTGATGAAATTCTTAAAACATCTTTATAAATGCTAGGAGTATGTTTATTAATAAATTGATAGTCAATGATTGTATTCAAAGTTGATATTAATCTATGTCTATGTTTATGGTCTAAAACTTTTTGTAAAAACTGTTCTTTAAATCTAGTTTGATTAACAATTTGTTTAAAAAAAATATTTTTAGTTAACACTACTAATTCTTTAGATTCGAAATCTAAATAAAGATCAATTTTTAACATATAATATCCTATTGTTTGACCAAGTTCTTTGCTAAAATATTTCAATGCTCGATTTCAATTAGCTGAAGTATAGATATTGTTTAAAAGATCGCTAGGAATTTGACTAAATTCTTGATCACCAGTAATAAAAGTTTGGTTATTTTTTCTAATTTCAATTAGAACTGAATATTGATCATAATAAAGCATTAACTACTCCTTTAACTAAACAATGACTTTAACATTGATTACAAAATCTAAGTTAAATTATTTTTTCTTAAATCTTGATATAAAGCATCAAAAAATTCACTTTCAACAACTGAATTATGTCCAGGAAATGATGACAACATAATAGTCATTGTAATTCTATTTTTTGGATCTACTAATCCACTAGATCCTAATAATCCATCTCATCCAAATTCGCCAACCTCAGTTAAAGGATATAAGTTATTTTTAGTTCTTACTCTGACTCCAAACCCATAACTATAATCGCTATTTAGATTTCATTTAAAAAATTGTTTTAAATTATGTTTTGAAAGTTGATCTGAACGCATTTGTTCTAATAATTGTGAAGAAATAATTTCAGTTTGTTGATATTTACCATCTAATAAAGCATCTAAAAATTTAATATAATCAGCAGCTGTTGTAAACAACCCAGCTCCACCCATTGGACAATTTGGTAATTTATAGACATCTTGAAGTAAAAAATTAAAATTGGTTAGTTGTTCTAGCTTTGCTTGATCATCAACTAAACTTCACTTAAAAACATTAGCTTGTCTAGCTTGATCAAACAAGTAAAAATCTGAATCAAACATTTCTAACTTATCAAAAATTTCTTCTTTAACAAAATCGCAATATTTTTTATTTGTCACAACTTCAATTATTTGACAAGCAACATCTAAACTCAAGCCATAGTACCAACCTTTTTTAGGTTCAAATAATAGATCTACTTTTGATAATTCATCACAAAATGTTTCAAGATCCATTCTTTCTTTCATTCATCTATCTAGAACCTCTTTAGTTTGAATTTGAGTTTGAGTTTTATTACCACTATAAGTTAACCCACTTGTCATTGTCAATAAATTTCAAACAGTAATATTTTTGTTTTTAAATGACTTAATATATTTGGAGATATCATCATCTAAACTAATTAGTTTTTTATCTACTAACAATAAAACTGCAAAAGCGGTTAGTGGTTTAGTCATTGAATATGCTCTAAAAATTTCATTACCTTTAAGTGGAATTTGATTATTTTGATCATTATAACCAAATGTTTTAGAATAAATTGTTTGTTTATCTTTATTAATTCTTACAACAGCACCTTTAAATAAATTTCTTTGCAAAAATGAATTAATAGTTTCTTCAACTTTATTAAAATCCATACAACTTTCTCCTTGTGTATCATTCTTTAAAATTTTATAACAGTTTAGATTAACTCAAGAAAATAAAAACATCTAATCAAAATTAGTAATTAGATGTTAATTAACATTATTTTTTAGTTGTTGATTTGGTTGAAGATTTAGTTACTGAACTTGGTTTTTTAGTTGTTGAAGTTGCTTTTTTAGCTACTGGTTTTTCAACATTTGGTTGTTTTTGAACTTCAATTTTTACTTCAGATTTTTTACCAGATCTTTGTTGACCTAGAATCTTAATCATTCTTGGTTTAATAGCTTCTTGTTCTCCACCATAAACAATTTGAATATTATTTCCTTTAACTAAAGCTCCTGTAGTTCCACCTAATGATTTAATACCATCAATGTTAGCTTTAGATGAATCAACTACTGTTAAACGCAATCTTGAAGCACATGAATCAACATCAAGAATGTTAGCTTCTCCACCTAGATACTCAATAATAGCAGCAGCTTTAGCCATTCTTGCCGCTTCTTTATCATCTATTGATTTTAATTTTGAACCATCAGTATTCATTTCTTTAGAAGCTTTATAGTCAGCTTTTGTGTATAATTGAACATTATCAGTTTGACCATCACGTCCTGGTGTTTTAACATTGAATTTTTTAATCAAGAAGTAGAATGCAAAGAAGTAAACTGGAGCAAGACCAACAGCAACTGCTAACACACCAAATGCTGATAATGCAGTCATTGCTCTAGATCCAAAGAATGGAATTACAGCAAAGATAATATAATCAATAAATCCTCCTGAAACTGTTTGAATAACATGAGTTTGTAATGCACCTGTAATCCAGAAAGCAATTGATGCTAATGGCATATGAACTCCATAAAATAATCATGGAGCAACAAACAAGAATGTATATTCAATTGGTTCAGTGATTCCAGTTAAAAAGCAAGTAAACGCTGCTGAAAAGTAAATACCAAAGACTTGTTTTCTATTTTGTGTTGGCACAGCTAATCACATAGCCAGAGCTGCGGCAGGTAATCCTAATAACATAAATCCGAATTTACCTGATTGGAATCTACCAACATTTAATCCTAGATTTTGAGCATCAGTAAAGTTAAAGATGTTTGAGTTAGCTAAAATTTGTTGACCCATGAATTGGTCACCAACAGCAGCATATAGATCTTTAGAATTTTTGACTAATGTAATAATAGAATTTAGATCACTAACATTTGATGCTCCATGCATTTGTTTGTATGCTTCGATGAATTTCATTTGAACTTCCATAGGTTGGCTCTGCATTGCTGTTAAAGCTTCCGCAATTGATCCACCCGCTGAAGTTCATCATAAAGGAGCATAAAACACGTGATGTAATCCAAATGGCACTAATGAACGCTCAACAACTTCAAAGATTAGCGAATCTGTTCCATAAGGAAGTTTTCCTGAGTTTTCTCCAACTCAAGCAAATCCAATACCAATAACTGGTCAAGTCATAGCAAATATTAGTGATAAAGGCGCAACAACTGCAAAAGTTACGATAGGAACAAATTTAGTTCCACTAAAAAAACTAATTGCAGATGGTAATTGAATATCATGAAATTTGTTGTAAACTTTTGCTGATATAGCCCCAACAAAAATACCTGCAATAACTCCAGTATTTAGTGATTTAATCCCTAAGTTTTCAGAAATTAATTTTTGTGGAACCCCTCACTTATCACCGTGATATCATAATAAATTATATGTTGCAGTAAGATCATCTGCATTTTTTGGTCCACCTGTTAACAAGGCACTTTGAATTGCATTGAATACTAAAAATCCAACAACAGCAGTTAAAGCAGCAATTCCTGAATCTTTAGTATAAGCAAGAGCAACTGAGATACAGAAAAATACCGGCAGGTTACCAAAACATACCTCTCCCATTGCTTTCATAACATTTCCAACATATCAAATAAATGATGATTCTGCAGTGTTAGTTGTTATTGTTGCACCAACACCTAGAAAAATTCCGGCAATAGGTAGTAATGCAATAGGTAATAAAAATGCTTTGCTTAACTTAGATAAAGTAGGCATAATGTTTGCACCAAAATTTTTCAATCTTGCTGAAAACGCTTTTGGTTGCATTTTTGTTTGCATTTTTCTTTCCCTTTCTATGTTTTTGTAAAACAATTTTTAAATAGTGAAAGTAATTAAAATATAAATAAAATTTGATTAGTATAGCTTCTATCTAAATCATAGATATAATATTTATTCTTTTAAGCTCTCACTAAAATTATAACTAACCGATTTCAGAAATGTAACCTACAAGCCTAAAGTGTAAAGTGGTTTAGCATCTAATTTAGTGTTATTAAAGCTGATATTGATGAAATAATAAGGATCAAACCAATAACAGTAACTAAAATAGGAAAGTTTTTCTTAGTAAATTCTCATACGGTATTTGAAGCTGAATTTTTAGATCTAAAAGAATCTTTTTTACTTCAACTTGAATCACTTCGATATCTAATCCAAAAAAATGCACCAATTAAAAATATTAAAATTCCTACTATTAAAACTAAAGAATAGGTTATTATTTTTGTTTTATCAGCTAATAGTATTAACATATGTACTCTCTTTCTAACTTTTATCTTACATACAATTTTACAAAACAAAAAAGATTATCCAACTTGGCTACATTATAATGCTCTACAACCACTGCATAAATGTTAATAATATTTTTAAAATTAATTATTAATTATTTTATCATTTAAATCAGATTAATTAGATTATTATAATTTATTCAGTTTTTATACTATTGACTAAATTTATGTTATATTTCTCAGATTTTATCGTAAAAATTACTTTAAATGCAATTTTTATTTTATAAGTATTGTAATTCTAATATGTTTAAAACTTTTTGTTGTTTTTAAAAGGGAGAGATGATTTTGATAGATATTTTTAGCTTAGCAAGATAGTTTTTGATAGTTAAACAATCATATTATTTTGCTTTATAAAAAATATTAAAACTAAAATCCTTTTTTAATTGTGGTTTACCTATGCTATATCATTGCTATTGTTACTGTAAATTTCTTCTTTTTAAAAATGTGATACATCTTACAATTAGGAAAAATGATAGTAATACATAGATATATGCCAATAAAAGCAAGAATAAGGCTAGTTACAAGCTCGCCTTGTTTTTTGTTACTGATTTTAGAAATTAAAAAATCCATTATACTAATCAGGCAGTATTTTCACACACACTCATCCTTACGGTTTCAATAAATTTTAAAATTGCTTAACATTTATATCTAAATAATTAATAATCTATAACTAGTTCACTTTTCATAAGCTAATCATTAATTTTGCAAAAGTTTGTGTCATCTTATTAGCTTATAAATGAGCTTTAATTATTTATTTCTAATATGAAATTTATTTTTAGTAGTTAATTTTTGACTTAGAATATAGTTAACTAGGACTAAATACCATGAACAAAATAATTTATAACTATGATTATGTCTACAAAAATAATAATAACAATCAATATAATATAATCTTTTGTCATGGATTTAATTCTTCACCAAGAGTCTTTGATATTTTTAAGAACTACTGAGATAAATCAGATTATTATGCACTACAATTTCCTGGAAATAACAATACAAAACCAATTGGTGATGATCAAGTATCAGTATTTGATTTTGCCAGATTATTAGTTGAATTTATAGAAAATAATAATTTGCAAAATGTCATTTTAATAGGTCATTCAATGGGTGGAGGAATAATTTCACTTGCTTATCAATTAAAACCACAATTATTTAAAAAACTAATTTATATCGCTCCAATGAATAAAGCTTCAGAAGATATTGATAGACAGTTTTTAGTTGATTATTTTCCTAAAACATTTGATGATTTAATTAATAATTTATTAACTTCTTTATATTATGATAGTTCTAAATATACAAATAATCCTAGTTGAATGCGACTAGCAAAAAAGACTTTTTCAGCTAATGATTATAATAATCAAATAATTGTTAAATTAGGAAAAACTTTGGTTTCAAGTCAAGTACATGATAGCATTGATCAAGCGTTAAGTTCAATAAAAGTTCCTTGTCTGTTAATACTTGGTGAAACTGATGGAGTTGTTGATCGAGATAAGTGTTTAGAATATTTTCAGACTAAAGTTGAAAATATCAAAACCTATTATATACCAAAGACAGGACACATGGTTTTTGAAGAAAATTGAGAGCAATTTATTAAAATCGTTGAAGAGTTTATAGATAAATAAAAAGAACTGATTGTTTTTCGGTTCTTTTTAGTTATTTTTTTAAATTATCTTTAAACGTTTTTATTGTTTGATCTGGAATTGTTTGACAATAACTAAACATGTTAACTATATCTTTAAATGAAGATTTTGGAATACATAGATCTGTTAATTGTTCTGATTTTACAGCTAAGTTAATTTCAGCAAGTCTATTGGTTCTGATTTTTTCAACAAACTCTGGATCTGCAACAAAAACCGAACTTAATCCTATTAAATCACAATATTTTAATGCTTCTAAACATTTATCTGGTGAATTAATTCCTCCTGATGAAATAATTGGTAATTTATTTTGATATTTTTGATAAATTACTTTATTAGCTAACTGGTTTTTGAACTGGCAATCACTTCTAATTTTATTTAAATAAATATCATGACCTCAACTAGCAATCGCAAGATAAGAAATATTGGTTCTTTCTATTAATAAATCAACTAATTGGAAAAAATCAATAATACTATATCCTAAAACTGCTCCATAGGTTTCTTCAGGAGTGGCTCTAAAACCTAAAATAAAATTTTTAGGTGCGTATTGATCTATTATCTGTCTAACTTTTGTAAATATTTCAAGACAAAGTCTTGAACGATTTTTAAAATTATCTGATGAATAACGATCAGTTCTTTTATTAACGTGTTGACTAAAAAAAGTTTGAATTAATAATCTTTGTGCCATCGAAATTTCAATTCCATCAAATCCTGCTTTAATAGCTCTTAAACTAGCATCAGCATAACTTTCAATAATTTCTTGAATTTGAGTTTCAGACAATTCAAAAACTTCATGATCAACTGGAAAATGATTTTTTTCATATGATGGTCCGTATAAATAACCATATTTTTTAAGAGAAGCTTTAGAAAATTTACCAGCATGTGCCAGTTGTAAAACAACACAATTTGAATCAGTTTTCATGGCTTGATACAACTGTTTTAAAGAGTCGATATGATCATCAGTTGCTGCACTAATACCATATTCAAAAAGTTGGCCAAATTGATCAAAATAAACTCCGCCTGTAATTTGTAAACTAGCAGAGTTTTTTCTTCTATTTGCATATGCTAGTTCTTGATCAGTTACGTTCCCGTTTTGATCTGCAAAACTTAAAGTCATTGGCGATAAAACAAACCTATTTTTTAAGTTAAAACCATTAAGGTTAAATGATTCAAATAACTTTTTATATTGTTTCACTATTATTGGTCTAAAATGATTTTTGCTATTTCAGTTTCATCTAAATCAACAAAAAAATAATCAGAAAGTTTAACTTCTTTTAATGCTTTTATTAGATCTTCAAAGGTCATTTTAGTTCCTATTAATTGTTCTTCAATTGGCTTTATATCTTTTTTAGTAAAAAAATCACCGCTGATTTTAATTTTAGCAATTCTTTGGTTTTCAACAGCTAATGAAAAGTTAATAGTACCAATTGCTAATCTAGCATCACGATTATACTCATATCTAGGACTTAATCCATAAGTTCATTCTCAGTTTTTATATTTAGAATTTACTAGTTCATCAACTTCTTGCCAGTCTTGTTCAGTTAATTCATAACGATTAATTTGATTTAAATCATCAACATTAAAGATCTTTTTAATCATAATGTCTTTAAATTTAAAGATATCTAAATTTTGATATTGTTTATCAAAATATTTACTTAAAGCTGCTACGCGTTGAGAAACTGACTTAACTCCTTTAGCTTGAATTTTTTTACGGTTAGGATTTAAAACTTGATTCATTGCATCAAAATCAATGTTGTATAGTAATGAATTACCACCATAAATAGTATTATTAATTAACATCATAGCAGCACCACTCACTTTTTTGCCATCAATTGTTAAATCATTTTTGCCTGATTGAACAACATCTTTAGCACCTAACTCTTTTAGTATTTTGATGGTTGATGCATAAAACTTATCATAGTTTCCTAAAATGGCTTGATTTTGATCATAAGGAATTAAATAACAAATATTTAAAGAATTAGAATCTATATAGATTGTTCCTCCACCTGTGTCGCGTCTTACAATTTCAAGATTATGTTCTTTTAAATAATTGAAGTTAACTTCTACTTCTGGGTTTTGAAAATATCCCATTTGGATGTGTGGATCAGCAATACTTGGAAAAACAACAGTATCATCTAATTTTAGTTTATTAAGCGCTCACACTTGAATTGCTAATCAATATGCCCCATCTTTAATATATTTGCCATTTCTAATTGGTTCTATTAGTATCATTTTTTACCTCCAATAATTCGTTAATTGTTTTTTTAATATCTTCAAAACAATTATATGTTCTATTTCTAATTTCTTTTGGAACACGATACAACTTATTATTAAGTGTTAGATAAATTGAATTTTGATAGTTTTTTGTCATCTCTCAAAAAGGTTGTTTGATTAGTGTTGGAGTTGCATAACCAACTCCAATTTCTAAAAATACTAATTTTTTATCTTTATTTTGTTTGATAAATTGCTCATAAGCTTGTTTTTCATCAAAAAATCTTTGATCTTCAACCATTCCTTTATCTTTTAAGCGTTTATTAACTTCTAAAAATTCATTACACTTAACACATCTAGGAATTAAATCTAGATTAACTTTTAAGTTTTTTTGTTTTTCAATCATTTCATGAACCGCTTTATCATTTGAATAAAGAGTGTTGTGACACATTTTAGAACACTGCAATAAATTATATTTGCCTTGAATATAAAAAATTTTGTTTTGATCAAAACCAGATGCTTCTAAACTATTATCAGAATTTGTTGTAATAATAAAATAGTTTTTATCATCTAAATAGCTTTTTAGATTAAGAAAACTTTCAGTTGCTGGCTGATCAAAATAATTTAGTTTCATAAATCTAGAGTGAAATGCTCAATAGTTTTGAATATCTTCAAAATCATAAACACTAGCTTGTAACATGTCTAAAAACATGAATTTATCAATAAAGTCTTTAAAGTTTTCTTGAAACCTATTTCCAGAATAACCTATTTCATCAGCGCTTGTCATTCCTGATCCAATTCCAATAACAATCGCATCAGCATTAACTAAAAAAGCGTTTAGTTGTTCAACATTTTGGATTTGATTCATACTAAAAGTCTTCTAAGCTATCAAAAGTGTTCTTATTAATATTTGTTAAAATCATGATTCAGTTACTATTTTGATCAGCTGAACTAATCAATTCAGGATTTTCAATAACTTGTTGGTTTCATTCGACAACAGTAGCATCTAATGGCATTTTTAATGTCAAAATCGCTTTTGATGCTTCTAAAGCTAAAAACACATCATCTTTTTGAAAGTCTTTTTTATCAGTATTTTTAAATTGCACATAACCCACTGTTCCGATATCATCTTGCATTTCTGCAGTTAATCTTAAATAGTAGTTATTACTATTTTCTTGTTTTTCTAAAACTAAATAATTAATTACTTTTTTCATTTGAAAAACTCCTTTTATTATAAAATTTTGCAATCTTTTTAAGAACTAATTTTCTATCATCTATACTTTTTAAGGTTGGAAGAATCATTAAATGATCAACATTTAATTTTTTACAAAATTGATCGATTTTTAAAACATCATCAGTGCTTTGAACTTTAAAAATACTTTTATAATATCTTTCAAAGTTTTTTTTAGCTTCATCATTAAATTGATGTTGGTCAAAATCATAAATCTCTGGAAATATTTCAAACTGATTAGTATTTTGAAATGTGCGATAAAAAGCTAAAGTTTTTTGGTTTTGCTCACTTGCTTTTAAGGTTTTTGCTGAAACAACATTAATACTTATTGTTATATCACTAGGTTGTTTATTTCATCATTTTTTATAAGTTGAAATATAAGTATTAATAACTTCTTTAGCATAAAGCATTGAAGGGTTTAAAAATCATCCATAATTTATTTTAAAACCGTGTTGTGCAGCAAACTTAGCTGCTTGTTCACTTGTTATTAACATCACAATATCAATAGGTTGTTTAATGTTAGGGACAACTTTTAATTGCACTGAACCATAGTTATTTACAAATTGGTCAACTAATAATAACTTAGCTTTATAATCTAAATCTGGTTGTGTTTCTAGCAATTTTATTAGTTTATGATCAGAAGTGATTGTTGAACCAAAACCATATAAAAATCTATTTTTGTGTAATAAATTTAAGGTATTTATTTGTTCGGAAATTAAATAGGGCTGGTAATTATTTAACATAATTCCGCCAGATCCAAGTTTAATTTTTTTTGTATGAGATGCTAGATAGTTCAATAAAATAAGTGGATTAGAAATCACTAGCGAATTAATGTTGTGCTGTTCACTAACTCAAAACGAAAAATAGTTTAATTTTTCAGCATATTTACATAATTCTAAAACTTCATTATATGCTTTTTTATATTGGTCTTTTTCTGTTAATAAACCATGGTCTAATACACTTAATTTCATATCAAATTTATTATAATACGATAATTATTGATTTGATGCCTTGGTATAGAAATGATAAAGTTTAATAAAAAGATCATAACTTATTAAAGCTATGATCTAATTTAATCCTAAAGTTTCAGCACTAATAATTGATAATCAACTTTTAAATGAATGATCTAATTCTTCGACACTTTCAGAATTTTCAATAATAATAAAAATAATCTCTTCTTTTTTAAATTTCATTTTTTTCATATACTGAACAAATTTTGAATCCTTATTAGTTTTAAAGAGATTTTTTTTAAATTCACTAATTGTTTGAGAAAAATTCATTGATTTTAGCAACAATACCGGAATTGATTCAGAAGTATAAACAGCATTTTTAAATGAAACTCCAACGATTAGTAGATCTGGTTCAACTGCTTCATCAACTTCAGTTCAATTATAAGTTCTTCTAGTGTTAAGAATTTTTTTAACCTTGCTTACTTTTTTATTCTTACCATTTAAAACTTCTCTTCAAGAAAATCCAGATTTTGCTCCTCAAGCAGCAATTCCAACTCCAATAATTCCTAAAATAAAAATTAGTGCAATTATTCATGGTGACATGTTAGTGTTAGTTTGTTGATTAGTTTGTTGTAATAATAAAAACATTATTTAAAACCTCTCAATTCTTTTCTCTCAACATCTCTTTTTTTAATAGCTTGACGTTTATCATACTTTTTCTTTCCTTTTGCTAAAGCTATTTCTAGTTTTATATAATCATTTTTAAAATAAAGTTTAGTAGGAATAATAGTAAGGTTTTCTTGTTTAACACGATTTAAGATTCTTATAATTTCTTTTTTATGTAATAGTAATTTTCTTGTTCTTAATGGGTCTAATCTTTGAATATAATTAGCAAACTGATATTTTTTAACATTCATATTTAAAATGAATGCTTCTTGTTTTCTAATAACAATAAAAGACTCATTAATAGAAACATCTTTATTTCTAATTGATTTAACTTCAGGACCTGTCAGAACCATTCCAGCTTCATAAGTTTGAACTATTTCATAATTAAAATAAGCTTTTTTGTTTTTAGTAATTAAGTGTTGAGTCATTTTGCTCACCTCGTCTAACTTACTTTACTAGAATAAAGTCAATTGCTCTTTTTTTAACATCAGCATTGATTAATTTGACTTTTACTTTTTGTCCCATTCTATAAAAAGTATTATCAGATTTAATTAATATTTTATTTTCATCATCATAAACTAAATCATCGGCTAAGTTTGAAATATGAACTAAGCCTTCAACCATATTATCTAATTGCACAAACATTCCAAATTTTAAAACAGCTGAAATAGTTCCAAGATATTCTGTGTTAATTTTATCACTCATGTATTCAGCCATACATGCTTTTATAACTTCGCGCTCACAATCAACACTAGTTGTTTCAGTATCATTAATAATATTGCATGCTCTTGAGATAAAAGCTTCATTAGATTCTAAAACAAATTCTCTAGTATCTTTTTCAAATAAATATTGTTTTAAATATCTGTGAACCATTAAGTCACTATATCTTCTAATTGGTGAAGTAAAATGAGTGTAACATTGACTAGATAATCCAAAATGACCAATATTTTCTAACCCGTATTTAGCTTTATCCATATATTTTAATAAGGAAATATTTAATAATTCTATTTCAACAGGATCTTTAATTTGTTCTTGAATTTGAGCTAAAGTGTGATTAATACTTTTGGGATCTAAGATTTGACTAGCAGTTAGTTTTGGATTAATTCCAAATGATTTTAAAGACTTGTACCAATTAACTAGTTCATCTTCATTGGGTTTACCATGATTTCGATAGATAAATGGTAGTTTCTTTTCAAAAATAAGTTCAGCAACCGCTTCATTAGCACTAACCATAAATTGTTCAATTAGTTTTTCTGATTCTCCAGTACTTCTTGCAGTAATTTCAACTACCTTAGAATTATTGTCCATAATGATTTTAGGTTCTCTTACATCAAAACAAATGGTTCCTCTATTTAGTTTATGAGCTTCAATTTTTTTATACAATTCATAAGCAATATCAATCATTTCTTGACTTTTTTTATCATGATTTCATGACTTGGTTTCAAAATATTGATTAACTTCTTTATAGTTTAGTCTAAATTTAGAAACGATAATAGTTTCATAAACTTTTTTAGATAGCATAATTCCGTTACCATCAAATTCCATCTCACAAGCCATAGCAAACTTTTTGGTATTTGGATTTAGTGAACACAAATCATTAGACAGAATTTTTGGTAACATCGGAATTACTTTATTAGCTAAATAAGTAGAATTACCTCTAAGTAATGCTTCATTGTCAAGTGCAGTTTTTGGTTTAACATAATAGCTAACATCAGCAATCGCAACATAAAGTTTGTAGTGATTATTATCAAGCTTTTCAACACAAATTGCATCATCTAAATCCTTTGAATCGCTACCATCAATAGTAACAATCATTTTATCAACCAGAGATCTTTTCTGACGTTTTTTTAATTCTTCAACTTGCTTTTCAACAGCAATATTTACTAATTCAGCATCTTTTAAAGTATTGTGATTAAACTCGGTTTTAATTTGAAATTCTTCAGCAATTGCAATAATTCGATCACTTGCTTTTCTAACATCACCAATGATTTTTTGTAATCTAATAAAAATTTTTCGATCTCTAACATTGACAATTTTTGCTTTGATTATTTGATATTCTTGATATCTAAATTCCGCTTTATTTAAAATTACAAATCTAAAATTATCAAATGACTTATCATTAGAAACAAAGTCTAGAAACCTTTTATCATATGATCTAACAATTTCACCAATTAAAAAATTCTTCTCACGTTTAATTAGTTCAATAATTATTGCTTTTATTCTCTGGTCTTGATCAGTTTGAACAATATAAACTACTTGATCAGTTCCAAAACAACCATTTAAATCAATTGGAGCAACAAAAAAATCTTCTTGTTCTAGATCAGAAAAGTTATTAACAAAACCAAACCCCTTAGGATTTAATTTTAAAATACCAGTTTTATAGTAATCACCTAGTAAATAAATATTATTTAATTTTGAGATTACTATTTTGTTTTCTTTTTCTAAGTGATCAAGAATTTCTTTTACTAATGGATGGTCAATTGTTTTAAAACTATTTAATAAACTATCTAAATTAATTTTATCTTTGTGTTTTTTTATTAACTTAACAATTTCAGACTTCATATTTTCTCCCAAATATTTCTATAGTTATTATAAAAAATAAACACTATACTAACATAGTGTTTGTAATAATGCAAATTGTTAATGATAAAACAAAAAATACTATTCCTAGACTTAACATCCAAATAGATAAAGTTTTGTCTAGTCCACGTTCTTTAGAGTTTGAAAATAATTCTTCATTTCCCCCATTTAAAGCACTAAGTCCTGTTTGAGATTGTTTATTTTGAACCAAACCTATAACGATCATCAGTAGAGAAATTATCATTACTAATATTTCAAAAGCTAAAATAAGCTGTCTACCAAGTTCCATAGTTTCACTTGTTGCAAAAAATGATATCATAACTCCACCTCTTATAACATAATATAATGATATATTAAAAAAATCATAAAAACAAAGTAATAATTAGTGCATAAATTATTTTAAGCTTTTGATGTTTTTTTTAGTTTTAGATAATCTTTTTTATCAAAAGACAACAATTTTATTATGAGGCTTATAGCCAAAATATAAATATTATTGAGTTTTATAAATTAAATTATTTTAAATATTTATCCATTGTTCTAAACAAGTTACTAACACCTGATTTTGTAATTTGATATCCTAATTCTTGCATTTCTTCAGCTAATTCTTGATATGAATATTCAGGATTTTCGACTCGTAAATCAGCTAGAACTTGGCACTTTTTACTTAACAAGAAAAATTGGTTAGTTTGTTTTAAATAATTAATAGTTGCAACTTGCTTTTTGCCTGCTTTTAAGATCTTAGTTTGATTTGAAATATCAATATTATTAACTCTATTAATACTGTTATAAACATCTCTTGAAATTCGTTCATTTTCAAAAGCCAAAACTGCATTACTTGCATCAATTAATTTTAAAAAATCAGAAACCATAATTGATTTTTTTAAATAACAGATAAAACGATTAGCATTACGTTCTAGCAATTTAAACTTAAAACCTAAACTTTTAGTTATATTAATAAAGTTAGTTGCATCAATTAGCGTTTTAAATTGTATTTCTAAATGATAGTTGCTTGTTTTAGGAGAATTTACTGATCCAGTTGCTGTAAAAATTCCCGCGATATAAGCTCTTAAAATTGAAGTTTTATTTTTCTGATTTTCAGCAATTTTAAAGTCATAAACTTTTTGATTATTTTGATCATAAATTTTTAAAGTTTGTAAAAAATTATCAATATCTCCTATTAAAGTTAAAACAAAAGTTTTATTCTTTTTTAGTACTTGCGATTGGATAATCGAAACTTCTATTTCACCTTTAAAAAACTCTTTTGAAAAACTTAATAAGGTTCTTGCGATTTTATTACTAATGGTTGAAAAACGAATTTTTTGAGTGTTATTAGAAAAAATAATGTCAGAACTATATCTGATAAATCCAGAAAGATATGCTAGTTTTTGATCTTGATTAAAACTATGTGTAACAATTTCTTCTTTAACATCTAAAGCAAATGACATTTAGTTTCACCTTATTTTACTTTCACTACACTAAAATATTCTATTTCATATAACCAGCCAGGTTTTCTAAATAATCTACAAAATAGGTATTGAGAACAAATTATTCCAATAAATCCAACAACAATTGATAACCCAATAATCGCTAGTGAGAGATCTTTGTTATTTGAAATAAATAAATTATCATTAGAACGAGTTAATTCTAAAACATATCTAACAACATTTCATAACATAAAATAACTAAACATTGCAACTCCTGATCTAGTAAGAACGTAGTTATTTTTATTATTTAATTGTAATAATAATTCATTGGTTTGTCATTTTTTAACAATCGCGTGTTTTGAACTTGCATCAATTTCAGCTTTTTTTATTTGGTATTTTTCGACTGCATTATCTTCAGTATTATTAGCTAAGGATTTTTTTCAAGCGTCTTTATAACTAATTTTTTGATCAGTTGATTTTAATCAAGGAACAAAAAACTGAGCTACACTAAATTTAAAGTCAATTTTAAAAGCTTGGTCTTGATCTAATGGTTTATTAAATAATCTTCCAATATTAGGAATAATAAAGTTAATGACAATTCAACAAACTAATAACAGCACAGATTCATAAAAAAAGATTGGTGATAATAAAACTAAATTATCTTTTTGTAATTCAACACCATTAATTATAGTTGATTCACCATTATAAACTGATAAACAGTTTTTTAAGATGATATCTGGTAATCACAATGGTCTTGAGTGGTTTTGTAAGTATTGTCCAAAAAGTTTATCGATATTTGCATCATTAATTTGATCTATTTTATCGGCAATTTTAACAACAGGAGCACCTAAAACTTCGTGGTTAAAAAAATTACCTCATCTTCCAATTACTTGCCCTAACAAAATATTTGGAATAATAGCATCTCCATAAACTAATAACGAAACTTTAGTTCTACGTCCAATAAAATAAAAAACAATAATTCCTACAAAAGTACCAGCAAAAACTCCTCCATGAATTGCTAATCCACCTTCTCAAAAGGCAAATAATTCTCAAAAACTTCTAACTTGATCATCTTCAAGTTTTCCAAAAAATGAAGCTCCTAGTAATGAAGAAGGAATGATAAAAATTATTGAAATTGCTAAATCATTTGATGATAAGCCTTTTTTATAAAAATTATACAAACTAAACCCAACTGCTGTAATCATTCCTAAAGTCATAGTTAGTGAATAAATTCTAATACTTCCATATTGAGATTTAACATTGTGATAAGTTAATGATGTATTGTTGGGATCACTAGGGTCTTTAAATAAATTATTACCAATTCAATTTATTCTTAATAAGCTAGTTGTTAAAACTAAAAAGATAATTAAAGATAAACCAAGCAAGGATCATAAACCAATAAAAAGCAAGGATCTTTTATCAATCTTTAACTTTAATTTATTTTGCATAAATTCTACCTACTTTACTTCTTGAACATATTCAACAGCCATTTGTCCAGCAATAGCCCCATCACCGCAAGCAATTGCAATTTGACGTAAGGGAACATCTCTAACATCACCTGCTATATATAAACCTTTAATTGTTGATTCCATTTTATCAGTTGCTGGAATATATCCTTTTTGATTTTCTAAATGTAAATCTTTAGCTGGTTCAATCACAGGAGTTGATCCGATGTATGGAAAAATGGCATTAACTTGTAAGGTTTTTTCACCTTCTGGAGTAGTTATTAAAATTGATTCAACTTTATTAGTACCATTAATTTGTTTGACTTGCGATTTTAAAATAAATTCAACATTATTTTGCGCTTTTAGTTTTGCAACTTTATTAGCATCAGCTCTAAAAACATCTCTTCTAACAATTAAGTAAACTTTTTTTACAAGCCTTGAAAGATACATGGCTTCTTGAATAGCTGAATAACCCCCGCCAACAACTGCTACAGGTTGATCTTTATAAAATGCCCCATCACACACTGCACAATAGCTTACACCCTTACCATATAATTCAGTTTCACCTGGAATACCTAATTTATTTTCTTCAGTTCCTGTTGCTAAAATAACTGCATAAGCTTTTTTGATTTCATTATTTGATAAAACAACTTCAAAAATATCTTCAACTTTTTGAATTTTAGTTACTCCATAAAACTGAATTTCAGCACCTAAACTAGTTGCTTGAGAATACATTTTAATAGCTAAATCTGGTCCTGTGATACTATCAAAACCAGGATAATTTTCAATAAGATCTGTTTTAACTAGTTTACCACCTGGTGCTGAATGTTCAAAAACAAGTGTTTTTAACCCAGCTCTTGCAGTATAAATTGCTGAAGTTAAACCAGCAGGGCCTGCGCCAACTACTATCACATCATAAATATCATTAGTAAGATTTTTCATACAACCAACCTATCTTTCTCCACTTATAAGGCGCTATAAACTGCGCTACTATTATTATTGTAATTCCACTAATTAAGATTATAGTTAAAACAATGAAGTTTAACACTCTTGCATTTTGAATAAACAGCTCTGTATCTCTTCTCATTGTCTCTAAAATAATTCTAATAATCAAATAACCAGCAACAAAACACCCAGTAGTAACACCACATCTAATCACAAAATAATTATTTGGATTATGCAATTTTTCTAGCTCGGTTGCATAGGGGTTAACGTTAAATAATTTATTTCAAACTGTATAAGTTGAATAATAATTATTTTGCTTTTGTTTAAATAGTTGTTTTTCTTTTAAAAGTTCTTGTTTTTGTAATTCTAATATTTTTTTATATTGACTGCTGTGTTTATTTAATCTTAATAACTGTGTCTGATAATTTTTTCTAATCTTATCTAAATTATTTTGATGTTGAAGTTTTATTTTTTTAAATTGTTGGTCATTAAGTCTTTTTTCATATTGATATTTAATAATTTTATCTTCAATAATTTTAAGATCATTAATATCTGGTTCGTATCAATAATATGCTTTATTTCAAGCCTGATAAAATGAAAGTTTTAGTTCAACAGTTTTGTTTTGATCAGTTTCAATAATAACTTTTTTATATTTGATAGGCACTATGGTTTTAATCTCTTGAATCTCTTCTTTTTTTAAAGATTTATATTTTTTGTTAAATCAACCTGGAAAAGCTGTTGGCTGTAAATCTCAAGGTTTAGGCTTAGAAAATCATCTTGATAAATTACTAACTATAAAAGTAATCAAAATTCATAATCAAAAGTTAAAAAATGATTCAAATAAAAATAGTGGTTGGTGATATTGAATCGGACTATTTAGAACTTGTTCAAATGTCTGATTATTATATGTTTGGCTTATAAAATCTTTAACAAGATTATATGTTTCACTTCCCACAATTCATCATCCTTGGTGATTAATTAATAAATCACTAGAATTTGATGGATTAAAAAAACTAATAAAATCAGGAAAATAAAATAGATTTGTTTTAATAGAACTGGGAAGGTATCAGAGTGCATCTCAGCTAGTTGCTTGACCTAAAATTTCGTGATTATAAAAATTTCCTCATCTACCAATCATTTGACCTAGTAAAATGTTTGGAATTATACAGTCAGCATAAACTCATAGCGAAATTTGTGTGGTTTTAGATTTTTTTAAAAATCAGCCAATACCTGTTAAACTTCCAAATAATAATGCTCCAAATAATGACATTCCAGGATCTCAAAAGAAAAAGATTTTGTATCATGTATCAGATCTTTGATAAAAAGGTAAAAACATTTTACCTAAAATAGTTGCACCCAAAATACCCATCGGAATAATTAAAAAAATCGAAGTTTGAAAATCTTTTAAAGGAATGCCTCGTAATTTTAAATGGACAACACAGGCAATTATTACTAAAATAATCCCAATAAACATAAACACAGGATAAGCTGGAACCACACCAAAAAGATTTCTTAATTTTGATGGATCACCATTTTCTAATAACCATTGATAGTATGTCTTGTTCATTCTGATTTTCTTTCTATTTATTATTTTGATCCTTTTAAGTATTGATTTGTTCTTTGTTTTAAAACATCAATAATATCTTCAGCTTGTTCAGACTGATTAATTTTAAACTGACTAACGGCTGATTCAATAATGTTGGCCAGACTTCGTCCAGCACTAACTGGAATTTGAATATATTTAACATCAACACCTAAAATATTGATTTTTTTATGTTCAATACCAATTCTTTCTGTTTGATCAACTTTATCTTTTTCAAAATCAACTAGCTCAATAACTAAATCAACAACACTTTCTTGCATGATCACTTGATAACCACTAGCTTTAGCAATATCAAAAATTCCAATACCTCTTACTTCGATTAAGTTTTTAAGTATTGGGTGAGCTTGCCCAAAAATTTTATTAGATTTATTAGTTAAGATAATTCTGTCATCACCAATAAACAAATGATTGTTTTTTACAAGTTCTAAAGATACTTCAGATTTTCCAATTCCAGATCTTCCCTTAATTAAAACTCCTTTTCCAAAGATGTTTAACAAAGTAGCGTGTTCTTCAATTGATGGAGAAAAGTATTTATCAAAGACATCTAATATTTTTCTTATAATTTGAGTTGTAGATTCACCAGTAGTTCTTAATAGTGGAAAATCTAATTTTTTAGCAACTTCAACTAAAACTGGATCGGTAAATTTTTGAGTAATTATTATCACCGGAGTTCCTGAGTTCATTAGGTCAAAGTACTTTTTAGCTTTAAGTTCTTTGTCAAATTGTGTTACATAACTATTTTCTTTTGAAGAAAGTAAAACTACTCTTTTATTTTTCTTATCAGCAGTTTTTACAAAATAACCAGTTAATTCTAATCCTGCTCGATTTAATCCATAACTATTTATTTGAGTATCAAACTTATTTTCACCAGAAATTATTTCAAAATTATAATCACTTACTAAGTCTTTTATATTCATAATTTCTCCTTTTGTTAAAAGGTTCATCTAATATTTATTTTACTATTATTAGAACTAAAGAATGACTAAATATAAAAGTACTTTTATCACAACTTTGTAGTAATAGTAGAAAAAACAAAAACTCACAACCGGATGTTGTGAGTAATTTTAAAACATTTATAAGATAAATATTGTATGACTTCAATTAGGTTTAACTATTTATCTTTTTTTAAAAATTTAACTAACAAAATAATACTGATAACTATTCCAATCAAACTTACTACACTAGCTGCTAGTAAAAAGATGTTTGAATTATTTTTTGGTTGTTTTGGAAAATTCCCTAATCTTGGGTGACTTTGATCTGAATCGTGTTTAGCATCGTTGTTATTATCTTTGTTTGTCGTTTTGTTATCATTATCTTTTCTATTGACACTATCACTTAAATTTTTGATAGTATCTGAATTAACTGACAAATTATCTTTCTTATCATTAAAAAGATATTCATTATTATTAACATTAAAATTTATTAAATAATCTGTGATTTGTTTATTATAACTTTCTGTACCTAAAACTTTGTTTGGATCAATTATGTTATAACTAAATGTAACTTTTTGATTATCTTGTTTAACTTGATTGAAACTATTAGAAATAGTTATTTGCTTATTGACTAAACTAATATTTGTTTGCTTAACATCATTAATATCTAAAGCTTTAAAAATAGAAAAGTTAAGTGTTAAAACAGATACAGAAAACAAGACTATATTCTTGAAAATAACTTTTCTCATAATAACCTACTCTCCTATATATATTTAATAATAAGTAATTCCCAAAATCATAATAATTAAAAATTACATTTTTTAAAATTAATGTCAATTCAACTAAAGTACTTTAGATAAGTCTAAACTTTTTTAGATACTGCTCTTAAAGCAATTCTTGTTTTATATCTGATTCAGACTTTAAAATCATATCTTAAAATTATTACAATTTTAAAGTGCAATATAATTAAATAATAAAGAGGTGCAGCACTGAAATGAAAAAGACTTTAACCTTACTAACTGTATTTTCATCTGTTCTTTGTTCTGGACTTATAGCTGTTAGTTGTACTAACCCATCAAATAACTTAAATAACAAAGATCAACCTAAGAAAGTTACAGATCCAGAAGAAGACTTTAAAAAATTTAAAGAATTTTCTGGAAAAGTATATAAGTTATACTATTCTGCCTGAAGAGATAGCCGAGATTATACAAACAAAAAATCAAAAAATGGAGAAAATTTTAGAAAGACTGTTGAAGATATTGTAGAAACAAACTCTTCATATGTTTACAATTGAAACTCACTTGATCAAGCAAGCAAACAAAATATTTATAAAGATGGTTTTGACAAAATTCACAAAGACATAAAAAGAGGAATTAAAAAATACGAAGATAATAAGCAAGAATTTGAAAAACTATTTAAACAATATAATATTAAATAGACAAATTTTTTAATACTTTTACAATTTATTTAACTTTAGAAAGGATTTTAAAATGAACAAACTTCTAAAATATCTAACTCTACTAATTGGTATTGGATCAACATCATCTTTAAGTCTTTTGAGTGTAAGTTGTGATATTGCTACTAAACCACAAAAACCAAATAACTCAAATAACAAAAAAGAAGATGAAGTAAATCCAACTAATGGATCAAATAGTAATAGTGATTCATCATCAATTAATAACAACGTAATTTATAATCCTGTTGATTTATCAGAAATTGATGCAAAGTATCTAAAATACACAACAACAGATTTTAAAGAATTTGATTTGAACAATTTTAATGTAACCAGTTTAATGTTAAATGATCAAGTTGGTGTTAATTTTTACGCTCATCCAGATTATAAGCTAGATCACGAAATTGTTGAATTAGATCAAAATATTAATAATCAAGTAAAGGTTAAGTTAATTGATTCAAAAACAAATCAACCTGTTGAAGATCAAGATAAAATTAAATGATATCAAAGAACAAGATATCCAAATGATGTGGTTTTTAAAGCTAATCAAAATGATGAAAATATGAATTTTAAATTATCTTCAGATGGCACTGTGAGTTGAAAAGAAGATAAGTTAGCAAATAATAGTACTAGAGAAGAACAATCAGCTATGTTATATGCTGAATATAAAGGTTATTTATATCCATCTATTGTAAAAGTTTATACTAAAGATAAAAGTAGACTAATTAAAGAAGAAGCTGAAGCCAGAAAAGCAGCTAAAGATATAGTTGAAAAAGAAAGGTGAAAAGATCTACCAATTTTAGAAAGATTAACAAAAGCATATGCATGAATAACTAAAAATGTTAAATACGATTACGACAAGGAAAAACTTTTCAAAAATCAAAGTGCACATTCGGCTTTAGTTGAGAGAAGTACTGTATGTACAGGTTATGCTAAAGGATTTCAAATGATTTGTGATGAATTAGGTATTCCATGTAAAGTTAAAGAAGGGTCTAGTTCTAGAGAGGCTAACTCAGAAGTCAAGCATGCATGAAATGCGGTTGAACTTGATGGAGAATGATATTATGTTGATCCTACAAGTGATAGAGTAGAGAATGGTCAGGGAGAAACAAAATTTGAATTCTTTTTAAATACAGATAAAGACTTTAGCAACAAGGATGTTTTTACAAAAGAAGAAAATCAAGACGCTGTTAAATTTAGAAATTTTAAAAATAAAAATTTTGTTTATACTGTCGAAGATGTTTTAGCTCTTGTTGATAATAATGCTGATGAAAAAACTGGTAACCTAACTAATTTAATGTTAGTCTCTGATAATTTTTCTAATGTTATTAATGCCTTTAATCAAAGGAAGTTAGAGCTAAAAGGTGAGCCAAAAGGAAAAATTTTAATTCCAGGGACTCGTTTACAAGAAGTAGAGTATCAATTTAAAGACCAGTCCAAAAGTAGTCAAGAAGTTAAAGTTGTTAATGTCACAAAAATTCAAACCCTTAAAAATGAGTTAGCAATTCAAATAAAATTAGATAAAGAAGTTCAATACCTAAAACCAGGAAACTTTAATATTGATGGTGCTTTAATCAAAAAAGTTGAAATAGCAGATTCAGGAAAAACATATACTCTATTTTTAGAACACTTTAATAATTTTGGTAAAGTTAATGTTAGTTTAGACTCAATCAAAAGAAAAGGTTATTCATTTAGACTAGATAATTTTAAAACCCCACTTACTTTCAACATCCAAAAACAGGAAAAACTTAATGTTGAAGTAAAACTGTCAGATGAAAATAAAATAACATTAAAAAATGTTAACAACAATATGCAATATCGCATAAATAACGAAAAATGAAAAGATATACCAAATGACAATTTTGTTATAGAAAAACAAACTATAGGTAACATATCTATTAAATATAAAGATACAGCAAACAAAATAAGTGCGGAAGTTCAAACTATACAGTTGAATAAACCAAGTATTCAAGCTGGTCAACTAAAAATTCTTAATAAAACAATAATAACTGGACTAAGCACTAATATGGAATACAAAAAAATTGATTCTCAAGAATGAAGAGATGTAAAAATGAATGTATTAAAAGATCTTGAACAAGGAACTTATCAAATAAGAATCAAAGCAAACAAAAATAACTTTGCATCAGAATCAGAAACTATAAAAATTAATTAATCTACTTTGTTTAAATTAAGTCTTTTTATCTTAGTTTAAACAAAGTTTTTTATATAGGTATTAAAAAAGTTAATAGTAATAAAAAGCAAGATATTAAAATGAGTTTAAAATCTTGCTAATCTATAACTATATATACTAAAACCTTATTACTTAACAATTATTTTATGTTTTGAATCAAATTCAACTTGATTGTGATTAATATAAATTTTATTTAATACTTCATCAATTTCAAATTCATATTTTAAATTATCAACTTTACCATAAATATCTACTTCAATTTGTTGATCTTTAATATTTTTAAAGTTGTAATCGCCATCACTAAATCTTAAAATTGCTGAATTACTTTTAATAAAAATTAATATATCATCTCATTCAACATCAAAGTTGTATAAACGATTTCCTTGGTATTCTTTTGTCTTATCATCTAATCTAAACCAAGAACCATCTGGTAAAAATACGTCCCTATTATTAGTATTTTGTTTTAAGACTGGACATACTAAAATATTTTCTCCAATATAGAATTGATCATCAATCAATCTAGCTATTTTATTATTCTCATTTTCTAAAACCATTGGTCTTAATATCGGTAAGCCTTTTTTAATTGATTCTTGTTCTCACACTTTAAATTCAGGTAATAAAGTCTTTTTAAATCTAGCTCATTTAATAGAGTTATCTAAAACTTGTTTACTAAATCTTCACGGTTCTCTTTGTCCAAAAGCGTGATATCTAGAAAATGTATTTAACATACCAACCTGAGTTCAACGATTATATAAATCTTCACTAAAATCATTTGATTGCACAAATCCACCAATATCAGTCCCTCAAATCACTTCACCTGACAGTGCTAATGACAATCCTGCCTGTAGGTGATTTTTTAGATCACTAAAACTTGTAATACTATCTCCAGATCATTTACCAACAAATTTTTGTGTTCCGATATATCCAGGACGACAAACAACTACATTCTTACCAGTTCCAAAGAATTCTTCACCTGCTTGATAACAACACTTTACATACAAATACATAAAATATTGTTTGAAGTCTTTTGCTTTATAACCATTATATAAAACCGCATTTTCAGGCAAGCCATCTCCATAATCTGGTTTAACAAATCTTAACCCTAATTTGAATAATTTTTTGATTTGATCTTTATACCAGTTATAAGCTTTAGGATTAGAAAAATCGATTATGTAGTTATTTTCTTGATAAGTTTCTGTTCCTGTTCAAGGATGAGCATACTCTCCGGTTGAAGTTTTAACTAATAATTGATTTTCAAATAAATATTTAGAGTTTGCTAAGCCATCATTTTGAATGTATGGATTAACTCAAAAACACATTTCTAATCCATGGGATTTAACATCATCAAAAAGTTTTTTAAAATCTCCAAAAGCATCAGTATTATATTCAAAATTACAACTTTTGGTATATCTATTTTTTAATCATTTAGGATCTAAGGTTATAACATCTAATGGATAATTTATTTGTTTTACTTTTTTAATAGCTTCAAATAATTCATCGTGATTATGATAATAAAGTCTGTTTAACCAAACCCCATATGCAATATCTGGAACTTTAGAAATTCTATTAGTTAGCAGGGTATAACTTGATACTAAATCTTTTAAACTATTATTACTAAATAAATATAAATCTAAATAATCTTGATCAACTTTAAAAGATAGAATATCAGTTGTTGGAGAACCTATTTCAAATGTGGTTTTAGAACTTGTATTTACTAAAAATCCCCACTTATTAGTTGAATATAATAAAGGTAAACCGTTATAAGCTAAATCATTATTAGTTACACAAGAACTATCAGTATTTCAAATTACAGATTCAACTCCATTTTTAACAAATGGTCTAAATTTTTCACCAAGTCCATAGAATTTTTCATCATTTTCAATATCAAATGACACAAAGAATCTATGTTCTTTATTTTGATTAACTTCTATTCCTAGATTAGGATTAACAAAACCTTCAAAAAATTGATATCCACTTCTTAATGTTGTTTTAGTTTTAATATTATTATTTTTGTCTAATAACATTAACATAAAAGGATTTATATTAAAAACTAATTTTTCATCATTTTCTAAATTAATAGTAACTTGTTGATCTGTTTTAGTAAAATTAATACTTTTTTTAGTTAGTTTTTTATTTATATGATCATCAAAAACTTTATCAATTTGTTTTTGTGAAAGTTTAAGATTAATAATATTTGATTCAAAAAGTTGGATTTGAAAAGTTGCTTTTTGTAAATTTGAAAAAGTTATTTCAATAAAAAGATCTTCTGAGTTAGTTCAAATATCAGAAACTTTAGTAGTTGCTCAATACTCATTTTGAGGATCAAAAATTCTTTTTTTTATTGGAAATGAGTACTCTAACATTTCTTTAGTAATATTATTTGGTTTTGGCATTTTGATGATTTTCCATTCTTTCTAAAATTTCATTTTTGTAGTTATCAGCTACAGGCCCATAAATAATTTGTAATGAATTGCCTTTTTCGACAACACCAACGGCATTAGTTAGTTCTTTGAATTTATTTTCAACTTTAGATTTATCTTTGACTTTAACTCTTAATCTAGTCATACAAGCATCAACATCATCTAAATTATCATATCCACCTAAAAGCTTAACAATAATATCGATTGTTGCATTGCTATTAACATTATTTTTAGACGAATCTATACTAATTGTCTCTTGCTTAGAGTTTTGTTTTTTAATTTCTTCATCATTTGTAAATCCAGGAATTGCAGGTTTAAATACTTTGGTATATGAATGAAATACCACAAAATAAATTCCACCAAACCCAATAGTAACTAATAATAGTCATAATCCTTGAATTCATAAAATTCCATCTAATCCAATACCTCTAATTGAAGTTGGACCAAAGACAAATAAATATTTAATAATAGTTTCAATCCCACCAAAAGCATGAATTCTCATTGGTATAAAATCACTTAATCCAAATGCTAATCCTGTTAAAACAGCGTGAATTACGTATAAAATTGGTGCTGAAAACATAAAGATAAATTCAACAGGTTCAGTAACCCCGGTTAAAAAACAAGCAGCCATTCCTGATAAGTAAATTGAACTATATTTTGCACGTTTATTTTTAGGAATTGCAAATAACATTCCGGCACCCGCTCCAATTAGTGAACCAGATGAAGTTATCATCTGACCAACTTTGAATCTAACTGGAGTAACAGAATCTAAAACTACTTTATAAGCTTCTTGCATTGATAGTGAAGAATTAGTTTTAGTTGCATAATCAGCTCATCGTCTCTTAACTTCTCCTAAAGCAGTAATTCAACTTAATCAAATTTTTTCTTGTCCTTCAGCTTTTAATGTATTAATTGTATTTGCATCTAGAGAATTGAAAAAATCAGCAACTATCTTAGCATTTTCACTACTAGTGTTAGTGAATTGAGTTGTACTAGTAAAATCAACAGTTCCACCAAGAGCACTGTAGTTCATAGGAATTGTTATCATATGGTGTAAACCAAAAGGTAATAGCAATCTTTCAGATGTACCATAGATAAATGGCATTAAAAATTTAATATCTTGTCTTTTAACAACAAAGTTTCCTAGTGCATTAATACCAGTTTGAACAAGGGGTCAAAATAAACCTATAATAACTGATAAAGGTAGTACTATTAAAATCACCATAAATGGAACAAATCTTGAACCATTGAAAAATGAAAGTGCTTTAGGTAACTTATCAAAATTGTAGTATTTGTTGTAAATCATCGCTCCAACAAATCCCATACCAATTCCACCCATAGCATCATATCTAATAGATAGAACCCCTTCTTGTAAACCAAAAAATAGATCTTGTCTTTCTCATCTACCTAAAATGTAGTTTAAAAATTCAACATGCGTTTCACCAGTTTCATCTGTGACAGTTCTTGTTATAAACATACTTGAACCAACAGCCAGCAAAATAAAATAAGAAAATGCTGCAGCAAATGATCCACCATATCTATTTTTTGCTCATGTTCCACCAATAGCAACAGCAAACAATACACCCATATGTGTGAACGCTGCTCATCCAACGTTTTCAATCACACCACCAATTTGGTTGAAAACAGTTGAAACTTGTTTAATATTCCCCAGTCCTAAAGGACCAATTATTTTTCCTAAAATGATTGTTAACCCAGCAGCTGGTAATAAAGCAACAAACGTCAAAATAGACTTAGCGAATTTTGAAAAAAATGCGTGTACATTTCTTTCCTTGGCTTTTTTAAAATCTAATATTTTTTTCATTTTTTCTCCTTTGACTTTAAGCCATAGTCTATATTTTAGAACAAAGTTAAAAATTTTTCCATATCAAAAAATACTCTATTTTTTTGTTTTTTTATTAATGGAAAAGGATCAAAAGATCAAAAAAATTACAAACCACCCTTAAGTTTCCGGCTCTTTAAAAAGATAAGTTAAAATGTATAAAAATCACGTATTTATAGCAAATACTGGATAAAATGATAACAATTTTAACTGAATATTAAAATTAATAAATTACTGATTTGGCATTTGCTAAGACAAAGATAGATACAAATGAATTTAAATTATATTTTAAGTAAATTAAGAACTATTCTATAAAATTTTTAGACTATACTAACTAAATTAAAATAATCTTGTAACTTGCAAATGAAAAACATTTTTTAAACTAACTGGTTGCCTTATTAATTTAAATGTGCAAATAGCATATCATCGTAATTATAAAAATTAAATTAGTGTCTCTAAACCTACTACTGAATAACCTATTAAACAGATCTAAAGAGAAATATTGAGCAAAGAGAATAATTTAACAGGAATTCTCTAGTTTTGTATCAATTACTTATCAAGCAAAACAAAAAATTAAAATAGCAAAAATGAATGATCACGAAAATAAACAAAATAATAATCACAAGGATTAAGTTAAGTCTGACAAAAAAGTGCAAGAACATATAAAAACTATCTTTAAAATTTTAAAGATCTTTCTCAAAAAATATAAGATTTGTATAATTGATATTTAAAAAGGGTCCTATCTATTTGAATTAAAGAGGAAATCTTTTTCAAGTGTAGTTGTACATATCTTAACAAATTGTGTTATATCATCACGATAGGTCTTTAACTAATACAACTAAAATCAAGAAAACTGAAAGCGAAAATTGTATTAAAAAGGAAGTAATATAAGTCATTAATTAATACATAACAACAAGATAAAATTAAAAAATTATTTAGAAAGTGTAGTAGGTAAGAAAAAAACCTATCAAAACAAATGATAGGTCTATATTTTAATTGTTAAATTTTATATTTTTGTACGTTGATTGATTAATTTAATGTATATTGAGACGTAATTTTCAATAAAATCTTTTTCTCCAAGCTTACTGCATGAGATCTCAAATCACTTAGTGGTGTCGAATAGAACGGGATCTCAAGATTGAATTCAATTTTTAACTTCTTATTTTCCTTTTCATAATTTAGATAAATCTCTTTAATTGAATCGCTAGTTATTTGGGTATTAAATGGATATAATGACATATTTCCATTTAGTCCTAAAATTGATCGCTTATTTCCGTTTTTTTGGTTTTGAATAGCTAAAGTTTGTGTTGAGTTATAGATACTGTGTTCATTATCAATGATAGTGACTTTTAATTTCTTTAATACTTCTCTTTTGATTTGCTTTGTTAAAAATTCATTAAAATGACTATTGTTTTCTACTGAAATATTATTATCTGTATTATTAGACTTTTCTACTATATTTTTTATTATTTTTTCAATATTGGTATTCTCTATTATTTCTCTAAAATCACTTTGTGTTAAGAAGACAGATATAACATTTTGTTCTGGATTTTTAAAATTAGCTTTTCTAAATCCTTTAAAAGTAAATTCTTTAACAATACTTGGTTCTCTAGAACTATTATCAGAATTTTGAATATCTACACTTAGTTTTAAAATACCGTTAATATCGTCAAATGATGCTTGAGTTATCTTGTTTTTATATAGCTTTTCTAACCCATCTTTATAATCAAATAATAATTCTTTAGTTCCAACGCTGAAGCCACCAAATTTGTCTTTAAATAAATTGTGGTTTACATTTTTCAATTCTTCAAAATTAATAACATTTCCACTAGCTTGTAGTTTTTCATATTCATTTACATTTTCAAAATATAACAGCATATAAGCCATCATTGATGGGAATATACCTTTAAGATTTTCATCAAGTTCTTTTTGTATTAAATAATCATTCTTATTATTTACAAAGTTGTTTTCTTTTCCTTTAAATCCTTTAAAAGTAAATTTTTTTGTTACTGATTGTGAATTTGAAGAAATAGTTTTAATAAATTTAATAGATACGTTATTTATTACTCCATTTTCTTGATCAAAACTTGGATTTATATTTGAATCAACTTCTAATCTGTACTTGTTTTTTAGTTCGATATTCCCTTCAAAAATACTTTTAGATATTGTTTCTGTGTCATTTTTTAAAGAACTTCAAGCAGTTATTGGATCTTTTTCTTTGTAAAAATTATAATGTTGAAAATCAATTTCTGTTTTTAAACTGTCTAAATCTTTAAAATCTTCAACAGGATTATTTTGAGAATCGGGTTTTTTGTGATTATTATCTGGTTTATTTACACCGTTATTATTATTATTATTATTATTATCTATATCAATCTTGTTGGATTTATTAGTACATGAAATAGCGCTAAGTGAAGTAATAAAAATTACTGGTAAAGCTGCTAAGAATTTATTTACTTTTTTCATAACGCTCCTTAGATACTTTTAAGTCATTATCAATAAATATAATAATTTAATTTAATTTTTAAAACAATAAATTCTAAACAAAGTGCTCTTGAAAATATTAAATTAATATAAACTTTTTATTTTTATCAAGTCTAATTTATTTTAATTAGCTACCAGATTTTTAAACAAACCTTAGTTTATAAATTTGAACTTCTTAATATGTTATTATATGAAAATGCAAAAAATAAGAAGAAATATTAAATGAAAAAAATTTTAACTTTATTAACTACATTTTCATTCCTAGGTTCTGGTATTGTAGTTGTCGCTTGTACAGATACAGTAGGTATAAAATAAATAAGCCAAAATCCAGAAATCAATTTCAAAACATTTAAGAAGTTTCTAAAAGTGTTTATGAATTATACAATTCTCATTTGAGATATAACCCAGATTTTAATTCCGAAAAAATTGGTGGTAAAAATTTCAAAAAAGCTATTAAAGATATTGTAATATCTCATGTTGCTTTTGCTTATAATTTTGAAACATTAGCTCAAGCAGTTTAACAAGAAGTTTGATCAAGTCCATTCAGAAATAAAGCAAAGCATCAGAGCATATAATGATAATAGAACTAAACTTAAAAAGTTATTTAAAAAATATAAGTTAGAATAACAAGTTACTTACAAGTATTAAATTTCTTAATAAATAACAATACATTTGATAAATAAAATAAAAATGTCGATAAAACTAGATAATTCAACTATTAAATTTTGGATCTATTATCAAGCGCTAAAAAATCTCTTTAATAACATCTAATTATTAAAATTTGAATTTTTTCTACTTTCAAATCATTGATAAACTTGTGGAATAAAATATAAACTTCCACAAACTAAAATATTTTCATTATTATTTTTTAAAAATGTTTCTCAGTCAAAAACCTTATTTTTATAATCTATATTTTCAATGCTTCAAGCTTTAATATGATCAAAATTAGTGATATAAACTTGATCAAAACTTTGATTTAATAATTTTAATGAAGTTTGATAATCTTTAGTTGAACTGCTTGCATACAAAACAATAAAGTTCTTTTCAAGTTTTTTTGTAGTTGTGATTAGTCGATCTATTGCATCAACATTATGTGCTCCATCAATTACAAAATAATATGGATCAGTTTGTAAAACACTAAATCTTCCCAAAGGTTTGGTTAGTTTAAAAATACTATCATCATAAATATCAAATTGTTCTAAAACTTTTTTTGCAAGACCTTTATTTGCTTGTTGATAATCAATTTCATCAGCAACTTTATCTGCAAAAATTACTTCTACATTTCTATTAATTAATTTATCTAAAATAATTTTTTGATATGTTAAATTATCCGCACTAACAATTAGTTTAGTATTTGGTTTTGCAATATTTATTTTCTGAAAAATAATTTCTTGAATAGTATTTCCTAAAAAATCAGTATGATCAATTGAAACAGAGCTAATAGCTGTAAGTATCTGATTAGCTAAATAGTTAGTAGTATCTTTATACCCACCGATTCCCGCTTCACAAACTACAATATCAACGTTATTATCAACAAAGTACATAATCATAATCAGAGTTCACATTTCAAAAAAGTTTAAACAATATTTGTACATATATTTTTGAGCTTTTTTTATATATTTTTTTAAATCATCATCACTAATAGGAGTGTTATTAATTTGAATTCTTTCATTATGATAAATAAAAGCAGGAGAAATAAATAATCCTACTTTTTGATATTTTTGCTTTAAACCTTGTGATATATAAAAAGAAGTTGAACCCTTACCATTAGTACCAACCACATTAATAGTTGGTAATTTTTTTTCAAGATGATTCAATTCTTCTAAAACTTCTTTAAAAATATCAACGCTTTTGTCTCTAGTTAATCATTCAAATAAAAATTCTTCAACTAAAATCATTATAAATAACCTTTCAAGTACTTAGCTGTGTATGATTTGTCAGATTCAGATACTTGTTCAGGAGTTCCAGTTGCAACAACTCTACCACCAAACTCACCACCATCAGGACCTAAATCAATAATATGATCTGAAACTTTAATAAAATCTAAATTATGCTCAATGCACAAAACTGTATTTCCTAGATCAACTAATTTATTTAAAACACTAATCAACCTTTTGACATCATCAATATGCAATCCTGCGGTTGGTTCATCTAATAAAAACATCGTATTTCCAGTTTGTTTTTTTAACAAGTGAGTAGACAGTTTAATTCTTTGAGATTCTCCACCACTTAAAGTAGTTGCATTTTGACCAAGTTTAATATAACCTAAACCAACATCTAAAATAGTTTGTAGTTTAGATTTAATTTGCGGAATATTTTCAAAAAATTCGTATGCTTGACTAACCGTCATATTTAAAACATCAGCAATCGATTTATTTTTATACTTAACCATTAAAGTTTCACTATTATAGCGTTTTCCTTCACAGACTTCACAAACAACTTCAACACTTGGCATAAATTGCATTGAAATGGTGATAATTCCGTCACCTTGACAGTGTTCGCATCTTCCTCCCGCAACATTAAATGAAAATCTTCCTTTTTTATAACCTCTAATTTTTGCTTCGGGTAAGTTAGTAAACAAATCTCTTATATCATTAAAAACTGATGTATAGGTTGCTGGGTTGCTTCGTGGCGTTTTTCCAATTGGTTCTTGAGAAATATAAATCACTTTATTAATATTTTCTACTCCTCTAATTTCTTTTACCTTACCAGTTGGAACATATTCTTTAGACAAATTGTTTTGTAAACCTTTATAAACAATGTCTTCTAATAGAGTTGATTTGCCTGAACCACTAACTCCAGTAATTGTGACAAATTTATTTAAAGGAATAGAAACATCAATATTTTTTAAATTATTTTCACTTGCTTTAATTATTTGAATAAATTTTTTATTTCCAGGTCTACGGTGTTTAGGAACTGGAATTGTTAATCTTTTTGATAAATATTTACCTGTAATAGTATCTGAATTTAAAATTTGTTGGTAAGTTCCTGAAAAAGTAATTTCTCCACCATTTTCACCAGCTTTAGGACCAATATCAACTATTCAGTCACTAGCTTTCATAGTATCTTCATCATGCTCAACTACAATTAAAGTATTTCCTAAATCTCTTAAGTGTTTTAAAGTATTAATTAATCGATCATTGTCTTTTTGATGTAATCCAATTGAAGGTTCATCTAAGACATATAAAATTCCAGTTAGCTGTGAGCCAATTTGTTTTGCTAATCTAATTCTTTGAGACTCTCCACCACTTAGTGTGGTTGCTGTTCTTGATAGATTTAAATATCCTAAACCAACTTCATTTAAAAAGTTAGTTCTTGAAATAATTTCATCTAAAACCAGTTTAGCAATTGTTGTTTGAGTATCAGTTAGTTCAATATTTAATAAAAAGTCTAACTCTTCACTAATGCTCATATTAGTATAATCAAAAATTGTCTTGTTATTAATTTTAACTGACAGTGCTATGTCATTTAATCGTGAACCTTTACATAACATACAAGTTGTTGAAGACATAAATTTAGCATATCAGTTTCTAATTTCTTCAGATTTGGTTTCAAAATATCTTCTTTTAATTAATTGTGCAGTTCCTTCAATATAATCAAAACTTTCGTATTTTTTACCATTACTACTTATTAATTTAATATCAACTTCTCGGTCACTTCCTCATAAAATAACTTCAATTTGTTTTTTAGTTAATTCATTTAACGGTAGATTTAAATCAATATAATAATAATCACACAAAGTTCGAAACTTTTGTCATTCTAAATTATCAGTATTTAAAAAGTTTTTATAATAACTAACTCCGCCTTCATTAATTGAAAGATTCATATTAGGCATAATTAAATTAACATCAGGTTCTAAATTTACACCTAACCCATTACATTCACTACAAGCTCCTAGTGGTGCATTAAAAGAAAATAATCTTGGTTCTAATTCAGGAACAACAAAATCACATTCTTTACATGCAAAAGAAGTTGAAAATAATTTTTCAGTTTTTTGGTCATTATCTAGATAAGCAATTTTTATTAAGTTATTTGAATACTTCAACCCTGTTTCAACTGCACTAAAAACTCTTGAATTGGTTTCATCATTATTTTGATAAATAATTCTGTCAACAACTATATCAATATTGTGTCTTTGATTTTTATCTAGATCAATTTGATCATCAAGCATTTTTAGTTGATCATCAACAATTACACGAATAAACCCATCAGCTTGTAATTTATCTAATATATCTTTATGTGTTCCCTTTTTATCTCTAATAATTGGTGATAAAATTTGAATTTGCTGATCGTTAGTTGTTGTTTGTTTAATATTATTAACTATTTCAGCAATAGACATGGCTTGAATTTGACCATGACCATTAACACAATAAGCCACACCAATTCTTGCATACAATAAACGTAAATAATCATAAATTTCAGTTACTGTTCCAACTGTTGATCTTGGGTTGTGACTAGTAGTTTTTTGATCAATTGAAATTGAAGGAGATAATCCTTCAATTGAATCAACATCTGGTTTTTCATTACCGCCTAAAAATTGTCTAGCATAAGCAGAAAGCGATTCAATATAACGTCTTCGTCCTTCTGCATAGATAGTTGAAAATGCCAAAGATGATTTACCTGAACCGCTCAATCCTGTAAAAACAACTAATTTATTTTTAGGGATTTCAAGATCAACATTTTTTAAATTGTGTTCTCTTGCTCCTTTAATTATGATTTTATCTTTACTCATAATAACTCTCCTAACTAGATGTTTTTTGGTTTTCTAATTCAATAATTGTGTCTCTTAAAACTGCAGCTCTTTCAAAATCTAATTCTTTAGCTGCTAAAAGCATTTCTTGTCGTAAATCATCAATTGCTTTTTGTAGTGTTTCAAGTTTTTGCTTAGAATTTCTAATTTTTTTAGCTTTTTCAATTGCTTGTTTTGATTTTTTACTTAATACTGATTCAACAATTTGTTTTGAGACTGTTTTAGGAACGATATTGTTTTTTTGATTATATTCTTGTTGAATTTGACGTCTACGATTTGTTTCATCTATAGCTTGTTGCATTGCTTGACTAGTGCTATCAGCATACATAATTGCTTTACCATGTTCATTTCTAGCAACTCTTCCAACTGTTTGAATTAATGAACGATAATTTCTTAAAAATCCTTGCTTATCTGCATCTAAAATACAAATTAAACTAACTTCAGGTAGATCTAAACCTTCTCTTAGTAAGTTAACACCAACTACAACATCATAAACTCCTTTACGTAGGTCATTTAAGATTTCACTACGCTCTAAGGTTTTTAATTCTGAATGTAAATAAGCAACTTTAATATCTCTTTGT
This sequence comes from Mycoplasma putrefaciens KS1, assembly GCF_000224105.1. Taxonomy (NCBI): domain Bacteria; kingdom Bacillati; phylum Mycoplasmatota; class Mollicutes; order Mycoplasmatales; family Mycoplasmataceae; genus Mycoplasma; species Mycoplasma putrefaciens. Next base: position 100,738 of record NC_015946.1, on the reverse strand, counting down.
TGTAAATAGTTAGTTAGATCTTCACTCATTCTAATTGTTAAAGTAGTGATAAACACTCTTTCGTTAACTTTAATTCGCTTATGAATTTCACTAATAATATCATCAACTTGATTTTCAGTTGGTCTAATTTCAATTATTGGATCTAACAATCCTGTAGGACGAATAATTTGTTGCACAACACGATGATCAACTAGATCTAATTCATAATCTCCAGGAGTTGCAGAAGTATAAATTACTTGATTTAATAAACTGTTAAACTCATCAAAATCTAATGGGCGATTATCTAGTGCACTTGGTAATCTAAAACCATATTCAACCAAAGTGGTTTTTCTTGATCTATCAGTGTTAAACATTCCTCTTATTTGCGGTAAAGTAATGTGAGATTCATCAATAATTGTTAAAAAATCACCTTTAAAATAATCTAATAAAACATAAGGACGCTGTCCAGGAACTCTTAAATCTAAATGTGAAGAATAGTTTTCAATCCCACTACAATATCCAAATTCTTCAAGAGATTCAAGATCATATTTTGTTCTTTGTTCTAATCTTTGGGCTTCTAATAGTTTATTTTCTGATTTTAAGTGAGCAACTCTTTCGATCATTTCATTTCTGATGTTTTGACAAATCATTTTCATTTTATTTTGATCAGTAACATAAGCTTGGGCAGGAAAAATTGAAACTGTACTAGTGCGATCGATTACTGCTCCAGTAATTGAGTTTAAAATATCAATCATTTCTATTTCATCATTAAATAATGAAATTCTAAACATGATATTATTTGCTCAACCTGGAACAATTTTAATAACATCACCTTTGGCCGAAAAACTTCCTAGCTCACTTTCAAGATCATTTCTAGCATATCCAGTTCTAACTAGTCAATTTAATAGTTCTTTTCTAGCAATCTTTTGACCTAGTTTTAATTCGAAAAAAGCTGAAGCATATTCTAGTGGGTTTTGTAGTGCAAAAATTGCAGCTACACTAGCTACAACAATAGTATCATTTCTTGTTAAAAGCGCATTACAAGCACTTAGTCTCATCATATCTAATTCCATATTTTGACGAGCATCTTTGTCAATATAAAGGTCTTTTGCAGGAATATAAGCTTCAGGTTGGAAAAAATCAAAGTTCGAAACAAAGTACTCAACCCTATTTTCAGGAAATAGTTCTTTTAACTCATAATATAGTTGCATTGCTAAAGTTTTATTATGTGCTAATACCAAAGTTTGTTTATTATTTTGAGCAATAACATTAGCAATAGTAAAAGTTTTTCCTGTTCCAGTTGCTCCTAGTAAAACTTGATGCTTTTGATTACTTTTGATCGCTTGATTTAATTGTTGGATTGCTTGACCTTGATCACCAGAAGCATTAAATTTAGTGACTAGTTTAAAAGTATTATCAGCTATGTAATTCATCTTTTATAAATATAGTCTTTCTATTCAATTAATAATATTTTCTCATAGTTTTATTATCTGAATAATTGGCAAATCTTTTAAAATTTAGACTATTAAGATAATACATTCCTACATAAACCAAACTAAAAGCAATAATAATTAGAAAGTTGGCAATAATATAAATTGTTAAGCCTACTTTTTGAGGACTTAAGAATGGGTAGGGAAAGGCAAAATCAGGTTCAGCAACACCAGGAATCAATCTAATCCCGATTCAAAGTAAATAAGCAGAAAGTATCACAACAGTTTGTAATGTTCCTAATCATACTTGCTTTTTTGACTTTTGATCTTTAAACGGGCAAACAAAATAATAAGTTAATCAGATTAACGGTACAATAATATGAATTGATCCAGCCCTATAAAAAGCAACAAAACTTTTATCAGTGATTAAAGTTTTTCCAATAAATATTCCAATTGAATAAAGTAAAAAAATAATAAGTGATCAAGCAGTAAAAGTATGTTCTGTATAGTCATAGATATAGATTTTTTTGGTTGAAAGCATTTTTGTGATTTTAATACCACAAAAAATTAGCACAAATACCGCGTATCACTCACTTAAAAAAGTTGTGTCTTCTAAAAATATTTTGTTTGAATCAATTGGTTCTCTACCGTCTAGACCTGTTGATTTGACAACAAAATAAAAAAATAAACACGATGCTATTAAAAACATTAACAGTATTGAAATTATTAATTCACTTTTAAAAGTTCTTTCAAATTTTCAAACTTTATTTGTTAATTTTTGCTTCATAGTTAATGTCCTTTTTATTTACTAAATTATTTATTTGAATCACAACTCAATACATAACTATATATAAAACTAAACTGCCTAGTAAAGATAGTATAAAAATTGGTCAACCGATTTTTTCGGGATACAAAGTTGAAAAAGCAAACGCTTGTTGAAAGTGCAAATGATCTTTAACTTTTGGCAAAACTCTAAAAATAATTCAAAATAAATAGACAAATGCGATTAGACCAATTCTTCACATTGACTTAAGAGCTTGTTTTTGTCCAATGATTATATTTGTTCTAAAAAATACTAAATAACTTAAAAACATGATTGGCAAAAAGATATGTATATCAATAATTTTTAATCAAATAGATCAATTAGTTATTGGAGTTGCTAATTTAACAATAACAAGAAAAAGAAATAAAATTGCTGATGTTATTTACATACTTGTTGATAAAAATTCTACTCAAATATTGCAATAACTTTGTTTATTTTTAATTGATCTATAAAAACCTACAGCAGAATAAACTGAAGCTATTCATAAACCTCAAATAGAAATTGAAGTAGAATCTAAAGCAATGATTTTGTCTATATTATTAAGATTTTCATCAGTTGGATGCTTAATATTTGTTATTAAAAAAGCAATTCCAACAAATAGGTTTACAAATAAAACTGTTCCAAAAAAGATAGCATCGGTTTTTCACGTTCTTTTATGAAATATTTTTTTCACAAAACTTTCTCCTTTTTATAGTCTTATTATATAAAAATAAGGTTTTATTTTTGACAAAAATTTAAAAAGCACAGCTTGAAAGACTGTGCTAATTATCCGATACGTATTTTTACTTTTTGATCTTCTTCAACTGCATCTTCAGCATTTTTCTTTGATTCATGACGAGCTTGTCTTTTAAAATCATCCATTTTTTGAATTAATTCTAAAAGAACTTCTCTTGCGATAGACAATTGTTGCAATGCCTCAGCGTCTTTAGCTTTTTTAGCAAGTTTTTCAAAGTTAGCATCAACTTCTTCAACTGTCAAAGTTGTAATATCAGCATCTTTTTGAATCTTTTTAACTAACTTTGTGATTTTTTTGTTATCAATTGTTGATTCAGCAAGCATTTGTGCTCTTCGATCTAGTTCAATTACTAATCCTAACATAACATCACGTTGAATCTTTAAACGTCTTAATCTAGTTTTATCATCTTTAAACTCTTCTTCTAATTGATCAAAACGACGATTAATTGCTTGGTTATTGATGTCATTATTTGTTAGTCCAGTTTCAGTTAAAATATTTTCAATATCTTGATCTGTTATCTCAATTCTTTCTGGTTCTGGTTCTTCTTCAACAAGTTTTAGAATTACATTTGAAAGGTTATATACCACTTCATCTGCAATATTAACTTTCATTTTATTAAATAAACTTGTTGCTTGTTCTACATAAATTGCTAGTGGATTATTTTGAGCATATTGTTGTAAATAAATACCACTTTTTAACTTATTAGCTACATCTAAGTGCTTGGTTCAATATTTATCAAATGACTCTAAAATAATTTTTCTTTCCATATCTAAAGCAACTTCTTCAGGAATATCTGAAATTCTTGCTTTATACAATTGCATCATAGCATCAGCAATTTCAATCGCCAAATCCATCTTTTCTTTGTTGTAAAAATCTTCAATTTTAAATTTATTTTTAGCAACTAACTTACCATCAATTGCTTCTAGTAATTGTTCTTCATCTAAAGTTTTTTCGCCATGAACTTCAATTGAATATTTTCCAATTAATTCATAAGCTGTAGTAACTTGGAATTTTTTAATAACAACAGTTAGATCGGTTGCTTCTAAAATATCATCACGTTGAGCATAAATGATTTCACGTTGTTGGGCTAGAATATTATCATAATCTAAAACATTTTTACGTTGATCAAAGTTCATCCCTTCAAGTTTTTTTTGCGAATTAGTAACTGCTCTTGTAAACATTCGGGATTTAATGTAATCATCACCTAAAACTTTGAAGCGTTCTCTTGTTTTTGGAGCAGTAAAACGAATCATTAAATCATCATCCATTGAGATATAAAATCTTGAAATACCTGGATCACCTTGACGTCCTGAACGTCCTCTTAACTGATTATCAATACGTCTTGCTTCATTTCTTTCAACACCAAAAACACGTAATCCACCTAGTTTACGGACTTCATCACTTAACTTAATATCAGTTCCACGACCTGCCATATTAGTGGCTAAAGTAATTGCTCCTAACTCACCGGCTTTAGCAACAATCTCGGCTTCTCTGTCGTGATTTTTAGCGTTAATAGTTTCAAATTTTAACCCAGCTTTTGTTAAATATCTTGCAATTTGTTCACTTGATTCAACACTAGTTGTTCCAATTAAAATAGGAGCACCTAACTCATGAGTTTGTTTAACATCTTGAACTAATTTTTTTAAAGCAGCATTTTTAGAACCAAAAGTTAAATCTGGTTCATCTTTACGAATAACTGGCTTATTTGTAGGAGTAACAACAACTCTAGTATTATAAATTTTAATAAATTCTTCTTCTTCGGTTTTTGCAGTCCCTGTCATACCTGCAATTTTTGAATATAGTCTGTAAAAGTTTTGATAAGTAATAGTTGCAAGTGTTACAGTTTCTTCTTCGATATCAACACCTTCTTTTGCTTGTAAAGCTTGTTGAAGTCCATCAGAATAACTTCTTCCTTGCATAATACGTCCAGTAAATTGGTCGATTAGTAGAATTTCACCATCTTTAACTGTATATTCAACACCTTCTTTAAAAACAAATTGTACTTTTAAAGCATTCATAATTAAGTGAAAAATTTCAGTATTTTCTAAAGCAAAAAGTTTTTTAATAGAAAAGAAATCATTAGCTTTTTTAATCCCTTGTTCAGTTAAATAAACCTGTTTTGATTCTAAATCAATATCAACATCTTCTTTTTCAGTTAACGAAACTGCAAAATCATTAGCTGTTTTATAAAGATTCATTCTTGATGATGAGCCTCCTGAAATAATCAAAGGAGTTCTAGCTTCATCAATTAAAACAGAATCTGCTTCATCGATAATACAATAGTTTAATTGTCTTTGGACTTTTTGACTATAATCAGTAACCATATTATCTCTTAGATAATCAAATCCTAACTCAGAGTTAGTTGTATAAGTAATGTCTTTATCATAAGCTTCTTTTTTTTCATATTTAGAAAGTCTACTTCCGTTTAATCCCACACTAATTCCTAAAAGATCGAAAACTTGTCCGTTGATTTCACTATCACGTCTTGAAAGATATTCATTAACAGTCACAATATGAACACCTTTACCAGTTAAAGCGTTTAAATAAGCAGGAAAAATACCAGTTAAAGTTTTACCTTCACCAGTTCTCATCTCAGCAATATCACCAGAATTTAAAATAATTCCTCCAATTAATTGCACTCTATAAGCATTTAATCCCAATACTCTTCTTGCCGCTTCTCTAGCTAACGCGTATGTTTCAATTAACAAAGCATCAGGATTTGTTCCAGAGTTTATAAGATCTTTAAACTCTTGAGTTTTTTTCTTAAAATCTTCGTCTTTTAATTTTCTCATTTCTGGTTCTAATGCAATAATTTGATCAGCAATCTGACCATATCTTTTTACTAAACGTTTATCAGATATCATTACATCCTCCTATAAAAAAGCCATTACAATATAATAATTATATAACAGTGTTTTTAAGTTAGATAAATAGAAATGAAAACAATAACAAATCAAATTTACACAAATCAAACAGTAATCAAGAACTCTAAATTTATCACCATTATTTCTAGAGTTGAGTCTAAAAAACAATTAGACCAGTTTTTAAAAAAATACACTAAAAATGATGCTAGTCATAACTGTTATGCTTATAGAATTTATGACAATAAAATCATTGGTGGTTATAGTGATGATCATGAACCTAGTTCAACCGCTGGAAAACCAATTTTTAATGTTTTAGAAAAGAATCACTTATTTAATGTTGTCATTTTAGTTATTAGATATTATGGTGGAATTAAACTTGGTGCTGGACCATTAACTAGAACTTATTCTAATTGTGCTAGTCAAATAGTTAAACTAGCAGAAATTATCGATCTTAAAACTTATTATCTTTATAAAATTAGTTTTGATATTTCAAACACAAAACTAGTTAATAGTTGAATTAATCAAAATCGAATTCAAATAATAACTAAACTTTTTAGTAACAAAGTTATTTATCAAATTCAAACAGAATCAGAAATTAAAGAAACTAGCTTTTTTCAAATTATTGAAGAACAAATCTTAAATAAATTATTTTAAGTTCTGTCATTTATTTTTTGTTGAATTTTAATTCCAATTTTATTAACAATCCAAATTAAAGGTAATCCAAATAAATAAGAAAAACTAACATCTGAAAATCAGTGACCTCGATCAACAATTAAAGCAAAAGTCATTGATAATAAATGTAATAAAAAAATTAATAATCAAATTATCTTCTTATAAGTTAGTTTCTTATTATTAGATAAAAAGAAGAAAAAAGTTGTACCAATTGTTAAAGTAGCAATTAAATGACCTGATGGAAAAGCTCATTCTACTCAGTTTTTATATAATGCTAGATTTTTTGCTGGCTTAAAAGCAGATCCATTAATTACATATCAAGGTCAATCACCACTAATATTGTGATCAAACTTACCATCACCAATATCAAATCCATGTCTGAAACTAGATTGATTTAAATAATGTTCAACTCAGTCGGCATGACCTTGATTTTTCATTTTTTCTAATAGATCACCATAAATAACATTGTAATAATAAGGTCTTGATGTTAAACCTTTTAAAAATACAACAACAATATAAGATAAAGCAGCAAACAACAAAATTTTGATTGCTTGAATTCAATATTGATTAACTAAAAAATCTTTAGATCTGGCAAATTTAAAGTGAATTAAACAAAAACCAACAACCATAATTATAAGATCTACAATGATCATACTTATTATTGCTATTTTTCTATATCAACTACTCATCAAAAAGACTGCATCACCTTCTGGTCCAAAACCATTACCTTGTTTAAGTTGAAGATATGACACAACACTTACAACAATTAAAAATAAAACTAATAAAAATAAATAAAGCGCTTTAACAATTCAACGATTTTTACTAAAAAAATTCATTTGTTTATTTTGTGATTTATATAAAAACCAACTTTCAACAATCACCATTAAAGCAAAGCATATAAATGGAGCTAATAAAGTGTTACCTAACATTTCATAAAATACAGCTCAATATTTAACAACTTCATACTCAAGAGCTTTTTCAAAAAATTGAGATATTTTAAAATCAGTTTTATATTGAGTAGATATTATAAATCCAATTAAAGCTAGTAAAAAAAGAATACTAATACTAGTAAACATTACACGAAATGTTGTATTTTTACCTATTTTAGGTTTTAACTGATTTTGCATTAATAAACTCCTTTTACTATTATAATAATTACTCTTAGTATATATAAATTAAGCTAACTTAACAAACTTAGAATCAACTATTAATTAATTTTGGTTTTAGAATTTGAACTTATGTATAAAAATTAAACTTTCATTAATAAGAAGATGAAATTTTTACTAATAATATTTCAGTAAATTTAAAAAGATAAATTTATTTTGATAAAAAAGCACCTTAAAAAAGGTGCTTAATTAATTATTATTCTATTTTTTGACTAAAGGTATTAATTGTAAATATTATTTTAAAAGCATTAATATAGGTTTAAATAATTCATCAATTTTAAGATTTTCTGCTGCTACTTTTTCATTGAACTCTTTAATTATTTTTGCCTTATTTTTTTCAAATTGTTCTAATTTTTCTTCTGGTTTTAACTTTTCAAATTCTTTATCATTAAATGTGTCTTGATCATAAACAACAGTTATATCAGTAACTTTACCATTTTCATCTTTTTTGAATTCTTCAAAAGGATAAGCTGCCTTTATAATATTAAAAATTTCATCTTTAACTTCTTCTTTTAGATTTTCAAAATCAGCTTTTGTTTTAAGATCATCTTTTCATAAATCTTTAAAGTATTCTGTTAGATCTAATTTATTTGCAGCCTGTTGAGGTAAATATTTTGACATATTTATAAATAGAATTCTTTCAATATTTTTTTTAAATGCTTCTTTATATGCTTCTTCTCATTTCATAGCTTCAGTGTTTGTACATGAAACTGCGACCGCACCAGTTGAAGCAATCATTCCAACTGAACCTAGAATTGATAATAGTTTTTTCATAATGTTAATGCCTTTCATCTTAAACAGAAATATTTTCTAAATCGATTCAAATTCTTTTTAAATAAAAAGCAAGTTAACTGTTTGTTTTCTATTAAAATGTACATTTTGTTAAGCTTTGTAGATATTATGTATACTATATAATTTTATTTTCTTTTAGCTTTTAAAACAAGAAAAACTTAGAACTTCGAATAATTTGAAGCGCTAGGAAATGAATAAATAACTAATTAAATATAAGATTTACAAGTTGATTATCAAAATAAATGATGGATCACTAACTATAGTCAAAGATAACATAACTATTAGAAATCAATATTTGACAAAAGACTATACTGTTCTATATCAAAAAATTAGAAAGTTTTAATTATCAGATATGGATATAAGAAAAGGACACAGAAATTTAAAGTACAATGATAATGAAATAGATAATGACAAAAATATTTAAAATTATTCTTGAATGACTGATAGTTCTGATAGTTATTATTCATTCTTCTTTTGACTTTAAAAATTTTACTTTAATTTACACCACTTCATAAATAAAAAACAGACATGCAGACATATCCTTTTTCAAATTAGCAAAATATCTACAAAATAATAAGTTGTTTTATAAAATTTAAAATGTCATTTATTTTAAATATGATGATTCTTACTATTAATCTTAATTGTTAAGAGCTTCATTAGATAGTCACTTTTAAACGAATTGATCGACACAAAAACTATTGCTTAAATAATCTTTTGAACTAATAAAATCCCTATTTCCATTCATCGTTGGATTTGGGGTTATGATAGGTTTTACTTACTTATAATGTTGTTAAAATTAAGAGATTATGAGTGAATCTAAACTTAATTTATTTTAAAAGTAACTTCAACTTCACCTGTGAAGTTCTTTTTTGCTCCTTCTTCAGAAACTGTTATAGTTGCTTTCATTTCTTTATCTTTAACAACCATTGCTGAACCTTTAAGTTGAAGATCTTTTTCAACTAATTTATTATTTATTGAAGTTTTATTTTTTTCAAGCACTTTTTTAATTATTGTTGAAGATTTACTATCAGCTAGTTCATCTAGGTTTGTGTTTTTAATAAGTGTCTTGATTTCTGTCATTTTAGCTGATGGAGTTGTATCTTGACAAGCAACCGCAACTGCACCAGTTGAAGCGATCATTCCAGCTGAAGCTAGAATTGATAATAGTCTTTTCATATGTTAATGCCTTTCACCTTAAACAGAAATATTTTCTAAACCGATTCAAATTCTTTTTAAATAAAAAGCAAGTTAACTGTCTGTTTTCTATCAAAATACACATTTTTATTAAGCTTTATAGATATTATGTATACTGTATAATTTTATTTTCATTCAACTCTTAAAACAAGGGGTGAATTGATAGAAACACCCATAATTCAGTTCAAATATTTAAATTTTATGTTTTGACTGGGACTTTTGATAATAAATTTCATATTACATATTGTGAAATATCAGCCAATCTCATCTAATAGTTTGATTAAATACTCTAGATTTTAAATGCTATTCTAAAAACTAACTCTTTTGATACTAACTATAATGATATTATTAAGTTGTAAGGAATGATTAGAATAATGACTACAAAAAATGAAACCAAACCAATTTTACTAATTGATGGTTATCATTTATTACATAAAGGGTATTATGGTACTTTAAAAAGAAAGAAATTATCTAGAAATAAAGATGGTGTTCCAATCAACGCCGTCTATACATTTGCAGCTAATATATTCAAATTTATAAATTCAAACAAATATCACTCAATCATAGTTACTTTTGATGTTGACAAGGAATCTTTTCGCAAACAGTTATACCCAAACTACAAAGCAAAAAGAAAAGAAACCCCGGCTGATTTAGTTCCTCAAATGCAATTAGCACGCCAATTTTTATCGGCAGCTAACATCACTTGATATGAACAAGAAAACTATGAAGGTGATGATGTTATAGGAACTATTGCTAGAATTGCAAATAAATTAGGCTATCAGGTAAGAATTCTTTCTAATGATAAAGATACCTTTCAATTAGTAAATGAAAAAACTTATGTTATTACAAATATCAGCAAAAAAGCTGAGACACATGTTATTACACCTAAAGAAGTTTATGAACAATTTTTCTGTACTCCAGAACAAGTAGCTGATGTTAAAGCAATGTTAGGAGATACTTCAGATAATATTAAAGGTATTAGATATATGCGTCATAAACAGGTTTATATGTTGTTAAAAAAATATAAAAGCGTCGAAAATATTATTGATAATATCAATGACTTATCTGAACCTTTAAAAACTAGTATTTCTGAAAATAAAGATCTCTTAATCTTAAACAAAAAAATTACCACTATTCTAACTAATTTAAAATTAGGAAGAATTAATTTTAAACCCACCAGAATTACTTACTATAAATTAATAAAATTTTTAAAGGCTCAAGAGATGTATTCTTTTGTAAGACCAATCAGGAAAAAAATCGAAGAAATTAGTAATTTTAAAACTATAAATGATCAATCAACTACTAAACAATTTATTAAAACTCAAATTGATTTAAAAAATACCAAACAAATCAAGGTACCTAAACCAAATAACGCTTTAAAACATAATAAATTTAAAAACTATAAACAAAAAAGATTTAGTTAGTTACTGCTGACTAAATCTTTTATTTTAAATAATGAAATCTTGTTTTAATTTATTAGTTAACATTTTTAAATGGTCTAGAAAAAATACTTATTATCATAAATACTCAAACAATTGGATTGGCACTAGCTAATGCAAAAATATAAAATAATGAAATTTTAAATTTAGTTAATCTCATCATTGTTAAATAAGAAACAATAACTAGCATAATATTACTTATAATTAATCCACCTAGTGTATATGGAACATATCAATAATATGACTCGTCAATTTCATCAACTAAAAATTCATTATAAATTGCATTTGATTCATTGATGATTCATTTTAACTTGTCACTATTTTTTTCATAAACGGGTAGTTTTTTATTAATGATTTCTTGAACTTCTCTTATCTTTGTTAAAGAGTCATTTGATTGGTTATTAACAATTTGGTTTATCTTGGAAGTTGTTTCTGCAATCTTTGAACTTATGCCTTGAAATTTAGTTTCTAACTCTTTAGTAGTTTTATTGACTTCTTCAATACTCTTTTTAATTTGCTCAATATCGCTAGAATTTGATGGAAGTGATGTAATTTTATTAGCTTGTTCTAAAATTTTATCTACAGAACCTTTAATTTCTGTAGCTTTGCTTGTTAACTCAGAAATATCATTTTTTATTTTGTCAAAATCTCCTGAGAAATTATTGGTTAAATTATTTATATCTTTACTAATATCTTTTATCTTATCTATAAGCTTAACTAAGCTATCTGGTGAATTAGGATCGGCTTCTTTTTTAACTTCTTCAACAATAGTTATAGCTTCATGATAGATTTTTTTGGCTTTAGGTATTTGTTCTGAAATTTTATAATGGTTATTAATAATGTCTATTTTATAGTTAGAATATAAAAAATTTAAAGAAAAAAAGATTCCAGAACAAATCACTAGAATTAGTAAAAAAAGATATGAAAAGGCATTTGACAACATTAAGCAATACTTAAAAAAATTCTCAGACTTAGCTGGTTTACTATTTTTAATTTGTTCGTCATTTTGATTGATTGTTAACATATTTCTATCCATTAAATATCACATTTAATTCTACATTAGATTTAATTGTATTAAAAATAAGATTAATTAGAAGTTAGTCAATATTTGCTTTATAAAATTGATTAGTCTCATTAAATACTCAAAGTAAACTAACAATTAAAAATCTCTTTTTTTGAAGCTAATCCAATTTAAAGAGATTTTTAGATGATTATTCAAATTTATCGGGTGTAGATAAAATATTTCCATGTTGATCTACTAAATTTAAACCCTCAGTGATAATTTTACATTCTTGCTGGGTAACTTCCATTATCCCACCATTTATATGTAAATAAGTAGTTTTTGTGTTAGTTCTAAAATTTAGTTGGCTAATTTTTAAAGCGGTGGTAAAAGGTGCCATATTTTTTAATATTCCCATATCTCCATCAATAGTTTTAACATTGATAATTTCAACTTCTTTGCTATCAATAAAAATTCCATTAGGAGTTACGATTTTAAGTTTGATTGACATAACTTTTGTACTTACTATTTTTCATCTTCTTTAAATTTCTTAAACACATCATCAATTGTTGATGTGTATAAGAAATATGATTCAGGAATATTATCTACTTCACCATTTAAAATTGATTTAAATGATCTAACAGTGTCAGCTATTTTAACAAATGCTCCAGGTCTTCCTGTAAATTTTTCTCCTACAAAAAATGATTGAGATAAGAAGTTTCTTATTTTTCTTGCCCTTTGAACAACCAGTTTATCTTCTTCACTTAATTCATCCATACCTAAAATAGCGATAATTGATTGTAGGTCACGATATTTTTGTAAAGTTTCTTGTACTCCTAAAGCAGTTGAATAATGTTCTTCACCAACGATTTCAGGATCTAACATACGAGATGAACTTGTTAGTGGATCAACAGCAGGATAAATTCCTAAACTTGCAATTGATCTGTCTAAAACAATACGTGCGTCTAAATGAGTAAAAGTGGTTGCTGGTGCTGGATCTGTTAAATCATCAGCAGGAACATAAACAGCTTGAACAGAAGTGATTGAACCGTTTTTTGTTGATGTAATGCGCTCTTGTAAAGCACCCATCTCAGTTGAAAGTGTTGGTTGGTATCCAACAGCCGAAGGCATACGGCCTAGCAAAGCTGAAACTTCTGCTCCTGCTTGAGTAAATCTAAAAATATTATCAATAAATAATAACACGTCCATGTTCTTTTTGTCTCTGAAGTATTCAGCAATTGTTAAGCCTGTTAAAGCAACACGCATACGTGCTCCTGGTGGTTCATTCATCTGACCAAAAACTAGACTTGTTTTATCTAAAACTCCTGCTTCAATAAATTCATGGTATAAATCATTTCCTTCACGAGTTCTTTCACCAACTCCAGCAAATACCGAAACCCCGCTATGAGCTTTGGCAATGTTATTAATTAATTCTTGAATTAGAACTGTTTTTCCAACTCCAGCTCCACCAAATAAACCGACTTTTCCACCTTTAGAAAAAGGAATCATTAAATCAATTACTTTAATTCCGGTTTCAAAGATTTCAGTTGTTGTTATTAATTCATCATAACTTGGAGCATCACGATGAATTGGCATTCTTTTACAATTAGGTTCAGGCTTTTCATCAATTGGATCACCTAAAACATTAAACATACGACCTAAAACTTGATCACCAACTGGAGCTAGGATAGGAGATCCTGTGTTTAAAACTTTCATTCCACGAGTTAAACCATCAGTTGAACCCATAGCAATTGTTCTAACAATTTCATCACCAATGTTTTGTTCAACTTCTAAAACTAACTTTGTACCATTATTATCAACAATTAAAGCATCATAAATTGTAGGAATTTTGCTTTCACTGAATTTAACATCAACAACAGGTCCCATCACTTGAACGATTTTACCTATTGAAGTTGCTTTAGCTGTTTTTTGTCTAGTTTGTTGATCAGTTTTCATTATATCTCTCCTAGTTTGATTGTGCGTTTGCTCCAGAAACAATTTCACTAATTTCTTGTGTAATAGCACCCTGTCTTTGACGGTTGTATTTTAAACTTAAATCGTATTCTAAACTCTTACCATTGTTGGTTGCGTTTTCCATAGCATTTCTTCTAGAAGCTTGCTCACTTACTTGTGATTCAATAATAGTTCCATACAAAACTGCATTTAAATACAAACTTATTGCTGTTTCTAAAATTTCTTCAGCACTTGGTTCAAAAACGAGTTTAGCTTTAAAGTTTTGATTATTGTTTTGTTGATCAGTATTTTTAATAATTGGAAACAATCTTAAAATAGTTGGTTCATGAGTAACATTATTTATGAATTTAGTATAAACAATTTTAATATCATCAAATTCTTTGCTAGTGTAAAGCCCTAAAATGTCATTTCCCATTTGTTTTGCTTGATCACTTGTAAAGTTAATATCAATATTTGTTTTTTGTTCTTTAATTTTGATTTTTCTAGCTTTATAAAATGAAACGGCTTTTGATCCGATGGCATAGATTTCATCATCAGGTTTAATGTTTTTCATTACTAGTTTGTTAATATTTAAGTTATATCCACCACATAAACCTAAATTAGAATTAATTACAATTCATAACGTTTTTTTAAGATCGTGTTCATCTTCTTTTAAATAAAGAGATTTATCAGAGTTTTTAATAATATCGTTAAATAAGGTATAAACTTCAGTTACATATTCATGAGTTTGGACTACTTTCTTACCAATACGACGTAATTTAGCTGATGCTACAAGTTGCATCGCATTAGTAATTCTTCCGATATTTTTAACAGATGCAATTTCTGCTTTTAAACTACTTAAATTTGCCATAACTATTTACCTAGAAGTTTATAGTCACTAACCAAACCATAAGCTTCAGCTTTGTAGTCTTTTATTGTACTTGTGACTCTGATAACAATCTTTTCAATCTCTTTTAAAATCTTAGCTTGCAGTTGATCATCAAAATTTTTATTTTTATCTAGGGTACTACGTAATTGATTGGCTGTCTTGTTGCTTGAAAAGTGAAGTAAAATTTCATTTTTAAAATCACTAATAGCACTTAAAGGAAGTCACTTAATTAAATGTGATTTAATTGCTAATAATAAAATTGCTTGATCAGCTTGATGTAGTGGAGTGTATTGTTTTTGAACTAACATTTTAATAATTTTTGCACCTTGATCAAGTTTTTCTTTAGTTGAATCATCTAAATCTGAACCAAACTTTGCAAATGACTCTAATTCATAGTATTGAGCTAGTTCTAATTTTAAGGTTCCTGAAACTTGTTTAATAGATTTAATTTGAGCTGCTGACCCTACACGAGAAACTGAACGACCTATATCAACAGCTGGTCTTACTCCTTGGTTAAATAGTTCGGTTGATAAAAAGATTTGTCCATCAGTAATTGATATCACATTGGTTGGAATATAAGCAGAAATATCTCCTGCTTGAGTTTCAATGATTGGAAGTGCAGTAATTGATCCTCCGCCGTATTTTTCATTAACTCTAGCTGCGCGTTCTAATAAACGTGAGTGTAAATAAAAGACATCTCCTGGATAGGCTTCACGTCCTGGTGGACGTCTTAATAAAAGTGACATTTCACGATAAGCAACTGCATGTTTAGATAAATCATCATAAATTATTAAAACATCATGACCATTTTCCATTCACTCTTCAGCAATTGTAACTCCTGTATAAGGCGCTAGATATTGTAGTGGTGCTGACTCGCTAGCTCCTGCATTAACAACTACTGTATATTCCATTGCTCCGTATTTTTTGAACTTTTCAACAACTTGCACAACAGTTGAATCTTTTTGACCAATTGCCACATAAATACATTTAACATTTTTATCTTTTTGATTTAAGATAGCATCAATTGCGATAGTAGTTTTTCCTGTCTGACGATCTCCAATGATTAACTCACGTTGACCTTTACCAATTGGAATAGCAGCATCAATTGCTAAAATACCTGTTTGTAAAGGTTCAGAAACTGATTTACGAGCCATTACTCCAGTTGCAACTCTTTCGACTGGTCTTAGTTTTGTCGATTCAATTGGACCTAGATCATCAATAGGTTGACCTAGTGCATTAATAATACGTCCAATCATCTTATCTCCAACAGGAGTTTGGACAACTTTTTTAGATCTTTTAACAGAATCTCCTTCTTTAACTAAAGTTTCATCACCTAAAATAACAGCTCCAACTGCACCTTCTTCTAAGTTTAAAACCATACCATAAACATCATTAGGAAAAATAAGTAATTCGCCCATTAATGCTCTATCTAATCCATAAATTAAAGCAACACCATCACCAACACTAACAACAGTTCCTTGTTCTGTTTTGATCACTTTTTTACCATAGTCTTTAATTTGGCGCTCAATTATTTCAGAGATTTCTTTAATGTTAAAACTCATTTTAAACCTCCTATTCTCTTTTTATGGCTTGATATTTCATTGATTCAAGTTTAGCTTGAATAGAACCATCAAATATTTTACCTTCTATATAAACTTTTACTCCACCAATCAGTGATGGATCAATCTTATTGATTAGATTGACTTTTTTACTAATACGTTTTGAAATTTTTGCTTCAATTAATTTAATTTGGTTTTTATTTAACTTATCAGTTGATCAAACAATGCCAGAAGCAATTTTTTTAGTTGCTAATAGATTTTTATACAAGATCTTTAAGATGTCTCTAAAATGAATAAAAGCTCTTTTTTCAACTAATAATTTCATCGTGTTAATAATATATAAGTTAAAACCAAAACTAGAAAATGTTTCATCAATTAATTTCACTGATTGTTTTTTTTGCTTATTATTTGTATAAGTTAGAATCATTGCAAAATCATCTCTATTTTTTAAAACAGTTATTAAAACATCAGCTTGTTCAATAAATTGATCAACTAAATTTTCTTCTATTGCAATCTTTAATAAAGCTGTGGCTCAATTATTAATTACATTTTCTTTTAATATCATAATTATTGGTCTAAATTATCAATAAACTCATCAATTAATTGTTTATTTGTTTGTTTATCAATCTCTTTATTTAGTATTTTCTCAGCAGCATCAAAAGCTAAATTAACAATTGTTTGTTTAATTTCTGATTCTGCTTTAAGTCTTTCTTGAGCAATAGAAGTTTTTGCCTGGTTTTGAATATTTCTTGCTTGAGTTGTTGCGCTATTAAGAATTTGATTTTTTTGTGCTTCAGCATCAATCTTAGCAGTTTTAATAATTGAAAGTGATTCGGTTTTTGCATCTTCTAATAATAAGTTTGCTTGTTGAATTTGAGTATTTGCTTGCGATTGTTTTTCAATTGCATCACTTAAAATCTCATTAATTTTATCTCTTTGTTTGTCAACTGCTTGTCTAAAAGGTTTATAAACCAATTTAGATAAAATAACTACTAAAACAATTGTTGCTAACACGTGAGCAATAAAGTTAGGTAAGTTTGGAAAAAGTGCAGATACAATATCAGGAACTCCTTGAGTTCTTCCAAAAAAAACACCATTAAATGTATAAAACATTAATACCAGCCCTTCTTAAAAACATTAAACAACAAAGATTAATAAAATTGCAATAACTAGTGAGTAAATAGCTCCAGACTCAGCAATACCAGCAGCTATGATCATAGTTGAAGTAATTTTTGACGCCATTTCTGGATTTCTTCCAATTGCAAGACAAGCTCCTTGACCAATGGCACCTTGACCAATTCCTGCTCCAAAAACTCCAATAGTTGCAACTCCTGCTCCAACATATTGTAAACCTTGTGCGGTATCTTTAGCTGCCAATAGATTTGGTAGAATAACAACTAAAGCTGAGATATAGTTAGCTAGTATGTTTGAAACAAATGCTGTATATAACATAGCAATCCTCCTTTAATTAAATTCAATAATTTGTCTTTGCTTTTTAAAATTTCAATTCAACAATTTCGGTTTAGTTTTTTGTTCCGAATTTTGGTTATGATGTTTTTCTTGGCCTTCAATTTGTTCAGCTCAATAAGAAAGTGTTAACATTGTAAACACTACTGATTGGATCAATCCATCAAATAAATCAAAATACAGATGTAAAAATGGTGTAATTGGGGTCGTGAATACGTTTAAACCTGCTCAAAAATATTTATATTGTAATTTTCAACCATCTGCAAATTCTGATGGATTTCAAATTGCATATGCTACTCAACGTTGCATACCATTAGCATCTTGAATATTATCAGTTGCTCAACTTAATTGAAAACCAATTAATAATGCATACAATAAACCTAAAATAATAGAACCACCCAAAATGTTACCAAACAAACGAAACGAAATAGAAAGTAGTGGTGTAAATTGAGAGATCAATTCTATTGGATTTAAATAACGTTTCAAAAATGATAGTTTTTGATATTTAAATCCAAAATAATAAATCATCACAAATGTAACCATACCCATAGAAAATGTAACGGTAAAAGAAGTTGTTTGGGATTCTAATCCTAACAGTGAAACTACTGATCCAATAAAAATGTAAGCTAACAAATACATTGCATAAGGGGTAAAAAACTTGTACTTTTTACCTAAAATAGAAGTAACAATATTCTCAACATTAATTACAAATGTGCTGATAAGTACTAAAAATCCTGACATTTTTTCATCAATTTTATAGTTTCTAATCTTTTTATTATAAATAATTGAAATTGAACAAATAATGATTGTTACAATACAAATAGTAGTTAATGCACCGGTTAGTTCTTTTCATTTATTTAGATCTTCAGTAATTGATAGCAATGTCATTTTTACTAGTTTCCTCCTTTCTTTTGAGACTTTTTATTATTTAAATACCCACTTATTGGTCAACTAAACAGACTAGTCATACCAATTAAAATACCTAAATAAGCAAAAATTTTTCCATCACATAATACTAAAGATAGAAAAAATGGAATAACATAAATTCCGATTCTAATCAAAAACATAAAATAAAATAAAAAAGGATTTTCATATTTTATAACTAATTCTCTTGTATAAAACAATGACAATAAACCCAAAAAGCTTGTTGTCTGACCTAGAATTAGACCAGTTAATCAATTTCATTTTATTGTTTTTGTGCCAACCAATATAACAAAAACAATAACATAAAATACCGATCATATAGAATTAACCATTAGCGCTTTTTTTGTTAGGTTTCTAGCAAATATTTGTTTTAGCATAATTTTATTTAGAATCTTTCGAAATATGATGATCCACATGTTAATTTTACTCCTTTTTTTATATAACTAAAATATTAATTCTGATAAGTACTTCTACTAAACTAGAAACAAACTTGTAATTTGGCCTTTTATGCAATTGAATCATTATTTATCGGACAGTTTTAGTTTCATTTTGTTAACTAAATAAAATTTTTAGGTCTTAAATATTAATTGAGTGATAACAAATATTTACAAGCAAATGATTATAATAAGCTATTTTTAGTTAATGCTGATATCTTAATTTAGCTAAATTTGAAAATAATGTTTTAAATCAATTTTTATGACTATCATCTATAAGTTTTTTTATTACTCTAAGACTAAGTAACTTATCTTTTAAAAGGTTACAAATAAAAAATAGCGTCATAAACGCTACTTGAATTTTTATTATTATTATTATTATTATTTTGTACCAAAAATTCTATCTCCAGCATCTCCTAGACCTGGAACAATGTATCCTTTATCATTTAAATACTCATCTTTTGAGGCTGCATAAATTTCAACATCCGGGTGTCTTTCTTGTAATTTTTTAATACCGTTTTCAACCGCTACTAAACAAACAAATTTAATATTTTTTGCTCCTCATTCCTTGACAATATCAATTGCTTTGCAAGCACTTCCACCTGTTGCTAACATCGGATCAACTACGATCACATAACTATTTTGAATATCTTTAGTTGTTTTTGCAAAATATTGGTGAATTTCTAAAGTTTCTTCATCTCTATACAAACCAATATGAGCAACTCTTGCTGTTGGTATTAATGTTTGAATTCCATCTAACATACCGATTCCGGCTCTTAAAATAGGAACTAAGACAATCGGATGATCAATAGTGTAACCTGTAGTTTTTTTAATTGGTGTTTCAATTTCAATTGCTGTTAATTTTAAATCTCTAAAAATCTCATAAACCATTAACTGGGCAATTTCATTTAAGTTTTCTCTGAAATCTTTTGATGAGGTTTCAACTTTTCTCATACGAGTTAATTTGTCAATAATAAGTGGGTGCTTAATTTCTGTAAATGCCATATTTTTCTCCTTTTTATACATTAACTTATATTGTATATCATTTCCAAAATAATTGATACAAAAAAAATACTCAAAAAGAGTACTTAAAATTAATATTTAATATTTTGATAAATTGGATAATTTTCACAAATCTCAAGAACTTGTTTAGACAATTCAATCCAATTTTCTTCTGTTCTATTTTTTAATGCACTAGAGATAATTAAACCAACTTGTTTAAAAGTTTCTTCAGTAAATCCTCTAGTTGTCATTGCAGGAGTTCCTAATCTAATTCCTGAAGTGTAAAAAGGTTTTTCTTGATCGAAAGGAATCATATTTTTATTAACAATAATCCCAACCTTTTCAAGAATTTTTTCAGCTTCTTTTCCAGTAATTCCAATAGTTGATTTAACATCAATAGTTAACAGGTGATTATCTGATCCTCCGGCCACTAATCTAAATCCTTGTTCTTGTAAAACTAAAGCAAGCGCTTTAGTATTAGCAATAATTTGACGAGCATACTCAACAAATTCTGGAGTTGAAGCTTCTAAAAAGGCTTGAGTTTTTCCGGCAATTTGATTTTCTAGTGGTCCACCTTGTGATCCGGGAAAGACAGCTGAGTCAATTTTTTTAGCATATTGTTGTTTACACAAAATAACTCCACCACGTGCTCCTCTTAAAGTTTTGTGAGTAGTTGTTGTGACAATATCGGCATATTGCATTGGATTTGGATGAAGTTTAGCAGCTACTAAGCCTGCAATGTGAGCCATATCAACCATTAACATTGCACCAACTTTGTCAGCAATTTCACGAAACTTTTTAAAGTCAATAATTCGTGAATAAGCACTAGCTCCTGCAACAACTAATTTTGGCTTATGTTCTAAAACAATTCTTTCAATTTCATCATAATCCAACTGTTCAGTTTCTTTGCTCACTCCATAAAATCTAAAATCATAACTTGAACCAGAAAAATTAATTGGATAGCCATGAGTTAAATGCCCACCTGCATCTAAACTCATAGCAACTACCTTATCTCCATGTTCAAGAATTGCTCTATAAGCCGCTTCATTTGCTGAGCTACCTGAATGGGGTTGAATGTTTGCATGGTCTGCATCAAATAATTTTTTGACAGTTTCGATTCCTAAGCTTTCAATTTCATCAATAAACTCACAACCACCATAATACCTTTTATTTGGATATCCTTCAGCATACTTATTTGTTAAAACAGAACCATTTAATTGCAAAACAGCTTCTGAAACAAAATTTTCAGATGCAATCAATTCAATATGTGTTTGTTGTCTTGTTAATTCTTTTTTTAAAGAGTCTAAAATTTTTTCGTTAATTTTTGAATTCATTTAGTGTCTTAACCCTTTCTGTATGACGTCCATCTTCAAATTCAGTTTCTAAAAAGGCATCAACTAAGCTAATTGCTTTATCAACGGCAATGAATCTTGCCCCTGTTGCTAAAATGTTAGCATCATTATGCAAACGTGATAACTTAGCAATTTGTTCTTCATAAACTAATGCAGCTCTGGCTCCTTGCACCTTATTAGCAGCAATGCTAATTCCCACTCCAGATCCACAAATTACAATACCTTTACTATCTTTATCTTTAACAACATGTTTGGCAACATCTAGTCCAATTGAAGCGTAATTGCATGATTGTCCATCATTATTTCCTAAGTCAATAACTTCGTATCCTTTATCAATTAAGTGCTTTTTAATAGCATTTTTCATCTCAACTGCAGTATGATCATTTCCTATATAAATCTTATTCATCTTCAACCCTCCATTTTAAAAATATTTTACAACAATCTTAAAAACATTTTATAATAACTAAAATGTCAAAGGGTGAATAAATATGTCTAAGTACAGCATTTCAAATGAAGAATTTTACCAGTTGCTTGGCCAAGGATGACAAGTAATTGATGTTAGAGATGATTATGAATATAGGAATTTTAAAAGATTTGAACCTAGTTTAAATATTTCTTATCCAATGGTTTTAAATAACCCAGAATTTAGATGGCCAAATTTAGATGAAAAACTAGTTATTGTTTGCAATCACGGAAATCGATCAGCACTAACAGCTAGACATTTGAGAAATTTAGGATATAAAAATGTCTTTGTTCTAGATCATGGAGTATATGGACTAGATAAATAAATAAAAATCATCTAATTAAAAGATGATACGGTTAATCAAAAACTTTTTTAAAAATATAATCAACATGTCTTAAAAAGAATTTGTTATCAAAAAGTTCTTCTAATTCTTTAAATGAAAGACATTCAGCTAGATAACTTTTTAAAATTTCGGCTTTAAAATCTAAGTTATTTTCTAAACATTCTAAAGTGATTTTTTGTACATTATCATAAATTTCTTCTCTAGTAATGTTTTTGAAATTGATCAAAACATAAGTCAATATTCTTTGAGAAAAGTAAATGTTTTTTGCTTGAGAAATATGTTCTAACATTTGTTTTTTATTGATAACTAAATTTGATAGTGTGTCGTTCATTCTTTTTAATGTATAAACTAAAAGATTAAAAACATCTGGTAAATAAATTCTTTCATTTGAAGAGTGAGAAATATCTCTTTCGTGTCATAAATTATTATTTTCTAAAACTGTTAACACTTGAGATTTAATATAACGACTTAACCCAGCAATGTTTTCACTTGAAATAGGATTTTTTTTGTGTGGCATTGATGAACTTCCTTTTTGATTTTTACTAAAACCTTCTGCTAATTCATTAACATCACTTCTTTGTAATAATCTAATTTCAGTTGACATTTTTTCTAGAGTTGAAGCAATATTTGCAAACACTTCAATTAAAAATATGTGTCTATCTCTTTGACAAACTTGTGTTGATAAACTATCAACTTTCATTTGTAATTTTTTAGCAACAAATTCTTCAATTTCAGGTTCTAGATTGGCATAATTACCCATTGATCCTGAAATTTTAGTAATTTCAATATCTTGTCTGGCTAGTTCAAAACGTCTAATATGTCTTTGCATTTCATCATATCATAAAGCAAATTTTAAACCTAAACTTGTTGGTTCGCCATACATTCCATGAGTTCGACCCATGATTAATTGTTGTTTGTTTTCAATAGCTAATCGTTTAAGAGTGTAACTTATGTTTTCTAATTCTTTGCTGACAAATTGATTTGATTGTTTGATTAGATAGTTTTGAGCAGTATCAACAACATCAGTTGAAGTAATTCCTAAATGAATTCATTTGCTTTCACTTCCTAGTTGTTCAGAAAGCATTCTAGTAAAAGCAACCACATCGTGTTTGGTTTGACTTTCGATTTCTAACATTCTATTTAAATCAACTTTCAAATTATTATTGATGTTAAAAATTTCGCTTTGTTTAATATAGCCTAGACTTTCTCAAGCTTGACAAACTAGTTGTTCAATTTTTAGCCAAGTATCATATTTATTTTGATCACTTCAAATTTTTGTGATTTCTTCAACTTGATATCTCTTAATCATCAAATTCTCCTTTAATTAAAATTGTTTGGTTACGGTCTGGACCAACTGAAAAACCTAAGAAAGGAACTTTAACAATTTTTTGAATTTTTTTAATGTAATTTTTGGCATTATCAGGTAGTTGGTCAAATGAAGTCACTTTACTAATATCTTGATTTCATCCAGCAACTTCTTGATAAATTGGTTGACATCTTTTAAAGTCTAAATCGCTAGCTGGTATTGAATCAATAACTTTACCGTCTAACTGGTATGCTATACAAATCTTAATTGTTTTTTCAGTATCTAAAACATCAAGTAGAGTTAAAAATAATTCATCAATTCCACCAACTCTAATTGCATATTTTAAAGCCACTAGATCTAATCATCCAATTCTACGTGGCTTTCCAGTATTAGAACCATACTCTCTTCCACGTTCTCTTAATTTATCAGCTAGTTGGTCATGTATTTCAGTTGGCATTGCCCCTGATCCAACACGTGTATTATAAGCTTTAACAATTCCTACAACTTTATTAATTTGTTTTGCATGAATTCCTACCCCGATTGAAGCATTATTTGCTGAACAGTTTGATGAAGTTACAAACGGATAAGTTCCGTGATCAATATCTAGTAAAACACCTTGTGCTCCTTCAAATAAAACAAACTTATTCTGATCAATCAAGTTTGAAACTTCATATCCTGAGTCAATAATATTATTTTTTATAAAATTGAAATTATTCATTAAATCATGATAAATATCATCAAAATTTAATGGTTCATGATTATATACTTTAGTAATCATTTGATTATGATAGTCAAAATTTTCTTTTAAGATATTTTTAAAATTTGGTTGATTAATATCACAAATTCTAATCCCATATCTGGCAGCTTTATCTGAATAAGTAGGTCCAATTCCTCGTTTTGTTGTGCCGATTTTTTGTTCTTGTCTTTGTTCTTCTTGTAATTGATCTAATAGTATGTGTCAATCAAAAATTAAATGTGCTCTATCTGAAACAAAAACATTTGAAGTATCAATCTGGGCATCATTTAATTTTTTAATTTCAGCAACTAAATTTCTTAAATTAATAACAGTCCCATTACCGATAATGTTTTTAACTTTAGGGTTGAAAACTCCTGATGGAACAATAGTTACTTTATGGCGTTTATGATTAAATTCAATCATATGACCAGCATTATCTCCACCAGCAAATCTCACAACAGCATCTGCTTTTTGTGCAAAATAATCAGTAATTTTTCCCTTCCCTTCATCTCCTCACTGACTTCCCACAACAACTAACGACTTATATTTATTCTTCATAAAACTTCTCCTTAAAAAACATATAATGTAATTTTACAATATATTATTTTTAATTAGAATTAAAAAATCTCACCTTATGTGAGATTAAAATATTATTATTAATATTCGTTATTGTGGTATTTTTCAGCTAATTGTTCAACTTCAGCAGTTCCAGTTAAACCAGTACCAGCAGGGATCAAGTTTCCTAACATAATGTTTTCTTTTAATCCTTCTAGTTTATCTTCTTTTCCTTTAATAATTGCTTTTGTTAATACTCTAGCAGTATCTTGAAATGATGCAGAAGATAATCAAGAGTCTGATTCTAATGGCGCTTTTTTAATACCAAAAATTTGAGCTATTGATAATGGTGGTTTTTGTCCATTAATAATACATTCTTGCACAGCTTCTTTTCAGCTTTGAATTGTAACAATTTCACCAGGTAATAAATTAGAATCTCCACTATCAGTAATTTTTACTTTGTTCAACATTTGTTTAATAATAATTTCAATGTATTTGTCTGAAATTTCAATACCTTGTAAACGATAAACTTTTTGAACTTCTTTTAAAATGTAGTTTTGAACATCTTGAATTCCACCAACTTCAAGTAATTGGTGTAAATCAATTGCACCTTCAGTTAGTTTTTGACCTGCTTGTACATGGTCATGTTCTTCAACACGAAGAATTGAGTTAAAGTCTGTTTTGTATTTTCTTATGGTGTCATTTTCACCAGTCACAGTTATCACATAAATTCCGTTGTGATCTTCAATTCTAGTGACAATACCATCAATTTCTGAAATAATTGCAACTGATCCTTTTGGTGTTGTAACGTCAAGTAGTTCTTTAATACGTGGTAGACCTTGAGTAATATCAGCATTACCAGCAACTCCTCCTGTATGGAAGTTACGCATAGTAAGTTGTGTTCCTGGTTCACCAATTGATTGAGCAGCAACTACTCCTACAGGTTCACCAATATTTACTAATAAAGCTGTAGCTAAGTTACGACCATAACATCTTTGACAAACACCACGTTTATTATCACAAGTTAATACCGAACGAATAAGCACAGAAGTAATTCCTGCGTCAACAATTTTTTCAGCAATATCTTTATCAATCATCGTATTAGCAGCAACGATTAAATTATTTTGATCATCGTAAATATCAGTAAATGTGAAACGACCATTTAATCTGTCTTTTAATGGCACGATAACATTATCGTGTTTAGTATCAATAATTGCTGAAACTTCAAATCCTTTAGTTGGTTCACAATCTTGATTTACTACTACAATTTCTTGACTAACATCAACTAATCTTCTAGTTAGATATCCTGAGTCGGCAGTTTTTAAGGCAATATCGGCCATACCTTTTCTTGCACCGTGAGTTGAAACAAAGTACTCAGACACTGTTAGTCCCTCACGAAATGATGATTTAATAGGAATTTCTTTAATATCTCCTTTGGTGTCATTCATCAATCCACGCATACCAACTAACTGAGTAAAGTTAGAAACATTACCACGTGCTCCAGAATCTACCATTACAAAGATTGGGTTTTTAAGATCTTTACGTAATTCTGAAGATAATTCGTTTTGAATGTTATCTTTAATTGTCGATCAAACTTCAATAATTCTACGTTTTTTTTCGCTGGCTGTTAACATCCCCATATTGTAGTATTGAGTAATTTGTTCAACTTTAAGATCTGCTTGTTTAAACTCATCATATTTATGAGTAAACGCAACAACATCTCCAGCTGAAATAGTTGTTCCAGACTTGGTTGAGAAATAAAATCCTAAATCTTTCATTTTATCTAGCATTTCAGCAGTTTTTCTAGCACCATAAGCTTGGAAATATCTTTCAATAATAATTGATAGTTCTTTTTTCTTAATTGGCTGTTGAATTTCAACGTTATTAATTACATCATGAATATTTTGATCAAAGTTATAAATAAATTCAGACAGAACTTGTTCGGCATTTCAAATATTATTTGAATTAATTCATGGGAAAGTTTTATCAAAGATTTCGTTAAAGTATAATTTACCAACTGTTGTTAATAGATAAGAATTTGCTCTGGTTTTTTCATCAGCAAACTTTTCTTTTGGAAGAGCTGAAATAGCAATTCCAATTAAAGCATTTAATGATACTTGACCAGTTTTATAAGCAAGAAATGCTTCTTGTAAAGTAGCAAACATCATTGCTTGACCTTTAAGATCTTTTTCTTCAGTTGTTACATAGTAATTACCTAAGATAATATCTTGACCTGGAGTAACAATTGCTTTTCCATCTTTTGGACCTAAAATTGCGTTTGAACCCAACATTAAAGCTCTTGATTCAGCAATTGCTTCTTTAGTGATTGGCACGTGAACAGCCATTTGATCTCCATCAAAATCAGCATTAAAAGCAGTAGTTACTAATGGGTGTAGACGAATTGCTTTTCCTTTAACTAATTTAGGTTCAAAAGCTTGAATACCTAAACGGTGTAGAGTAGGTGCACGGTTTAATAATACTGGTCTTTCTTTAATGACTTGCTCTAAGGCTTCTCAAATTTTAGGATCATTTTGTAATACCATTTTTTCAGCAACTTTAACATTTTCAGCATACTCATGTTCTTGAAGTCATTGAATCACAAATGGTTTAAACAAAGTAATTGCCATTTCTCTTGGAAGACCTGCCTGATACATTTTTAGATCAGGGCCAATTGCAATAACTGAACGAGCTGAATAATCAACACGTTTCCCTAGTAAATTTTGTCTGAAACGACCTTGTTTTCCTTTTAAAACACTAGTTAGTGATTTTAAAGGACGTTTGTTTTTACCTTGAACAGGTTTTGGTTTACGCTCATTATCTAATAAGGCATCAACTGCTTCTTGTAACATACGTTTTTCGTTGTTAACAATAATAGATGGCGCACCCATTTCCTTAACCTTTTTTAGTCTTTCATTTCTAATAATGATTCTACGGTATAAATCATTAATTTCAGAAGTAGTAAATCTACCACCATCTAATTGAATGATTGGGCGAATGTCTGGTGGAATTACTGGAAGTACTCTCATTACCATTCATTCTGGTCTCTGATTTGAACGTCTTAGAGAATCTAGTGTTTCTAAACGTTTCATTAATTTAGATCTATCGTTAGGATTTTTTTTAGGATTATTTAGTTCTACTTTAATTAATTCAACTTCTTTTTTTAGATCAATCTTTTTTAATAGATACTCAACAGCTCTAGCTCCAATTCCAAATTTAGCCCCAGTGTACTTACTAATAAGTGATGTTGCTTCATCAATTGAAAATGGAATGTTAGTGTTGTTTAATTCTTCTAATAAACGGTTTGCCTTTTTAGTATCACGATGTTCAGGATCATTAATAATTTCAATCACTTCTAAAATGGTTTCACGTAATTTTTCACGTGTTTTTGTAATTTTAGTAGAACTTAAATCTAACACCTCTTTTTCAGCAAAGTGTTTTGATTCACCTGCTTCTAAAACTATATGAGAAACAAAATAAACCACTTCTTCTAATTCTTTAACTTTTAGATCTAATAAAGCAGCAATTCGATAAGGTGCGACTTTTAACATTCAAATATGAGTTACTGGTTCTTCTAATTCGATATGACCCATTCTTTCACGTCTAACAATCGCTTCAGTTAGTTCAACTCCACATTTTTCACATTTTTTCCCTTTGTTCATAGGGTTAGCTTTTTTATATCTACCACAAGCACATTCATAGTTTTTGGTAGGTCCAAAGATTCTTTCATCAAATAATCCATCTTTTTCAGCTTTTAAGGTTTTGTAATTGATAGTTTCTGGTTTAATAACTTCTCCGTGTGATCAAGAACGGATAGTATCAGGGTTTGCTAATTCAATTTTAATAGCTTTTTTATTTTTAATATTTTCCATGCTTCTCCCTATTATTCTTCATCTTGTTCATTGAACCCAAATGATTCTAAAATATCTTTTTCATCAATATAAGTAGCATCTTCTAATTCAGCATCAACATCTTGATTATCAATTAACAATTTTTCTACTTCGAAGTTGTCTTCATCATCAAGTATCTTCATTAAATGTTCTTCATCATCATATGCATTAATTGCTGTTTTATCACCTTTATCATCAATCATATACATATTAAATCCTAACCCCATAATCTCTTTTGAAAGAACGTTAAATGACTCAGGAATTCCTGGTTCTGGAACGCGTTTTGATCTAACAATAGCTTCATATGTTTTTGAACGACCTTTAATATCGTCTGATTTAATTGTTAGAATTTCACGTAATGTGTGAGCAGCTCCATAAGCTTCTAAAGCTCAAACTTCCATTTCTCCGAAACGTTGTCCACCATTTTGAGCTTTTCCACCTAATGGTTGTTGAGTAATTAAAGAATAAGGTCCTACGTTACGTGCGTGAATCTTGTCATCAACCATGTGTGAAAGTTTTAGCATATACATAACCCCAACTGCAATTGGTTTATCAATAGCTTCACCAGTTTTACCATCAATTAGAGTAACTTTACCATAATTAGTCATACCAGCTTCGGCCATAATTTCATCTAGCTCTTTTTCGTTTAAACCTTCAAACACTGGAGTAATAACTTTTTGATTAATTTTTTTAGCAGCCATACCTAAATGAATTTCTAGGATTTGACCAATGTTCATACGTGATGGTACTCCTTGAGGGTTTAACATAATATCAACTGGTGTTCCATCTTCTAAGTGTGGCATATCTTCAATTGGTAAAATTCTTGAAATAATCCCTTTATTTCCGTGACGTCCTGACATTTTGTCACCTTCTTGAATTTTACGTTTTTGAACAACATAAACTTTAATTACTTCTACAATATCAGCTGGTAAATCAATTCCATCTGGATTTAATGAAGATTTTGCTTTAAAACGTTTAATTGATTGAACAATACCTTCTCCACCATTTGGAACTCTTAATGAGTTATCTTTAACATTTCTTGATTTTTCACCAAAAATTGCGTGTAGCAGTTTGTCTTCAGGAGATAATTGAACTTGTCCTTTTGGAGTAACTTTACCTACTAAAATATCTCCTACTTTAACTTCAGTACCAATAGCGACAATCCCTTCTAAATCAAGATGTTTTCTGGCTTGCTCACTAACGTTAGGAACTTCTCTAGTAACTTCTTCTAGTCCTTGTTTTGTATTTCTTACTTCAAGAGTGTATTCGTCAATATGAATTGAAGTAAATCTATCATCGATTACAACTCTTTCACTCATAACAATTGCATCTTCAAAGTTATAACCATTATAAGTTGAAAACGCCACTACAACGTTTTGACCAATAGCTAGTTCACCTTGATCCATTGACGGACCATCAGCAATAATTTCACCTTTTTTAACAACATCACCTTTTCTTACGATTGGAGATTGTGTTAGTGAAGTACCGTTGTTTGATCTTTCAAAATCTGATAGTGTATAAGTTTTAATTCCGGATTCACCTTGAACTGAAATCATCTTAGAATCTACATATTTAACAATACCATCTTCTTTAGCAACGATTGCTTCTCCTGAGTCACGTGCTGCTTCAAATTCAATACCTGTTCCTACAATTGGAGATTCAGGTCTGATTAATGGAACTGCTTGACGTTGCATGTTAGCACCCATTAAAGCACGATTGGCATCATCATTTTCTAAGAACGGAATTGCTGAAGTAGCAACTGAAACAATTTGTTTTGGTGAAACATCAATATATTCAATTTCATCAAATCTAGCCATGTAATCATCACCATTAAAACGTGAAACTACAATTTCATCTAGAATTTTTCCATTTTCATCTTGTTTAACATTTGATTGTGCAATAACAAATTTTCTTTCTTTATCAGCTGTTAGATATTCAATTTGTTCATTTTGAATAACTCCATTGATAACTCTACGGTATGGAGTAGTTATAAATCCATATTCATCAACTCTTGCATAAGTTGAAAGGTTGTTAATTAATCCAATATTTGGTCCTTCTGGTGTTTCAATCGGACAAATTCTTCCATAATGAGAAGGGTGCACGTCACGAACTTCTAATCCAGCACGATCTCTTGATAATCCTCCTGGACCTAAAGCAGTTAATCTACGTTTATTTGTTAGTTCTGATAATGGGTTAATTTGATCCATAAATTGTGATAGCTGTGATAAGTTAAAGAATTCTCCAATAATTGCAGTTAATGGTTTAGCATTAATAACTGTTGAAGTTTTTACTCTATATAAATCACTTGTTGCTAATTTTTCTTTAACGTTTTTATCAATACGGTTTAGTCCCATTCTAAATTGGTTTTGTAATAATTCACCAACTGTTCGAACACGTCTATTTCCTAGATTATCAATATCATCAATTTCACCGATATTGTATTTTAAGTTTAATAAGTATGAAATTGTTGAAATAATATCTGCAACTGTCACAAACTCTTGATTAGTTTGACTTGTAATTCCTACTAAAGTAGTTGTTTCAGCTTTTAAATCATCATCTTTATAAACTTTAAGTTTTTGAATTTTTCTACTTCCTTGAATTTCATCTAAATAATCAATAGTTGAAGTCATCACATCAGTATCTAAAATAGCTGAAATTTGGTTAATATTTGACTTGTTAATTTCAGTATCTTTAGCGATTAAAACATTATTATTATCATCAACAATATCTTCAGCTAAAGTGTGTCCAAAAATTCTATTTTTAATTGAAAGTTTTTGTTGTAATTTAAATCTTCCTGCTTTAGTTAAATCATATTTACGTTTATCAAATAAAATTCCATTAATAAATTTTGAAGCACCCTCACTAGTTGCAGTTTCACCTTGTCTAATTTTTTTATAGATTTCTTGAACTTGATGAGCTCAATCTGCGTGATGATCACCAAAAGTAATATCTTGTTGTAAAGTTTCTTTGATCACAGGATCATTATCAAAGATTTCTAAAATTTGATCTGCGCTAATTCCTAAAGCAGTTAGTAATGATGTTGCAGTTGTTTTTCTTGATTTATCAATTTTTACATATAACGGATTAATTGCATTAATTCCAGTCTTTTTAGAATCAGTTTCAAATTCTAATCAAGTACCACGGCTTGGAATAATATCTCCTGAATAGATCATTTCTCCAGTTTTGCGGTTTAATTCTCGGTTAAAGTAAGCTCCTGGTGATCTAACTAGTTGAGAAACAATAACTTTTTGAGATCCATTAATAATAAATGTTCCAGCTTCAGTCATTAAAGGAAAATCACCTAAAAATACTTCACCTGACTTGTAAATAGCAACATTTGCAATAATTGCAGTTGGTCTATCTTCAACAATATCAATTTGAATTAAATCTGGTCTTTCGGCTTTTTTAACTGTTACTTCAAAAAAATATGAATCTCCAGAATTTTGTTTGAAAACTACTTGGTTACTGTCTGTTCTATTTTTTAACCATTGTGTTAGAGATCTTTTCATGTCTTTTTGATCATAACCTTCAAAATCTTTTAAGATTTCTTCAGTTCTATTAACAGACAATTTTAGATTTGCATAAATTGGTGCATCATAAATTTTTGATTCTTCTTTAGCTTTTCTTATACTAAATCTAGGTTCTCTAAATCCTCAATTTTCTAAAGTTAAAACACTTGTTCCATCCATTGAAAGAATAGGGAAAAATTCGTCTAAAACTTCTTGGATCCCTTTTTCTTTGAACCAATTAAATGTTTCAGTTTGTACTTCGATTAAGTTTGGTAAAGATAAGTTTCCAGAAATTTTAGCATAGTCACGTCTTTCAACTCTTCGATTGATTTTTTTAATTTTATAAGTCATTGTCTAACCCTTTCGTTTCTACTATTTCACTAAGTATTTAGCTTTTGCTAAATTTTTATCTACTAAACTATATTTGACTGTTTGACCACTTGTTTTGCTAATAATATTTCTAGTAATCAATTTATCTAATGTTTTTTCTAGTTCTATATCAGTTAATATTTTTATTTTGTTAATTGTTATTAGACTTTTAATATTATTTAAAGACAGATTACCAATTTGTTGAAACATTAACACAACCAACAAAAATGCTAGATCATCTTCAAACAGTCACATTCTATTTTTTGCATCTTTTTTTATCCATTTATAGATATGAGATGCATGATAATACATGTTTATATTTTGGATATAATAATGCTTAATTGTACTTAAAGTTGTATCAATAACTAACTTTTCTGGAATTAAACTATTTAAATTAATTAAGAAATTATTTCAATTTTTAGCGATTTGATATAAAGGTATAACTAACTTTTTAGAATCATTTTTTTGAAATGAAAATCATTGAGTTAATAAGGTTGAAAAAGTTAAATTATAATTTTTAAAAGCAGATATCAACATCAACACAATAAACAAAATATAAGCTTTGGTATATCCTGATAATTGTTTATTTTCTACATCTTTTATATATTCAAATAATGCGTTAAATTCATTATCAATTTGATTTGCTAGTAATAAGTTTTGTAAAATTGTCTTATCATTTTCTAAGCGATAATAATTTGATTTAATATCTAAATCAAATTCCAAATTTTGTAATAATACATGAATAAACATTTCAAAATTATTTTCATCTAAAATTATTTTTGGTTTTCTAATAAATTCATAAGTATAAATAATATTAAAGATTCGGTTTTCAAGATTATTTAAAGGTCTTTTACCTTTTTTAATTTCTTTAAATATTGTAAAAATTTCACTAAAACTGTGGTTTTGCTTTTTTTCTAAAAATAAAAGTAGACAAAATTCAAAAATACGTAATTTTTCTGCAACGACATCTTCAACAAAATTATCAAAATAAGCTTTTGTGTAATCAAACAAAAAACGATCTCGCCCTAATTGATTGACTAGATCAAATTCTATTTTCTCTTTAGTTGATATGGGTATTGGGGTTTTAAACACACCATTTTTCAATCTTTTTGTAATATTGCCTAATGATTTTGTTTCTAAAAAATAATCAAAACGCATTATAACTTCCTCTTATTTATCGCCAAAATAATAAGATAGAGAATAGCAGAAGCTCTTAACGACTAAACTATACCCGATCATTTAATTCTAAAACTTTTTAACAAAAAGTCAAGAGAATTTTATGATATATCTAGTTACTCTCAATCTCATTTAATTTGAACTAATTATAAAGATCTTTTTATGGTTAATTGTAATTATCTTGTTAAATTTAGTTTGTTAATTAGTTATTTAATTTCTTGATAGTTTCTCTAATATTTGTCTTTTTTTTATTTATTAACTGATCGATATCATACTCTGAGTATTCTAATTCTTTTATTTTATCGTGATGATAATAATTAAGTGTTTGAGTTTATTAGTTAGCTTGTCACCAACTTCATAGATAACTATCTTCAACTCAAACACACCAGCAAATATAATTGACTTTTTGTTCAAGCAGTTCTTTAAAAAAGTAAATTACAGCTAAAAAGATAAAAATCTAATTTCATATTAATCTTCTATAAAGAATTTTTATGTATTTCACTAAAGCTGGTAACTCGAATACAAAATAAGCACTTTAAAACGTAGTGATTGTTTTAAAACTTATTAAGATTTAATTTTATTTCTAAAGTAGGTTTTTCTATTAATTCTATGATTAAAATATGATTAAAAAAATCTTTAATTTAATAAACTTTCAATTATTATATGTTTAAAGGTTAAATTCAGCACTTGTAATTTTAAAGACATTATTTAATTAAAACTAGAATATTTTGAATCGCTAAACTTAATATTTTAGGATCATTTATTCTAATTGAACAAACAATAATTTTTTTGTCAAAATGTTTTTTAATTGTCTTTTGATAGCTACTCTCAGCATCATCATATAATGCTCATACTATAAGAAGAGTATTTTTCTCAACTGTTAGTTTTGAGTTAGTACCACAATCCTTCATTTTCATAAATCATCAATTTATCTTTTAAAGATAATGATATATAGTCAAGTGCTTTAGTAGATTTGTTATATCTAAATTAAGAATTTGAATGATAAATTTTATAAAACAAAAAAAGATCTTTTTCAGATCTTTTTTGATTGTTAATTATTACAAATAGAAATTATTTAATGTCTACTGAAGCTCCAGCTTCAACTAATTTAGCTTTCATTTCTTCAGCTTCTTCTGGTTTAATGTTTTCTTTAATTACAACTGGCATTGTTCCATCAACCATTTTTTTAGCATCCATTAGTCCCGCACCAGTTAATTCTTTAACAACTTTAATAACTGCAACTTTTTGAGCACCAACAGCTGTTAAAACAACTGATACTTCACTTGGAGCTGCGTTTCCTGCTTCAGGAGCTGCAGCTGCAGCTACACCAACTGAAGCAACAACACCAAAGTGATCTTCAATTGATTTAACTAAATCGTTTAATTCGTTTAGTTTCATTTCTTCTAATGCTTTAATAATATCTTCTTTAGTAATAGCCATGATTTTATTCTCCTTTAAAACTTTATTATTGTTGCTACTAATACAAAAATAATTTTTTATATATTAATTGCTTTTAGTTTCAGCAACTGCGTTGATTGCTGCCATAACTTTTCGTAATGGGTAAAGTAAACTTGAAGCAAACATTGAGTATAGTTCTTCTTTTGAAGGTAAAGAAGCAACTTCACCGATTTTAGCTGTGTCAAGAACTTTTCCTTCGTAAATACCAGCTTTTAATTTAAGTTTTTCATTTCTTTTAGCGAATTTTGCAACTAATTTAGCTGCAGAAATAGCATCATCATTTGAAAAAATAAAGACATTTTGTTGGGTTAAGAAAGGTTCTAATTCAGATAGTTCTAATTCTTGAGCAGCTCTTCTAACAAGAGAATCTTTAAAAACTTTAACTTCGATGTTTTGTTTTAAAGCTTCAATTCTTAGCTCAGTCATATCAGCAACTGATAAATGTTTATATTCAGCAATTGCAACACCTTGTGCATTTTTAATTTTTGAAACAATCTCAGAAACTATTTCAGCTTTTTTAGCATGAGCAGGTCTTGTATTTGACATCTATATTCCTCCTTTGTTTGTAATTAACACTTAATAAAAAACCTCGGTTAGTAACATTAACTAAACCGAGAAGTAAAACAAAAATGTTTTTTAAAAAGATTTCCTCGGTAACATGATTAAGAGATCAAACTCCGTTACTGTCTTTGGTATTAATAGCATTAATAATAATAACATAATCTAATAACTTTACAATATAAAAATCTATTTTAATACCACTACAAAGAGTATTAAAATAGATTAACTTTTAAAAAAATTGTTAACATTATTTGTTGTTTACTTTTTCTTTTTTATCTAATTTTTTGGTTGCAATTTCAACTTTTTCAACTTTAGAAATTTGTCGTCTTTCGAATAAGAATTTTGGTGTTCCATGTCGAGAACATCATAGTTGATGACTTAGTTTAGCATTATCTTTTAAAACAATTCAAGTTACTTCAAAGCATGCGATTACTAAAAGTGAATATAATACTCATTCAACTGGCACAAGAATAAGTCTTCTTAACATTGAAGCTAAAACTAAACCTTGTTTTGTTGCGATGTTTCCTCCATATGAAGCAAATGATAATGGTGTAAAGACAAGTAAATGAAGAATAACTGAAACAAGCATGAATCAAAAAATACTAATAATAAAGTACATTTTTTTATTATGCTTTGTTAAAAATACCATCGCTCCTAAAAAACCATACATAACTTTGACTAAAGTAAATCCAAAATGAGGAACTCCCCCAGAAATGATTAATCCTGTTAAATCGCTTAATAACCCAACCAGTGCTCCTGCTAATGGTCCTAAAATCATTCCTGAAAAAAAAATTAAAAAATTACCCAATTGGATTTGAAAGCCAAAGATTCTTGAATATCCAATTACATTAGTTGCTATTACACAAAGTGCAATTAAAATTCCTAATAAAGCCATTACTTGAATAGTAATTTTACGTCAAAAGTAACGGTCTAAAAATCAACCAACAAAAAATAAGAAAAGAATAATTGCACCAGCAACTGCATTTGCAGAGAAAAATGTTAATTTGTCTGCTATTTGCGGCCCTTTATCTGCAAATATTGATAATGAAATGAATGTTTTTCAGCTGCCTTTCTTGATAATAATATTTATAAAAATTGAGTTAAAGTGACTCAAAATAATTATATTAACTATTGTTATCAATTTGAAAAAAGATCTCTTTAAATAAAGAGATCATATTAATAAATTTTATTATAATTGCACTTTAATTCCTGGCCCCATTGTTGTTGAAACACTAACATTAATAATGTAATCACCTTTAACAGTTTGAGGTTTAACTCTTCTGATTTCATCAACAACAGTTTTGAAGTTTTGTTCTAATTTTTGAACATCAAATGATGATTTTCCAATAATTAAATGAACATTTCCTTCTTTGTCAGCACGGTATTCAACTTTACCTTTTTTAATTTCATCAATTGCCTTAGCAACATCTAAAGTAACTGTTCCGGTTTTTGGATTTGGCATTAAACCTTTTGGTCCTAAAACTTTACCAATTGCTCCTAATTTTGCCATCATTTCTGGAGTTGCAACAATAACATCAAAACCAAATCAATTTTCATTTTTAATTTTGTTGATTAATTCTTCTCCACCAACAATATCAGCACCTGCTTGTTCAGCTTCTTTAGCTTTTGTGTTTGTTAACACTAAAATTCTTTGACTTTTTCCTGTTCCAGCAGGTAAAACTACAGCTCCACGAATCTGTTGATCAGCTTTTCTTGGATCGATGTTTAAGTTAAATGAGATTTCAACAGTTGAATCAAATTTAGTTGTTGAAGTATCTTTAGCTAGTTGCAAAGCATCTTGTACAGAGTACAATTTGTGTTTTTCAACTTTGGCTAAAGCTTCTTTGAATCTTTTACTAATTTTAGCCATTATTCAACTTCCTCCATACCTGTAACTTTGATTCCCATGTTTTTAGCTGTTCCTGCAATTTGTTTCATAGCTGCTTGCACAGTATTAGCATTTAGATCTGGTAGTTTGTACTCAGCAATTTGTTTAATATCTTCAGCTGTAAGAGTTGCCACTGTTTGAGTTCTAGAATTACTTGCACCTTTTTGAATTTTAGCCACTTTTTTTAACATAGCTGCCGCTGGGGTTGTTTTTAACACAAAGTCAAATGATTTGTCATCATAAGCAGTAATAACAACTGGAACGATGTCTCCTGCTCTATCTTTAGTTGCATCATTGAATTGTCTTGTAAATTCAGGCATGTTAATACCTAATGAAGCTAGTTCTGCTCCTGGTTTTGCTTGCATAGCCATAAATTCTAATTTAGCTATACGCGTGATTTTTTTAGCCACGGGTTTTCCTCCTTATAATATAAGGTCGTTTTTACTCGCTGTGGTCCATATGAGTCAAAAAAACTCTCCCACAATAAAAATCGCCTACACAATATTATACAACAATTAGGATTATTTTAAAAAGATTTTAATTAACTCTAAAAAATAGTTTGATTCTAATCAAAATAAACAAAAAGCATTCTTACAAATGCCCTTACTTTATTATTAGTATTCTTTGATTGGTTCGACATTTTTAAATGAAATTTCTAAAACTGTTCATCTTCCAAACATTTCAATAGTAACAAAAGCAACACCTTTTGAATAGTCCATATCTTTAACTATCCCTTCTTCACCTTCATGAAGTCCAGCTTTAATTTTAACAAGATCTCCAATTTTAAAATCAGCAGTAAATAAAGGTTTCTTAGCAACAGCTTGATTTTTAGGTGCGGTTTGTTTTTCTTCTTGAACTTCAACTTCTTGATCAGGTACTAACATTTTTAAAGTTTCTTCAGTTGTTAATGGTGAAGGTTTGGCTCCGCGCCCACTTGAGCCAATAAATCCAGTTACTCCTGGAGTATTTCTAATTAAAAACCAAGCTCTTTCACTCATGATCATATTAATAAAAATATAACCAGGAAACTTATTTTTTTCGCTTTCTTTACCAGATTTAGATTTAACCAAACCTTTTGAAATTTTAATATGAAAGATTTCATCTTCGATGCTTGCTGATTTAATTTTTTGCTGTAAATCTGCTGAAACTTTATCTTCATGACCTGTTTGACAACTAATTACAAATCACTGTCCTTTAGCAGTTAGAATCTCGTCTTCTAATTTCTTAATTTCATCATTTGTCATAACGTTATGCTTCCTTTTTTAGTTTTAAAATACTTTAATCCATTGAAATATTAGTTGTATTAGTAAATCAACACTATAAAAAATAACTGCAAAGACCAACATAAATAAGATAACAGTTATAAATTTTTTAGCTAAAGTTTCTGATCCAGATCAACGAATTTTTGAAATTTCTTTAACCATTTTAATTGGAAATTCTTTAAGCATTAGCTTGAAGTTTTTTGGTTCTTTATGTTTTTTAATTTTTAACTTCTTTTTTGTCTCTTTAGAAATTTTTTGCTTTTGAGAAGAAGTAGTTTTTTTAGCGTCATTGTCAATTTTATTTAAATCCAAGTCTTTTTGCATTATCTGGTTTCCTTGTGTAATGTGTGTTGGGCACAATTGGTGCAATATTTTTTAAGTTGTAGTCTTTCTTTTTGCGTTAAAGTACTCTTATTAGTTGAATAATTTCTATTTAAACACTCTTCACAAACTAAAGTGATCTTTTTATTATTTGACTTTGACATAACTACTTCTCCCAACTTATATAACAATATATATTATATAGAATATTGATGATTAAACAAATTTATACTTTTGCTAATTTAGTTGCAATTTGAAAACAAATAAGCGCGCTTGCAACACTAACATTAAAAGAATCAATAGTCTTATTTGAAGGTATAAAAATGTTTAAATCACTATTTTTAGTTACCAAATCACTTACACCTTTTTGTTCGTTACCAATCACTAAAACGCTTTTATTAGCAAAATCAACGGTTCTAAAATCAACTGATTTGTTATTTAAATTAGTTGAATAAACTCAAAAACCATGATCTTTTAATTGTTTAATTGCATTAGTTAAATTATTAACTTTAGAAATTTTAAGATCATAAGCAGTTCCCGAACTTGTTTTAAGAACACCTGAATTAACTTGTGCTTGTTTGCGATCTAAAATCACAATTCCATCAACACCAAGCAAAACTGCAGTTCTAATAATCGCACCAAAATTATAAGGATCATGAATCTGATCAAGTAATAAAACCAATGAAGTTGTTTGAGCTTTTAAAATTGTTAATAGTTCTGAAAATGGTGTATAGTTAAACTCTTTAATTTCAGCCACCATTCCTTGATGATTAACAGTTTGATCAAACATCTGATCTAGGTTTTTTTCAGTGGTCTTAATTATTTGAACTTTATAATCATTTAAATTAAAAGATTTTAAATATGCTAGATCTTTAGTTCAAATAGTTTTTAGCATTTTAGGGTGTTTTTCTAAAAACTCTAAAATAGTGTGTTTACCATAAATTAAGTTCTTATTCATTTATTATAAAATACCTTTTTTAATCAGATGTTCTCTTAAAACATCAGCACTTAAAAAATCTTTTTGTTCTAGTTTATTTTTTCATTGAATATATAATTGCTTATCAGCTTGGCTAATCTGATAATTAAAAATCTCATCTGTAAATCCCAGGGTGTCTATGATTTGTTTTAATGATCCTACTAAAAGCTTAATATCTTGATTATCTAAAACTTTTTTATTAATTTCTTTAATCATTGATTCAATTAGTGATAACACCATTGCCGTATTTAAATCATCTGACATATAACTTGTAAACTGATCAAGATATTGTGACTGATTAATTATTTGAATATCAGTATCGTTTTTAATTGATCAATCAATAATTTTTTTAGACAGATTTTTTAGCTTATCAATAAACTTATGTGACTGATTAATTAAATCTTTATTAATATTTAAAGGTGCTCGATAATGTGATGATAAAAAGATTCATCTTAAGGCATTAGGGTTATATTGACTGACAAAATCTCTTACTAAAATAACATTTCCTAAAGATTTAGACATCTTTTCATCTTCAATTTGTAAATGACCATTGTGCATTCAAATATTTGCTAACTCTTTATTTTTATGAGCAATAAATTGAATTCTTTCGTTTTCATGATGAGGAAATTTTAAATCAACTCCACCAGCATGAATATCAATAGTTTGTCCGCTAAAAAATTCATCAATTAATAAAACACATTCAGTATGCCAACCAGGTCTACCTAAACCAAAAGGTGAATCTCACTGAACACCAAGATTTGTTTTTTTTCATAAAACAAAGTCTAAAGGATTTTTCTTTTTAGAATCAATTTCTACTCTTCCACCTGAAATTAGTTCTTCAAGTTTAAATCCTGATAATTTTGAGTATTGTTGTTTATATTTATCAATATCAAAATAAACATCACCATCAACAATATAAGCTGAATTATTATCAACTAATTGTTGAATAAATTTAATCATGCCATCCATTTTTAAACTAATTGGAATTAAAGTATCAGGATGATTAATATTTAAAGAAGTTAAATCTTGTAGATAAGCTTTAGTATATCTTTCTGATAAATCTTTTT
Organism: Mycoplasma putrefaciens KS1; assembly: GCF_000224105.1. NCBI lineage: Bacteria > Bacillati > Mycoplasmatota > Mollicutes > Mycoplasmatales > Mycoplasmataceae > Mycoplasma > Mycoplasma putrefaciens. Next base: position 59,186 of record NC_015946.1, on the reverse strand, counting down.
CAGTTGTGTTTTCTTGTTTGGCTCTTGTAATAATTTTGTCATCAACATCAGTTACGTTTTGCAAATAATTAACTTGATATCCGATACTTCTTAAAAAACGAACAAAAACATCCATCAACATTGATGGTCTAGCATTACCAATATGAATAAAGTTATAAACTGTAGGGCCACAGCAATATAAAGTAATTTCTTTTTTATCTAAATTTTTTAAATTTTTTGATAATGAATCATATAATTTCATAACATTTTTACTTTCTTTTTATCTAACTTTAATTAAAGGTCTTAATACTGTATAAACAGTAGTTAAAACTGCTGTGTTAAAAAAGATCTTTAATGGTACTTGAATAATTCTTACAACTACCATAGTAATATAAGGATTTTCGGTTTTAACATTAGCTCTTATTCCTAGTAATTTATAATCTGCTCAAGCAGCTACTAAAACTGTAACTAAAATTTCAGTAATTACACAAATTAAAATTACTGGTAGAATAACATCTAACCACTTTTCTTTTTTTCTAATCCAAAGTCCAAATGCAACAAGATAAATGACACACAAAGTAACTCCCATCACAATTAAAAATAAGTATGGAAAGACATCTGCTTGAACTTTAATTCCAAAGATAGTAGGATTTAAATCTTTCATTCCTTGCATTAATCAGAACATAACCGCAGTTGATATCACAATAAAAGTAGTGATTAAACTTAAAGTAAATCATTTATTTTTTAACTTAAAAGTATAAGAAGTCATTCCTGATCAAAATCCAAATGAAAAAGCAACAATTAAATAACCAACATGAATATAAGATGGCACAAACATTAGTGTTAAACCTTCAGTAACAAGGCCGACAGTTAATCCAACAATTGGACCAAAAATCATACCTGTAATTTTAATCATAACTCCTTCAAAAGCAATTCTAACCGGTGGTAAAACAGTAATAGGTAACGTTAAAGAAATAACTGTAGTTACAGCAACAGAACCTGCTACCATCATAGAAATATAAGTAATCTTTTTTGTTTCAAACTTTATTCTTTCAGTTATCACAAACCCTGTTTGACATTGTCTTACAAATCTTTGTGATAATTTAAAAAGCGCATAAATTACAATGGCTGATAGTGTTATACATAATGAAAAGATTGCTAAGTTATGATCTTTTAGTAACAAGGTTCTGAAACTATCGTTCATCCTATCCCGCCTTACTATATACATATTGCTTATATCATAAAAGTGCGGTAAACATCCCACACTTTATCATTTATATATTTTATCTTATTAATTTAAATATTTTATTTTGCCACTCTATGCTTTTGTAATTGTTAAATCTATATTTGAAAATGAACCATTAAGATCATTAATATTGTTATTATCTGAAAATCTATACCCAGCAAATTTCCATCCAAATGCTATATGTTTTATATTATTATTTGCATTATCTTTTGGTGTGTATTCAACAAAAGAAGGAATAAATACTTTGTATAACCCACCAAGCTCTACGTTAAATTTAAATTCATTATTACCTGATCCATAAACAAGTTTAAGTTTTAATGTATCTGATTGCTTTTTAGTATCCATGTAATAAAAATTGTATTTTGATGATCATTTTAAGGTTTTATTTTCATTTAGATTTATATTGAATTTAAAGATATCATCTAACATTGTTTTTTCTGACACATTAAAATTCATATTTTCTTGTTTTATGTCATTACTAGAGTAAGTTATTGTTGGTTTAAATGCTTTGACGTCTGCTCCATTATTGCCAATAACATTTACTCCATAAGGATCTCTTAATGGATTTGTTCCAAAAATATATTCATCGTTATTATTATTTTTAAGAAGTTCTCCAAGGACATCTTTATCCGATTCTTTTAAATCTATTTTTTGTCCTTGAGTCGTTGGACTCGTATTTATATTTTGATCAAAAGTTAGAAATTTAGAGTTTGTTTGTTTAATATCTGAATCTAATGCAACTGATTTATAGTAAATATCGTGGGTTGAATTTATTATATCTTTAAGACCATTGGTTAAACCATCATTATCTCATTTTTCAACTTTTTCCAAATCAGTTTTTAAAGATCGTGTTCATTTCTTAGAGACTTCTTTATTTTCTGGTTTTTCAACAAATTCCTTTAATTGCAATAATCCTTTAATTGAAGAAATGTGGGTTTGAGAGTTGTCCATTTCATTATAAAAATCTGCTAAAGATGCATATTCATCTTTTGATCCCATCCATTGACCTGTAACAGTGGTTTTATTGGTTTTTCCTTTAAAAATACTATAAGCTGTTTTACTATCAGTTCCTGAAGTAGTATTAAAGTTTAATAATGTCAAGATCTTATTTATTAAATCACCATACCCTGGAGTTGAATCTAAAACGTACTTGTGCCAGTTTTTATCAGAAGCTTCTATTTTAGAAGAATTAAATTTACTTCCATTCCATTTCATTCTATTAATAGTAACTTTGTTGCTATCAAATTTTAATTCAACATCTCTAGTAACAGTTCCACAAGAAATTACACTCAAACTAGGAATTGTTGTTAAGCTAACTGACATAATTGCAGTTAATAATTTTTTCATTATTTTTCCTCTTTCATAAACGCTATGACACATCCTACTAATTATATCAAAAAGTAAAAATTGATAAAATTTATTAATTTCAGTCCATAAATCTACCAAAGTCTTTGGTAAATCTTAATTCAATAGTTCCAGTTGAACCATTTCTGTGTTTTGCAATTATTAATTCAGTTTTTTCTTTTTCAATCTCATTTAAGTCTTTATTATAATAATCTTCACGATATAAAAATGCCACTAAATCAGCATCTTGTTCAATTGCTCCTGAATCTCTTAAATCTGACATCATTGGTCTTTTGTCTTCTCTAGTTTCAGCACGTCGGCTTAATTGTGATAAACAAATGATTGGAATTTGAGTTTCTCTTGCAATTTGTTTTAGTTGTCTTGAAATTTCACTAACTTCATTTTGTCTATCTTTATGTTGAGATCCAACAATTAATTGTAAATAATCAACAATACATAACCTAATATTATGATCTCTTTTCATTTTATAAAGTTTTGATCTAATCTGTTGAACTGTAATTCCTGGAGTAGGATCAATAAAGATTGGGGTTCTATTCAATTTTTCTTTAGCAATGTATAAATTTTCTCAACCTTGCTTGTCTAAGCCTTTTCCGCTTCTTAAAATTATAGAATTAATTGATGATACTCTAGATAAAAGACGTTGAGTTAGTTGTTCAGCTGGCATTTCAAGTGAAAAAAATGCTACAGGATAACCTTTAGTTGCTGCATTATAAGCCAAATTTAAAGAAAAAGCAGTTTTTCCAACACTTGGTCTTGCAGCCAAAATAATAAAATCTGATGCTTGTCATCCACTAGTATAATTATCTAATCATAAAAAACCACTTGGTACACCTGTTAACATGTCAGGTCTTGTTTCTAGTTCTCTAATCTTGTTAACAACTTTATTAGCAGTTAATCCCACTGATTCAATTTCAAATTGTTTGGTTTGTAAATCAAGGTCTAATAATTTAGTTTGTGCTAGTTTTAACAATTCTTCAACATCAAGTTCACCACTAGCTCTTTTTTGGTCTAATTCTTTAATTACTGAATTTAGTTTTCTATCAATACTTGCTCTGTGAATTCTATCAATATATGATTCTAATCCCTGATCTGATCAGTGTTCAGCAGCAATTTGATAAATATTATTTTCACCACCAGCTTTATCTAACATATTCTTAAAATTCAAATAATCAATAATAGAAATTGGAGAAATCTCTTTTTGTCTTAAATTTAGTTCGATAATAGCTTGATAAATTAGTTTGTTAGCAGCAAAGAAAAAGTCTTCAACTTCTAGTCTACTAGTAATATCAGCTAGTGTATTAGGATTGCTAATTGCTGCAGATAACACAAATTTTTCAGCATCTAATAATTGTTGATTAGTTAATTCTTTTTTCATATTAAGATTCTCTAACTTCTACTTTGATCAAAGCTTCAATACCAAAATCTAATTTTAGTTTTATATAACTTAATCCAATACTATTAATGTTTTTAAAATTAACAAACTTTTTCTTATCGATCTCAAGTTTAAAAAGATCTTTTAGCTGGTTAACAATATCTTGATTTGAAATGCTTCCAAAAACCTTACCATCATTTGTTTGAAGTTTAAAATGTAAAGTTATTTCTTCTAAAGATTTTTTTAAAGCAAGATTTTGAGCTTTTAATAATTGTGCTTCTTCTTGTTGAGCTTTTAATTTAGTATTTAATGTATTAACACTGCTATCAGTTGCTATTTTAACTAACTTTCTAGGTAATAAAAAGTTTTTAGCATAACCATCGCTCACTTCTTTTATTTCATCTTTTTTACCTTGACCTTTAACATCTTGTAAAAAAATTACTTTCATATTAATTCCTCCATTGATTTAATTATATCAATTGTAATTATTGTTTTATAAGGCTTTAAAATATTAAGATTACTGAGTTATTAATATTAATAATTACTAATAAATGCAGTTTTAATAATAAAATTGTCATTAGTTTTTTAAAAAAATTGGTAAACAAAAATGATCGCTAGTCTCCGATCATTTTTAAAATGCTATAAACCTATCCTATTAAATCAATTATTATTCGATAACATATGGCAATAAAGCCATTTGACGTGCTCTTTTAATTGCTGTAGCTAGTTGTCTTTGGTCTTTAGGAGAAGTTCCAGTAACTCTTCTTGGTAGAATTTGTCCGTTAGGTGAAATAAATTTTTTTAATAATTCAACATCTTTATAATCTATGTATTTAATGTTGTTTTTTTGAAAGAAATTAACTTTTTTTCTTTTTTTAAATTTTTTAACTGCCATGATTGTTCCTTTCTGCTTGTTTGTTATTCTCATAAAATTGAAAAATCATCATCAGATTGATTTTGTTCTTGAACTTCTTCTGATGAATTAGAAGCTTGAACAGAGTCGTTTGTATGAAATTCATTAGAAATGGTGCTATCAAAATCATATGAATTTTTATTAACATTATTTTTAGCTGGTTCTAAAAAACTAACTCGATCAGCTGTGATGTTGACAATAGTTTCAATTCTACCATCAAGAGTTTTGTTACTTCTTGTTGTGACTCTTCCTTCAAGAGAAATTAAACTTCCTTTTGAAAGATATTTCGCCATATTTTCAGCCAGTTTATTAAAAGCTGAACAGGGAATAAAGTTAGTTCTTTCTTCACCATTTGACCCATATTCAGAAACTGCTACTGTAAAAAAAACAAACTTAGCGTCATTTTTAGTAGCCGTTCTTAGTTCTAAATCGCGTGTTAATCTGCCTACTATACAAACTCTATTCATAATTACTTTCCTATAAATTATTTAACTTCTTTAGCTGTTGGTTCTTCTTTTTTGAACGCAACTTTTTTGAAGTTTCTTTTTTCACGTTGTTCTTCTTCGAATTTTGACATATCAGTTTTTGACAATTCAACTGATTCTTCGTAATTTTTATTATTTTCAGTATTTAAAACTAAAGTTCTAACAACATTTTTATCAATTTTAGCAACACGTTCAAATTCTTTAATTGCTTCAGCTGTTGTTTCAACAATAACTACACGATAGAAACCTTTTTTCTTATGATTAATTTCATAAGCAAAGTCAATTAATCCTAAGTCTTTAGAATTAATCATTTTTCCACCTTCAGTTAAAATGTTATCTAATTTAGTTGTTAGTTCTTTTGTATCTTTTAAATCTTGATCCAAAATATACATTACTTCGTATTTTCTAATCATTTAGATAAAATCCTCCTTATGGTCTTTTGGGCTTGATTAAGCCAAGGAGCTAATTCGATTAAATTAACTCATATGGATTATATAAAAAAACAGTAATTTTTACAACTTAAAAAACATAGTTATCTATAAATCTTTAAAGAATAAATTTGCTTAAATTTTTAGTTAATTATTTTAATAAAAAGAATAAGTGATTGAAATCTTTTACAAATTTAGAATTACTATCAAGAAATTAAAAAAATATAATAAAAATGAAGATATCATGTTACCAACTAACAGATATCTATCAAGGAGATTGATATGAAAAAAATCATTAATAGTGTAGAAAATATTGTTGAAGAAATGTTACAAGGACTAGTTAAAACTTATCCTGATAAACTAAAAAGAATCACAGGTTTTGATGTAATCACAAGATCTGATGTACCAATTAAAAATAAAGTTGCGCTTGTTAGTGGCGGAGGTTCAGGACATGAACCAGCGCACGCTGGCTATGTTGGCAAAGGAATGTTAGATGCAGCAGTAGCTGGTTCTGTGTTCACTTCTCCAACTCCTGATCAAATTTATCAGGCTATTAAAGCAGTTGATGCTAAAAAAGGTGTTTTATTAATTATCAAAAACTACACTGGAGATCTTTTGAACTTTGAAATGGCTCAAGACATGGCTAGAACTGAAGGAATTGAAGTTGAAGCAGTTGTAGTAAATGATGATGTTGCTGTTGAAAATAGTTTATACACTGCAGGAAGAAGAGGAATTGCAGGAACTGTTTTTGTTCATAAAATCACAGGAGCAAAAGCTGAATTAGGTGCAGATTTACAAGAAGTTAAAAGAGTTGCTCAAAAAGTTATTGATAACACAAAAAGTATCGGTATGGCACTTAGTCCATGTATTGTTCCAGCAGTTCAAAAACCAAACTTTGAATTAAAAGACGATGAAATAGAAATTGGAATCGGAATTCACGGTGAACCTGGAACACATAAACAAAAATTAGTATCAGCTAATGAGATTGTTGAAATATTAATTTCAAAAATTTTAGAAAATATCGAAATTAAAAAAGACGATCAAGTAGCTGTTATGATTAACGGAATGGGTGCAACTCCAGAAATGGAATTATATATAACAAATAACCATTTAAATAATCTTTTAACTAAAAAAGAAATCAAAATTTATAAATCATTTGTTGGTAATTTTATGACTTCAATTGAAATGGCTGGATTTTCAATTTCACTTTTAAAATTAGATGATGAACTAAAGCAATTACTAGACCAACCATCAGATACTATTGCTTTAAAAATAATTAACTAGGAGTACTAATGAGTGTAGATATCAAAAAAGTCACAAATATTTTAATAAAAATTAGTGACAAAATAGAGCAAAATAAGCAATATTTATCACAACTAGATGCTTTAATTGGAGATGCGGATCACGGTCATAATTTAACTAAAGGATTTTTAAAAATTAAAAAAGATCTACAAACTAATTCTTATGCTGATTTAGCTAGTTTATTTAAAAGTTCTGGTATGTTATTAGTTTCTAATGTAGGTGGGGCTTCAGGTCCATTGTATGGTACAGCATTTTTAAAAGCATCGACAGTTTTAGTAGATAAACAAGAAATTGATATAAATGATTTTTCAAATTGCTTAATTCAAGCTGTTGAAGGAATTAAACTACGTGGTAAGGCCCAATTAAATGACAAAACAATATTAGATGTTTTAATTCCAGTTAGTGAGCTAATTCAAGAATTAATTAAAACAAGACTTGATGCAAAAGAAATCTTAACTAAAGCTGTTGATTTAGCTTATAAGCAAGCACTTTATACTAAAACAATTATTGCTAAAAAAGGGCGAGCTAGTTATTTAGGTCAAAGAAGTATTGATCATATTGATCCTGGGTGCTGATCAGCTTTTCTAATTTTAGAAACTATTAAGGAAAATATTTAAATATGGTTAGTATAGTTATTATTTCTCACAGTAAAAAAATTGCTGAAGGTGTTGTAGAGCTAGCAAAACAAATGGCTAGTCAAGTTCAAATTACTAGTTGTGGTGGAACTAAAGATAATCAAATTGGAACAGATTTAGATCTTATTTTAAAAGCTATTAATAAGGTTTGAAGCCAGGATGGTGTTCTAATTTTGTTTGATTTAGGTTCAGCTTTAATGAATGCTGAAATGGCTGTAGAAATGCTAGATAACAATAAAAAAGCTAATGTAAAAATTATTGATGTAGCCTTAGTTGAGGGGGCTATTTTAGCAGCAGTTAATAGTTCGATGAATAAATCTTTAGATGAAATTATCAAAGAATTAGAAGTCTTAAAACTAAACAAATTCTAAATTTATTAATTAATTTGTCTCATGAAATTTGAGACATTTTTTATTTTAATTAATAAAAAAGTATTCTATTAAAATACGGAATACTTACAATATTAATCTCTTGGTTTCATTTGTGGAAATAATAAAACATCTTTAATTGATTCGCTATTTGTTAGTAACATAACTAATCTGTCAATTCCAATCCCAATTCCTGCAGTTGGTGGCATGGCATGTTCCAAAGCTTCAATAAAATCAAGATCCATATCTGTTGCTTCACTATTTCCTTGTGCTTCTTCTTTTATTTGAACTTTAAATCTTTCGTATTGATCAATTGGATCGTTTAGTTCACTAAAAGCATTGGCATACTCGCGACCAATAATAAATAATTCAAATCGATCAGTAAATCTTGGATCTTCAAAGTTTAATTTTGCTAATGGTGAAATTTCTTTTGGATGACCATAAACAAAGGTTGGCTCAACAATGCTAGATTCAACAAATTCTTCAAAAAATAAGTTAATAATATGTCCAACACTTTCTTGGTGTTTTTCAACATGGATGTTATGTTGTTTTGCTAAACTTAATGCTTGATTAACACTCATTGGTTGTCAAAAATCAATACCTGTAATTTCTTTAATCCCATCAACCATATGCAATCTTTTAAAAGGCTTAGACAAATCTAAACTAACATCTCCATATTTAATGATTGGTGAGTCATTTACACTAGCATTACATACTCTAAAGATTTGCTCAGTTAAATCCATTAAAAAGAACATATCTTCATAAGCAACATACAATTCAATACTTGTAAATTCCGGGTTATGTCTTGTGCTCATTCCTTCGTTTCTAAAAATTCTTCCGATTTCATAAACACCTTCAAATCCACCAATTATCAAACGTTTTAAGTGTAATTCTGTAGCAATTCTTAAATAAACATCAATATCTAGTGCATTGTAATGAGTGATAAATGGTTTAGCTGCAGCTCCACCTTTTAATGAATGTAAAATTGGGGTTTCAACTTCGATATATCCTTTTTGATCTAAAAAATTTTGTAAAGTTCTAATTATTTTTGTTCTAGATTGAAATATCTTTCTAACTTCATGATTCATAATTAGATCAACATATCTTCTACGATATTTTTCTTCAATATCTTGAATTCCTGCGTGCTTATCTGGAAGTGGTCTTAAAGCTTTAGATAATAAAATTACTTTTTTACATCTAATTGATAATTGGCCGTGATCAGTTCTCATCATCACACCTTCAACACCAATGATATCTCCTAGATCTAAATTTCTAAAATCTGCAAATAACTCTTCGCCAATTTCATCTTGTCTAACATATAATTGGATGCTTGAATCTTGATCATCAATATTTACAAAAACCGCCTTTTTTCCTGCTTCACGATACAATTTAATTCTTCCAGCAACACTAATAATTTCTTGATCTTTTGATAATAATTCTTCTTTTGAATATTTTTCAAACTTAGTGTTTAATTCTTTTAATGAATTAGTTCTTTTAAACTTAGTAATTTTGTATGGATCTTTGTTTTTACTTACTAAATCGGCATGCTTTTGTCTTCTAACTAATTCTTGTTCAGTAAATTTTCTACCACTTATCATTTGCTTACTCTCTTTCATATTCTTTTATAATTTCTTTCACATCCTGTAAAGTTTGAATTTTATTTGCTTTTTCTTTTAATGAATTTAAATTTGGTTTTTTATCTAAAACATCTAAATATCAAACTAAATGTTTTCTAAATTCACGCATTGCAAATTGTTCATCTTTTAAATCTATAAACATCTCAGCATGTTGTAAAACAGTTTTTGATCATTGTTTAAAATTTGGTTTTGAAAGTTCTTGACCAGTTTCTAAAAAATAGTTGATTTGTTCAAATATTCAAGGATTACCTTGACAAGATCTTGAGACCATCACAGCATCACAACCAGTTAAATCTAACATTGCTTTTGCTGAAGGTCCGTCAACAATATCACCATTTCCTATTACAGGAATTTTTACTGCATCTTTAACTTCTTTAATTTTTTCTCAATCAGCACGACCAGTATAAAAATCACTTCTTGTTCTTCCATGTACTGCAATTGCACTTGCCCCTGCTTTTTCAATTAATCTAGCAACTTCAACCGCATTAACACTATCTTTATCTCATCCTAGTCTTATTTTTGCAGTAACTGGTTTGTTGGTATTTGCAACAACGGCTCTAACAATTTCATAAATTAGCTCAGGTGTTTTTAATAAAGCAGAACCACTAGCAGATCTTAAAGCAACTTTAGGTGCTGGACACCCCAAATTTAAATCAATAATGTCACAATCAACATGTTTATCTATTCACTTAGTGGCGTTAATAAATTCATCAACATCGTTTCCAAAAATTTGCATACTAATTGGGTGTTCATCTTTATTTACTTGTAACATACTAAAAGTTTTTTTATTTTCGTGAGCCATACCAGCAACCGAAACCATTTCAGCATAAACTAAACTAGCTCCATGCTGTTTTGAAATCACTCTAAAAGGTTCGTTGCTAACTCCAGCCATCGGACCTTGCACAACTTTACCTTTAATTTCAATATTTCCTATTTTCATTTTTAACCGACTTTTTTAGTGTGTGCGTATAGTTTAGCATTAACATCTGTAAAAAAGACTCAAACTTTAGAAGACTGATCTTTAAAAAAGTCAACAATATATTCTGCAAATATTTGCTCTTTATCTGGTCTTGCAATTCATTCTACAGTTACATAAATTGGGTTTTGATCTTGTTTTAACTGAAAAACTTTAGAATTATCATAAATAAACATAATTTTTTCAGGATCAGCTACAACAAGTTCTGCTATTTCATTAACTTTTTTACTAAAATCTAAAACTTTTTGTTCTGAAACTCCACTAAATCTAATAATTGGCATATTGATTATCTCTCCTAAGTATTCTGAGTTATATTTTATTATAATTTAAAGATAAGTAAAATGTCATTGATTGCTAGACTAGAACCAAATTACACTTGCTTTTAAAATTAAAAAACAACTTCTTTTGAAGTTGTTATCAAGATTAATTTAATTCTTGTAATAGTTCATGCACATGAGTAATATGATCAACATTTCGCATTTCTTTAATTATATTTAAATCTCTATCTAAAACAAATGTTGAACGTTCATATTTCTTTCATGGTTTTCCGTCTAATTCAATTTCAACAAATGTTAATTTAAATTGATCTGTTAATTCTTTATTTACATCTGATAATAGCGGGAATGTTAATTCTTGTTCACAACAAAATTCATTATTGTATTCTGGTTGATCTTGACTTACGCCAACAACATTATAGCCCTTGTTTTTAAAATCAGCTAAATGCTTTTGGTATTCTAATGCTTCAAGAGTACATAATCCTGTTTTAGCTTTAGGATAGAAAAATACTATTAATCCTTTTTCTGCTACTAAATCAGCTAAACTTACTAAATTGTTGTTGTTGTCTTGTAATTTAATCTTTTGCATAATTTATTCTTCTTTCTAGTTTTATCAGTGCTATTAAATTATTATTTAATTCTAACAAATAAAACTCTTTTGTCACCTAGTTTGTTAAATTTAAGATCTTTAAAGGTTTTTAAATTATTGAAGTCAAGCTTAACATTTTTTAATCCACACTGTTCAATCATATCGTCATATTTTTCTACTAAAATGGGTTTTAGTAAATAACTAATAATTGACATAGATCTTTGAAGTGTAGCCAAAACATTTTTTAATTGATAAGTGTTTTGTTCTTTTGCTAGATTTCAAGGTGCCTGATCTTCAATAAACTTATTACATGCTGCAGATAAATTTAAAACATTTCTAACTGCACTACTTATTTTATATTGATCCATATTTTCAATGTATTGATCAATTGTTCGCATACTTAGATTAATTAACTCGCTATCATATTCAACATCAGTTAGATCTATATAACCATCAAAATACTTAGTAATCATATTGTGAGTTCTGCTTATTAAGTTGCCAACATTATTAGCAAGATGTGCATTAAATGATTCTAAAAATAACTCTAGACTAAAGTTACCATCTTTTTCGGTTGGTAAATCATTGGCAATGTAAAATCTTAATGCGTCTGATGAATAAAGTTCAATAATTTTCATTGGGTCAATTACATTTCCTAGTGACTTACTCATCTTGGTATTTTTATTTAAAATTCATCCGTGACCTAGCAAATGAGTTGGTTGTCTTAAATCTAAGGCTTTTAATATTACTGGTCAATATATCGAGTGAAATCTAATAATTTCTTTACCCGCTAATTGTAAAATTTCTGTCTCTGGATCTGCTCAAAATTTTTTAAATGAATGATCATCATCTTGTAAGTAACCTAAAGCAGTTATATAGTTGCTTAAAGCATCTAATCACACATAAATAATGTGATTTGGGTCTTGATCAATTGGAATACCTCACTTAAAACTTACTCTTGTTACTGAAAGATCTTTTAAACCTGGTTTAACAAAATTTTTTAACATTTCGTTTCTTCTATAATCAGGAATTAAAAATTCTGTTTTTAATAACTCTTCAACAAAATTTTGAAACTCACTAACCTTTAAAAAATAAGTATCTTCATTAACTTTTTGGGGTTGAGTATTTGAAATTTTACAAAACCCATTTTCATCTACTTGTTCAGCTGTTAAGAATTCTTCACAACTAACACAATAAATACCTTCGTATTGACCCTTATAAATTAAACCTTTTTCATATAACTTAGTAAAAAGTTTTTTAACGGCCTGTTCATGATAATCATCAGTTGTTCTTATAAATTTGTCATAAACAATATTTAATTTTGTTCATAATTGTTTAAAATTCTCAACTTTAGGATTTAGATACTCTAAGGGGGTAAGTTTTGCTTCTTTTGCTTTGGCTTCAATTTTTTGTCCGTGTTCATCACTTCCAGTTAAAAAGTAAGTTTCATATCCTTGTTCTTTTTTATACCTATTTAAAATGTCAGCTAGTGTTGTTGTATAAGCGTGTCCTAGATGTAAATTACCACTAGGATAATAAATTGGTGTGGTTACATAAAATTTTTTACTCATGTTTTTCTTCTCCGAAAAGCAATTTAAATTATTATACTAATTTAAAAGTTTTATTTAACTCTTTAATTATAAAACTAGATTGTGAATTTTGTTTTTATGTCAAATAGTATTGACTAGTTATTTTTAATTTTTAGAATACTTTTTATTTTAAATATCTCTATATTTTTAATAATTACTAAACACCAGTACTATTGAAATATCTATTAGAATAAAAACTAAAAAAGAGTCTTTTTTGACTCAATTTTAAAATTTATTTAAATATTTCTTTCATTTCATTAATTAAATTATTTAAAGAACTTCCACCATTTTTAAATTCTTTTAATAAATCTTTTTTAAATATTAAATCAAGTTTTTCTCTTGCTTCTTTTATTTGTTTATCATCTAAAGAACCAATTTTACTATTATATTTTTCGTATAATTCGTCTATTTCTTTTGTCGAAATTTCACCATTTGGAGTCTTGACTGATTTATCTCCTATAAAGTCTCTAAGAGATTTTATTCTTTGTTCGATAGCTTGTTTGTTTTCTTCTTTAGTAGGTTCTTTTTCTTGTGGTTTTGGAAATAAAGGTTTAGATAATACACTACAACTAGTTGTAAAATATCCTGTAAAACCAATACCTAAAGCTAGTAAGAATGGTGTTAAAATTTTTTTCATCATAACTTTACTTAATTATATTTTCTTAGTTTGTTTTGCTTTTTTTCTTCTTACTGCTCATTTACTAATTAAAACAATGTATCAAACAATTCCTACTAAAACACCAATTGGAATAGCATATAAAATTATTCCAATACCGATTTTTTGATTTAGTAATTCCACTTTAAATGTTAATAGATCAGTTAATGTTTTTCCGCTTACAGCACTAGTAGCACTGTTTCAGAAAAAATTAAAATCAGAAGTTTTTAAAGCTTGTTGAAGGTTGGTTATGTAATCTAAATCTGCTTTAAATCCTATTAAAAAGACTGCAAAAGCAAATAAAACGACACCAATTAAAATTCAAAATAATGTTTTTAAAACGTGTCCAAGAATTCTTAGCATTTTTTATACCTTTCTATTTTTACACTTTTATTTGATTTGATCTACGAAATAATTTTATATCAACAAAAATAAAAGTTCAAAGCAAGAAATTAAACAAAATCTTTTAGAATTTGTCAATTAGACGATCTTTTTTATACTAAGCTGTTAAGCTTAAACTTAAAAATATAAAAAAACGAACTGTATTTAAACAATCCGTTTTTAGCTATTAGACCATTTGATTTGTGTGAGTAATCATTAATTCTTTGATACAAACATCTTGTGGTAGTTGATAAACATATAAAATGGTTTTTGCAATTTGTTCAGGTTTTAGACCACCATTAATTCTATCAACTGCTTTCATATAATTATCTAAAATATCTTTTCTAGTAGTTGATGATAATAAGTTAGTTTTAACTATTGCAGGCTCAATTAAAGTAAATCTAATATTACTATGTGCTAACTCTCGTCTTACTTGTTGAGTAATGGCATTTACCGCAAACTTAGAACCGTTGTAGATTGCAAGATTTTCATAAGTATATCTTCCTGCAACACTTGAAATATTAACAACAGTTCCATGGTTTTGTTTTAACATCGATGGTAAAACTGCATCCATCCCATTAATAACACCTTTAATGTTGGTATCTAAGATATCGTATTTTTGTTCAAGTGGTTGATCAACATATTTATCTAAAGGCATAATTCCTGCATTATTGATCATTAAATCAACTGGTCCAAATTGTTGTTCAGCTAGACTAATAGCTTGTTTGATCTCTTCAATATTTTTAACATCAACTTTAGCAGTTAAGCAGTTTGGCAAGTTTAAATCATCTAAAATTTCTTTTCTTCTTGCCATAATTAGTAAAGGATGACCATTTTTTGAAAATAATTTAGCACATTCTAGTCCAATTCCTGAACTAGCCCCAGTAATTGCCACTAATTTTTTCATATTTTCACCTCTCTTGATATCCTAATTTATTATACTACTGTGACTTTATTCAATCTTTTAGTGCTTTTGATAAAAACTAGCAACTATCACAATAAACTTTTTTATTTATAAATATTTATTTAATCTGAACTAAACAAAAAAAGACCTTATGTAGTTAACATAAAGCCTTCTATTTTAAATATTAATTATTTTTGATTAATAATGTCTTTAACTGAATCTATAGTTTTTGCTAATGTTTCACATGAACTATCAAATCTTTGTTGTTCTTTTTCATTTAAATCCCATTCAATGATTTGTTCTCAACCATTTGCTCCAATGACTGCTGGAACTCCAGTGTATAGTCCTTTATTTTTGTATTCACCGTTTAATCTAGCACCAACCATTAAACAAGCTTTTTCATCTTTTAAAACTGCACGTACAATTCTAGTCAAACATGCACCAATTCCATAGAATGTAGCACGTTTTAGGTTAATAATCTTATACGCCATCATAATAGCTTCTTTTTCAATTTCTTCTAAATCTTGTTGTGTAATTTGTTTAGTTTCTAGATAGTAAGAAATTGGTTGACCCATAACATTTGCTTTTGATCAAATAGCAACTGATGAATCTCCGTGTTCTCCAGCTAAATAAGCATTAACACTTGAAACTTGAACATTCAATTTAGCAGCTAATAATCTTCTTAGTCTTGCTGAGTCTAAAGTTGTTCCTGAACCAATAACTTTGTGTTGATCAAATCCTGTAATTTGTTGATAAACGTGGGTAATAACATCTACTGGGTTTGAAGCAATTACAGTAATTCCGTCAAATCCTGACTTTTTAACTTCTAAAGCGATATTTCTCATGATTTCAGCATTTCCTGCAACCATTTCTAATCTTGTTTCACCTGGTTTTTGAGGTCTTCCAGCTGTAATAACAATAATATCAGCATCTTTACAATCTTCATAACTTCCGGCTTTAATTGAACTAAATGATTGAGGTAATACAGCTAAAGTATCAGCTAAATCTAAAGCGTTTCCTTGTGCAGGTTCAGCAAAAGCATCGATTAATACGTATTCTTCAGCAATTCCTTGATTAATAGCTGCATATAAAAATGATGTTCCAACAGCTCCAGCACCTATTAAAACTACTTTATTTGTTGTTTTTTTCATATTTTATAATTCTCCTTATTTATTTAACTTTTATCAAAGTTAAATTTTGTTAGTTTATTCTAATTTTACTCTTATATTACTCTAATTTGTCAAATTTATTGACAAAACAGGATCAGAAAACCTACACTAAAGAACTTAATTTTTTGTCTAAAAAATTAGAAAAATTTAAGTAAATAAAGAACTTAATTATATTTATTCATTATGTATAAAAAGCTCTTATTTTCGACAAAATCAATGACAAAATCTGATTTTTGCTGAACAAGATTTTTGATTGATAAAAGATCGTTATCACTAAATTTAGATAAAACTCAATCAATGATTTTTCATCCATCTCTAGGACTATCGATTCCGATCCTTAACCTATAAAAATCTTGAGTTGAAAGGTGTTGAATAATAGATTTAATCCCATTGTGACCAGCAGCAGATCCAGTCTTTTTAAATTGAAGTCTTGAAATGCTTAAATCTTTGTCATCATGAATCACAATTAAATCATTAATATTGATCTTGTAGTAATTCATAATTTGAAAAATTGCAATTCCGGAGTTATTCATAAAAGTTAAAGGTTTAACAAACAATACTTTTTCATTACCAACTAAACTTGTATAAATTTCTGAATTAAATTCTTGTCTAACAGAGTTATAACCATATCTTTCAAGCAAAATATCAAGAACTATCCAACCAGCGTTATGTCTTGTTGATTGGTACTGTTTACCGGGATTACCTAATCCAACAATTAATTTCATTAATTGGCCTTTTCAATAAATTTTTCAATTTTGCTTCTAATCTGATCTTTATTTTTGTTATAAACTTCTGTTAATGAATTATGATCTTGAGAAGTTTTTATCATATCAGCTAATAAACTAGCAACTGAGACTATTTTTAAACCATCGAATTTTTTTTCTTCTGAAATTTCAATTGTGTTAGTTACCACAACATTTTTAACAATCCCCTGTTTGATAGCTTGAACCATTCTTTCTCTAGCTGGACCATTAAATAAACCATGACAAGCAAAGATATAAACATCTTTAGCACCATTATCTTTTAATGCTTTAGCACCACTAATAATAGTTCCTCCAGTGTCAATCATATCATCAATAATAAAACAAATTTTATCTTGAATATCTCCTAAAATAAATTCAATTTCTGCTTTATTTGGCTCTGGTCTTCTCTTTCCAATTACAGCAATACCATTAGTCATATTAGTTGTGTATGAATCAACTTTATGCACTCTATTTAATCCTCCATAATCAGGTGAAACTAGAATACATTTTTCACGATCAAAACCTTCATTAATAATTGTATCTACAATTTCATTTGCAAGAATTTGTGATGTTTGAAAGTTATCCATTGGTATATCAAAAAATCCCATAGTTTGTGGAGAGTGAATATCAAACACAATTACTCGATCTGCTCCGGCTTTAGTTAGTAAATCGGCAACTAGTTTTGAAGTAATAGGTTGACGACCTTTTGCTTTTCTATCTTGACGAGCATATCCATAATAAGGAATTACAACATTAATTTTTTCTGCACTTCCTCTTTTAAAAGCATCAATTGCAATTAATAATTCCATTAAGTTTTCATTTACAGGAGTGCTTGTTGACTGAATTACATAAATTTCTTTACCTCTGACTGAGTCAACTGATTCAACGATAATTTCTCCATCAGCAAATTTAGTTGTTTTAGCTTGCTTTTGTTCAATTCCTAAAATGTCACAAACTTCTTTAGCTAGTTTTTGACCCGCAGAAAGACCAAATATATAAATATCTTTATTGTTCATTGTTTATTAAACCTCACTATAAAATAATGATAACAAAAAACAGTATCTTTTCATGTCTGATCATTGTTGTTAATTTTGTAAAATTTCTAATAACTTATAGAGTTTAAAACTAATCGTTTTGACAAAAATTAATAGTTTGAAAATAATTTAAATCTTGGTTATATAATTATAATTTGTATATTGTTGGAGGTAAAAAATGAGTTTAATAGTTTTAGAAAATATCTCTCATCAAAATGGAGCTAAAATTTTATATAAAAATTCTGAAATGAGAATTAATAAAAATGAGCATGTTGCATTAGTAGGTCCTAATGGTGTTGGAAAGACTACTTTGTTAAACATCATTGCTCAAAAAATAACTCCAGATCACGGCACAATTGAATGACACCCTAAAGCAAAAATTGGCTATTTAGATCAACATCAAGAAGTTGACATGAATATTACTAGTCAAGATTATCTAAAAGATGCTTTTAAAGATTTATATGAAATTGAAGCTAAAATTAATCAAATCTATGAAAATATGGCTGTGGAATACAAAGAAGAAGATTTAATAAAAGCATTAGAATTGCAAGATTATCTATCTAGTCATGGTTTTGATACAATTGATAAAACTATTGGAAATTTAGTTGCTGGATTAGGAATCAATCCTGAAAATATGTCAAAAAAATTGGGTCAATTATCAGGTGGACAAAGAGGAAAGATTTTACTAGCTAAATTACTGTTAAAAAATGATGATTTTATTTTACTAGATGAGCCAACTAACTTTTTAGATGTTGATCAAGTAGAATGATTAGCTAACTTTTTAAATAACTATGAACACGCATTTTTAATAGTAAGTCATGATGTTGATTTTATTAATAAAGTTTCTAAAATCATTTTTGCTATTGAAAACCAACAAATTAATCGTTATGTAGGGGATTACAACAAATATTTAGAACTATCAGCACTAAAAGCTGAACAATATGATAAAGCAAGAGAGTCTCAACAGCAACAAATTGCAAAATTAAAAGATTATATTTCTCGAAACGCAGCAAGAGCATCAACAGCACGTAGCGCCCAATCTCGTCAGAAACAATTAGAAAAAATTGATGTTATGAATCAACGTCAAAAACTAGTGAAACCAAAAATGAGTTTTAAATATAAAAGACCTAATTCAGCAATTGTTGTTAAAGCTCAAAATTTAACAATTGGTTATGGTTTTGCTTTAACTGAACCTTTAACTTTTGAATTACGAGAAGGACAAAAATGTATTGTTAAAGGTTATAACGGTATTGGTAAAACTACCTTTTTAAAAACTGTTGCAAATGAAATTTCACCAATTAGTGGTTCAGTGAAACTAGGTGAAGGTGTTGAAATTAGATACTTTCACCAAACTGAAGATTTTGCTAATCAAGAAACACCTATATCTTATCTAATGACTAGACATCCAAAAATGTTAGAACCAGAAATAAGAGCAACAATCTCAAGATTTGGAGTTAAATCAGAGTTAATGTTAAATCCCTTAAAACAACTTTCTGGAGGAGAACAAACAAAAGTAAGACTAGCTTCACTCAGTTTAGAACCAGCCAGTTTATTAATACTAGATGAACCAACTAATCACATTGATGTTTTAGCAAAAGAATCATTACTAGAAGCAATTCAACAATTTCAAG
Organism: Mycoplasma putrefaciens KS1; assembly: GCF_000224105.1. Lineage (NCBI taxonomy): Bacteria > Bacillati > Mycoplasmatota > Mollicutes > Mycoplasmatales > Mycoplasmataceae > Mycoplasma > Mycoplasma putrefaciens. Next base: position 39,513 of record NC_015946.1, on the reverse strand, counting down.
GAACTGTATTAATAACTACTCATGATATTAACTTTGAAACAAATTGAGCCGATAAAGTACTAAACTTTGAAAACTTAGTAGAATAAAAAAGACGTTCGGATGAACGTCTTTCTTTATTTTTATAACGCACTCTAAAAGATAAGCGGTTCTAAAAATAGTTGGTCGTTTTTAGAAAATAAGAAAGGAGACAAATCTATATCGAGATAATATAGATGAAATCTATGTAGACATAATAAATAAAAAGTAATTTAAATGTATTATAAAAAGAATTTGGAATAATAGAATTTTTAAAATTATGTATAAAAAACGACCTTTGCAAATGTCATATACATATATCCAAAATGAATAATGATTTAAAAAATATAACTATAAGAAATATTTAGAGTATTTAAAATATATTCAAATATATAAGAATTTTTGTGAGGAATCCGGTTAGGGCTTCCTCAAAATTAATTATATATAAAGATTAAAATTAACACAATATCAAATTTCACATCAAAATCATAAAACTTTAGACAACTTTTATACTACTAGTTAAGTTAATGATAATAAGTTTGATGCTATTAACTATTAACCTTGTCTTTTAAAAATAACTTTTTGGCATTTGATCTGGTAGTTTGAGCAACTACTAGTTCAGAAACCTTTTTTAATCTAGCAACATATTTAACAGTTAGTGGTAAAAACTTTGGATAATTTAAACTATTTTTATAAGGAGTAGGCAAATAATAAGGAGCATCAGATTCAACAACTAAACTATTTAATGAAATTTCACTAATCACTGACTGAACTTTTTTATTGTGAGTAACAATCCCACTTACTGAAATTAAAAATCCTAATTTAACAAATTTTTTAGCTCATTCTAAAGGCCCTTCATATGAATGAATGACAGCTTTTTTGACTTGTTTTTCCTTTAATAATTTATATGCCAATTCATAAACTTTGACTTGTTCTGAATGATCTTTTAAATGTATCATTAAAGGTAAATCTAATTTTTTAGCTAGATCAATTTGTCTTTCAAATGCTTCTAATTGTTGTTTTTGATACTTATCAGTCTTAGAAAAATCTAAACCAGTTTCACCTATTCCAACAACTTCATTAGACTGAGCTAGTTCTTCAATTATTTCATAAGCTTCATGGGTAAATAAATGAGCATAATTTGGATGAATCCCAACTACGGCAAAAACACTTGATGATAAATTTGCTTGAATCACTGCAGTTTTAGATGATTTAACATCATAACCAATATTGTTAATAAAATCCACACCTGCTTCTTTTGCTTCCAATATTATCTCAGTTGAAGTCATATCTAAGTCAAAATACTTAGGATCGTTCAAATGACAGTGAACATCATAAAGTCCAGATATTGTCATAAAGTTCACCACCTCTACTTATAATTATAGATGATATGTAACTACATTTTGAACCTCTAAAAATATTTTGTCACTACTACGATTACTATAATCAAAATGAAAAGTAGAAAGGCAAAAAAACATAAATGACTACAAAACAAAACTCATTTAAAAAGTTTTTTGACAATACTTTAAAAGTACTAGATAAAGAAACCTTATTTATCATTTTATTAATAGCTGTTACTGATGCATTAGTTTATGTTTTTCCATCATATCTAAGAAATGTTATGAGTCCAGAAATAATTTCATTATATTTAGGTGTTAAAACAGAGTATTTATTACAAGCAAGTGCAATTTATGGTTATATTTTCATTGTAATTTATTTTCTTGGAAGTATTTTAGGAGATAAATTCAGTGTTAAATGACTAACGATTTCTGGGCTATCTACATTTGGTATTTAAGGAATTTGGTGCGGTTCAATTGGACTAACAGCTGATGGAGCGTTGATTCATACTACTAATAGTGTCCAGCTAAATCTGATTAGAGTAGAGTCTAGATATACTCATCTATGTATAATTTATTCAATTTAAGCTTTTGCTAAGATCATTTTTTAAGTACCGCTATCAAAATCACTCGCTCAACAAGGAAAACCAGAACAAAACGAATTTTAAATGGAATTCACAGAAGTTTTAATGAATTCACAGGTGCAGTTTTAGTATTTTTTGGATACTTAGTATTATGATTTATATTTTTTGTGGGCTAATTGCTTTAACTGTTTTACTATTAACTATCTTTGCTAAAGAAGACAAAAATGAAAAATTAGAAAATAAGAGTTTTAATTTAAAAGATATCTTAAGAGTTCTTAAAAATTACAAAATTTGATTAGTCTCATTAGCTGTGATGGGAGTTTATATGTATCAAATGGAACTAAGTATTTTAGTTTCATATCTTGAAATTTCACTAGCTGTAGCAGCTGGAGCTATTTTTTAGGGGTTTTAGAACTTATCTATTTAGATTTATATTTTCAGCTCCTGCATGATAAAACTAAAAAATACATTAGATTCTTAATGATCGGTATTTTTAATTGGAATAGTTTTATTAACTATAGTTATGTTATTGCTTGGATTTAAAGTTGGGTGACTTTTACATCAAGCCCCTAGATGATACTTTAGATTTGTTCAAGTGGTTATTTATCTATTTTTTATGTTTAGAAGCGTTGTGTTAAGCAATGATAACTAATCGTTGAGCAACATTATTTAAAATAGGAATTTCTAAAAATACTATGCGATTGCAGTTGATTTAGTATCAGTGATGGCTTTTACTCCAGATGCCTAATTTCAACAACTACAAAGCTATTTAGTGAAACAATATAAAGTAATTGATCCTAATCTGCCAAAAGCAAAAAACAATCAAACAGCATATCAAATACTTATGTTTACCATCATCATTTTTGGTTCAATTAGTATGGGTGCTGGATTTTTATTAACATATTTAAACAACAGACAAAAATTACAAATTAATACAAAAATTGTTAAAACTACTTAATACTAAGAAAAAGTGATGAACCTTTTTATTATTAATTTATAAATTTCTAAAATCTTATAAAAAATCCTTATTAATAAAACTTCTCAGTTTCAACAGATAAGACTATATAATAATTTTGATGATAGCTTACTAATAAACTTTCATCAATCATTCAAGACATATTCGATTAAGATTAAAATATCAAAATCATAAGTAAATAAAATATATCAAAGTAGAAAATTAAAGGTGAAATAATATGATTTTAGTGGCTCATCGTGGTTTTAGAGGTTTATATGGAGAAAACAGAGTCTATGATTTTAAAAATGCCTTAAAAATCACTAAAGCTGTAGAATTTGATATCAGACTAACAAGAGACGATAAAATTATCATTTTTCATGATCATCATTTTAAAAGAATTGGAAACTTAGATAAAACTGTTAAATCTTTAACCTACAATGAAATTAAACAAATTCCTTTTTTTGTTGAAAACCCTGATTCATTACCCGCCTTATTTGAAGAATTTATGGATCAATACTTTAAACAATATCAAATGATCAACATAGAAATTAAGCCTGATAACTTCACTGATAAACAATTAGATATCGTATTTAACGCAATTAAAAAATATACTAATCAGGGTGTTGAAATTATTGTTTCTTCATTTTCAACAAATGTTTTACACGAGATTTTAAAAAGAAGCAGTAATGATGGCTTTAAAACAGGATACTTATTTGAAAAAATGTCTTTATTTGATATTGAATTAGCTAAAAAATTTGACTTTCTACATCCACCAATCAGCTTATTAAAAAAACCAAAAAATCAAGAGTTATTTTTAAACTTAAACATTCCTTTAAATGTTTGAACTTTTAAAAAAATGAGTGATGTAGAAAAAATGCATTCAATGTATAAACAATTAATTAATGGTTACATATCAGATTATCCTGATTTATATCCAAGAGATTAGTAAATATTCGAAGAGATTAAACCGACTTTATTCGGTTTTTATTTATGTTTTATTAACTAGCTTACTTCTAATTTAACTAGTAAATAATATAAAATTAGATTAAGCACCGTCGGTGTTAAAAGAAATTAAAAAAATAGAATTTACTAGGAGAGAAAATGGAATTAAAAAGACAGCAGAAAAAGTCGTTAATTGTTTTAATAGTTTTCTGAATACTTGTTGGAGTCACATCTTCAATGATTTATGATCTTGAATGATTTGTTCAAAAAGTCGTTTTATTTAATGGCTGATTAAAAGCAGATTTGACAAAAGAATCAGTAAATATTTCCGGAATTGAATCTTTTAGTTTTAAAAAAATAGGAATTAATAGTATTGATCAATTCTACAAAATTTTAACTAGCAATCAGAATCAAACAGATCATACTTTTAAAATTGTAAATCAGTATTATAACAATAACATTGACAGTGCTTTTAAAATAGAAGGAATACTATTTGCTGCAGCAGGTCTTGCCGCTTCTTTTATTTCTGGACCTTTATTAGTTTTTGCTATTACTAAAAAGAAAAAGTATAAGATTTTTATTCTTCCGCTTCTTCTTGCTTTTTCATTAGTAATGTTTGTAGTTATGCCTGTTATTTCTACACTTTCATTATTAATTTTTATCTTTACTCCACTATTTGCATTACTATATTCATATCGAACAGCTTTAGATCCATGAGCAACTTCAATTGCAAGAAGAACAAATGTTAAAATTGCATTTGTTAGAAACTTCTATGCTGTTGGAGCTTCACTGGGTTCATTTGGATTAACTCAAATGCTATTTAGGTTAAATTCATACAAATCAACTATTAGCTGATCAACTGCTTATCCTTATTACTTGGTAGGAGTTTTTATTCTAATTTTAGCTATATTTTTAGCAATTTTTATGCCTGACAATGCTTTTCAAGAACTACATGTTAATCAAGATCAAGTTAGTGAAAAGAAATTTAAAGAAGTTAATCAAACAATAGAAAAAAATAAACAGTTTACATTAAAAGATATTGTTAAAAATAAAAATTTTATTGTAGGGATTGTTGTGTTTTTAATTCTAATTGGTGGTGTTCAAGCGTTTAACTCAATTTGAATTAATACAGTTGAAAACTTAACTAGTTCACAAAAACAAGTTAATGCCCCAGATCAATTAGGATATCAAAAAATGTTTTCTTTAGGTCCTCAATTACTATTAACTTTTTTAATACTAAAAATTATTTCTAAAATTAGTTTGAAAAAATTCTTAATTTTAGCCGCCTTTCTAGCTTCAATAAGCTTTTTGTCAATAGGAATAGTGGCTTATGTTGTTAAACCAGATCAAGTAATAATCAACAGTTTAATTGGTGGAATTGGTGGAGGAATTACTGGGACATTGTCAGTAGCTTTAGGCTATGAATTTATTTCAAGAGTTACCACCCCAAACACTAGACCAGCAACTTTTGTTGTCTTTAACTCAATTACTTATGGTTTTGGTGGAATTATCTTTGTACTTATTAACTCATTTTTATCACGTGTTGCATTTTTTGGTATTGATGGAACACAAGGTTTATGAGTTTGAATAATCTGTTCAATTTCTATGCTTGTAGCTATGTTGATTCTAATCTTTATGTTTAAAGAACCTGAATTTATAACAAGAGAAATTGATGATCACACATTTAATGAAAAGCACCAAAAAACTAAAAAAGGAAAAATAAAATAACATTATAGAAAATAGGTGATTAGAAATGATCTCATTTTATATTTGAAAACGCGTAAGTGAAAAATTAAATACAAAAGTAACTTATCAAGACTCAATTGATTTTGAAAACAGAATTGCAAAAGAAAATGGTTATAACTTTGATCATTTAGACTTATCAGGATTAGATAAACCTTATAAGACAATTAAAACTCGTTTTGGTGACTTAAATCTTTTTAAACATGGAAATAGTAAAAAAGTAGTTGTTTACTGTCATGGAGTTTTATCAAATAACCGTAATGCAATTAAGCTTTTAGATTATTTCATACCAAGAGGATATTCAGTAATTGCTTATGATAATTTTGGTTGAGGAGAATCTGAAAAATTTGGTAAATGTACATTAGGTGTTAAAGAAGCAGATCTTTTAAAAGATGTAATTGATGCTGTTAAAACTAACCTAAATCCAAAAGAATTAGTTGTTTATGGAGAATCAATGGGTGGAGGAACTGTATATAATTATTTACACAAATACTCAAACCAAGGTGTTGACAAATTTATTGTTGATGCCGGGTATAACTCATTTTTTGAAAATATAGTTAATGATTCATTTCCTATGTTTTGATACTTTATGTATCTATCTTATCTATTCTTACCATTGTTCTGTCTTGCATCAAAATGACCAATTAAAAGATTCAATCGTTTAGAAGACTTTGAAAAATGAGACAATGTTTTGCACATTCATTCTAAACAAGACGAATTAGTTTCATATAGACATGCTAAAACATTCATTGAGCATTTAAAAAATACTCACATATATGAACAACCAACTGTTCATTGCTTAGGAATTTATTATGCAAGAGATGAACATTATAAAGTTTTAGATTCATGATTAAATGTTCAAAGAATTGAGCCAAAAGAAGTTAAGCCAATGGAAACTAAAACAATGAAGTCTCCAGCAAAAAAAGCTCCAGTTAAGAAAACTCCAGCAAAAAAAGCTCCAGTTAAAAAGACTCAATCAAAAGAAAATAAACCAATGGAAGTTAAGCCAATGGAAGTTCAAACAATAAAAACTGAACCAAAAGAGGTTAAACAAGAAACACCAATTGAACCAAAAGAATAATAAATTTGCCTCCTTGTTACAAGGAGGTTTAATTTTGCTTATAAATCTAGTTATGAATTAAAAAGAAAAACTATAACAGAGTTACTAATAAAATAATTAACAACATTAAAAATTCAAGAGTTGTTTTATACCAATAACTACAGTGTTGCATATCAAAGTTCACATCAGTTAGAGATACAAGATTGTAAAATAAATAGATAATGTTTTACAAAAGTTATAATTAAACCTAAATCTATAGCGTCTTTAAAAACAAAACAACACTTATAATTGTTGTGGTAAAAACTTAATAAATACTGATTCTAAGTTGCTAAGATTTTTTAAAAGTTTAATACTTAACTAAATTTAATTAAGTTATTGATAAAAGATCTTATCAATAACTATTTTAAAATCTCATTGATAGTCAAAAGTTAATTCAAGTCGTTAAATACATCGGTATAGAAATGTTGAAAGATTATTAATCTGTTCACAGTGTAAATAAAATATTAATTTATTAGATAGTAGACAATCTAATTTTTTAAATCTAAATAAATTGTAATTTAGTCTAAATACACAAGTCTAGCTCTTACTTAATTCTGTTTAAGTTTTGAATGCTATTATGACTACAAACAAAAGCACATATGTGCTTTTTTTAAAAGTTCATTTCTTATTGTAATAATCAAAATTATCAATGATAATAAGATTGATATTAAGATAAAATCAAATTTCTATTTTGAATATAAATTTGACTAATTGAACTAGTTGTAATTACAAATTTATAACTAATTACTTAATTTAATAATAACTTTAAATAACATTAACTCAATTTAGCGACGAAAAATAAAACAACTTGCTAAAATGTCAAATTAAAGTTAATTTAATTTAATATGATGTGATGAGCATTATAAACGCTAATAGCTAAGAAAACATATAGGTATAAATTATAGTAATTCTCTCTAAATTTAAATTATAAAATTAACTATTAATTAAGATAAAATCAGATATTTTATTGATAAAATGTTCAATTTATTACAAATAGCTTTTCAAACTTATGAAGAAAACAAAAGGGTAGTTTTAGTTACAAGTCCTACTAAAGCAATACATTTGAAACTAATTTTTTTATTTAAAAGATAAAAATTTCTAACAAAACTACTAAAGATAAAAACATCAATAATACTAACTGTAAAATATTTTTTTAGTAATAAACAATACTTTACAATTTAATTTATTGGTACAAATATTCAATAAGAAGTAGTCAAGGAAAATATTTTGAGCAGATAGTTGATTAATTATGTTCAAATTATTAACTAAAATTAAAAATATTTTTTTACTAAGATTTTGAATTAAATTTCAATTTAAATTCTATAAAGTTAAAAAACAACTATTTAAAAATAATAAAAATATTTTTAATCATACAAATTAATTACTCATATAATACAAATCTATTACTTTGATTGAAATAATATTTAAAATTTCTGTAATTCTAGCTCTAATTCTAATAAGAATAATATCTAGTTTATTTTTAAATCTAAATTCCTATATTAGACTAGGAAATATGCTAATTTACTAGCTTTAGAAAAATCTATAATGGTTTGTTTTTGATCTAATAAATTAAAGTTTAGAATTATATTTAAGTTAAGTTTTTCGATAAAATGAGAGAAATTCAATATAAATTTAATCAATAATATAAAAATAAGCAAAATCTAATAATCTAATAAAACTAAGTAATGGATAATCAAAATTAGCATTATCTGTCTGTTTAATGTGTCAAATCATAAAAATAAAATAAGCTTTTTGCTTAAAATAAATTACTGTTTTTTAAAATATATGACGAATAGTGTAATTAATATAAATATCTAGATTATTTTTTAACTTGTTATTTTAATTAATACCAATTTTTAACAATGCGGTATTATAGTTCATTTTATTTTATCTGTTTTAATTGCATGTAAAATTACTAGTATTTTACATATTTTGTATTAATTAAGCACATTTTAATTAACTAAAATAGTAGTTTAATTTCACTTTTGACAAACACATATAGAGATAATTCAACAACCTAAAAATAGCAAGTAAATTGATAAAAGTTACGAACAAGTTGGTAAAAACCAAATAAGAGCGACTAATATTTTAAAAATTTTAAGAAATAGTAATAGGAATAAAAAGAGAATAACAAAAAGATTTAAACTCCAAAAATGAAGAGTCTATAATTGCTTTAAAAGAATAAAACTATTTAAAATTAGTTAGCATTTATAATAAATAGAAAATATTTTAATAAAAAGAGCTTTATAATTAATCTATAAATAATCCTTTTTAAATAACAAAAAATATAAGTTTAAGACTATATAGAATATTATAAAAATTAATCAAATTTGAATAATAACCCACTTATTTTAAAAGTAATAAATACTAGAAGTATCATTAGAAAATATAATATTTACTAATAAAATAAACACATAAATTAGCTATTTAATATTTAACTTAGTAGGTATATATACTCTAAATATAAATTAATTTGTCTTGGTACAATTTTACTGTTAATTTTTTTACCTGCATCACAACAATCTTAATATTTTATAAATATCTATAAGATATATAGCTAAATATTTATTCTATAGGGTTGAAAATATTAATTATTGATTATTAATTTAATTACAATAGGTAGGTATTGGAAATCAATTCAAAGGTACAAAGTAAATATTAGAACAAAAATAAAAATCATAGTTATGGCAAGTTTATCTATGAAATAAGAGAAATTTAATATAAATTTGATCAATATTTAAAAAATGAACTAAATAAATTCTAATAAATAATTAACATAACACATTTTTCTTAATTACCAAGCCTTAAAAGGTCGTAAATAAAGAATCAATTGCTCACTTAATAAAACTAATAAACACTATTTAATAACCTAGACTAACAAATAAATTAAAATGTGCATAACTCAAGTGATTTGAGTTGCAAAATATTAAATCTAAAAAGACGTAAATATATAGCAAACAATCAATAATATCTTAAAAAATATTTAATAATTTCAAGCATTAAATAACGCTTCAAAAGAATTAAGAATTTTAAAAAAATGCAAGGTTTGAATAGATTTAATTAACAGAGTAAATAAATAAAGCGTATTAATTAGCAAAGATAAATGTAAATGAAAGCAAGTTAACTCAAATTAAAATGGGTCTTTAAGATAAACTAATTATATTTATTTTTATCTCGTAATCTTATCTCTATAGTATCTAGTTATATTTGATAAACTCCCTTATATAAGTTATCTATAATATTCCTTTTTTGATCATAAATTAAGGTAACTTTTTGTAGTAAAAACTTTTAGAAATTTATAGTACAAAATAAATTATCAAACAAATTTTAGATAGATATTTATTAATTTCTAGTTCAAATCGGTTGCTAAGTTAATCTTCCAAGTTTGAAAGCTAAAAATCTTATTTAAAGTATTTTTTCGATAAAATGAGAGAAATTTAATATAAATTTAGTCAATAATATAAAAATGAGTAAATTAATTTAGCACTTAAAAAAGAGAATTGTTTTCAAACCAAGTAGAGATTTACATATGCTTTTTAGATTCTAAAGATTAAAAAATATTTTGGTTATTTAACTTAACTTTATATTAATTAAATTCTAAAGATTCAAATTGCTATGAATAAATATAAGGAGTTTTCTCTCTTTTTGTTAACTAAAACTATCTATTCTTGCAAAAACCTTAAACTTAATTTATTATGTTAATCGCGCGCAAATCTACTGTTATTTTGCATGTTTTGTCTTTTAAACATTTAATGGTTTATTAAACACAAAATAGATAAAACAAATAAAAAAACATTTTAACTATTCATAAAAATTAGTAAAAACTTTCTTATATTAATTACACACAAACTATTTAAATAAAATTTAGTTTGACTAATGTCTAAATAGCTAAAATCATTTAATCAGGCTTTATTTGCAAGAACTAGAAAGTCTTTTATTATTAATAAAATAATCCACTCTTGTATTTATTAATCAATAAGTAATAGGGTTTGGTACATTAAATTTTGAACTGAAAAACATATACTTTAATGTACATTCCGTCTCTAATGATTTTTAAAAGGTTACTAAAAGTGAGTTTAATTTATTAGAAAAATAATAAAAAGCTAAGATTTATAAAATAATAACTTAGTCAATATAAGTTAAGTTATAAAATACAAAAAAACATTAATTGAGAGATTTGACTGACCGCAATCAAGTAATATAAATTAAAGTTTTTAAATTATAAAGTATTATGATAAATACTAAGTATTTTGATTATAAATAACATAAAAAGATATAGATTAAAGTTATAAGATGAATATAATGATATTCGTATTAAAAAGTTAAAATATCTATCCAAAAATAAAAGATAACTAAGTTCTTATAAACTAATAATTTATTAATGTCAAAGGGGGCATCTTGCTATCTAAAATAGCTAATTCTAATGAAATTATACTTAAAAATTTTAGTCATTAGTTTTGTTAAATTCTATTAATTCAACTAGATTAAATCTCCCATAATATTTAGTTTTTGGTTTTGAGTTTTAACAAGAATAATATTTCAATTTAACTAGAATTTAGATAGGTTCGATAAATATTCTTGACTGATTCTATATTAAAAGTAAATACTAAATCAAAAATAAAAAATATCAGTTAAGCTAAGTTTTACTATAAAATGAGAGAAATTTAATGTAAATTTAGTCAATAATATAAAAATAGATAAATAATAACTAAATAAAATTAAACATAACTTATGCGATCAATAGACCTTAAAAAATTAAATACTGTATTAATAATTAATAAAAAAATTATTTTATCAGTGACTATAATTATCGGTTCACCAAACAAGTAAAAATAGTCTAATAATTTTCTATATTAATTTAATAGGAAGCTAACAATAATTTATAGAATCTAAAGTTTTAAAAAACCAAATGATAATACAAGTAAGAATCTTAAATCATTTATTAAATGCTAATAAGATTCCAAATCTAAATAAGTATTTAGTAATTTAAACAGTATTAAAATTAATTCTTCAAATAGTTTTAAATACATATTTAGACTTCTTTTAAGCACATAAATATATGAAAACTAATAGTTACCAATAAATTTAGAATAATATTTAATCCAAGTTTTACGATAAAATGAGAGAAATTTAATATAAATTTAGTCAATATTTTAAAAATATAAAAACTAGTAAATTACTTCAACACTAAAAAGAAAATTACTTCCATATAAACTATTTAAATTACATACAAAACTAACATTATTTTATATATCTGAATGTTTATTAAAGTTTTAGTGAGAATAAATGTAAAAAATAAATAATAAGTATTTTAAAAAAATAAAAAAACTGTTTTTAAATTGAGTAACCAAAATTTTTTTGAGAAAGGACTTTATAAAACCTTTATCTATTAATTAAAGAATTAATTGTAGGTCACATGCCTTAATACAAGCTTATTTATTGAAATAAATTCACACTTTGTGTACATCTAAAATATGAGTTACTTTAATACACTAAAAAAGTATATTTTAAATATGCATTTAATTCTAATATTTTTAAAATAACTAATAATAGACTTAGTTAGATAAAAATATTGAAGCTTCTAAATAATAGATTAAGACGGGACAAAAATGCGCAAAATATTAACTGAAAACTTTTACTAACTCCAATGAAGTAGTTCAAACTAAAATTTTAAAATATGAGCAGTATTTATCATAAATACTGAGTATTTTGAATGTAAAATACTCAAATAAATAAAAAAAGAATATAAATTTCAGTTATAAAATAAGTAATGATTTTTTATATTAAAAGTTAAAAGATTTAAATAAATAACTAGTAATTGATAATAACGTTATTGAAATCATCACAATAAAAGAAGAAAGGAAAACAAATATATTATTATAACTTATAAAATTAATAATTTATTAATGTTAAAATAGTATTTTTCTATATAAATCAGCAAATTATAGTGCAATTTTATTTATGTATTTTAGTAATTTCTTTTGTTATCTTTTGAAAAAATTAGCTAAATTAAATTCTTAACTTTATAAGTTTTCATACTCAAAAATCTATTAGTAAATTTTTGAATAAGTGAATAGATGTTTAAGTTAAATATTACAAATATTATTTAAGCTAAGTTTTTCGATAAAATGAGAGAAATTTAATATAAATTTAACCTATACTATAAAAATGATTAAAATAACTAAACATTTAAAAAAAGAGCAATCTATATTTAATAAACTTTAAATATTCAGATTAGTAAGAAATCCAATATCTTGTTTAAGTTTTTATTTTTAAAGCTAACAATAGATAAAACTATTAAATAATCATTGTACGCTGAACAATTTAATCTTGATGGCAGTTACTCTTGAATTGTTTTTTATTACTTGTTTGCTAACTAACACTACTAAAATTCTAAAATCTTAATAAAACAGATGAACATATTTATCTACTTTAAATACTTATAAGACTACTAACTACTAATATTTTAAGTTTTGTTGGAGTTAGATATAACTATTTAATAATGTTTAAATAACAAAATCCCATAGCAATTAAAACTAATCATTTAATAAAAAATAGTTAACAATCTACTGTTGGTATTTGTATATTTGTCCAAAACAGGTGTTAAGCATTAATTCTTAGATACTTGAATTAAGGCTTAAATAACATAGATTAAAAGAAAAAATCAAGTCAAAGAAACAACTTAATAAAAAAATAAATAATTAACTATGTCTAATATGCTATAGACACTAAAATAATCAATATTTACTATAAATAATAGTTGTTTTGATACTAAAATACTCCGTATTTTGTAATTTAAACTTTATTAAATATCAAAGCAATCTAACTTAAAGATTAAGTTTAAATAGTATCTTTGATCTTTAACATTTAATGGAAATATTCTATTCATTTGAAATTCATTACATTAAACAATGTCTAAAATATATAAAAACTTAATTAATTATTTCTTTGTTGCAAATGTAAAAATAATTATCATTACTTTATATCAAAGAATAAAAATTAATATTTAATCCAAGTTTTACGATAAAATGAGAGAAATTTAATATAAATTTAGTCAATATTATAAAAATAAAATAATCTAATAAATTAATTTAAAAAAAGAAAACTAATTAATAGTAAAGTTAAAATAATAAATTAATTAATATTCCTAAGAAAGAGAAAAGAAGAAATGATAACTAGAAAAAGAATGAATATACTTAATTGATTCTCACTCTTAAAAGATTTGAAATACATTATAACAACTGCAATAATAACCGCTTTATTAGTCACAATAGCTATAACCACTTCGATGATTGAAATTGGTATAGCTAAATTTCAAATAGCTGATGGTTTATTTTTAAGTCTTACATTTTTTATAAATGGACCTATGATGGCAATAAGCGGTATTTTATATTCAACAATATTTGATTTAGTTTCTGGAGGAGCAATTTTTATTCCTGCTTCGATTGTTATTCACTTACTAATGTTTATTGTTATAAAACTTTTAAATAAAAAAATTAATTTTATTTTAACTATTCTAACTGCTGAGCTAATGATATTTTTATACGTTTTATATGGTTTTTTACTAACTTGAGGGTCTCAAGATCTTTTAACAGCAAAATCTGAAGCAACTAAAGAGTTGATTGTTGATCTAATTCAATACTCTATTTCAGTTGCTTCAGCAATCGTTTTATACATATCTTTTTCAAACAAAAACGTGGTAAAAATCTTTGATAAAGTAAATCCAAATAACCAAGTGAATGACCTCAAAACTAAACTTTAGCTTAACTTTATTTTTAATTTGATATTTTAAAATTTAATTATTGCTTTATAATACATTAACAAGGAAAGAGAATAAAAGGGGGTTATATGAAAAAATTTATTATAGATTTAAAAGTAAATCATAAAAAGTATCTAATTAAGCTTGCTTGCTTAATTTTAGGTATATATATATTTTCACTTTCTATTGCAGTTTATGCAGTAACTGCAGTTGGAGCAAGCCAAGTGGATTTTACAAATTTTGCAATTTTAGGAATTTTTAGTAAATGAGACATGAGTACAGGTCTTGTAAATTTAGATTCATACAAATGAGCTTTATTTGCTTTATATGGATCTTTGCTAGTTTTGTCTGCTATATTTTTATCAGTTTCAATTTTCAGAAAGTATAAAAAAAATAAAGATAAAAAACTATGACTAGAATTAGTTGTTTTAATTGTTTTAGACTTAATTATTATTTTTACAATTCCTTTTGCAATTGATGGTCAAATAGCAATGTTAGGTGCAATTGGTTATAATGATTGAATGATTAAAACAACAGTATATCAGTATAGAACAATTTTCTTTTTGATTGCTTATATTCTATACATTGTTGGATTAACTTTCTGAGTTCATTCAGGATGATTAATAAGTCCGTACAACTCAATTAATACAAGTTTTATGAAGATGACTAATTTACCGTTCAACACTTCAAGAGTTTTAATGGATCTATTAATATTTTTACCAGGGTTAATATTACTTCTAGTAAATCCTGTTGCTTGAGAATTAAAGGGAAAATTCTTATTAAACTACCTAAATATAGGAACAATTATTTTTGTGTTTGCAACAGGGCCAATATTATCAAAGACATTAACGATGTTAAATAAAGTCACAAAAATATATTAAGAAGTTTAAAGTAGCTAAGACTACTTTTTTTAAATTAAACTTTATATTATTAATTTCAAAACTAAGATCACTTTTTTATGATCACAAAATACATTTATTAGTCTAACAAATTAATATTTCTAAACAATAATTAGTAATTGTTTATTACAGAACCTATAATTATCTATTAAGAAATTTTGTTATTAAAATATAAATTATATTATTTATAATATAAACATGTATTTAGCGTAAAATGACAAGGAGTTAAAGTGATGTTGGATATAAATTATATAGAACAGAACTTTGAAAAAGTTCTTGAGAAATTAAACATTCGTAATCAACAAGATTATAGAAACGATTTAGAATTTGTTGTTAATCAAAATAAACAAAGAAAAGAATTAATAATAAAAGTTGAAAAGATCAAAGCAGAAAAAAATCAACTTTCTAAAGAAATTGCTAATTTAGTTCGTCAACAAAATCAAGTTCAAGTATACCAACTTAAGCAAAAAATTTCTGAGATGAATTTAGAAATTGAACTACTAGATAATCAACTAAAAATAGTTAATCAACAATTAAATACTAAATTGTTATACATTCCAAATATTCCACACGAAAATATTTATTTTGGACATGATGATAATGATAATCTTGAAATTAAAAAATCTAAACACACTAAACTTGTAAAACACAATACAGCTCATTGAGAGATTGCAACAAAACTAGGATTAGTTGATTTTGAAAAAGCTACAAAATTAAGTGGATCAAGATTTTTGATCTATACAGGTTTAGGTTCTAAACTAGTTAGAGCTGTTGCTGATATTTTATTAACAAGACATGAAAAATATGGTTATAAAGAAATCTTCTGTCCCCTAATTGTGAATAGTGAAATTATGCAAGGAACTGGTCAATTACCAAAATTTGCTGAAGATATGTACAAAGCTGGAGAGCAATGATTAATTCCAACAAGTGAAGTTCCGCTAACAAACCTACATGCTGGTGAAATTCTTTCAAATGAAGCTCTACCAATTAAATATACTTCATTTACACAATGCTTTAGACAAGAAGCAGGAAGTGCTGGACGTGATACTAAAGGTATGATTAGGCTTCACCAGTTCAATAAAGTTGAGTTAGTTAAAATTGTTCATCCCAATCAATCTATGCAAGAACTAGAATTATTAGTTCAAGATGCTGAAGATATCTTAAATATTTTTGATTTACCATATCGTATTGTTGAACTATGTAGTGGTGATATTGGATTTAGTGCAACAAAAACTTATGATCTAGAAGTTTGATTCCCAGAACAAAATAAATACCGTGAAATATCATCTTGTTCAAATTGTTGAGATTTTCAAGCAAGAAGAATGCAAACAAGATTTAGAGATACTGATGGTGAAGTTAAACTTGTTCACACTTTAAATGGTAGTGGAGTTGCTATTGATCGTTTAATCGCAGCTATGCTAGAAAATTATTGAGATGGAGAAAAATTAATCCTGCCAATGATTCTAAGACCATACTTTGATAACCAAGAATTTATTAAGTAGCTAAGCAGCTACTTTTTATTTACAATTTATTCTAAAATTATTGTAGTAAATTAATCAAGTGTAAAAAGGAGTATTTTAATGGAAAATCAAGACAATTTCACTAAAAAACCGACTTTTTGAAATATCTTTTTTTTCATCCTTGCTATTACTTTTATAAGTTTTGGCGGTGGTAATGCAGTGATGCCTGTGATTAAACGTTATGCTGTTGATAAGTATCAATGATTAGACGAAAATGAATTTGAACATAACGTTATTTTAACAAATATGTTACCTGGACCTGCTGCAATTCAAACTACAGCTTATATTGCTTTTAAATCACTAAGTAAGTTTAAAGCTTATCTAGTTGTTAGTCTAGCAGCATTACCTCATACCTTGTTTGCTGTTGGTTTAATTTTTGCTTCTAATTATATTCCCACAAACTATTTAATAGCGATTCAAGTAGGAGTTTTAGTTGCAATTAGCGGTGCTTTAATTGGCTTTGGATGAAATTATTTTAAAAGAGGAATTAAAACAATGAAAATAAGTCTTTGAATATCTTTATTTTCAATTTCTTTAGCTTTTTCATTATTTATACCAAAACCATATAACATTCCAATACTAGTGATGATTTTAGTAATTGCAATTTATTCAACAGTTTTTATAATTAGATCTAAAAATTCAAATAAAAACAAAACTAAAAATGATAAGGAGACTAACTAATGATTTTAGCTCTTCTAGTTTCTCTTGTTATGATTACATTTATCTCTTTATCTGTTTTTGGTGGAGGACAAGTGTTTATGCCGATCTTTGCGTGATTATGAAGGTCATTGGCAACTTGATTTAATGTAAAAATTGATGAGGAATTTATAAACAATATTTTTGCTATTGCAAATTCAACTCCAGGTATTTTAAGTCCTAAGTTTGCTACAATTACCGGGTACATTGTTGCTAATGGTCAATGATGAGGATATTTTGCAATGATTCTGACTTATCTAGCTTTTGTTATTCCACCAATTTTTATGATGCAAATTGCTTTAAAATATTCAGAAAAATTTAGTGATTCGACTTTTTTTAAAAACTTAATTAAATTAATGAATCCTGTTGTTGCTGGAATCATTATCGCTCTAGCAATAGAATTAATTATTGGCACTATGTTTCCATTTATTGTTTTTAATCAATCAGCAGCAAATTATTGAGGGTTTGTTGATCCAAAAAGCCCAACAAATAAAATAAAATTTTTAAAGGGTTGAAGACAAATTGTTTTATGAATTTATGTACCTATAGGAGTTAGTTTAAGTACTTTTTTATATCTTAAAAAGATACAGGTTTTTGGATTAGTATTAGCAAATGTAATAATTGCTTTAATATTATTTCAACCTTGGTTAAACTAACTATTTTAAATTAAATTAAAAAAACTAAGTGTAAATCTATAAATTTCAGCTTAGTTTTTCGTATTAATAGATAAAGTATAATTTTATAAGAAAAGAGATAGTTTTATGATTAGTTTACAAGATACAATAGTGGCTCCTGCAACAAATATTTCAACTCAAGCAATTGCTTTAATTAGAGTTAGTGGAGATCAAGCTTTTAATGTGGTTAATAAACTTTTAAAACCAGAAAAACAACTAGCTACTAAAAAAGGAATCTTTTTAAGAAAGCTTTATTTTAATAACGAATTAATTGATGAAGTTGTGCTCACTTGTTTTGTTGCTCCTTACTCTTTTACTGGAGAAAATGTTGTTGAAATTGCTTGTCATGGCGGGATTTTAAATACTAATAAAATTATTAATATAATCATTCAATCAGGAGCTAGAATGGCATTAAAAGGTGAATTTAGTCAACGCTCTTTTATTAATGGAAAAATTGATTTAATTCAAGCAGAAGGAATTAATAATTTAATTCATGCTAAAAATGAACTAGCTTTAAAAATTGGTGTATCTAATATGAGTGGGGCTAACAATAAAGCTATTATCCAATTAAAAGACAATCTTTTAGATATTATTAGTCGAATACAAGTGTCAATTGATTATCCTGATTATGATGATGTTGAAGGATCAAGTGTTGAAGATTTAACTAAATTGTTAGAAGTAATTAACAATCAAATCAATAAATTACTAGTTAGATCTAAAATAGCGTTTAAAAACTCAGAAGGAATTCAAACAGCTATTGTTGGTCAAACTAATGTTGGTAAATCATCTATTTTAAATACTTTAATTAATGAAGATAAAGCAATTGTAACTGATATACCCGGAACAACTCGTGATATTGTTGAAGGTCAAATTAACTTAGAAAATGTTACTTTAAACTTAATTGATACTGCAGGAATTAGAAAAACTGATGATTTAGTTGAAAGTTTAGGAATCAAAAAATCTAAAGATTTAATTAATCAAGCTGATCTAATTTTATTTGTTGTTAATAAAGATAATATTGATGATCAAAATAATCAAGAGATTTTTGAATTATTAAATGATAAACCTTATATTTTAATAGTTAATAAAGCTGATCAATTAACAGAACAAGACAAAGAAAATCTGTTAGTTAAATATCAAAACATTGTCTTTACAAGTGCTAAAAATCAAGATATTGATCAATTATTATTTAAAATTAATCACATGTTTACAAATGAAGAAATTAAAAAAAATGATGAGTTAATTTTAATTGGATTAAACCAAATCGCTCTAGTTGAACAAATTAAAAATAAACTATCAACAGCACTTGATGTTATTAAGTCAAAAATGCCAATTGACATAGTTAATGTTGATTTGTATGATGCGTGAAATTTGTTAAACCAATTAATTGGTATTGAATATGAAGATGAAATTATTGATAACATCTTTAGAAAGTATTGTCTAGGTAAATAACATACATTAAAAAACAATCTTTTTGAAAGTGATAATATAAATAACGAGGAATGTTATAAATAAATGAAATTATGAAGAAATTGTTATCGATTTTAGGATCAGTTGGAATTATGACTTTAACTGGTATGGCTGCGGTTGCTTATCAAAATACAAATCGCACTAATAAACCTATAGCAAAAGTTTTGACTGATGAAGAAAACTTTCAGTTTATTAAAGATAAAGGACCAAAAATAGAAAAATTGTTACATAAAGTGAGTGAAGGCTCAGGTGAAACTAATCCTAATTTCACAGAATCTGAACACGACATATTGTCAATTCTTGCGAAAGTATATGAAATATATAAAGAAGCTAAGGGAATTAAAACGTTTAGTCAAGCATTAGAAGTTTTAAATAAAAAGGGAAATGGTTCATCACAAGATAAACAAGAATCACGAAGAGAGTTGTCAAATTTTTTAAAAGGTTTGGTTGGAAGTTATAATAGTAAAGAAAAAGAAATAGAGAGTTTCTTTCAAAAATATAATGTATCTTAATCTCAGCTCATCACTATTCATATTATGTTCCAAAGATCAACACATAATATGTTAAGCACATGAAATTAAGGTACTTTTATTTTGTAATATCTACTTTTATCCATGGTTTCTTACAAATAACTACTTATAGCAATTATTATATAACTACAAAATCTCTTTAATTTAAGCATTAAAAAGTAAAAATATTTAAAAGCGATGTTTATAAAAATAAAGAAGACGGGTTGGGGTTAAGTTATGAAAAAGTTATTATCAATTTTAGGAGAAATGACAATGATAATTTCATCAGGAGTGCTTGCAGTTGCCTGTACAAAAGTTGTTGGTTCTAGTAAAAATCATAAAGATAATAAAGATATGAAAAGAGAACTAACTGACGAAGAAAACTTTAAGTTTATTAAGAAAAAAGAACCAATGGTAGAAGAATTTATAATCAAATTGAGCGATAGCTCAAGCGATAATATACCCACTTTTACTGAATCAGAAAATGATCTAATATTAATTCTCGGAGATATCTACAATATATATGGAGAAGCCAAGGAAATAAATACATTTGAGAAAGCTGTGGAAATTCTAAGCAAAAAAGCTGGTTCATCTAAGGATAAAATTGAATCACGAAGAGAGTTGTCAAACTATTTAAAAAAGGTTAGTCAAAAGATATATTAGTAAAGAAAATCAAATAAAAGAATTATTTAAAAAGTATAAAATCTCCGTATCATAAGTTTTAGTTCGTAGTTAATTGAGATAGAAGCATAATATTAGAGCAGCTTGTAAGTTAATTTGTTTTGAATATTATAGAACTTTTATCTATTACATGATTTTTTGCTATTTGAAAGTAATTTTGCTGTTTATTTTACAAGGAAAATTTTTAATACATGCCAACCATTAACATAAATATCACTAATGATAAAAGAATCTAAACGCATAGATAATTCTTGCTTATCCTAAATATAGATAGTAATAAATATTAGTATAAATAATAAAAATAATAGAATAGGATGAAATAATGAAAAGATTTTTACCTGTTTTGGGAACAATAGGAATAATATCTTCAACTGGAATGATTGCAGTTGCTTGTACAAAAGTTGTTAAAATTTCAAGCAACGATGGCAATACAGACTATAAAATTTTTAAAGAAGTTGGTTCTTGATCTGAAAAATTAGTAGAAAAATTACTAAAAGAAGAAGAGAAAGCTAAAAAAATACTAGAAAGTGAAGAAGCAAGTGTATTATTTGAAATTTATACATTTTATACCAAGTCTAAGTCTTTTGATAGTTTAGAAAAAGCTGTTGAAACATTGACAAAAGGTATGACAAAAACCAAGGAAGAAATTAAAAAGCAACTACTAGAAGGAATAACAAAAATTTTAGAAAAATATAATAAATATAAGGATAAAATTGAAACATTACTTAAAAACAATCATATTTTTTAAATATAAAACACATTAGTACTTAGGAGACATAAATCTTTAATAAAGACAAGATAATTGCTTAAAAGATTAGTTATACGAGCGTTGCTGTTGTTATATTTAAAATTTGTCATATTTCCAAACATGCTGCAAAAATATTTCTAATAATCATTAATCATTTTAAAGAATTTAAAAATCTTTCTTTCTAAAAATCAAAGAGTGATTTTGTTGTTAATCAAAAATAGAAAAAAGTCTTGAGTGTTACAACTAAAGCAAAAAGTTGTTGATCAACACTTTAAAACTGGACAAAGTTATTAAACTCTCTAAGGCTAGTCGTCATCAACCTTATTTATTTTATTCCTATGAATTTAAAAACTAAGAGAGCCCACTCTAAATGAGCTAGTATTTTATCTTAGACTTAAAATTTCTAATACTTCTTTCATTAATTATTTAATATATTATTTTTCAATCTAAGAACATTTTTACCATAATAGCAGCTAAATTAAAGTCTTTATTTGATTATATATTATATAGATAAAAGTCATATAATTAGTTAAACATTTATTCTCCCTAACTTGTTGCACACTTGATTAGTATGAATTCTAAATTTTAAAATATGATATTATATGTATTGGTCGATAGAATGGAATGAAAATATGAAAAAAATGTTAACCTTCTTTGGAGAAATTGGAATGATAGCTTCAACTAGTGCGGTTGCAGTTTCATGCACAACTAAAGAACGTACACCTGAACAAGACTTTAAAATAATTAATGCTTTTGGAGAGAGACTAGAAAAATTGATTGAATCTGTAGAAAAAAAGGAGAAGAAGAAAAGAAGTAAAATTAAGAGTTCGAAATTAAGTAGCTTCAATGAATTTATAGAAAAGTTCAAAAAACCAATACAGATACTACTAAAACAACAAAATTTAAAGATGAATTAATAAAAGGCATGAGAAGTGCTATTAATGATTATTTTAAACACAAAGATGAAATAGAAAAATTATTTCAAAAATACAAAATTAACTAAACTATTATAATTAACAAAATATTTAATATTTAATAAATCAAAGGAGTGCTAATTGTGAAAAAAGCAGGATTACTTAGAAGAATACTTACCAATTTAATTGATGGATTATTAACTATAGTTACCTTAGGAATTTATCTTGTTGTTAGAATTGTTCTTTTCTTGCAAGGAAAACCAACAGTTGGAATGAAAGCAGCAAATTTAAACTACAGTAGTCCAAATAGAATGCTTTCTTTATTCGGTTTTTACATACTAGAGTCTCTATTTTTTATAGTGACTTTAGGTATTGGAATCATTATTGATTTTGTTAGAATAATACTTAAAAAAGGAACATTCGCTGAAAAGTGAGCAGATAACTACATTATTGTTAATAGTTAATTGGACTTGAATCTCTGGTGATTCAAGTTTTTTTATTAATTAAATTAATTAAATAAAAAGGACAAGATAACACTGGTATACTTGGCCTTTGTTATGGAATTAATTAAAAATGATTAGTCTTTTTATATCTGACTTTGTTATTAGTACTTTAAATTAAACTTGGATATTTAAAATATTTAATAAATTCTTCTATTAATTTATTAGTTCTTTCATCAATTTGAGCAAAACCTCAAATTTCATTTTCTTTAATATCCTTGGTTAAGCTTAATCCAAATAATTTATCTTCAATTTTTTCTTTTTTATACTTTCATTCTCTATTACTTATTGAAGAATTGATCTTACTAGTAACGAGTGTTAAGTTCCCAATTTTATTTAGATATTCTTTATGTTTCCTGTCTAATTCCGCCTCACTTAGTCCTTCAACATTTAGGTCTTTTATTCATTTTTCATTAAGAGTCTGAGGCATTAAATGTTCAATACTCAAAATATCTAAATTAGGTTGAGATGGGTTATCGATCTCTATTTTATTTAGAAATACTCTTAGATTTTTAGAATAAGCATTTATTCCATGCATTAATCTTCTTACTTGTTCATCATTTGGTATCATATCGGGTTCTTCAACTAGTAATTTTAATAATCTTTTTTCAAAATCAAAATAATCTGAAGATGATCTTTTAACATCTCTAAGTACTCTTAGAAAAAATTTAGAAAGTCTGTTGGTACTCTTATCGCAAAAATCTCTTCGCATTAATAAACTATTTATAAACTTTAATGCTCTTATGACCTGAGCTTCTTGTAAAACTTTGTCTTTTTGTCACAATCTAAACATTTCTATAATAAGAACCAAAGGAGCATTAATTTTTATGTTTCTAAACTCACTAATAAGTTCTCATAACTCATTTGAAAATTCTCGTTCTTTTTTGTCTTTGATTTTTATTTGTGAGTAGTATATAGCATAATCTGAAATTTGAGTTAATACTTCATTGGTAAAGTCTTCTATTTTCTTAATTTGATTTTTTTCTTGTTCTTTTTTAAATCAATCAACAAAAGCATTATAAATATTATCTATGTTATCGTATTTGTATGCATCTTTTTTAATAGCTAAAAATAGTTTTAGAAGTTCGTGAATATGATTATAGTCATTATTAAGTTTATCTTCTACTGATCATTTTAGGTTACGATTAAATTTCTCTTGATCATCGTTATCTTTAAGCTTCATTAATAAGAAGTTCTTTACTAAATCAAAAGTGTATAACCTTACACCAGTTGAATTAATTTTTTGAAATATTATCTGCGCATCATCAGCACTTTGTATTGATATAGAAACGATGTTTATTTTTTTAAAAATAGATAAAAGTTCTTCTCAACTGTATTTTTTTCTAAGTTCTTTAATTTGCTTGTAAACAGATTCAAAATTTTTATACGTGTTGGTGTCTTTTTCGGCTTGCTCTATTATTTCTAATCTTTCATCAGATATTTTTTTATAAACTTCATCATCACTAGTTTTATGAAATAGCATATTTTTTGAAGTAATTTGATTGTCTTTATTAGTAACTTTTAAATACTTAATTATAGTCTCGTTTAATGCTATGTTATTGATTTTTTCTTCATCTATTAGTTTTTTAATAGCATGTAAGATTAAAAATAAACTTGTTATTCTTTGTTGACCATCTATTATTTGTACTTGGTGATATTTTCTGTCATATTTTGGTTCTTGCAAATAAAATATCACTCCCAAAAAGTATTCTTTATCTTTTTGAATTAACACGCTTGTAATATCTTCTAATAATCTTTCAATGTGTTTTGTTGTTCACGTATATCTTCTTTGAAAAATAGGTATGTAAAAACACTTTTCTTTCATAGTGAAAAAATCATCTAAAGACTGTCTTATCGGATCTTCAATCACTTGTTGAATCATATAAACTCCACTTTTCTAATATTTCCTATTATTTTATAAAAATACAGATATCCAATTCAAGACAAATAATCAGATGAATAACAGTGTTTTTAACAATATTAAGCAAATATTAAAAAACCCAAATTTCAAAATCATAAGAAATCTGGGATTAAGATTTATTTAATTAAAATGTTTTAGCAGCTTGTTTAATTTCATCAATAATTGATTCTACACGTTCTGCTGGAGATAACTGACCAAATTCTCCGACTTTAACACCTGCTAATAAAACTGTTTTATTGAATTTTATTCCTAAAAATCCTAAAGCACCTTCAAGATATTGAGTGTGTGCTCCTCATGGATATCAACCTAGGGGCGCTCCTTGAACTCCTAGAATTTGGGCTTTTAAATTAGTAACTAACCCAATAGCATCACCTTTTTTAGAATACTTATATGAAAATGTTTCATTAGCTAAAGAAACATGATCAATAAAGGTTTTTAAAGTTGCAGGAGTTGAAAAATTATACATAGGACAAGCAATCACTAACTTATCAACACTTTTTAATAATTTAATATATTTAATAGAAGCTTCTTGTTTAAAAAAGGTTGGAAATTTTTGTTGAGTTAAAATATTAGTCCCAACTTCTTCTTTGTTTAAATCTATTTCAATAATTTCATCATTAGGATTTAATTTTTTATATTCTTCTAAAAATCTATTTGTTAAAGCAACCGAATTAGAAACCTCATCAGCTTGCACAGTTGTTTTTAAAACAAGAACTTTACTCATTTTATTCTCCTTATTATCTATTTATAGATATTATATGTTATTTGCTATAATTTTATTATATTGGGGTAAATTTATTTTATGCAGAATGATAAGATTTTTGACGCTCACATTCACTTAAATGATGACTATAAATACCAAGATATTAATATAAAACAAGTCTTAAATGAAGCTTATCAAAATCACGTTGGAGCTTGATTGTGCGCTAGTTATGATTTAACTAGTTCAAAAAAAGCCATAGAATTATCTGAAGAATTTGATGATGTTTATGCAGCTGTAGCTATTCATCCTAATAATGTTTCTAGTTATGATGATTTGGTGTTTGAACAACTAGATCAATTAGCAAAACATAAAAAAGTAATATCAATAGGTGAAACTGGTTTAGACTATTTTTATTCAAGAAAGAATATCGCTAAACAAAAAGATTTTTTCAAAAAGCATATCCAGTTAGCTATTAAACATAATAAAGTATTACAAATACATATTAGAGATGAAAAGAATCTTTACTCAGCATATGATGATGTCATTGAAATTATTAAAGGCTTAGATCATGTCGCTAAAGTTGTTGTACATTGTTTTTCAGCTAATGAAGAATACGCTAAAAAGTTTTTAGATTTAGGTTGTTATATCAATATTGGTGGGGCGGTTACTTTTCAAAATGCTAAGACATTACAACACGCAGTCAAAGCAATTCCTTTAGATAGATTATTGTTAGAAACCGATGCTCCTTATCTAACTCCACATCCCTTTAGAGGACAGATAAATTTTCCTAAATTTATTTACCTTACAGCTTTAAAGGTTGCTGAATTAAAAGGTATTAGTGTTGAACAAGTTATAAAACAAACAACTTTAAATGCTAAGAAATTATTTATAATTGATTAAAATTTGAAAGGTATTTATGTATAACAAAGAATATAAAAAAATAGCTAAAGTATTTATTATTATTTCGATGGTTCTTAAAGCAATTTTAATTATTCCCTTAGTTATGGGAATAATTACTTTAAAACAAATTGAAAAGAAATACATGACAGAAGAAGATAAAACTTTGATGGGGATTTTAAATATTTTATTTGGATCTACCATAGCTGGCATTTTCATATTAGTTGGCAAACCAATAAAAGATTTATCAGAAAGTTAATATAATAAAAAATCAAGCAATCCATACTTAAAACTTCTGTTTTCATTAATTATTAAAACAGTTGTTTTTTAGTTTATAAATTTCATTTGAAACTCTTAGAAAAATAAATATTTAAGTATTTCTACTATCAAAATATTATCTAAAAATCTACTAACTATATTATCTTTTGTAACTATACTGTTAAATACAATGAAATACTAAAATCTATCAAATTTTAAAATATAAAATATATATTTGAAAGGGAAAAACTAAAATAGATAAATAATTATAAAGAATATAAGAAATTAAAGAAACATTATAATATGAGAGTGTTTAGAACAAAAAAAGAACTAAGAAATCCACAATTAAAAATCTTAAATTTAAATGATTTACTTAATTAGTAGGAGAAATTAATATGATTTATACAATAACTTTAAATCCAGCAATTGACTATACTATAGAAACTAATGGTTTTAGTCTAAACGAAACTAACTATTATGATAATGCTTATTCACTGATTGGAGGCAAAGGAATCAATGTTGCGTTTGTTCTTAATAATCTAAAAAATAACGTTTTAGCAACAGGATTTCTTGGTGATGAAAACTTTGAAAAATTTAATAAGAAATTTAAAGAATTAAAATTAAAAAATAATTTTTTTCTATATCCGGGTAACACTAGAACCAATTTTAAGATTAAAGATTTATCTAATAATTTAGAAGTAGAGTTAAATGGATATGGACAAAAAATTGATAAAAACTATGTTAATAAGTTAATGAATTATTTAAAGAATAATTTAACAAAAAACGATATAGTTGTTGTCTCTGGTAGCATACCTAAAAACCTAGATTCAAAAATATATCAAGAACTTGGTCAAGTAATCAATCAAAAGCAGGCCTTATTTATTTTAGATAGTTCTAAAAGCGCTCTATTAAATGGTTTAAAATCTAAACCCTATTTAATTAAACCTAATATTGGTGAATTGTGTGCTATATTTGAAAAACAAGTTAAAGACTATGATTTTATAGAGATTCAGAAAATGATTTTAAAACTACGTCGCCTTGGAGCTAGAAATATCTTATTAAGTATGGGTTCTAATGGAAGCTATTTTTTCTCAGAAGATAACTCGATTTACAAGATAGGTATAGGTAAAGGTAAACTGATTAATTCTGTTGGAGCAGGAGATTCTATGCTAGCTGGTTTTGTTCATGGAATTGAGAATAATTTATCTCTAATTGAAACTCTAAAATACGCATCAGCGTGTGGTTCAGCAACGGCTTTTAACAAATGATTAGCGACAAGCAAAGACATAAAAAAACAAATTATAGAGATCGAAATTTGGAAAATAGAAGAAGGATTATGCAAGTAAAAAATTTATTTAATAAAAATACATCTTTTTTTAATAAAGATTTCAAAACTAAAGATGAAGTAATTGATTTTTTGAGTTCAGTTTTATTTGAACAAAATTTTATTTCTAACAAAAACGATTTTATAAAAGCAATTTATACAAGAGAAAAACAGGGATCTACTGGGGTTGGTGATGGTATTGCTATTCCTCATGCACTTAATAGTAATGTAAAAAAATCAGTTATAGCTTATATCAGTTTAAAACAACCTATTCATTGAGATAGTTTTGATAATAAACCTGTTGATTTAATTTTTATGATAGCAACTGATGGTAACGATACAAATGAACATCTAGATTCATTAGCTTCAATTTCAAGTTACTTAATGAATCCTGAATTTACAAACACACTTAGACAATCTAAAAAATTTTCAGATTTTACAAAAGTATTTGCCAACTTTAAGAATGAAAATAAAGAGTCAAAGGCTCAAAATAATAATTTTAAAAATAATTATGATGTTATAGCTATTACTGCTTGTCCTACCGGAATTGCACACACATACTTAGCTCAAGAAAAAATTTTAGAATATGCCCACAGTCTAGGAATGAATGTAAAAATTGAAACACAAGGTAGACGTGGTATCGAAAATGCTTTAACTGAAGAAGACATTAAAAATGCTAAGGTAATTATTCTTGCTCACGACAAAGCTATTGAAGGGATGTCTCGTTTTAACGGATATAAGGTTCTTGACACAAGCACTAAAGATGCTATTTACAATGGTAAAGAATTGATTAGTAATTTTGAAACCAACTCTAAAACAAAGTTGGTGAAAAATGTCAAAAAAGAAAGTTCAGCTGTTGGTGAACTAAGCTTGAAAAAATTTAAAGATTTTAAAAGTAATTTGCTTGGCGGAGTTTCTAGAATGCTTCCATTTGTTGTTGCAGGAGGAATTATATTAGGACTTGGATTTTTAATTGATTTTATTGCAGGTAATGCAACAATAGAAAATTCTTCAAACTTCGGAACTGTTAACCGTGTGGCTGGATGATTCTCTGCTGCTGGTAAAACTGCTATGATGATGATGGTTCCCATCCTTGGTGGATATATTGCTTATTCTATAGTTGGAGCACAAGGATTAATGCCAGGAATTGTTGCAGGATTATTAGCAGATGGTACTGGCTCATTTGCTTATGGAGCAAGTGGCAGTTGATCTGGATTATGAACAAGATTACTACCTAAAGGGTTTATTCAAACTAACTCTGGTTTTATAGGAGCTATGGTTGGTGGATATATTGCAGCATTTATAGTTTTTAGTTTAACAAAACTAATGACAAATTTCAAAAAATCATTTCAAGGAATAAGAGACATAGTGTTTATACCAATACTTTCACTATTACTAATATCTGTAACTATGTTTATTATTAACATACCTTTAGGATACGTAACACATGGTATTAAACTTGGTTTAACTTGAATGGCTAAAAATAATCTTTTAGTTATTTTAGGAGCAGTAATTGGTCTAATGATGTGTATTGATATGGGTGGACCTATTAATAAAATAGCATACGTGTTAGGTGTTGCATCAGTGAATCAAGAATTAGGTTCACAACCTATTATGACAAATATTATGGCTTCTTCTATGGCGGGTGGAATGGTTCCACCATTAGGAATTGCATTATGTACTATTTTATTTAAAAATGTTTGATCTTCAAAAGAAAGAGATGCTGCAAAAACTAATTGACTTATGGGTTCATTCTTTATTAGTGAAGGTGCTATTCCATTTATGATAGTAGATCCAAAACGTATTTCTGTTTCTTCTTTATCAGGTGGATTTATTACTGGGTTACTAGTTGGATTATTTAAAATCACCTTGCCAGCTCCACATGGTGGAATATTTGTTTTTCCTTTACTAAACTCAGAACTATTTAAAAACCCAAATACTGCTAAAGCTTTAGGAATTGCTTTATTTATAGTTGCAATTATCATAGGAACTTTATCTATGTCTCTTATCTTAGGTTTTTGAAAGAAATTTGACATACGAAAAGGTAAATTGCAAATTGTTGAAATTAAATAATCTAATTAAAACCTCAATTTAATACTACATATTAGCATTTTAGTAAGATTTTTAAAGTATTTAAGAATCTTACTTTTTATTTGTTTTTTATTCTTTTTTTAAAAACAAATAAAAAAACCGCTAATCTTAGCGGTTAAGTTATTATTCTTCATCTTCAAAATCGTCAAAATCTTGCTGGTTTTTACGATATTCTAAAGTAATTGCTTTAATTTCTTGACCTTCATCTAGTCTAATCGCTTTAACTCCTGTAGCTGTTCTAGATAAAGTTGGGATGCTAGAAACTTTAGTTTTAATAATATTTCCATCACTTGAAACAATAACAATTAAATCGCTTTCTCTAGCAGGTATTAAGGCTTTGAATTTACCTGTCTTATCATTTAAATTCATTACTTTGATACCTTTGGTGTTTCTATTACTAATTCTATAATCATCAACTGAAGTCTTTTTAAAAATCCCTTTACTTGAAACAGTAGTAATATGAGTTAATTTAAATGAACTTACAGCCCCAACTACAACATCATTATCTTCTAATTTAATAGATTTAACTCCAGCTCCAGTTCTAGACATTGATCTTATTTTATCTTCTTGAACTCTAATTACTTTTCCTGATTGGTTAGCAACAAAAACACTATCTTGACCAGTTGTTACAAATACTGAAACTAGTTGATCATTTTCTTTTAAAGTAATAGCTTTTTTTCCATTTCGATTAATATTATCAAATTCAGCAATTTTAGTTCTTTTAATCATTCCATTTTGAGTTACAAAAGTTAAATAGTTAAATTTTTGTTTAGTATTTCTTAAACATAAAATAGCAGTTATTTTATCTTCAGCTGTTAAGTCATTTAAAAAGTTAACAATTGGTAATCCTCTTGAAGTTCTTGAATATTGTCTGATGTTATACATTTTTGTTCTAAACACTTTTCCTGAATTAGTGAAAAATAATACTCAGTCTCTTGCCTTGCCCATTGTAATAATATCAATAGGGTCATTTGGTTCAGCATTCACACTAACTCCACGTCCACCACGTTTTTGCGTTCTAAATTCATCAGGATCAATTCTTCTGATATAACCTTCTTCAGATAATAAAATCATTGTTTTAACATCAGGAATTAGTTCTTCATCTTGAATGTTAATTAACTTATCATCAATGATTGATGTTCTTCTCTGATCACCATATCTAGCAACTATCTCATCTAACTGCTCTTTAAGAACATGGTTTTGTTCATCTTTATTATTAATTAACTTATCTAAATAAGTTAAACGTTCTTGAATAGATTGCATTTCATTTCAGATTTTTTCTCTTTCTAAAGCAACTAATCTTTGTAAACGCATTTCTAAAATAGCTTTATTCTGCTCATCATCAAATTGATATCTATCAGTTAGTAATTGTTTAGCTTCTTCAGTAGTTTTTGCTGATTTAATAATTTCAATAACTTCATCAACATTACTTAACACTTGATGTAAAGCTTGAAGAATATGATGACGTTTATTTAATTTATTTTGTTCAAATATAGAACGTCTAATAATAACTTGAATTTGAAATTCTACATAGTTTTTAATAATTGACTTTAAATCTAATAGTACAGGTAAATTATTATGTAACGATAATAAATTAATAGTAAAACTTGATTGTAAGCCAGTGAATTTATAAAGCTTAGATAAAACTACATCTGGATTTGCATCGCGTTTTAAATCGATTACAATTCTAATTCCTTCATAGTTAGATTCATCTCTAATATCAGCAATACCTATAATTGTTTTAGTTTTAACTAGCTCAGCAATTTTTTCAATAATTTTTGACTTGTTGACTTGATAAGGAATTTCAGTAATCACAAAACGATTGTGTTTAGCAGTTTCTTCTAATTCTACTTTGGCACGAATAATTACTCCACCACGACCTGTTTTATAACCATCTCGCATTTTTTGACCATTAGTCATTAATGCTCCTGTCGGAAAATCAGGACCTAAAATATGATTATCTAGAATTTCATCAATTGAGATGTCATTATTATCGATATAAGCTTTAAGAGCGCTGACAACTTCACCTAAATTATGAGGTGGAATAGAAGTAGCCATACCAACAGCAATCCCAGTCGCTCCATTAACTAACAAGTTAGGTAAATAACCTGGTAAATAAGCAGGTTCTTTTTCACTAGCATCATAATTATCAACAAAAGGAACAGTTTCCATATCAATGTCTTTGATAATGTAGTTTGAAATTTTTGCTAGTCTTGCTTCAGTATAACGCATTGCAGCAGCACCATCACCATCAATTGAACCAAAGTTACCATGTCCATCAATTAAAGGATAACGATAAGAAAAGTCTTGAGCCATTCTCACCATTGATTCATAAACTGCACTATCTCCATGTGGATGATACTTACCAATTACTTCTCCGACAATTCTTGCTGATTTTTTGTGCGGCTTATCTGCTGTAATTCCTAAATCATTCATAGCATAAATTATACGTCTGTGAACTGGTTTTAAACCATCTTTTAGATCAGGCAAAGCACGACTAACAATAACACTCATTGCGTATTCTAAAAAGTCTTTTCGAACTTCTGCTGCTATATCAATTGGTGATATTTTTCCATGATAGTGATCTTGGTTATTATTTTGATTATCCATTATCGCTTTTCCCTTCTAAATATCAATGTTTTCAACAAATCTGGCATTTTCTTGAATGTAATTTTTTCTTAGTTCTGGATCTTCACCCATTAAATCAGAAAAAACTTCATTAGCTAGAGCTGCATCTTCTAAAGAAATTTGAAGCATTGTTCTTTGTTGGGGATCCATTGTTGTTTCTCATAATTGTAAAGGATCCATTTCACCAAGACCTTTGTAACGCTGAATGCTAAATTTTGTGTCTTTAAAGGTATTATTTTTTAGTTCTTCTAATTCTAAGTCAGTATAAGCGTATTCAACATGTTTTGAAGATTCAATTTTATATAATGGCGGCTGAGCAATATAAACGTTTCCGTTTTTGATCAACTCTTTCATATATCTATAAAAAAATGTTAATAACAGAATTCTAATGTGTGCTCCGTCAACATCAGCATCAGTCATAATTACAATTTTTCCATATCTTAATTTTGAAAGATCTAGTTCTTCTTTAATACCTGTTCCAATTGCTGTAATAATTGATTTAATTTCATTATTCGCAAAAGCTCTAGCTTCAGTAACACGCTCAACATTTAAAACTTTACCTCTTAAAGGTAAGATTGCTTGAAAACGTCTGTTTCTTCCTGTTTTAGCACTACCACCTGCTGAATCTCCTTCAACTAAATATAATTCAGCAATACTTACATCTTTACTTTCACAATCTGCTAGTTTACCTGGTAGAGAAAATGAATCTAAAGCAGATTTTCTTCTTGTTTCTTCTCTTGCTCTTTGAGCAGCAATTCTTGCTTTTTGAGCATTAGCATTTTTATCTAAAATTGCTTTAGCATCTTCGGGTGATTTTAATAAAAATTCTTCAAATGCTTGACCAACTATTTCATTGACAGCTTCTTTAGCATCAGGGTTAGCTAACTTTGTTTTAGTTTGTCCTTCGTATTGAGGATCTGTATGTCTTACTGAGACAATACATACCATTCCCTCTTTGATATCATCTCAAGAGTACTTACCATTAGACTTATTATTTTTAATAACATTATCAGCATATCTATTAATATCTCTAATTAGTGCTTGTTTTAAGCCATCTTCATGACTTCCACCTTCCATAGTATTAATATTGTTAACAAATGTCACTAGGTTTTCTTGATAATCTGAGTTATATTGCAAAGCTACTTCAACTTCGATATCCTTATATTTTGCATCAACATAAAAAATGCTTGGATTAATAACAGTTTTAGATTCATTTTTTTCTTTGATA
Source organism: Mycoplasma putrefaciens KS1 (assembly GCF_000224105.1). Lineage (NCBI taxonomy): Bacteria > Bacillati > Mycoplasmatota > Mollicutes > Mycoplasmatales > Mycoplasmataceae > Mycoplasma > Mycoplasma putrefaciens. Next base: position 5,418 of record NC_015946.1, on the reverse strand, counting down.
TAATCTAAAATTCCATTTACAAAAAGATAATCAACAGTTTTATCAATTCTTTGATCAGTTAAAGTAATTTTTAAACCTTTATTTAAGTAGGCTAATTGCTTTGCTTTGTTTCTAATAACTTCATAATCAAAAGTAGTAGTTTCTAAAAAAATTTCTGGATCTGGTTTGAATCGAACTCTGGTACCTTTTAATTGGGTAAAGCCTAAATTTTCTAGTTCTGTTTCTTCAGTTCCACCTTTACTAAACACTTGATGATAATGTGTATTTTCTCTATAAACATCAACATCAACATATAAAGATAAAGCATTAACTACACTTGCTCCAACTCCGTGAAGTCCACCTGAAATCTTATAACTTTCAGAGTCAAATTTTCCTCCTGCGTGTAATTGAGTAAATACTAATGAAAGTGCAGATTTACCAGTTTCAGCATTAATCCCAGTAGGAATACCTCTACCATTATCTTGAATAATGATTTCACCATCAACAGTAATAGTAATATCAATTTTATTAGCATAACCATCCATTGCTTCGTCAACTGAGTTATCTAATATCTCTCAGACTAGATGATGTAATCCTGTTTTTGAAGTTGAACCAATATACATTCCGGGACGTTTTCTAACAGCTTCTAAACCTTTTAAAACTTTTATCGATTCAGCACCATATTCTGCAGACATTTTCTTCATCCTTTCATTTAATTTTCTTTTAAAATGACATTAAAAAATAACGCAATAAAAACGCTTTTAATACATTATAATTATACCCCAAAACCACTATAAAATATCTTTTAAATTTATAGCTAGCAAGCTTAAAAAAGACCTTATTTATTCCTAAAAAAATAAGAATAAATAAGGTCTAAAATTATGAAATATTTTTGATAAATTAAAATTTATATTTTTATTATAAGAAATTAAAATACTAATTATTAAATCTTTTAATCTGTATTAGACAAACTGTATATAAAGGAATTACAAGACAGTGAGTTAAAATTTTTCTAAACGAAAATAAATGTAAGAGAAAATTAATTAAATATTGAAAAACATAAATAAAATTTAAATATTTAAAGAAAACAAATGAAATTATTAAAAATATATAAAATTTTTAAGGATAACTAAAACTAAAAATAAAGAATATTAAGGTTAAGAGTTTAAAAAGAACTATGTTTATTATTGTATAAAGATTCAGCTTAATTATCCTTAGTATTTAATTATACACTTATTTTTTGCTTTTTAGAAATCCTTGGCACTAAAGTTTTAAGTAGTTAGTGATTTAGCGATCATGATAAATAGTTACACTCATCAAATAAAGGTTTTACAAACTAAATTTGAGCTTGTTTTATATGATATTAAATAAGCTAATAAACTCGTCTAGACTTAATTGTTCTGGACGTTTTTTATAATCAATTGCTACTTTATTTAGATAAGCTAAAGCCTTGTTCTTATCATTTGTTAGATTCGTTAAATTGTTTAAAATGGTTTTTCTTTTATTGTTAAAAAGTTTACGAACAAATTCAATAAATTCTTGTTGATCTTTAACTTTAGTTTTGTGTTGATTGTTAAAAGTTAAAGAAACAATTGCTGAATCAACTTTAGGAATTGGTCTAAACATTCCTTTAACTACAGTAAACTGATATTTTCTATCAGCAAAAAATTGGCTAACAACAGAAAGATTATTATAGTTTTTTTGTCCTTGAGTAGCACATATTCTTAAAGCTACTTCTTTTTGCATCATAAATACGGCTTTAGTTAATAAGTGACTAACATTAAAAGTTTTAAATAAAATTTCACCAGTTATATAATAAGGCATATTAGAAATTACTGAAACATTTTTAAAGTGATATTTTTCAATAATTGTTTTAAAATTAATAGTTAAAACATCAGCTAAAACAATTTCAAAATTAGCAGAATTAATTTTATTTTTCAAAACCATTTCTAAGTCGGGATCTATTTCAATAACAACAACTTTTTTAAAACGTTTGACTAACTCTGCAGTCAAAGCTCCTGTTCCAGGACCTATTTCAATAACTAACTGATCAAATTCATTGCCTAAAACATCAACAATTTTACTAATCAATTTAGGATCAGAAATAAAATTTTGACCAAAGTGTTTTTTAGCTTTTATTTGCATTTGCCTCTCCTAAGATTTCTTTAATTTTATCTACATCTAAGTTCATTCAATTCAACCACTTAAATAATGTTTTAGAATTAATAGTTGACTCGAAATTAAAATGATCACAAATTTTAACTCTATTGGCTTTTAAATAAAAATCATTTTCAAGATATTCATTTCAAGAAATAGAATTATTATTTTTATCATAAGTGACTAACTTTGATAAAGCATTTTTAATAGAATGTTCATCAGCTTGAGCAAGTCCAATTTTTTTAGCTTTTTTATTGATATCTTGTTTGGTAATAAAAGCATTTAAAACTTTATTATCTAAATAAGCGATGATTTGTTCTCTTATCTTTTTACCTGGACCATCTGGATCAGTAAAAATAATTATTCCAACTGTATTATTAAATTCTTTAATCAAATCTAAAGTTTTTTGATTTAAACTTAATCCCTTAGTTTCAATTGTTTTAATTTCATTTCCATAAATTTGTTTAAGTTTTTGAGTATCGGTTTTACCTTCAACTACAATCACTTGTTTAATTTTATTAGTCATATATTCATATTCTATATAAGTATTTAACTTTATCAAATAAAAAATCCAGCTAGTGGACTAGTTAGCTATAAATGTTGGAAGAATCACTTGTTTTAAATCTTGATCTTTTGAGTTATTTAAAACCATTGGCTTAGTTGGATTAATTAATTTTAGTTCAATTTTTTCTTCATCTAATGTTTTAATAGCATCAATTAAAAATCTAGTGTTAAAACTTATGGAAATATTTTTATTTCCTTGAATTAAGAAATTATCAAATTCTTCTTCATATTTTCCTACTTCAGTAATAGAAGTTTTAAAGTAAATTTTATGATCATCTACTTTAATGTTTACAACGTTTGGCGTACCATCATCAGTTGGAAAATCAAATCTTGATAATACTTTTAAAATTACTTTTTGTTTTACAGTAATAATTGTTTCAAATTCTTTAGGAAGTGCAGATTCAACATTAGGAAATTTTGCATCTATTAGATTTGATTGGAAAACTACATTATCAATAACAAAAGTAATATAACCTTCAAATAAAACAATTTTTAGACTTTTAGCATTATCTAATAATTTAGGTAATTCATTAGCAGTTTTAAAAGGAATTGTAATATCTATACTTTGATTGTGTTTTGAGCTTGTTGATAAAACTTTTTGACTTATTCTAAACGAATCAGTTGCTGAAAAAATTACTTTTTCTTGATTAAGTTTTAAATTTAACCCTGTAAAAATTAGTTTTTTACTATATTCATTCATAGAAATATTTACTTGATAAATCGTTTTTTTAACTTCATTAGGATCTAGAACTATTTCTATGCCTTTTTCTCTGAAACCAATTAAAGGAAAATCTTCAGCATTTAATACACTAACATTAAAATCAGAATTATTAGTTTTAATAATTAGTTCATTATCTTCAATCATTGATATGTTAATTAATTGATCATCTAATTTTCTTAGCATTTCTAAAACGTATTTAGGTTTAATTAAAACTTTACCTTCTTTTTTAATTTCTAAATCAGAATTATTTGTATCTAAAATACTTTTAAAAGATAAAATACCATTACTTGAAATAATACTTATTTTTTGATCTTCAGCACTCAAAAAAATACCTGTCAAGCTAGGATTACTACTTTTTGGATCAATAACTTTATAAGCTTTTTGCAAATTATCTAATAACATAATTCTATTAATTGAAAAATTCATGTTTTGATACCTCGTTAATTGATTTAATTATCTCATAATCAAATATTCTATTTATTTGTTTGAACTTAAGAAACAAATTTTAATCAAAACTATCAAATAATCAAAAAATATCTTATTACTCTTTCTTATTTACTAATTATCTAATATTTATTCTTATTAAGGTGCCCATATGTGGATAAGAATTAAAATATTAGATACTAATTAGAGTTTCTTAATTATTTTGTTAAGATTTTACTTCTTAAGTTATCCACAGTTTTTTTGAATTGTTTATCTTCTTTTAAAAGTCTAAGGATTTTTCTTTCTGCACTTATAACTGTTGTATGATCTCTGCTTCCAAATTCTTCACCAATTTGTACTAAAGTATGGTTTAGAATGTCTTTAGTTAAATACATGGCAACATGTCTTGCAATAACAACTTGTTTTGCTCTGCCTTTACCTTCAATAGCATTAACACTAACTCCATATTTTTCAGAAACAACTTCTTTGATTTTTTTAACGTTTAAAATTCCGAATTTAGAAGTAGGAATCCCTTTAAATAACTCAGTTACAGTATCGATTGTTATAATTGTTTGATCGGGATTTAGTTGTGATCAAAAATTTAATTGAGCAATTGATCCTTTAATTTTTCTGACATCATCAGCATAATAATTTGATAAAAAGTTAATTGCTTCAGCAGTAACTTCTAAGCTAATATTTTGATCTTTTATTTCTTTTTTAATGATAGCAGTAGCTGTTTTAATATCTAGACTTTTAATAGGTAAACTTAATCCCATATTAAATCTTGTGATTAATCTATTATCAAACCCGTTTAACAGTTCGGGAGACTTATCACTCGAAAAAATAAGTTGTTTGTCATTTTCTATAAAATTGTTAAAAACTGTGAAAAAAATTTCATTTGTTTTTTCTTTTTTGCTTAAAAATTGGATATCATCTATGATTAAAACATCATTTTCTAGTAAATCTTTTTTGAACTCTTCGATCTCTTTATGTGTTTTTTGCAAAACATCAGCTACTTTTCTAGCAAATTCTTCAGCGTTCATATAAGCAATTTTTAATTCTAAAAAATTAGTTTGCATATAGTTTTTAGCTGATTTTAGAATGTGAGTTTTTCCCATTCCAGATTCACCATAAATAAATAAAGGATTATAAACAACTCCTGGTTCATTAGAAACTGTTTTAGCTGCTATAAAAACTTGTTCATTACTAGGCCCAACCACAAAATTATCAAAAGTGTTTTGATTAGTTTTTTTAGATTTTTTAATAAAGTTATTATTAGCTTGCTTTATTGTGTTTATTTGTTGATCAGTTTGTTCTTTTTTATATTTTTTTTCATCTATAAAACTTAAAAAAATATTATGACCTAACTCTTGTTTAATAGCTTCTTCAATAATTCCTTCAATATGTTTAATTGTTTTAAGACCAAAAGAAGATTTTACAACTAAAAGATAATCTACCGTATCTTTTTTATACAACTTAGAAGTAGAAATATATTCGTTATAAACATCAACATCAATATTTTCATTTTTCGATAGCGATAGTTTAATTTTTCTTAATAATTCCTTATCTTCCAT